>JAGBCA010000013.1 GCA_017938205.1 Clostridia bacterium
AAATAGAAAATGACTAAAATTTGATGGAGAAATTCGCAGAATTTCAACCTTAGATCATATTTTTTAGCTCATTTATCAAAAAAGTGAGTTTTCATTTGATTTTCGTCATTTTCGCTTGCGCGGGGAGGCGCCATCCCCTTTCATTGCACAAATCCCATTTTTTGCAAAAAATCCTTCGTTTTTACGTAAGGTATGGAAAACCGCCGCGCGGTATGCTAAAATATAGAAAAAACAAAGGAGCTTTTTTATGAAAAAACTTCGTGTCGGTGTGGTTGGTCTTGGGCATCGCGGCCGCCATATGTTTTTGCTTGCAGGCGATAAATTCGAATTTGTTGTCCCTGCCGCCGCCTGCGATCTTTTTCCTCATAACTTCTATGAGCAGCAATGGCGGTGCGATAGATCCATTGCCGAAGCGTATCCGGATTGCGTATTTTACGAGAATTACGACGAAATGCTGGAAAAAGCAGCGCTCGATATCGTGATCGTGGAAACGGGTGCGGACGTGCACGCCGATTTCATCATCAAGGCGCTGGAAAAGAACATCAACGTGCTGACGGATATTCCCGTGGTCGCAAATCTTGATGAGGCAGATCGCCTCTGGAAGGCCGCCCAAAAATCCAAAGCCATGGTTTCGGTAGGCGCAAACCCGAATGAGCAGAAATTCACGGTCATGCTCCGCGAGTTTTATAAGAGCGGCGAGCTCGGAAAGCCCTATTATATGGAGGCTGAGTATATCCATTGGTCGCTCCCGAGATCCGAGGAGAAGATCAAGCTCAATGAAAACGGCGATTGGCGCAAGCTTCTTTGCCCGATCCGCTATTGCACGCATTCTCTCGGTCCGCTTCTTACGGTGCTTTCCGAGGATCTGCGCCGCGTTTCCTGTATGGGAACGGGACAGCACGGCCCGCGCGAGGAATACGATCCCCGCGTAATTAAGGACGATATGTCCTGCGCCCAGTTCCAGACCGAGTCGGGCGTTGTCGTTCGCCTTCTGCGCAACGGACGTTGCCGCGCCAAGATCGGCCACCACAACTACCGCGTGTTCGGAACGGAGGGCTATATGGAGCGTATCGAACGCTTTGAAAAGCCCGTCATCCGCTATAATTCCCAGAAGAGCGACGGGGAACTCCATGAGGTTGGCGGCGAATTTATGCCCCCTGCCTATGCAGGCAACCCCGATGCCATCGGTCACGGCGGTATGGACTATGCCATGATGGATAAATTTCTCCGCGCCGTCCAAAACGGCGATCCTGCCCCCATCTCTCTGCGCGAGGGCCTTGCGATGACGCTCCCGGGCATTTACGCCGAGGAATCCTCCAAGCGAGGCGGCGAGGTGATCACGATGTATTATCCGTGGGATAAAGAGTGGAAAACCAAGATTTAATTTTTGGCTTCGATATTTTGGTAAAAATCGCCGTTTCCTCGCTCGACGTAGATTTCTACGCCGTCGCTCGTTAGCCGACGATTTTTCCTCAAAATCTCTTTGCCAAAAACTGCGTCTTTTTCCTTAAAATTATAAAGAACGCGAGGTTGCCGATTTCTGCACCTCGCGTTCTTCTTATCTGTTTCTGTATTTCCTCGGGGAAACGCCGTATTTCTCTCTGAAAAGCTTGATAAAATAACTCGCGTCCTCAAAGCCGATCTCGTAGGCGATCTCGCTGACCGAGAGATCGGTGCTTTGTAAAAGTGCCTTGGCATCAAGTAGGCAAAGATCGTTGCAGTAGGCGCGCAGGGAGCATCCCGCATTCGCCTTGAAAAGATGGCTGATGTGCGAGCGGCTGCGCCCGAAATGTGCAGAAAGCTCGTCAAGAGAAACGTGGGTGTGATTTTCGGCAAGGTAGCTGACGATGCGCTTGAATTCGCTCTCGGTTTCGTCGGGCTCATTTTCGATCAGCCGCTCGATCATCATGCAAAGCGGAGAGATCAGCGTATCCGTCAGCGCCCTTGGCGGCTCCGTTCCGTACAGCGTGGAAAACAGCCCCTCGTCATGCACCGTTTTTGTGCCGTCCCGCTCTCCCCGATAGGCGCTCACAGCAAGAAAGCCGCGCACACGCTTTTGCTCGGAGCAGATCGGGTAAAGGAGCTCCCGCACGCAGGCGTGGCAGGTGTGAAAAATGCAGTCCTCACCCTCTAAGGCGGCAAGGATCTGCTTTTGATTTTTCATGCACAGCTTGTGGTGTCCCGCCTCCTTCACGTAGCGGCAGTAGGGGTGATTGTGCGTCATGTGCGGCGAAAGCGCGGTGATCAGGCGTGTGGAAAGATGCGCATAAGAGCTCTCCGAAAAATGCACCGAGCAGAAAAGACGGCAGCTTTGCCCGAGATATTCAAAATACGAATGCACGTTTTCAATTAGTTTTTTCATGTTTTGCACTTTCTTTATATTTTCTTGCGATTTCTTCATAGAAAATATGAAAAATATGTAATACAATTATAATAAAGAATATGAATTTTGTCAATATCGAAAGGAAAAATATTATGCTTACAACCAAAAAGCTTTCCTGCGACCTTTGCGTGGTGGGCGGTGGAATTTCGGGTATGTGTGCGGCGATTTCCGCCGCAAGAGAGGGCGCATCGGTGGTACTGATGCAGGAACGCCCCGTCCTCGGCGGAAATGCATCCTCCGAGATGCGTATGTGGATCTGCGGCTCCTTTGGTGAGAACAACCGCGAAACGGGTATTCTTGAGGAGATCGCGCTGGAAAATATGTACCGCAACCCCTCAAAGAGCTATCCGCTCTTTGATACCGTGCTTTTCGACTTTGTGAAAAGAGAAAAAAATATCACCCTGCTTCTCAACTGCACCTGCATGGATGCCGAGGTGGAGAAGGGAAGCTTCGCCGATGGGCGCGATACGCGCATAAGGAGCGTCAAGGGATACCAGATGACAACGCAGATCTTCTTCGTCGTCGAGGCAAAAAACTTTGCCGATTGCTCGGGCGACAGTATTCTTGCACCCCTGACGGGGGCGGCCTTCCGTATGGGAAGAGAGGGCAAGGATGAGTATGGCGAGAATACCAAGACCGAGAAGGGCGATACGATGACGATGGGAATGTCCTGCCTCATCGGTGCAAGAGAAACCGAGCACCCCGTTTCCTTCACGCCGCCCGCCTTTGCAAAGAAGCTGACCGAAGCGGATTTCTACGGCCGCTCCCCCGATCCTTACGACGATGGACAGAATTTCTGGTATCTGGAGCTTGGCGGTGACCGCGATTCCATCCACGATACCGAAGAGGTGCGCGACGAGCTTATTTCGCTCGCTCTCGGTACATGGGATTACGTGAAGAACAGCGGTGCTTATAAAACCGAAACCTGGGACGTGGATTTTCTCGGATTTTTGCCCGGTAAGCGAGAATCCCGCCGCATGGTCGGCGAATACACCGTCCGCGAGCAGGATCTCACGCAGAACACCGTGTTTGAGGATGAGGTTGCCTACGGCGGCTGGCCTCTGGACGATCATTTTCCGGGCGGCTTCTACCACAGAGGTGAGCCGAACACCTATTATCATCTGACGCCTCCTTATTCCATCCCCTACCGCGCTTTGTATTCCTCCCATGTGGAAAACCTCTTTTTCGCAGGTAGAAACATCAGCATGACGCACGTAGCCATGAGCTCGATGCGCGTGATGGCAACCTGCGGTCTGCTCGGCGAGGCGGTTGGCCGTGCCGCCGCCGTTTGCGCAAAATATGGCGTTACGCCGCATGGCGTATATAAGGATCGGAAAAAGCTCGCCGAGGTACAAGCGCACTTGATGGCAGGGGATTGCTTCCTTCCCTCGAAGAAGCGCGAGATCTCTCTGCTTTGCCGCTCTGCCGCCCTGAACGTTGCAAACGCACAGCTGCGAAACGGCGAGGACAGAGGACACAAAAACTACGGTACCACCGAAGAAAATGCACGCTACGAGGCAAGAATCGGCGAGCGCATCACCTATACCGTCGAAAAAACGCCCTTAAAAAGCGTTCATATCGTGTTTGACAGCGATCTGAACCGTAAAACGCAGGAGGGATCTGTGGTTGACCGAACGCACAATACCCGTATTCTTAAAAAGCTCTCAAGCCCCGATCTTCATATGCCTGCAACGCTTTGCCGCTCCTTTAAGCTCGTTGGCACGAAGGATGGCAAGGAGATCGAGCTGCTGAAGGTGGAAAACAACCGCAAGCGCGCCTACGATCTTGCTCTTTCGGATGAATTTGAGAGCCTTAGCCTGATCCCGCTTTCGCTTTGGGGAGAGGGAGAAACCGTTCCCGTAATTTCCTTTGATTTTGCATAAAAGGGAGAAAGAAAAAATGCTGACAGTATATAAAGTAAGTGCGGCCTCTGCCGTGGATTTTGCCGCGGAGGAATTGAAGCGCTATCTGCGTATGATGATGCCCGAGGCAGGAAATATCATCGTAAAATACGATCCCGAAGCCAACAAAGGCTTCCGCGTGGGGCTTCTCTCGGATCTCGGTCTTGACGATACGGACGTAGAGGATCCGTATCTTGACGAGATCTTGTATGCCGATTGCAATGCCGAGGGCGGAATCATAGCGGGCAACAATCCGCGCGCTGTGCTTCTTTCGGTCTACGAATATCTGCGCGCCCAGGGCTGCCGATGGCTTTTTCCCGGTGTGGATGGAGAATATATCCCCGACCGCGTCTCTCTTGCCGCCGTTTCCTTCCGCAAAAAGCCCTCCTGCCGCTATCGAGGCTTTGCCAACGCCACCGCCGCTTCTCAGCAAACGAATATGGAAATCATCGATTTTCTGCCAAAGATCGGTATGAACACCTTTATGTTCGAGTTCCGTATCCCCACCTTTTATACGGATAGCTATTACAATCACCTGCGCAACGAGAAAAACCGCCCTGCCGAGCCGGTCACGCCGCGGCAGATCCTTGGCTGGAAGCGCAGCTGTGAGAGCGAGATCGACCGCCGTGGCCTCGTGTTCCATGATGTGGGACACGGCTTTGCCATTGATGCCTTTGGGATCGATTCCTGCTTCGCATGGTACAAGACGGACGAAAGCCATATCCCCGAAGGCGCAAGGCAGTATCTTGCAAAGGTCGGCGGCAAGCGCGGCTTCTTCGAAGGTGTTCCGATCAATACGAATTTTTGTATGTCAAACCCTGTAGCACGCGCCATGGTGGCGAAAAACGTTGCCGATTATGCCGAGGATCACGGGAACGTAGACCTCTTGCACGTTTGGCTTGCCGATGGCATCAATAACCACTGCGAATGCGAAAATTGTAAACAAAAGATCCCATCCGACTGGTATATTGACACATTGAACGCGATTGACGAGGAAATGACAAAAAGAAAAATCGATACAAAAATCGTCTTTCTTTCCTATGTTGACATTGCTTGGGCACCCGAAAAAACGGCTCTCAAAAATCCCGACCGCTTCGTCTTTATGCTTGCCCCCTTCACGAGAAAGTATTTTGACAGCATTCCGAAAAACGGTGTGAACGCCAAGAATCCGCCTTACGAAAGAAACAACATCTTTCTTGCCGAAACGCTGGAGGAATATCTTGCGTTCTATAACGATTGGAGAAGGTGCTTCCACGGCTCTGCCTTCGCCTTTGAATATCATTTCTGCTGGGCAGAGTATCGCGATTTCTCCACGCTCGGTATGGCAAAGCTGATCGGCGACGAGATCCGCCTCTATAAATCTATCGGCATTGACGGCGTAGTGGAGGACGGCGATCTGCGCCCCTTCCTTCCGAACGGACTTTTGCTCTACACCCTCGGCCGCACCCTCTTTGATACAGAAACACCGCATGAGGCGATCGTCACGGATTATTTCTCACATCTGTACGGTTCGGATCATAAAAAGTTCCTTTCCTTCTTTGAAAAGGTCGGAGAGGTCTTTGATTGGAGATACTTCACGGGGCTTGGCTCGGAAAACGAAAAGGTCGGAAAATACTATAGCCCCCAAATAGCCAAAAAGCTTTCTAACGCTGCGCCTCTTTTTGAAGAGGGAAGAGAGCTTGTGAAGGCGCATTATAACAGTGACGTCCGCGTGCAGACCGTTGCCGTCCGTCTGCTTTCCCACTATATCGATCTTCTTGAGAAAACCGCCGCGATCATAGCGAAAAAGGCCGTAGCAGACGATGCCGCCGCGAAGTGCCTGCTCGAAGAATTTGAGGAGGAATTCGGCAAGCGCGAATGCGAGCTTGAACGGTATTTCAATCATTGCTTCTTCTTTAAATTCCTGCGTTTTATCGCGGTTTTGAGTGTCTCAAAGATCGATTTCATTATGTAAAAAATATTTTTGGTAGAAAGGAGCGCGTTTTGAACTATAAAATAGAACTTACTTCTTCCGTAGGAGAGCTTTCTTACCAAAACGAAACGCTCTCCTTCGCCGCAAAAAGCACCTGCGAAAACGCCTTTCTTGAAGCATCCTTTCTCTTTCCCGAATGGGAAAAGGATACGTACGTATTTCTCCCTGCCTGCGCCTATGACGGAAACCGTTTTCCGCAGGTAGAGGCCGCCTATCCGCCGCGTTATGCAAAGGATCAGATCGGGGCGGATCCTCGCCCCATAACAACGAAGATCCCCGCCCTTTTTCCCGATGGCAGCGGCCGGATCGAGGTCGGTGTCGGTGATCTTTCCGTGCCCTGCGCAGGGATCTTTTATCCCGAGAAAAACCAAGCCTTTTTCGTTTTTACGGAGCAGCGATGGAAGGATAAGAACATCGGCTTTGCCATAGAGAAAGGTCGGATCACCCTGCAATTGCCTGCGCATCGCGAACTTTCCTACCGCTTGTGCGCCCCATGGCAGCCGTCGGAGGATCAAGGCGTTACGCTTGCAAAGGGGGATGAGATACGCATTCGTATGCGCGTGCTCGCCTTCTCATGTGAGGATCTTCCTGCCTTTTTCGAGGTCTTTTTTCGCAATAGAAAATGCGTGCTGAACGGCGCACCCGCCGAAAACCTTTATACCCCTGCGCTTTGGGAGATCATGGAGCGCCACTTTAACGAGTGCAACTTTAGCGGCGAGTTTTACGCCGAGGCCACCCATCGGTGGAAGTGCGGCTGGTGCGGCGGCGGTCAGTCCTCGCTTGCCCTTTTGCGGAAGGGAAGCGAGATCAGCCGAGAGCGCTCCGTCAAAACCTTGGATTTTATGACCTCGCATATTTCTCCCTCCGGCTTCTTTTACGGCAATATCTATCAAGGAAAAATCGAAGATGATTCCGGAGGCAGACCGTATCTTTCGGGGGCGCATCTGATCCGTAAAAGCGCGGATGCGCTCTATTACTTGTTTGAGCATTTCAAGCTGATGAAGCCAAAGGAGCAGTGGATCCTTGCGGCACGCACCGTGGCGGATGCGTTCGTGCGGCTCTATACGCGCTACGGCAGCTTCGGACAATTGGTAAACGATAAAAACGGTGAAATGCTCTTTGGCGGTACTGCCTGCGGTGCCATTGCGATCGGCGCGCTTGCGCGTGCCTACGCCTTTTTTGGCGACAAAGCCTATCTTCATACTGCGCGTCTTGCAGGCGAGGAATATTATCGCGCTTTCGTGTGCAAGGGAATGACTTACGGCGGTCCGGGCGATGTACTTTGTGCGCCGGATAGCGAGAGCGGCTATGCCATCGTCGAGGGACTGATGGCCTTGTACGAAGAAACGAAGGAGGAAAAGTGGCTCTCCTATGCAAAGGATGCCGCGCATCTTTTCTCCACCTGGGTGGTTTCTTATCCCTATCACTTCCCGAAGGGATCGGAGTTTGCAAGGCTTGGGATCAACACGGTCGGAAGCGTTTTCGCCAGCGTGCAAAATAAGCATTCCTCGCCCGGCATCGCAACCTACCCCGGCAAGGCGCTTTACAGTCTTTATCGGTATACGGGGGACGAAGCATACCTTTCGCTCCTTCGCGACATCGTATTTTATATTCCGCAAAGCGTTTCCACGGCGGCACGCCCCATCCGCACCTGGCCGGACGGAGATGCTCCGGTCCGAACCCTCCCCGAAGGGTATATCTGTGAGCGCGTGAATCTTTCGGACTGGGAGGGGCGCGAAAAGGTCGGCGGTGTATTCTACGCCACCTGTTGGTGCGAAAGCTCCCTGATCCTTTCCTTTTCCGAGCTGATGGAGGATCCGCAAATACGGAAGGATTTGCTCGGGACGAGTCGGAAAGAATCTTAAAGCCATCAAGTTTTTCTGAAATTTCAAAAAACACTTGAAATATTTCCCTTTTTGTAATATAATGGTTTTGTGCAAGAAAAAGCGGCGCACTTTGCGTTTTGCTCGGTTTAAAAGCACCGCTTGCCCGAAAAAAATCACCCGCTCTACGGGTGCCGAAAGGAAAACGGATATGACGAACGTAACGATTGATCAGAATAAGCTCAAGGCTGCGATGGACAGAGCGCTTCTCAAGCTCGATGGCTTGATGGAGAAGTTCACCGAGGATTTTCCCTCGGCCTCCTCAAAGGAAGGCCTTTACGACCACAGCGAGAACCGCGGCGGTTGGACGCAGTGCTTCTACACAGGTATGCTCTTCCTTGCTTATGATTATACCAAGAATGAAAAGTATCTGAACCTCGCAAAGAAGCTGGTTGAAACCTTTATTAACAGAGTGGATAACATGGTTGGTATGGGTGACCACGATATCGGCTTTAACTTCACGCTTTCCACCGTTGCCGCTTACAAGTGCACGGGTGATAAGAGATACCTGGAAAAGGCAATTGATGCTGCAAAGGTTCTCGGCAACAGATTCCGCGAGAAGGGACAGTTCATTCAGCTTGCAGGGGATGAAAACTGCGAAAACAAGGCTCTTTACCGTCTGATTATCGACTGCCTGATGAACATCAACCTGCTCTATTTTGCAGGTGCCGCAAGCGGTGACGCCGAGTTCACGAGAAAGGGCTTTGCCCACTTCAACACCACGATGGAAACCGTTGTGCGTGCGGATGGCTCCACCTTCCAGAACTTCTACTTTGATCCCGCAACCGGCAACCGTATCGGCGGCGGCACGAAGCAGGGTAAGAGCGACACGAGCTGCTGGTCCCGCGGCCAGGCCTGGGGTGTAACCGGCGTACCCTTCACCTATGCGTACATGAAGAACAATGAGATCCTCGATAAGTATTATTCCATCGTGGATTATTACCTTGCTCGCCTTCCCGAGGATAAGGTTGCATATTGGGATCTTGAATTTACGGATGGCGACGAGCCCCGCGATTCCTCCGCCGCATCCATTGCCGTTTGCGGTCTGAACCAGGCACTCAAGGATATGCCCCTCGATGAAGGCCACAAGGCTCGCTATGCGAAGGCAATGAATGATATTCTCGAATCCCTGATCGATAACTACGCATCCTGCGAGGGTGACGGTAAGGACGGTCTGCTCCTCCACGGTACGTACTACTATGCAGGTAATCTCGGCATCGATGAGTGCTGCATCTGGGGTGACTATTTCTACCTCGAAGCGCTTTGCCGTGCACTGAACCCCGATTTCAAGAAGTTCTGGTAATAAAAACAGAAAAAAAGAAAGCCCAAGGCGTCGGATAATTCCGATGCCTTGGGCTTTTTAATAAGGCAATGCATATTGGAAGAGAGCGTGAGCGAAAGTATAAAGAAAAAAGTTGGATTTATTTTTGAAAAAATGCTGGACTTTCTCTATCTTCTGTGGTATGTTGTTGTGCTAACAGGAGGTGCAACACATGAACAACCCGATAAAAGAACTATGGCACGGAAACATAATTCCTCAAGAGGACAGTCGAACTAACTCCCCACAGATGAAGGAACTCCTCGGATATATGTCAAGGCATCACGAGGACTTTGAAAAAAGCTTTTCTGACGAACAGAAAGAAATTTTGAAAAGTTTCACGACTGCTGGGACGAGTACGTAAGCCTTGCCGAAGCAGCCATCTTCGAATACGCCTTCCGCCTTGGAGCGAGGCTCACAATTGAGGTGCAGACGGATACGAATGAATGAATCCTCCCCTCGTTCCGAAATGGAGCGAGGGCTATCTTTATACAATCTTAATACCGCACGGTATAGTGCTAACGCCGTCTTTATCTGTTTTTTGGTAAAATGTATATAGTAGAAAGAGTATAAGGAGAGGTGTATAATGCGGCCTTTACATAAATTAAAACTGTCATCATTCCAAGTAATTTTACTTGGCTTTGCGGCAGTAATACTGATCGGAGCGTTTCTGTTAATGCTCCCCATATCAAGCAAGGAAGGTGTCGTAACACCGTTTTCGGATGCCTTGTTCACATCAACCTCAGCTGTCTGCGTAACAGGCCTTATCGTGCAGGATACGGCTACCTATTGGTCGTATTTTGGACAGGCTATCATTCTCATACTCATTCAGATCGGAGGCTTGGGTGTTGTAACGGTTGCAGCTTCGGTATCGATTCTCGCAGGCAGAAAGATCGGGCTTGGACAGCGAAGCACGATGCAGGAGGCAATGTCAGCCCCAAGCGTTGGCGGCATCGTCCGTCTGACTTGGTTTATTCTCAAAGGCGTGCTCATCGTCGAAGCCATTGGAATGCTCGCTATGCTTCCCGTGTTCTGTATTGATCACGGAGCAAAAGGAATATGGATGGCGGTTTTCCACTCCATATCGGCGTTCTGCAACGCAGGCTTCGATGTG
>JAGBCA010000003.1 GCA_017938205.1 Clostridia bacterium
CCGACGTATGAAGAAAGGCTCTGCAATTGCAGAGCCTTTGTTGTTGAGAAATAATTATCTCTTCGAGAACTGAGGAGCGCGACGAGCGGCCTTGAGACCGTACTTCTTTCTTTCCTTCATACGAGGATCGCGCGTCAGGAGACCTGCCTTCTTGAGAAGGGGCTTGTAAGCCTCGTCAGCGGTGAGAAGAGCACGAGCAACGCCGTGACGGATCGCACCTGCCTGGCCGGAGAAGCCGCCACCGTTTACGTTTGCAACGATGTCGAACTTGCCAACCGTCTCGGTAACTGCGAAGGGCTGGTTAACGATGAGCTTCATCGTAGCAAGACCGAAGTAGTTATCAATATCTCTGCCGTTGATGGTAACAGCGCCGGTACCGGGGTACAGACGAACTCTTGCAACGGACTTCTTTCTTCTACCTGTTCCGTAGAAGTAGGGCTTAGCACTGGTATACATATTCACTTATCCTCCCTTCAATTAGTCCAACACAACGGGCTTCTGAGCAGCCTGTGCGTGGTTAGCATCAGCGTAAACGTGCAGACGGGTGAAAGACTTTGCGCCGATGGTGTTGTGGGGAAGCATACCCTTAACAGCAAGCTCCATAGCCAGCTCGGGACGAGTCGCCATGAGGTGCTTGTAGTTCTCTTCCTTAAGACCGCCGATGTAACCGGAGTGGTGGCGGTAGTACTTGTCCTCCAGCTTGTTGCCGGTAAGGATCGCCTTAGCAGCGTTGATGATGATCACAAACTCACCGCAGTCAACGTGGGGGGTGAACTCGGGTCTGTGCTTACCTCTGAGAATCTCTGCAGCCTTTGCAGCGGTTCTACCGAGAGGCTTGTTAGCAGCGTCAATGACATACCATTTACGCTCAATGGTATTTGCGTTTGCCATAAAAGTAGACATCTTTTTTCCTCCAAAAATTTTGTTTGGGGCGAAGAACCCCTTGATTTGCAACGGTGATATTATATCATACCCGACCTCGCTTGTCAAGGGGTTTTTGAAAACTTTTTTGCGCCAAAACGATTTAGAAAATCAAAAGCTCTCGTTTCCTCTCGTTTTCTCTGTTTTTCTCTCGTTTTCTCGTTTGCGAAAATAAAAATTTTTTTATAAAAACACGGCGCAAACCGTCATTTCCAACAATCTGCACCGTGTTTTTATAGATGAAATCACCAAAGAAGAAGCGCCACCTTAAATCTGCTTTTGCACGCTTTTGTATTCGTTATAGTAACGGTAATAGGGGCAATGGCGAGTGTTTCCGCCGAGAAAGCGGCTCATCTCGTCCTCGTCGAGCCGCTGGATGCAAACGTAAGCATCCTCGCTCTCATCGTAATCGTAAAACTCGCAGCTCTCGCAGGCGGAGGCGACGTTTTTTTGATATTTCGAAAAATCCATAGCCCCTCCTTATGAGATCACCTTGGTGTCAACGGTAAGCTTACCACCGCTCTTTTTTATGCCGTAAAGCGTTTCGGTTGCCATTTCGAACAAACGGTATCCGTCCACGCCAACGAGGTCGGGCAGGGAATCGAGAAACTTCGTTGCTCCCTCGTGAAACGTACCGCTCGTTGCAAAAATGCCGCGTGAGCCCATCTTGGCGCGCACCGCGCCATAAAAGCCGCGCATCTCGCGCTCGGAGAAGGTCATATGCCGATTTTTCGTCTGCACGAGAACGGTCTCCTCAAAGCCGAGGCAGTCTCTCGTTTTGAGCACGCCGTCGATGCCGCCGTCCTCCGAGCCGCCAACGGAGGTGTTCTCCAGCACCGTCTTGTGGTGAAGCGTTACATAGCGCTCCAAAAGATTCATAAAATAATGCTCGAAAAATTCGCCTCCCTTGCTATGCACGAGCGCAAGATATTCCGCGCGTAGCTTTGCAAGCTCAAAAAGGTTCGTAGGCTCTGCCGTGCACTTTTCGCAGATCGAGTAGATCTCCTTTTCATAGAGAAGCACGCCGCTTTTCGTAAGGCGCGAAAGCAGGGAGGAAAGTATAGCGGCAAGCTGGCTGTCATCGCGCGTGGATACAGTGCGATCCGTTCCGAACTGCGCTGTAAGGATCGCGCGCAGCTCCTTTCTCGTCTTGCCACCGCTCTTGAGAGCGGCAAGCAGAGCCGCCTCGCATTTTTCCTCTCTGAGGATCACGGGACGCGTCTTTGCCAGCGTGTAAACACCCTTTTTGTCCGCGATCAGAATGCCGCGCTGGCAGAGCCCGGCAAAAACCTCGCCGAGCTGGCTTTTGAGAATGTTCTTTTTGCCGTTGGTGCGGCTCTCGCGCAATTCCGAAGGCGTAAGATCAAAATGAGAGAGCGCCTCATCGATCGCTTGCTTTTTCGTTGAGGCTTTGGCCCCGAGAAGCTGTATGAAAAGCTTTTCCATTTGTCGAAGCTGCTGCTGTGTCATGGCCGCGCCCTCCTTTCTAATATTAGATGGTAATGCTGAATGCGAAATCGATCTTCTTTTCGCACAGACGGTATTTTTCGTCCAGCTCCGGTCCGCAGGAGTTCGAGCCGATGCCCGAGCCCTTGTAGTCGATGCGGGCAATGGTCTTGCCTGCGTGCTTGATCTCATCGGTGTGCTTTGCGCGCATCAAGGTCATCGCATCGTAGTGCGAAACGGCAAATTCAAAGCCCTTGTCGCTCTCGAAGCAAAGTCCGCTTTCCTTCATATAAAGATATTTTGTGTCAATGTGATTGCCGTGCTCCTGGGGCATGATGTAGGGCACGTATTCGTCATCCGCCGTGCTGTCGTAAAGACCGATCTTCGCGTGCTGCTTCATATCGCGGTAATTCTCAAATTCCCCACGTCCGTAGTAGCGGAAGGAATCGTCCGCATTCGCAAGCGAGAATTCAAAGCCGAGTCTTGGCAGCCAGATGCAGTTTTCGCGCACGTCACCCGAAAGAGAAACCTCCACGCGGCCGTCTGCAAAGAAGGTGTAGCTTGCCGTGAAGCGGAAGAAGGGGTTGCGGGAAATGGCGGAAATTGCACCCTTCACGGTCACGGTGTTGCCCTCGGCCGTGCATTCATAGCACTTATGGAAAAGGCGGTCGAAGCCCTCGCCGTAGTAGGTATCTGCATCCTTATACCAACGCTGCTTGATCCTTCTCTCGTTGTCGGTCGGCGCGCGCATCACGGTAAGTTCCGTGGGAGCAACGAGCAGCTCTTTGCCATCCTTTTTAATAGAGGAAAGCTTGCCCGAATATTTTGAGATCTCGTAAGCAAAGCCCGTGCCGCTTGCCACGATGGCATCGTCACGCTCGATGATGCTTGCGGGCGCATTACACTTCGTCAAGGGCAGGATCTCTGCATCGATCTTGCACTGCGCAGAGGCGATCTCCTCGCCGTTCTTATCAAAGAGGTAGCAGTTGATATAAGCACCGAGACGGCAGGCGGCAACCACATAGGGCGCAAGCTCCACGGTCTCCTTCGGTGCGGCGCTCAGCACAGTTTCCCTTGTGCAGACCGTCACGCCGTCCACCACCGTGTCGTAGCGGAAGGTGAAGCGATCGAGGTTTGTAAAGTCGTAAAGGTTTGTCACCTTCAGCTTTTTACCCTCCAGCACACAGCGGAAGGGAGCGTACACGGCCTTTGCGCAAAGCGAGCCTGCCTTGAAGGAGCGGTCATGGAACACAAGTCCGTCCGCGCAGAAGTTGCCGTCATTGGTTAGCTCCTTGAAGTCACCGCCGTATTTTCCAACGCCGTCCACAAGCACGGTGTGATCCGCCCATTCCCAGATGCAGCCGCCGATCAGCTTCGGATACTTGTAGATCACGTCCCAGTAATCCGCAAGGTCGCCGGGGCCGTTACCCATCGCGTGCGAATATTCGCAAAGAAAGTAGGGAAGAGGCTTGCTCTCGTCATTCGCGTATGCCTCCAGCTCTGCCGGTGCACAGTACATTCTGGAATACAGATCGGGGCGATCGTAAAATTCGGGATAAAACTCGGATGCGCGGCTGGCATCCTCACAGTGAACGAGGCGGCGCGTGTCGGTCGCGCGCAGATATTCGATCATTTTCAGATGGTTGTCGCAGTGGCCGCTCTCGTTTCCGGTGGACCAGGAGAAGATGCAGGCGTGATTCTTGTCGCGCTCGTAAGCTCGCTGCATTCTTTCAACGAAGGCCTCCTCCCATTCGGGATAACAGCCAACCCATCCCTCGGGATGCTCCACCATGTCGTAGCCCATGTGGGCCTTGCCGGGCTCGTTGGGAGCGATCGGCGTGCGATTGCCGAAGCCGTGCGTTTCAAGGTCGGTCTCCAGCATCACGTAGAAGCCCATCTCGTCGCACATTTCAAGGAATTTCGGATGCGGCGGATAGTGCGAGGTGCGGATGGTGTTGATGTTCAGCTTCTTCATCTGCGAAAGATCGCGGCGCAGCTCCGCCTCAGTCATGCACCAGCCGTTTTCGGGATGCGTGTCGTGATGGTTCACGCCCTTGAGCTTCACGGGAACGCCGTTCACGCAGAACGCGCCCTCCGCATTCACGGAATAGGAAACGAAGCCAACCCTTTGCGTGATCTTCTCTCCGGCCGCCTCAAAAACGAGGGTGTAAAGATAGGGGTTCTCCGCGTTCCAAAGCACGGGATCGGAAACGGTGAAGCAAACGCCGCCCTTGCCGTCTTTCTTCTCGATCAGCGTATCACCGTCGTAGAGCGAAACGGCAGCCTCACCCGAAAATTTTGCAAGGATCTCCTTGCCTTCGGTGCGAATATCAATGTCCACGAGGTGTCCCTCGGGACGGGAAAGCAGATACACGTCGCGGAAAATACCGTTGAAGCGGAAGAAATCCTGATCCTCAAGATAGCTGCCCGAGCACCACTTATGTACCTTGGCAACGATGCGGTTTTTTCCCTCCTTCACGAAGTCGGAAATGTCAAATTCCGCCTGCAAATGGTTGCCCTGACTATAGCCCACGTATGCGCCATTGATGTAAAGAGATACGTTGGAGGCAACGCCCTCAAAAACGATATAATGGCGCTTTTTCGTATCCTTGATTTCAAAATCTCTTCCATAAATGCCGAGGGGATTTTCGTCCGGCACGAAGGGTGGATCCACGGGGTAGGGATAGAAAACGTTGGTGTAGTTCGGATCCTCGTAGCCATAGAGCTGCCAGCAGGAGGGAACGGGGATCTTATCCCAAACGGCGATCTCCTTTTCCTCCATGTAGTCGCAGGGATAGTATTTAAAGTCCCATTCGCCGTTCAGAAGAATGTATTCCGCCGCGCCCTTAGGAATATAATAGGAGCGCTGGGGAAGTCTGTTCTCCTTGATGTGTTTTAAGTCCTCGTAAAATCTCATTTTGCTTCTCCTTTGCGGAATATGTAAATAATTGTTTTCAAATTTACTTTAAAATTCAAGAATTGCCGTGTGCGGGCGATGATCGGATGCTACGATTTTATGTATACTTGCAGAAAGAATATTTATGTCGGGCGTTGTGAAAACATAGTCGATCTTCCGATCCGGCTTGTCGGACGGGAAGGTAAAGGTATCGCCCTTGATTTGCTTTGATGCATCCTGCATCCTCTCGAAGATCGGCACGAGCAAGGAATGATCGGGCTTCATATTGAAATCTCCCATCAGAATACATTTTTCCTTTGGCAGATTTTCAAGGATCGTATCGATCGCGCGCTCTGCCTCGTCCGGGTTCAGCCCCACGTGGATCACCAAAACGGTCAGCCTCTCGCCCCGAATATCCAGCGTTGCCTTCAATAGGCATCTGTCCTCGTAGTAGCCTTTGTAAGGGCGCACCTTGGGAATGGGGATCGGGATAACCTCTGCCGAAAGGATCGGAAATTTGGAAAGGAGTCCGTTTCCGTACGGATTTTTTTCTTCAAAGCGGATCGCTTCGGCAAAATAGCCTTTCATGTCGGTCATTTTTGCCAGAATATCCATCTGTGCATCGTAGCCCTCCGCCACGCCTTGACCGCGTATTTCGTTAAGCGCAACGATGTCGGGGCTGCAGGCCTTGATCGCTTCCGCCATCACGCCGTAGTCGATCCTTCTTGTCATGAAATTCATGCAATGCTGGGTATTGAAGGTCATCACCTTAAATTCCATGAGGTTCTCCTTTACGTGTGTCCGCTTTTTATTTTCATAGTATATCATATTAAAATCTTTTTTTCAATCTCTTGAAGCAAATTTTTCGTCGAAAATCGGAAACCGCCTTGATTTTTAATAAATTTTATGATATAATATAATTTGGAGTATTATGGCGCACGAAAGGAAATGCATTCGGCGCGGAAGGGGAGAGAGAAAAATGGTCAGGATTACAGAGGTTTATCCGGGCTCGCTTGCGGCGCGCCACGGCATTCTTGCGGGCGATTTTCTTGTAAGCATCAACAATTCTCCCATCCGCGACGTGTTGGATTACCGTTTTTATCTTGCGGAGCGCAGTGTCACGCTGCATCTTGAAAGAAATGGGGAAACGTTTGCCGTTTCCATGCGCAAGGGAGAGTACGACGATATCGGTCTTTCCTTTGAAACGCCTCTGATGGACAAGAAGCAGAGATGCAAAAACGGTTGCGTTTTCTGCTTTATCGATCAGAACCCCGAGGGGATGCGGGAATCTATCTACTTTAAGGATGACGATTCGCGCCTTTCCTTTTTGCACGGCAACTACATAACGATGACGAATATGACAGAGGAGGACGTAGCACGCATCGTCAAGATGCGCTTCTCTCCGATCAACGTCTCGATCCATACAACAAACCCCGAGCTGCGCGTGAAAATGATGAAAAACAAGAACGCGGGCAAGGTGCTTTCCTATCTTCGCACCTTTGCGGATGCAGGGCTCTCGATCTGCGGGCAGATCGTGCTTTGCAAGGGGCTGAACGATGGGGCGGAGCTGCTTCGTTCCATGCAGGATCTTTCGGAATATTACCCTGCGCTCACCAGCGTTTCCATCGTCCCCGCAGGGCTGACGAAATTTCGCGAAGGACTTTATCCCTTGGCAGACTTTTCGGCCAAAGAGGCTGCCGCCGTGATCGATACGGTCGAAGCCTTTTCCGAAAAGCAAAGAGAAAAAACGGGCAGCCGTCTCTTTTTTCTCGCGGACGAATTGTATCTGAAGGCGGGGCGCCCCTTGCCCGAGGAGGAATATTACGAGGGCTATCCGCAGATCGAAAACGGCGTGGGAATGCTCCGCGCGCTCAGAGAGGAATTTTCCTTTGCGATCGAGGATGCCGAAAGCCTACGCGCACTTTGTACGAAGGATCGCGAGATCAGCATTGCCACGGGTGTGGCCGCCTATCCCGAGCTTCTTGCCCTTTCGCAAAGGGTCGCGGCTCTTTTGCCTAACGTAAAAATCAACGTTTATAAGATCATAAACAAATTTTTCGGTGAGAGCATCACCGTTGCGGGACTTCTCACGGGAAAGGACATCTGTGAGCAGCTGGAGGGCAAGCCCCTCGGTGACGAGCTTCTCTTGTCAAAAAGCACCCTTCGTGCAGGGGAGAGCGTGTTCCTCTGCGGTATGACGGTTAAAGAAATGGAAGAGCGCCTCGGCACGCAGGTGAGAGCGGTGGAAAGCGATGGAGACGCGTTGCTTTCCGCGATTCTCGGATGCGCCGATCCGATGTAAGAGAGACAGAAAGAAGGTAAAAAAGAAATGTCAAAGCCTATCGTAGCAATCGTGGGGCGCCCCAACGTGGGAAAAAGCACCCTCTTTAATAAGCTGATCGGCGAGCGCCGTTCCATCGTGGAGGATACCCCCGGTGTCACGCGCGACCGCATCTATGCCGAGGCCGAGTGGAGCGACCGTCGCTTCCTTCTCGTGGATACGGGCGGTATCGAGCCGAAATCGGACGATACGATCCTGCGCCAGATGCGCAGGCAGGCAAATATCGCCATCGAAACGGCCGATGTTATCATTTTTATGTGCGACGTGCGTGCAGGTCTCGTTGCGGATGACCGTGACATTGCCGTCATGCTGAAAAAATCGGGCAAGCCCGTCATCGTGGTTGTCAATAAAGTGGATCGCGTCGGCGATCTCCCCTTTGAGTTTTATGAGTTTTACGAGCTTGGCTTCGAGCGCGAGCCGATCGCGCTTTCCTCCTTGCACGGCACGGGCTCGGGTGACCTTCTGGATGCCGTTCTGGAGTGTTTTTCCGAGGAGGAGGACACCGCGGAGGACGAGGGCGTGATTAACGTTGCCGTGATCGGAAAGCCGAATGCGGGAAAATCCTCGATCATCAACCGTATGTGCGGTGAGGAGCGCCTGATCGTCTCGGACATCGCGGGCACGACCAGAGATGCCGTGGATACGCGCGTGGAAAATAAGCACGGTGTGTTTAATTTCATTGATACCGCAGGCATCCGCCGCCAATCCAAGGTGGAGGACCGCATTGAGAAATACAGCGTGCTTCGCGCAAAGCTTGCCGTGGAGCGTGCGGACGTTTGCTTGATCATGGTCGATGCGGCAGACGGTGTGACCGAGCAGGATGAGAGGATCGCAGGCCTTGCCCACGAGGCAGGGAAGGCCTCCATCATTGTGATCAACAAGTGGGATAGCATTGAAAAGGACAATTCCACCACGAATACCTTCAACCGCGAGGTGCGCACCGCGCTGGCTTATATGACCTATGCGCCCATCGCCTACGTTTCCGCGAAAACGGGGCAAAGGGTGGAAAATCTTTATGAAATGATCAAGAGCGTGCACGCAGAGTCCTCCCGCCGTATCACAACGGGAATGCTCAATGACGTCTTGAACGATGCCATGAACCGTGTGCAGCCCCCCTCGGATAAGGGCAAGCGCCTGAAGATCTATTATATGACGCAGACCGCCACGAATCCGCCCACCTTCGTGATCTTCTGCAACAGCGAGCAGCTCTTCCATTTCTCTTATCAGAGATATATTGAAAACTGCCTGCGCGACACCTTTGGATTTGTGGGAACGCCGATCCGCTTCACCATCCGCCAGAAGGGCGAGGACGGAACAGGGAACTGATAAAGAGGAATTTGTATGTTTGTTGATAATATTAAGCTGTATGTAAAGGCGGGAGACGGCGGCGCAGGTGCCGTTGCCTTCCACCGCGAGAAATACGTCTCGGCCGGCGGTCCCGATGGGGGAGACGGCGGTCGCGGCGGCAACGTGATCTTCACGGTGGACGAGGGCTCGAACACGCTCCTTGCCTACCGTTATAAAAGAAAATTTGTCGCGCAGAACGGCGATAACGGCATGGGCGGAAAGAAGCACGGTAAAAACGGTGCGGATATTTTCCTTCCCGTTCCTCCCGGAACGCTGATCAGGGATGCGAAAACAGGGAAGATCCTGTTCGATATGGCCAATGCCGAGACCTTTACGGTGTGCCGCGGCGGTCGCGGCGGCTGGGGAAACCGCCATTTTGCCACCCCCACACGCCAGATCCCGCGTTTTGCCAAAAGCGGCACGCGCGGCGAGGAGCGCGAGATCCTTCTTGAGCTGAAAATGCTGGCAGAGGTCGGTCTGATCGGATTTCCGAACGTAGGTAAATCCTCGATCCTATCGCGCATCAGCGCCGCAAAGCCTAAGATCGCCAACTATCATTTTACCACGCTTTCTCCAAACCTCGGCGTTGTCAGCGCGGGAGAGGGAAAGGGCTTCCTTGCCGCAGACATTCCCGGTCTGATCGAGGGAGCATCCGAGGGGCAGGGACTTGGCCACGCCTTCCTTCGTCACGTGGACCGTTGCCGTCTGCTTTTGCACGTGGTAGACATCTCGGCGGCAGATGGACGCGATCCCTTGGAGGATATCGATACTATCGATGCTGAGCTTGAAAAATATTCGTCCGAGCTGTCGCTCCGTCCGCAGATCGTGGTCGCCAATAAGATCGATTCCATCTTGGAGGACGAGCCGATCATTGAGGAAATGAAAAATTACTGTGAGCAGCTTGGCCGTCCGCTCGTGTTCGTATCTGCGGTCAGCGGCGATGGGCTTGACGAGCTTGTGGACCTGGCGGCAAAAACGCTTGCCACCCTTCCGCCACTTACGGTCTATGAGTCCGAGGTCACGGAGGAGGAGTCGATCGCGGACACCTTCGGCAAGAAGGAAACCGTCGTTACGAAAAAGGATGGCGTGTATTACGTTGAGGGGGATTGGCTCTATAATCTTATGGGGCAGGTCAACTTCGAGGACTATGAGTCGCTCAATTTCTTCCAGCGCATTCTGATTAAAAACGGGGTGATCGATATGCTCCGTGCAGAGGGCGTCGAGGAAGGCGATACCGTAAGTATTTACGACTTTGAGTTTGATTTTGTATATTAAACTTTGCATTTTGGAGGTTTATATGAAAGAATTGATTCAAAAAACGCGTTCTTACCGCCGTTTTGATGAAAACAAAAAGCAAACGAGAGAGCAGCTTCTTTCGATCGTGGAGGCGGCGCGCCTTTCTCCCTCTGCGGGCAATATGCAGCGCCTTCGCTTTCGCCTTGTGCATGAGGAGAAAGCGTGCGAATATCTCTTTGAGCAGCTCGCATGGGCAGGTTATCTGAAGGATTGGGACGGTCCCGCGAAGGGCGAAAGACCCACCTCCTATATCCTTATCCTTGCACAAGAGAACCGTTCCTCCTTTTTAGACGTGGATATCGGAATTGCGGCGCAGTCCATGATGCTCACCGCCGTTTCCGAAGGGCTCGGGGGCTGCATGATCGGCAGCTTTCACCGTGACAGGACCAATGCAAGCTTTGCCACGGAGGAATATAAGGTCGCACTCGTGCTTGCTCTCGGTGTGCCCGTAGAGCAGGTGGAGCTTGAGGATGCAAAGGACGGTGACATTCATTATTACCGTCTTGCGGACGGAACGCATCGCGTACCGAAGTTGCCGCTTTCCACGCTCGTGATGGAATAAATTTGGTTGCTTTTTACAAATTGTTTTGTCTCGTTTTGTGCATATAAACGAAAAAAATCCCTTAATCGAAAACATCGGAAAAAAATATTGAAAAATATTTTCCTTTGTGATAGAATATTAAAGTAATAAAATTGGAAGGCTATGCCTTTCGGAGGTTGAGAAATGAAAAAGATTATCAGTTTGCTTCTGGCGCTGACCCTTCTGGTCGGCTGTGTTGCTACCCTTTCCTCCTGCGGAGAAGAGGATAGCGGTGCGCAGATCGCCGTATATCTCGGAAACGAGGTGTATGACCTTGATCCCAGTGATTATTTTGTGAGCGACAATGCGGCGCAGTTCATGAGCCTGCTCTTTGAGCCGCTTTTCTTCCTGGATGAGGACGGTGATCTTGAGATGGCCGCCGCAGAGGATTATGAAATTGAAGAGGAAAAGCGTGAGATCCGCATTACGCTTCGTGAGAGCTATTGGTCGGATGGAAACCGCGTGGTTCCCAACGATTTCGTTTTTGCATGGGAGCGCCTGCTCAATCCTGCAAACGCAAATCCTGCCGCCGCACTTCTTTATGATATTGAAGGTGCGCTGGCAGTCAAGACCGGAGAGGAATCCTCTCTTTACGGTGCTTCTGCCAATAACTACGGTGATGGTAAGACGATCGTGATCAACTACCGTGAGAATGCGGACGTTGATGCGCTTCTTGCAAACCTTGCCTCCATCGCTACCGCTCCGGTGCGTCAGAGCGTGGTTGAGAGTGCTCCCGGCACCTGGTCGAAGAGTGCCTCCTCCATTGCAACGAACGGTGCGTTTAAGCTCGCTTCGTATGATGTCGAGAGCGGAGAGATCTCGCTTGAGAGAAACGCGGGATACCGTCAGCCCCGTGACAGCAAGAATTTTGATAAATATGTCGTTCCTCATAAGCTCGTAAGCTTCTGGTCCGCAAACGAAACGAAGCTCACTCTGACCTATGCCGATATCGAGGCAAAGACTGTGTTCTTCCTCGGTGATGCGACGGCAGAGGCAAGAAAGGATGCGGCGCTTGCCGAGGCGGCAGAGGCGTACGATACGCTCTCCACCTTCACGCTGGCCTTCCTTTCCGAGAAGGAGATCTTTGCCGACGTGAACGTGCGTAAGGCAATGTCTCTTTCGCTGAACCGTGCCGCGATCGCAGAGGCTCTTGTGTTTGCCAAGGCGGCAACCGGCTTCCTTCCCGAAACCGTGAAGGGTGAAAACGGTAAGGCGTTTGCTCCCTCCAAGACCATCAGCACCGCTCAAGATGCGAGCGCAGCACTTCCTGCCGCCGCAAAGGGCGCGAAGATCAAGGTTGCCCTTAACAATGATACCGACAGCAAGATCATCGGTGCACTCGTTGAGACCGCTTGGGAAAATCTTGGTCTGGTCGTTGAGATCAGCTATCTGGATGTGAAGGTAAGCACGATCAACGATCCCTCCATGGGCGAGATCTCTTATTCCGATTCGTACGTGCAGTATCTCGTTAAGACGGCCGCTGAGGGTGGCTCTGTCGAGTATGACGTGGTCGGCTTTGATTGGCAGATGTATTCCGCAGATCCCATCGTCGGTCTTGCCTCTCTTGGCTCGGTTATGAACGGTAACGGCGCCGTGTTCGGAAATCAAGACAGCGTATCTCTCCGTTCCTCTCTCGGTGTATGGACGCCCGCAAAGCAGGCTGAGTACGATCAGCTTCTCAAGGCAGCCTATGATGCAAAGGATTCTGCAACCCGTGAGGCAAAGCTTTCCGCTGCCGCAGGCCTGATCGCAGAGGATGTTCCCGTGATCCCCGTTGTATTCAACCAAAGCTTTTCCGTGATCGGTGATGATCTTTCCCGTGTTGAGGTAGACTATTTCGGTCACTTCGGCTTCGCTCGTGCAAAGCAGAAGAATTACGAGAAGTATCTTCCCGCAGAGGAAAACTAATACATTTCCATAAACGTAATGCATAGGAGAGAAGTCGTTTCGGCTTCTCTCTCTTTGCCTATACTAACATAGGAAGGCCGAAGCCTTTCCTTTATCTTTATCCGGAGGCATTATGAAAAAGAAAAAAACACCGATCCTTCGCACGATGACCGATATCAAGGTCTTTTTGCTCTATGTGCTGGATCGAGTTTCCTTCCCGATGGACGAGCTTACGATGAGCTATATTATCGTTGACAATGCGCCCACCTTTTCGATGGAGTATGACGAGGCGCTGGCGATGCTCGTGGAAAGCGGACATATCCATGCCGAGGAGGCTGACGGAAAAACCTATTATATCATTAACGATCTTGGACGTATGGTTGCAAGAGAGCTGTACGATACGCTGGACCCCGCGTTGCGTGAGCGTAGCGAGGCTTGTGCCGCAAAATATATCTCTCTCGCGGAGCGCGGCGGGCGCGTAAGCTCCGCTATCGTTCCTGCGGAAAACGGACGTTTTTTCGTAGAGCTTGAGGTAACGGATTCGGAGGGCGTATTGTTTTTTATCCGCATTGCAAGGGAGAGCCGCGCAGAAGCAGAGCGCGTCAGAGACAACTTTGAGCAGCGGCCGAACGTGGTTTGGCGAAGCCTTCTTTTTGCTGCAACGGGGAAACTTGATTATTTGTCATAATTTACAAAAAAACGCCTTTTTGTTTGGAAGTTTTTGAGAATTTTTTGATTTTTTGAAAATTTTTTAACAAAAAGTATTGACAAAAATTTAAAAAAAGATATAATAATGGTATAATGTTATGGATGAAAGCATGAATATCAGCGATGCACTTTTTCGCCTGAGAGAGGGAGATGTATCGGTTTTTCCCGCTCTTGTGGAGCAGTATACGCCGATGATGCGCCGTTGCGTGCAAAACTTCTTTTCGGCCTCCTCGGATCGTAAGGAAGCTTTTTCCGAAGCGTGTGTGACGTTGTATGCCGCCGCGCTGTCATACGATCTGTCGCAGTCGGACGTGACCTTCGGACTCTACGCTCGGATCTGCGTGTTGCGCCGTATGGCCGCGCTTTTTGCAAAAACACGCCGCGTTCTTTCCGAGATGGCACCTGAGGTGGATATCGATCGAGTTGCCGTTCCTGCCGGTGTGGAAAATGCGCTTGTGCGTGATGAAACGCTTGCTGAGCTTCTCGCAAAGGTAAAGTCCCTTTCCTCTGCTTATGAGTATGAGGTGTTTTTGTCCATGTGCGTAAACGGTCGCTCAGCGGCCGAAACGGCAGAGCGGCTAGGAAAGACCGTCAAGTCGGTTGAAAATGCGAAGGATCGTCTGCTTCGGCGCATCCGCGCAAATCGGCAGAGCTTTCTGTCGGACTGAAATTGTTTATATGCCCAGGTTAGCTTAAGGGAGAGCGTTGTTTACAAAGGCGTCGGTTGGAATCCGTCACGGGCAAATTTTTATACCACTTTAAGTGAGGAAGAGAGAAACCATGTACCAGGACAAGACATTGAAGTGCAAAGATTGTGGCAATGATTTCGTGTTCACCGCAGGTGAGCAGGAATTCTATGCATCCAAGGGATTCGAGAACGAGCCCCAGAGATGCAAGGACTGCCGTGCCGCAAGAAAGAACGCAGCTAAGGGAGCAAGAGAAATGTTCCCCGCAGTATGCGCAAACTGTGGCAAGGAATGCCAGGTGCCCTTCAAGCCCACCGAAGGTAAGGCTGTTTACTGCAGCGAGTGCTTCGCCGCAACCAAGAACGCGTAAAATTACCTTAAGCGAAAAGAAAACGGCAAGGATACGATCCTTGCCGTTTCCTTTTTTTATTCTTTATGCTCTGCAAAAATAATAAAATTTTAAAATAATACTGTACAAATCGAAAGAAGTATGATATAATGGAAGGTGGAAAAATATACTTGCGCGTCCGTCTGTTTTGGCGCGCAGACCGTGGATACGAGTGATGAGGAGGCTATATGGAAAAGCGATTTGACCGTAGAAATGCAAGACCCAATGACCGGAAAAGGCAAGATGCCAAAAAAGGCAACCCGGAACGCACACCGGCCATGCCGCCGGAGGGGCTCGTTATCGGTCGCAACGCCGTGCGCGAGCTTCTGGCAGGCGGCCGCGATATAGAAAAGCTTTATATCCGCAGCGGAGAGCGAGAGGGATCGATCAATCTCCTGCTCGGCGAGGCTGCCGCGCGCCGTATTCCTGTGATCGAGGTGGACAAGGCTCGTATGGATATGATGAGCGGCGGCGGAGCGCATCAGGGCATCATTGCAATAGCCGCCGAGAAAAATTATTCCACGGTGGAAGAGATCCTTGAATACGCTGCATCTCTCGGAGAGCCGCCCTTCATCGTTCTTTGTGACGGGGTAGAGGATCCCCACAATCTCGGTGCGATCATCCGTAGCGCCGAGTGCTCGGGTGCGCACGGTGTGATCATACCGAAGCGCCGCGCCGTTGGGCTCACCTCGGTGGTTTCGAAATCCTCCGCAGGTGCGCTTGAGCATATGCGTATCGCAAAGGTAACCAATCTTGCCGTCACGATGGACGAGCTCAAGGAAAAGGGACTTTGGTTTTACGCCGCAGACATGGGCGGTGAAAGCTATGAAAAAACGGATCTTCACGGGGCTGTCGGCCTCGTGCTCGGGAGTGAAGGCGACGGGATCTCCCGCTTGGTAAAAGAAAAATGTGATTTCACCGTATCGATCCCGATGTACGGAAGGGTGAACTCATTGAACGTTTCGGCAGCGGCCGCCGTTCTGCTGTCCGAGATCGCAAGGCAAAAAAGAAGATAAGGAGGCTTTTTCAGGTGCAGGATTTTGAGAAAAATACAGATGCTTCGGTTGCGAAGGAAGACCGTATCAAGAATATCCTCGAAAAAACCGAAAATGATATAAAAACAGGAAAAATTACGCGTCGAAGCGGAGAAGGCGGTGCTGAGGAGTTCGTCTTTTCTGCGGATGGAACGGGGCTTGTTTTCGATAAGGAGCTGCCCGAAAATGAGAAGCCCGCACCCGCGGCAGCTACGCCGTCGGCTGATGAGATCACGCAGCGCGGCTCGCTGGATGCATACGAGAAGGAAGCACCGCGCGTTGAGGAGGTGACCCTCGTTTCCAGAACCGAAAACGAGGTGATTGCCGTTGATCTGCCTGCAGATGCAGAGGAGTTTTCTCTCCCCTCGTCCTTTAAGGTGGATGAAAAATACAATACGCCCATTCTCGAGGAGCGGCGCACGGTATATTCGACCTACGTTCCGAAGTTCACGGATGCGAGCGAAAATTATCGCATGGCGGATCAGCCCCGTGAGCAGAAGAAGATCCCGCGCCCGCTTTCCGTGGATCCCACGGCAGAGGAGGAGCGTGAGACGGAGGATGCCGTCGTTATTGGCGTGGGTGAAGCCCCTGCATCGGCAGAGGCGATCCTGAACGTATCCAAGCCCGCCGCCGCGGAAGCCGCGCCTGCGGAAAAGCCCGTACGCACGGAGGCGGACGAGCGCGCACAGATCGAATCCTTGCTGAAGCGCTATGAGCAGTCCGAGACTCCTGCCGCAGAGGTGTCCGAGATAGCGGCGGAGGAGCCGCAGCTGCAAGAAACACCTGCGTTTTTTGCACCCGAGTCCGAAGCACAGGTACCGCCGTCGGAGCCGTATGTTATGCCCGATCCCGATGAGGGAACGGTTCGTATCTTTGATTATCCGGAGGATGTTGGCGAACGCTCGTTGCCGACGGAGGCGGAGACCTCCGCCCTGTCTGCGCACAGAAAGCTCTTTTCTCCCAAGGAATACGTGAACGTTGGCCAGAAAATGGCGTTCAAGGATATGTTTTTGGATCGCTTGAATTCCGTTGCCGTCCGCCTTGCCGCGGCTCTGCTTTTGACGCTCGTTCTGTTTGTTATAGAGAATCTGCATCTGATCGGTGTGGATGCGGTTGCCTTTCTCGGCTTCCAAGAGTTCCCGTTTGCGCTTGCGCTTTTGGATATGCAGGTCGTGCTCTGCTTGCTTCTCCTCGCCTCCCCTGAGATCATGCGAGGTATACGCGCGCTGACGAAGGGACTTTTCCATAGCGTGCTCTTTCTTCCGATCGCTTTTCTTCTGCAGATCCTGCATACGGTTGCCGTGATGGTCACACGTCCCTCAGTCAGCCTTTTGTACGGCTTCGTTTTCGGACTTGCCGTGCTCGCAACGATCGTCGGCTCGTATCTGCGCCATCAGGCTGCCTTTATCACCTTCCGCCATGTTGGCGGCAGGGAAGAGAAGCTGGCCGTAGAGAAAAAGATGACACGTACACTTGAGAAGGAAAACCACGCGCTGGACGGCGCTGTGGATGAATATAAATCCAAGACTGCGCGCTTCCTTCGCACGAGCTTTATCCTGGATTTCTTTGCCAGAGAGAGAAAATCCTCTGAAAATACGCGTCACAATCTGAAATATCTCTTGATCAGTCTTGGTATTTCACTGGTCGGAGCTATCGTGATGTTCTTTATCGGAGACGGTATGATCAGTGCCGCCTCCACTCTCACAGTCACCTTCTATCTCAGCACCCCGGCGGCACTGCTTCTTGCACATCGTTTGCCCTTCTATTTCTCTGCACGTGCGGCTTCTGCCGAGGGGGGCGGTGTGATCGGCGAAACCTCGCATTATGATTATGCGGGTGTGGATGTGGTTTGCTTCAGGGATACCGAGATCTTCGAGAAGGGCGATGTTTCGCTCAAGCACATCATTCTTTATGATGCGGCGAAGGAGTTTACCTCCGTGGTAGAGCAGATGTCCTCGCTTTTCTCTGTGATCGGCGGTCCGCTGAACGTTCTCTTCTCGGAGTCTCTTGTCAGAAAATGTCCTCCTGCCGATGATGCTGTGTTGGAAAACGGAGGCATCTGCGGTCGGATCGGTAGCGATACCTTCCACGTAGGAAGCGCATCCTATATGGCCTCAAAGGGAATCGCTCTTCCTCGCGAAAAAGACAATCGCGAGACGCTTGATGTTGCTACGGTCATGATGTATGCCGCGGAAAATGGGCGTGTATATGCAAAGTTTTATTTGCAATATAGGCTTTCTTCTCGTTTTGAATCTCTTCTTCCTTCCTTTGATGAAGAGAAAATCGTTTCGCTTGTTTATACGAGAGATCCGAACGTATCGGGAGAGTTGATGCGCCATCTTGCAAGCGGACGCGATCTGATCCGTCTGATCAAGGAGGAGGCTGAGACAACTATGCCGGATGCGCAGGAGCGCATCAGTGTCGGCCTTGTTTCCACGCGGGATAAAACGAGTGCCATCTCCCTGCTCCTTCTTTGCCGTCGCTATGTGAAAATGCAAAAAAATCTTTTGAGCGCGTTTTGGTTTGCGCTTGGTAGCGGTGCATTTCTTGGCATCATGCTTTCGGTGTTTGGCTTGCTTGCGCTCCCCTCGGCCGCCTATGGACTTTGGCAGATCGCTTTGGTCGTTGCGATGTCGATCTATGCAAAAAAAGCACTTTCTAAGCCGAAAAACACCTCGCTTGGAGGCTCTAAAAATCAATGACGAGTATAAAACAACTTTCTTCTATCCTGAAATCCGTGCAAAAGCCCGGCCGTTATATCGGCGGGGAAATGCATAGCATAATAAAAAATAAAGAAGATATTACACATCGCTTTGCGCTTTGCTTCCCTGATGTTTACGAGATCGGTATGTCCAATCTCGGCTCCAGACTCTTGTATCACACGTTGAACAGCGATCCGCATATCTGGTGTGAGCGTGTGTATGCGCCGGCAGAGGATATGAAGGCGCGTATGGAGGAGCATGGCATTCCGCTCACCGCGATCGAGAGCGGCGAGGACGTACGTGTCTTTGATATTCTCGGCTTTTCTCTCCATTACGAGCTTTGCTACACAACGGTTCTCTCGATGCTGAAGCTTGCAGGCATCCCCTTGCTTTCGAAGGATCGCACGGAGGATATGCCGATCATCCTCGGCGGCGGTCCCTGCGCCTATAATTCAGAGCCGATAGCGGATTATTTTGATCTTATGAATATCGGTGAGGGTGAGGAGCTGCTTCTCGATATCAGCCATCTTTATATGCAGATGAAGGCGGACGGAAGCTATAGCCGTGCTGCGTTCCTGCATCGTGCCGCGGCTGAGATCGAGGGCGTATATGTCCCCTCTCTGTATGACGTGACTTATAATGAGGATGGAACGATCGCTGCGTACACTCCCAAATATGCGGATGTGCCGAAGCAGGTGAAAAAGCGTATCGTCAAGGATCTTGATAAAGCACCCTATCCCGATAAGCTCGTTATGCCTTATATCGAAACTGTGCATGACCGTATCACCCTTGAGATCTATCGCGGATGCATCCGCGGCTGTCGCTTCTGCCAGGCCGGTATGATCTACCGTCCCATTCGCGAAAAAACGCCGGAAACTCTTTGCAAGCAGGCAAAGTGCCTCTATGAAAATACAGGCTACGACGAAATATCCCTGATCTCGCTTTCCACGAGCGATTATTCGCGCCTGCGCGAGCTCACGGATCAACTCCTTGATTGGACGGACGATGCGCACGTCAGCCTCTCCTTGCCCTCACTGCGTTTGGACAGCTTTTCCGAGGAGCTGATGGAAAAGGTCTCCTCCGTCCGTGCAGGCGGCCTCACCTTTGCTCCCGAGGCGGGAACGCAAAGACTGCGTGACGTGATCAATAAAAATGTCAGCGAGGAGGATCTTCTTCGCTCCGTTCGTATTGCCTTCCGCGGCGGAAAAAGCAGTGTGAAGCTGTATTTTATGAACGGCCTGCCCACGGAGACCTACGAGGACATCGAGGGCATTGCTCAAACGGCAAAGCGCGTGATCGATGCGTATTACGAGCTTCCGCGCGAGGAGCGTCCCGCAGGCCTCGGCGTAACGATCTCGGTGGCCTGCTTCGTTCCCAAGCCCTTCACGGCCTTTCAATGGGAAAAGCAGGATAGCTTCGATGAGTTGATAAAAAAGCAATCCTACCTTCGCGGCTGCATCACCGACCGTCGCATCAAATATAACTATCACGAAGCAAAGGTCTCCTTTATCGAGGCCGTGCTTGCACGTGGCGATCGCCGTCTTGCACCTGCCATTGCGGCCGTGGTGGAGGACGGAGCGTATCTTGATGCGTGGGAAGAGGGCTTTGATTTTGACCGCTGGATGCGCGCCTTCGAAAAGGCGGGCGTGGATCCAGCATATTACACCACACGCGGCTTCGGCCTTGATGAGATCCTCCCGTGGGATGTGATCGATTGCGGTGTAACGAAGAAATTTTTGCTCCGAGAGAGAGAAAAGGCTTATAAGGGCGAAACCACGCCTGCGTGCTCCGAGCATTGCAGCGGCTGCGGTGCGTCGGCCTTGGGAGGTAAAAACAGATGGTGCAAGTAAAAAATCTCCCATATCTCACCCTTCGCTTCAAGTTTTATAAGAAGGGCGCCCTTCAGTATATCTCGCACCTCGATCTTGTCAGAACGATGCATAAGATCATCGTGCGCGCGGGCTTTCCGCTTTGGTATACCGAGGGCTTTAATCCTAAGCCCAAGCTGATCTTCGGCGCGCCGCTTTCCATCGGCTGTGAGAGCGAATGCGAGTTTTTGGATGTCAGGATCACCGAGCGCATCGATGCAGAGAGCGCCGTAACCGCCCTCAACCGTCTGATGACGGACGAAATGCAGGTCACCGAGGCGTATTATACAGAAACGAAGTTTCAGGATATGGCATATCTTGGTTACGATTTTCGCCTTACGCTGGCAGACGGGCTCGACTCTATGGAGCGCATCGCCGCTTGCCTTGCGAGAGAAGAGATCCTGATCGAAAAGCAGGGCAAGAGCGGAAAGCAAAAGGTGATGAAGACCGTAAACATTCGCCCGCAGATCCGCTCTGCAGAGGTGTTTGCCGACGGAGAAACGATCTGCATCCGCGCGGTTCTCAGCTCCGATCCCTCGGATTTTCTTAATCCCGAGCATCTCGTTTCTGCCTTGAAGCGTGAGTGCGGCATTCTTCGCGAGGAAAATCTTGCAAGGGAATGCTACAGCATCCTTCGCACGCATGCATATCAAAGGGATATGACTCCCTTCCGTTAAAAAACCGAACCAATATTGATTTCCGAGAGCCGTCTGAGATGCGTGAGCGCGTTGATCAGGCGGCTTTTTGCTACGCTCGCCTCCTCAAAATCCTCAACCGAAAGATAGGAGATCGCCTCAACGAAAAGACTTCCGACCTCGCAAAGATCGTTGTGGTTCAAGGTGAGAGAGAAATATCCCTCCGCATCCAGAAAGCCGTCATAGGCCTTTTTCATATCCGAAATAGAATTATCCTGTGCCGGCGCGACGGCCTCCACGCTTTCAATGATACGATCGATCCGCCTTGGGAGAACGATCGTATTGACCGTCACCGCGCCGAGAATCAGAATCAGCAAAGCCGCTGTAAAGGCTTTGATCTTCATTTCGAAGCCTCCTTTTTAATCAAGCCGATCTTTCCATCGTCTGTCATCGTCATAAGAAAAACGTCAGCAAGCGCCGTCTTTCTTCTTTTCAGCTCCGCCATCAGCCATGCCTCGTCCCGAGATAATACGGAAAGTGTTTTTTTCATCACCTCTCCGTCCATCACGATCGGATGCGCCATTTGCGTTTGCGCACTTTGTAAAGCAGAGATCGTGCCGTTTTGTTCAAGCAGCGCGTATTCTACGTCGGCAACGTCACCAATGCCTTGACTGCGCAGGGCAGAGAGCAGCTCGTTTAAAGAAACTCGGTTTTCACGCAGGGCGCGCTGAGAAAGTCTTCCTTTATATATAATAAAGCAAGCATCTCCGTCGATCGCACGCCCCAGCTTTGCCGATTTATTTTTTATAGTGGAGAGGATCACCTCCAGCGTCAGGATGAATAGTATGGGAAGCACCGCATTGAGAAGCGGAATGTCGGGATCGTCGATCGGAATTGCCGCCAGCTCCGAGATCAGAAGTGTGGAAACAAGGTCCGATGCATCGAGCTGTCCGATCTCGCGCCGCCCCATCAGCCGAAGTGCCAGCATCAGCAGAAAGTAGATTATAACCGTGCGTATAAGAATAGATGCCATAAAAAACACCCCCTTAATTTAGTTATTCTATCAAAGTTGCACAATAATGCATTTTTTGAAATTTTTTTTGAAAAAGGGGTTGACTTTTCAAGTTGTTTGTGGTAGAATAATTGAGCGCGTGTTTGAGAGGCAACTCTTAGAGCGGCACTTGCTCTTTGAAAATTGAACAACAAAGGAAATTTTTTTAGCACATGTAAGTGCGAAAGAATCTCGTTAATGTTTTCTTGAGAAATCAAGGAAGCACTCTTTGAAAAAACTCAACAAAGTAATAAAGATAGTCAGAAAAGACTCTAAAAAGGTTATAGCCTGCTATGGCAGGATATGATACGATTTTTTAGAGAGTTTGATCCTGGCTCAGGATTAACGGTGGCGGCGTGCATAACACATTCAAGTCGAACGGAAGTAGCAATACTTTAGTGGCGGACGGGTGAGTAACGCGTGAGTAATCTACCTCAGGGTGCGGAATAACAACCGGAAACAGTTGCTAATACCGCATAACATATAGGTACTGCATGGTACTTATATCAAAGGCTTGCTGCCCTGAGATGAGCTTGCGTCCGATTAGGTAGTTGGCGGGGTAAGAGCCCACCAAGCCGACGATCGGTAGCCGGACTGAGAGGTTGAACGGCCACATTGGAACTGAGATACGGTCCAGACTCCTACGGGAGGCAG
>JAGBCA010000014.1 GCA_017938205.1 Clostridia bacterium
AAAGCTGATCGGCCGCGCCGTGACGGCAACCTATTGCCCCTTCCGTCCCGATCTTGATGCCTACACGAAGGATAAGGGACGAGAGGAAGGCAGAACGGGCACCTACAACCAATGGGTGATCGACAACTTAATGGAATATGACGTGCCCGTGATCGATATGTACGACAAGATCTACAAGGGTACGTTTCTCGGCGGCAATCTGACCACCGCATTGAAAAACAAGACGAAGAACGAAAACGGCGGCGCGGTGATCTGGGGCGGCGTGCGTGACACCGAGCAGATGCATAAGGTGGAGACCACGCAGGTCTACTTCCGCGGCATCGATCCCACCCCCATCCGCGATTTTATCATGACGGGCTACAATACCGTAACGCGCATCGGCAATGCGGTCTGCCTGCCGGGTGACGTTGTGTTCGGTGCGGGCGGCGGCGTTCTCTTCATCCCCTCGCACCTCGTGGAGGAGGTTGTCGGCGGTGCGGCCAAAACGCAGGTGAAGGATCTTTTCGGCTTCGAAATGATCAGCCAAAACAAGTTCACCACCGCGCAGATCGACAAGAACACCTGGACCAAGGAAATGCTCGATCTTCTCATGGACTTTATCGAGAAGGACGACAGAGCAAAGGACTATCGCGGGCTTGACTGGTCGCAGGAATACGAATACGCGATAAACGGCGATCCCACCGATACGCAAAGCGCACTTTAAATTCTGCTTTATATTTTCCTATTATTTTTTCGTTTTTAAGCAAAGGAGACCGTTATGCTTCTTTTTGACACTTCTGCCTGCGTTCCGATCCGTCTTGAAAATCAAAGCCCTTACGTACGCCTTGCCGCACAGGATCTTGCGCGGGATCTTGCGCGTGCAAGCAAGGGCGGGATTTCTCCGAGGCTGATTGACAAGGAGGAGCCTTGGTGCATCGTGATCGAGAAAAACGATCCGAGAATCGAGGATCCGATCGAGGATGAATCCTTTCGCATCCTTGTGCGCGGGCAAAAAATTCGCATCTGTGCTCCGACCTACCTCGGCACGATGTGGGGCATCTATACCGTTTCAAAAAAATTTCTCGGCATAGATCCCTGCTATCTTTTTCACGACCTTCCCTTGGAAAAGAAGGAGCGGTCAGAGATCGAGGATACCGAAATTTTTGAATCCGGAAGCGATTTCGGCTTTCGCGGCGCTTTTATCAACGATGAGGATCTGCTGACGGGCTGGAGGGACGGAGGCGGAAGGCGGTACATGGATTATCCATGGTACGGCACCACCGTTTCGCCCGACGCTATGGACGCAGTTGTGGAAACCCTTCTCAGGCTTCGCATCAATCTCGTGATCCCCGCCTCCTTTCTTGACATTGACAATCCACCCGAAAAAATGCTTGCCGACTGTGTGGCGCGGCGCGGCATTTACGTATCTCAGCACCATTTGGAGCCGCTGGGGCTTTCGCATTTTACGCTCGAAAATTATTGCAAGCGATACAAAAAGGTCGGGGAATATTCTTATTTGCACTCAAAGGAGCTTTTAGAGGAGGCCTGGCGTTATTACGCAGAAAAATGGAGCCAATACGAAAACGTTGTCTGGCAGCTGGGGCTTCGCGGCAAGGCGGATCGCCCCGTTTGGGAGGAAGCGATCCCTTCGGAGCGCGAGCTTTGCTCCTACGGAAGCTTTATCAGTGAGGCTACCGAGCGGCAAAGGCAGATCGTTTTGGAAAAAACGGGCGGCAGGGCGCGGCATTTCACCTCCACGCTCTGGATGGAGGGCTCTTCCCTGATGGAAAAGGGCTATCTTACGGTAAGCGATGACGTTTGCCTTGTTTTCTCGGATAACGGACCGAATCAGATGTTCGGGAACGAATATCTCGGCACGAAAAGGCGCGAGGGCGGACGCTACGGCATTTATTACCATCTGCAATATTTTAACATCGGGCCGCACCTTGCACCCCAGACCGGCATAGAAAAAATTCGCTACAACATAACGAAGGCATACAACGAAGGTGACCGCGCTTACTGCATTCTCAACGTCTCCAATATACGAGAGTTCACCCTTGAGCTTTCGGCGGCGGCAGGGATGCTGTGGAGCGTAAAAAGCGAAAAGGATTATATTGCGAGTTATTGCAAGCGCGCATACGGAGGTCATGCAAAGGAAGCCGAGACCTTGATCGGCCGATATTTTGATCTTTCACCCGTGCTTCCCACGGAGCTGCTTTGCAACGTGCACGCAAAGTATTTTAATTACAATTATAAAGAAAAGGCCGAGGGGATCAAAAATTTCGTATTGAAGGACGGCCTGATCCTTTCCTTCGGCGGTGAGATCGTTGACAGCTTTCATGAGCGCTTGGAAAACAGCTTTTATGAAAAAATTTATGAGCAGCTTCTGATTGCCGAGCAGGGCTACGCAAGGCTTTGCGAGGATTTTGAAGCCTTCATCGGCGGCCTGGACATCGCACGCGCGCAGCATGCCCGTGCTACCTTCGCTCTTTACGCCAAAACGTTAGAGAGCTTCTATCTTTGGTACGTCCGCCTTTACGAGGCGAAGATCGCACACGACAAGAATGAGGGCGAAAAAGCGAAGGAAAAGCTGCTTTTTGCTTGTGCGGCGCTGCAGAATTATCTTGAAATACGAAAATGCGCGGAATACGGAATTTTCAAAAACTGGTATCGCGAGGAAACGAAGCTGAACGTGAAGGAAAGGCTCTCCGCCACGCGCGCGCTTCTTGCCGGCATCACGGCGGATTAAGGCATATATCCTCTTCGTCTATGCATTTGCTTCTTTTGTGAAAGTTGCATAGGCGGGGCGGATTTTTTATATATTTTTTCTCGCGACAAAATATGAGATAAAACTTGACTTTTGGATATGGATATGATATAATACCTTAGATAATAAAATGTGAAGATGCGAAAGGAGAGCCATTATGTTTTATCCGAACGAACAGCAGATGCGAGATAATATGCTCCGTTCTCTTTCCGCCGCTACTACCACTATCCCCGTTTCCCCTTTTCTTTCTTCTTTTTCGAAATACGTTGTTTTTCCCGGTTTTGTTGATGTGCACGTACATCTTCGAGAGCCGGGTTATTTTTATAAAGAGACGATGGAGACCGGAACGAGGGCTTGTGCGGCCGGCGGCTATACCCGCGTGATGAGTATGCCAAATCTCTCGCCCGTGCCGGATTCGCTCGCGAATCTCAATGTGCAAAGAGAGATCATAGAGAAAAAGGCCTGCATTTTCGTGCATCCTTACGGTTCGATCACCAAGGGACAAGCGGGTGAGATGCTTTCCGATATGGAGGATATGGCTCCCTACGTTGCCGGCTTTTCGGACGATGGGCGCGGCGTTCAGAGCGACGATATGATGCGAAGGGCAATGCTGGAGGCCAAGAGGCTAGGCAAGATCATCGTTGCCCACTGCGAGGACAATTCCCTTCTGCGCGGCGGCTACATTCACGACGGCGAATACGCCAAGGCGCACGGACACCGCGGCATCTGCTCCGAGAGTGAGTGGGGACAGATCGCACGCGATCTGGAGCTTGTGAGGGAGACCGGCTGTGCCTACCACGTTTGCCATATTTCGACCAAGGAGAGCGTTGCGCTGATACGCAAGGCGAAGGCCGAGGGGCTTGACGTTACCTGCGAGACCGCACCGCATTACCTGATTTTAGACGATACCTGCCTTGAGGAGGACGGGCGCTTTAAAATGAATCCGCCGCTCCGCTCCCCCGAGGACAGAGAAGCGCTCGTGGAGGGCCTCATTGACGGAACGATCGACATGATCGCGACCGACCATGCGCCGCACAGCAGAGAGGAAAAGGGCCGCGGGCTTGAAAAGAGCCTGATGGGCGTGGTTGGTATAGAGACGGCGTTTGCCTGCGTTTATACCTACCTTGTGAAGCCGGGAACTGTTTCGCTTGAGCGCGTGATCGATGCGCTTTCGACCCGCCCGAGAGAGAGATTTTCTCTTCCCTTTGCGGATGAATACTGCGTTTTCGATCTCGAGAGCGAATACGAGATCGATCCCGGAAAATTCAAATCGCTCGGCAGGGCTACTCCCTTTGCGGGAGAGCGCGTGTTCGGCAAGTGTATGCTCACCACAATCGACGGAAAAATCGTTCACCAAAATCTTGATTCAATTACGGAGGATAAATAAAATGGCAAAAAGAACTGACTTAAAGAAGATCCTGATCATCGGATCGGGTCCCATCATCATCGGCCAGGCCGCAGAGTTTGACTATGCGGGCACGCAGGCCTGCCTTGCACTCAAGGAGGAGGGCTACGAGGTCGTGCTCGTGAACTCCAACCCTGCCACCATTATGACCGATACCACCATTGCGGACAAGGTCTACATGGAGCCCTTGACCTTGGAATACGTTGCCAAGATCCTCCGCTACGAGCGTCCCGATGCCATCCTTCCCGGCATCGGCGGACAGACCGGCCTGAACCTTGCAATGCAGCTTGAAAAGAAGGGCATCCTCGCAGAATGCGGCGTTGAGCTTCTCGGAACGAGCAGCGAGAGCATTGAAAGAGCCGAGGACAGAGAGCTCTTTAAGGAGCTTTGCCAATCCATCGGCGAGCCCGTTATCCCCTCCGAGATCACCTACTCTTTGGAGGAAGCGAAGGAAGCGGCCAAGCGCATCGGTTATCCCGTGGTTCTGCGCCCTGCCTTCACCCTTGGCGGTACGGGCGGTGGCTTTGCCTACAATGAAAATGAGCTGATCGCCATTGGAACGAACGCATTCAAGCTCTCCCCCGTGCACCAGGTTCTTGTGGAAAAGAGCGTGAAGGGCTACAAGGAGATCGAGTTTGAGGTTATGCGCGATTCGAACGACCATGCCATCACCATCTGCGGCATGGAGAACATCGATCCCGTCGGCGTTCACACCGGTGACTCTCTGGTGGTTGCTCCCATTATGACGCTTTCGGATGCCGACCGCAAGATGCTCAACGACAGCGCGATCAAGATCATTCGCGAGCTGAAGATCGCAGGCGGCTGCAACGTGCAGTTTGCGCTGAATCCCACCACCTCCGAATACTATCTGATCGAGGTCAACCCCCGCGTTTCCCGTTCCTCTGCCCTTGCTTCGAAGGCAAGCGGCTACCCCATTGCGCGCGTAACGGCAAAGATCGCCGTTGGTATGCTTTTGGAGGACATTAAAATTGCAAACACGAATGCGGCCTTTGAGCCCGCTCTTGATTACGTGATCGCGAAGCTGCCCCGCTTCCCCTTCGATAAATTCACGACTGCCTCCAACCACCTTGGTACGCAGATGAAGGCAACGGGTGAGGTCATGGGCATCGGCTCGAATCTCGAGGAGTGTCTGCTTAAGGGTATTCGCTCGCTTGAGGTTGGCGTAAACCATATCTATCACCACAAGTTCGATGATATGACCGACGACGAGCTTCGCACTTACATCTCCGAATTCCGCGACGACAACATTTTTGCGATCGCAGAGTTGATCTACCGCGGTGCTACCGTGGAGGAGATCCACGAGATCACGCAGATCACCTCCTTCTTCCTGCAGGCGATTAAAAATATCGTGGATATGGAGGAAAACCTCAAGGCGCACGCCTTTGATATCAAGGTTCTGACCGCGGCAAAGAAAATGGGCTTCTCGGACAAATACGTTGCGAGAATGTGGAAGTGCGGCGAGCTTGACGTGTACGATTTCAGAAAGGAGCATAAGCTCTTCCCCGTATTCAAGATGGTTGACACCTGCCACACGGGTGCTTATATTCCTTACTTCTACTCCTCTTACTCAGGCGAGAACGCATCCGTGCTGACCGATAAGAAGAAGATCGTTGTGCTCGGCGCAGGCCCGATCCGTATCGGTCAGGGCGTTGAGTTTGACTACTCCACGGTGCACGCCGTGCAGACCATCAAGAAGTCCGGCTACGAGGCGATCATCATTAACAACAACCCCGAGACCGTTTCGACCGACTATACCACGGCAGACAAGCTTTATTTCGAGCCGCTTACCCCCGAGGACGTTATGAACATCATCGAGTTTGAAAAGCCCGAGGGTGTGATTGCTTCGCTTGGCGGTCAGACTGCCATCAACCTTGCAGATCCACTGATGCGCCGTGGCGTTAAGATCATCGGAACGGACTGCGAAGCCATTGAGCGCGCGGAAAACCGCGACTCCTTTGAAAAGATCCTCACCGAGCTGAACATTCCTCAGCCGCAGGGCTGTGCCGTTACGAAGATCGAGGACGGCGTTGCCGCCGCAAAACGCATCGGGTATCCCGTGCTCGTGCGCCCCAGCTTCGTGCTTGGCGGCCGCGCAATGCAGATCGTTGGTGACGAGCAGCAGTTGCGCCACTATCTTAAGACTGCCGTTGAAATTGATGAGGACAAGCCCGTTCTCGTTGACAAATATATCGTCGGCAAGGAGGTTGAGGTGGATGCGATCTGCGATGGCAGAAACGTATTCGTTCCCGGCATTATGGAGCTCGTTGAGAGAACGGGTATCCACTCCGGTGACTCCATCAGCGTTTATCCTCCCTTCTCGATCTCCGACAAGGTAAAGGGCACGATCCTGCAATACGCAAAGGCACTCGGCCTTGGCATCGGCATCGTTGGTCTTTACAACATTCAGTTCATCGTTGACAAGAACGATAACGTATTCATCATCGAGGTCAACCCCCGCTCCTCGCGTACCGTTCCCTTCCTTTCGAAGGCAACCGGTTACAGCCTTGCGGACCTTGCAACCGAGGTCATCCTCGGCAAGAGCCTCAAGGAGCTTGGGATCTTCGATATTTATCCCGAGGAAAAGAATCGTTGGTACGTAAAGGTACCCGTATTCTCCTACAACAAGCTTGCAGGTCTTGACGCATATCTTTCTCCCGAGATGAAGTCCACCGGCGAGGCCATCGGCTACGACGACAAGCGCAACCGCGCTATGTATAAGGCTCTGCAGGCCTCCGGCATGAAGCTGCAGAACTACGGTACGGTATTTGCTACCATTGCAGACAGCGATAAAGAGGAGGCTCTGCCTCTCATTCGCCGCTTCTACAACCTCGGCTTCAACATCCAGGCAACCAAGGGAACGGGAGAATTTTTGAAGCAGAACGGCATCCGCACACACATTCTCGGCAAGATCAGCGACGGCTGCGAGGAGATCCCCGAGGCGATCCGCAAGGGCTATATCGCCTATATCATCAATACCAGCGAGATCAGCAACTCCGGCCATTCGGAAAAGGACGGATCGCAGATCCGCCGCCTTGCAACCGAAAACAACTGCAATCTCTTCACCTCTCTGGACACCGTTTCCACCCTGCTCGACGTTCTGGAGGAGACCACGCTCTGCATCTCTACCATTGACGCATAAGGAGTTACGACGTGAAGCAAGTATTTTTTGAAATTCTCTCGCAAGAGGTCATTGCCAAGGACGTTATGAAGATGGTTCTTGGCGGTGACACCTCCGAGATACAAGGAAGCGGCGGCTTCGTTAATATAAAAATTGACGGGCTCTTCCTTCGCAGACCGATCTCGGTTTGTGATTATGACAGCCATACGCTAACTTTAATTTACAAAATCGTTGGTTCCGGCACAGAAAAGCTCTCCAAAATGGAGAACGGAACCGTGCTCGATGTGCTGACAGGTCTTGGCAACGGATACGATATTTCAAAGGCCGGTGACACGCCGCTTCTGATCGGCGGCGGCGTTGGTGTTCCCCCGCTTTACAAGCTTTGTAAGCTTCTTATGGCAGAGGGAAAGACGCCGACCGTGATCCTTGGCTTTAACTCCGCATGTGACGTTTTTTATGAAGGAGAATTTCAGGCACTCGGTGCAAGGGTTCTCGTTACCACGGCGGACGGCACGTACGGCACGAAGGGCTTCGTTACGAGCGTGATGGATGGGCTTGACTATTCCTATTTCTATACCTGCGGCCCCGAGCCGATGCTGAAGGCCGTGCATAAGGCAACGAAAACAAGCGGACAGATGAGCTTTGAGGAAAGAATGGGCTGCGGCTTCGGCGCCTGCATGGGCTGCTCCTGCAAGACGCTGACCGGATATAAGCGCATCTGCAAGGAAGGCCCTGTGATGGAAAAGGAGGAGATCTTATGGTGAATACGAAGATAAACCTCTCGGGGCTTTTGCTCGATAACCCTGTGCTTTGCGCAAGCGGTACGTTTGGCTACGGCTACGAATTTGCCGAGCTTTATGACATCAACTGCCTTGGATCGTTCTCCTTCAAGGGTACGACCAAGGAGCCTCGCTTCGGCAACCCTACGCCCCGCATTGCGGAAACGCCGATGGGTATGATCAATAGCGTGGGACTGCAGAATCCCGGTGTGGAAAAGGTGATCTCCGAGGAGCTTCCGAAGCTGCGCCGTGTATTTCACAAGCCTGTGATCGCAAATATCGGCGGCTTTACCTTTGAAGAATATACCGAGGTGGCTTCCCTTCTTGATAAGGAAGAGGGGGTTGGCCTTCTTGAGATCAACATCAGCTGTCCGAACGTGCATGGCGGCGGTATGGGCTTCGGTACTTCGGCAGAGACTGCGGCAGAGGTTACGCGCCGCGTGAAGGCTGTTACCACTAAGCCCGTTTACATCAAGCTTACCCCCAACGTGACGGACATCGTTTCGATCGCAAAGGCCTGCGAGGATGCAGGCGCCGACGGCATCAGCATGATCAATACTCTGCTTGGTATGCGTATCGATCTGAAAAAGAAAAAGCCGATCATCGCGAATAAAATGGGTGGCTTTTCCGGCCCTGCCATCTTCCCCGTTGCTCTTCGTATGATCTACCAGGTCTACGAGGCGGTGAAAATTCCGATTATCGGTATGGGCGGTGTTACGAGCGCGGAGGACGTGATCGAAATGATGCTTGCAGGTGCAAGTGCCGTGCAGATCGGCGCGCAAAACCTCGTGAATCCCTTCGCGGCGAAGGAGATCGTGGAGGCATTGCCCTCCGTGATGGAAAAATACGGAATTGAAAATCTTGAATCTATTATAGGAGGTGCCCACCGTGGGTAAGGACGTTATTATTGCTTGCGACTTCGCAAGCAAGGAGGAGGTTCTCTCTTTCCTCGACAAATTTCAAGGCAGAAAGCCCTACGTGAAGATCGGCATGGAGCTTTTCTATGCCGCAGGTCCCGAGATCGTGAAGGAGATCAAAGCAAGAGGTCACAAGATCTTTCTTGACCTGAAGCTTCACGATATTCCCAACACCGTAAAAAAGGCAATGCACGTGCTCTCTTCCCTCGACGTGGATATGTGCAACCTGCACGCATCCGGCACGGTCGCTATGATGGAGGCTGCCCTTGAGGGACTCGTTCGTCCCGACGGAACGCGCCCGCTTCTCATTGCCGTTACGCAGCTGACCTCGACCAGCCAGGAAAGAATGGAAAGCGATCTGCTGATCAAGGAGCCCTTGGATCAGGTCGTGCTTCACTATGCTTCCTGCGCAAAGAAAGCAGGGCTTGATGGCGTTGTTTGCTCTCCTCTGGAGGCAGGCACGGTGCATAGCCACTGCGGCAAGGATTTTCTGACCGTTACCCCCGGCGTTCGCTTTGCGGACGGCGATATTGGCGACCAGGTTCGCGTTACCACGCCTGCAAAGGCGAAGGAGATCGGCTCTGACTATATCGTTGTCGGCCGTCCGATCACCGCTGCCGCCGATCCCGTAGCCGCATACGAAAGATGCGTTAAAGAATTTTGTGACTGAGAAGGAGAATAAAAAATGACTGCTACCGAAAGATTGATCGCTAAGGATCTTTTATCCATCCGCGCGGTATTTTTCCGTCCCGATGAGCCCTTTACCTGGGCAAGCGGCATCAAGAGCCCCGTTTACTGTGACAACCGTCTTACGCTGACTGCCCCCAAGGTGCGCACGGACGTTGAGACCGCTTTGGCTGAAACCATCAAGCGCGAATATCCCGACGTTGAGGTTCTGATGGGCACCTCTACCGCAGGCATTGCACACGCCGCTATTACCGCACATCTTATGGATCTTCCTATGGGCTACGTTCGCTCCGGCGCGAAGGATCACGGCCGCGGCAACCAGATCGAGGGTAAGCTTCTTCCCGGTCAGAAGGTGGTCGTTGTGGAGGATCTGATCTCCACCGGCGGCAGCGTGATCGAGGTCGTTAATGTGCTGCGCGAGGCAGGTGCCGTTGTTCTCGGCGTTGTTTCCATCTTCACCTACGGTATGAAGAAGGGACTTGAAAGACTTGCGGCCGCTGACGTGAAGAACGTGAGCCTCACGAACTTCGACTGCATTGCCACCATTGCAGCTGAGGAGAAATACATTGAGGAGAGCGATATTGCACGCCTGATCGCCTTCCGCAATAACCCCTCCGATGAAAGCTGGATCACAGCGGAGGCGAAGTAATGCGGCACCTTTTAGATATTCTTGATCTTACGGTGGAGGAGATAGAGGAGCTGATCGCCACCGCAAACGACATTATTGAAAACCCCGAAAAATACAGAGAGGCCTGCAAATATAAAAAGCTGGCTACCCTCTTCTTTGAGCCCTCTACGCGCACGCGCCTTTCCTTTGAGGCGGCTATGATGGAGCTTGGCGGCAACGTGCTCGGATTTTCCGAGGCATCCTCCAGCTCTGCCAGCAAGGGCGAGAGCGTTGCGGATACGGCGGCGATCGTTAGCGGTTATGCTGATATTATCGCTATGCGTCATCCCAAGGAGGGTGCTCCTTTGATCGCTACCACGACCGCAACCGTTCCGATCATCAACGCAGGCGACGGCGGACATCACCATCCCACGCAGACTTTGACCGACCTTCTTACCATCAAGCGTGAGAAGGGGCGGATCGAAAATCTGAAGGTTGGACTTTGCGGAGACCTAAAATTTGGCCGCACGGTACATTCGCTGATCGCGGCACTCTCCCGCTATACGGGCATTGAGTTTATTCTCATTTCCCCCGAGGAGCTTCAGGTACCGAGCTACGTGAAATATCCTTATATCATCGATAAAGGCGTATCCTACCGCCAAGCGACCTCGCTGGAATCCGTAATCGGCGAGCTTGACGTGCTTTATATGACGCGTATTCAGCGCGAGAGATTCCTTCTTGAGGACGAATATCTGCGCCTCAAGGACAGCTACGTGCTGACGCCCGAGAAGCTCGACATGGCCAAGAAGGATCTCATCGTGATGCATCCCCTGCCCCGCGTGAACGAGATCTCCACTGCCGTGGATGCCGATCCGCGCGCGGCCTACTTCCGCCAGGCAAAATACGGAAAATACATCCGTATGGCGCTGATCCTCAAGCTGCTTTCCGAGGCAGACGGCAAGGTATACCGCTTCCGTGACAGCATCACCACGCCTACGATCGATCACGTCTGCACCAACCCCAGATGCATCACCACGACCGAGCAGGATATCAAGCACCTCTTCCGTCTGACGGATAAAGAAAACAATATCTATCGCTGCGTTTATTGCGATACGAGAGCGGAGCTGAATAAGTAAGGCCAAAAAGGAAAAGCGAGCAACTTATGGGTGAGTTTCTTATCGGAGAATTTGCAACTTGACAAAAGTGCAAGCATCGCATTTGACTAGTCAAACGCAAATGGGCTAAGCCCAAACCCATATTTACAAGTAGAAAGAGAGGACAAACGGTTTAATCCGTAATTGTCCTCTCTTTTTCTGTTTGTGAAGTTTTTGCTATCGCAAAAGTGAAGTTGCACCGCGCCCCCCCCCAAAGCTCATGCTTCGCTTCGGGGAACCCCGTTTCAGTGAAGTTTGTGCTATGCACAAGTGAAGTTAAGTTTGCCCAAAGTTGCTTTGCAACTTTTCACTTCTGCCGTCAGGCGAAACTTCACTCACGAAGTGAACTTCACTATCGAAGATAACTTCACTTGCCCGCAAGGGCAAACTTAGTTATGCGTGTTCTCCGTTAAGGATAACACGCATACGTTGTTCGCTTTTTGGCGCAGAGGGAGGGATTCGTTCTCGCCTGCGGGCTCGGTCAGGGTTGGCTCTGATTGCCACCGGCAATCATTCACTCCCAACCCGTTCGAATCCCCTCATTGGCCAAAAAGGAAAAACGAGCAACTTGCGTTGCTCGCTTTTTGGCGCAGAGGGAGGGATTCGAACCCTCGTGTGCTTTTGGCACAAACTGATTTCGAGTCAGCCCCGTTATGACCGCTTCGATACCTCTGCATATAAATGAAGATCTATAGTTTAAATATAAGACCAACATAGTTATTATAGCATAAGAATACAAAGAATGCAAGAGTTTTTTCGAAAAAAGTTAAAATTAGATTTCCATGCAATATAAGAAAAAACAAAACATTTTTATACTTGCATTGTGCACAAAAATGTGCTATAATTCATATAGTACCATGAAAGGAGTTCGAACCATGGCAAAATCGAAAAAGACAAATTCCGAGCTGTTCTCTTCCTTGCTCTACATCCTCATTGGAGCGCTTCTTATCATTTTCCGCTCCCAGACGCTGGGATGGGCAATGACCGTTGCAGGCGTGATCTTCGTGATCTGCGGCGTGCTTGACGTATGCAAGAAAAACTTCGCGAGCGGAGCGGTCAGCCTCATCATCGGTATTGTGATCCTGATCCTTGGCTGGACGGTGGCACATATCGTGCTGCTCGTTCTCGGCATTATGATCACGATCAAGGGTATGGTTGCACTTTACGAGGCGCTGAAGAAAAAGAAAAAGCGTTTGCCTGAGATCCTCTACCCCATTCTTTCGATCGTGACGGGTCTTATGCTCGCCTTCGGCAACGGACTTGATATTATGATCATCATCGTTGGCGCTCTGCTGATCGTTGACGGCGTGATCGGTCTGATCGGATCGAAGAAATAAACTACATAAAACAGCTCTTGCTCCAAAAAACGGAGTCGGAGCTGTTTTTTATATCATATAGTTGACAACGATCAAAAAAACAACGGAAAGGTGATTGCTTTTTCATTAAAAAACATGTAAAATAATACTATACAGAATATGTCGCCGATATGCGGCAGGATAAAGGAGCTCGTTTATGAAGTTTAAGGTTACGCGTGAGAGGTTTTCCTTGGAATTTGAAAAGAGCGCGCACGGCGCGCAGATCGCGGACGGACACTTTGGCAGGATCGCGGTTGGAAAGGCTCCGCTCTTTACGCTCACTTTGCGGGAAATCTCGGAAAAACGCGATCTTTCGATCACCTCCGAGGATGGATGGGGCGAGGTGACCGTACGTGAGCGCGGCGGTCAGGTTCGTTTTTTCTTCCGCAGTCACGAGAGCGGCGCGGATCTTACCGTAACGGTGAACGCAAACCCTTCCGAGCGAGGCGTTTCCTTTGAGACCGATATTTCGAACATGGATGCGCGCTACAGCGTGATGGAGGCTTCGTATCCGATCCCCACCGTGGAGAACGATATTTTTGATCTCTTCGTGACCAGCGGCCCCGGTCGTGTGATCGAGGATTTCAGACACAAGGAGCTAAAGCTCGATTGGATGTATCCCTCCTCCAGGTACTGTATGCAGTATATGGCTGTATTTGCCGAGGGGGATGCCTTGTACCTCGGACACCATGACCGCGAGGCACGCACGAAGTATTATACCGTGCAAGCAAAGGACAAAGAAATCAAGCTCGGCGTTTCCTACCCTGCCGAGGGAATGGGGCTGCCTGCCAATTCCTTCTCCCTGCGCGGCGGCGTTTGCTGGGAATATATCAAGGGCGATTGGTATGACTGTGCGCTTCGCTACGGCGAATTTGTCAAAACGGCGGATTGGCTTCCTGTGCTTGGCGAATACGGCCGTCCCGATACCCCCGATTACTTCAAGGAGATCCCCTTCTGGATCATGGACTTTATGCCCAACATTCCCGAGCAGGGGGACAATATGCCCGAGACGCTTCGCTACCGCAACAATACCGATAAGGATGCCTGGTGGCGTGAGGCGATCCGCCTCAAGGAGGCACTCGGACTTCCCATAGGCTATCATATTTACAACTGGCATAAGAATGCGTTCAATATTGATTATCCGCATTTCCTTCCCGCAAAGGACGATTTTAAGGACGGCGTGAAGCGCGTGCAGGAGGCGGGCATATACATTGCGCCCTATATCAACGCATCGAGCTGGGAATCACGCGACAATGCCCCCACGCCCGAGGAGAGCTTCGCTGTTTCCGGCATGAAGGCTGCGGCCAAGGATAAGGACGGTAACCTTTATATCGAGGTATATCCGCAGATCAAGCCCGACGGGCAGAAAACGAATCTGATCGGCGTTTGCCCCTCCTCCCCCATCTGGCAACGGATGATCTCGCGCCTTTCCGAGAAGATCGAGGACGAGCTTTTGGTGGACGGTATTTATTACGATCAGACTGCCGCGATGGGCGCGCGCCCCTGCGCCGATCCCACGCACAGCCACGCCCCGGGCAACAGCGGCGCTTGGGTGGAGTGCACACGCAGCTTCTTCCGCCGCATTCGCGCAGAGAAGGACGAGAATAAATTCTCCTTCACGGAATGCAATGCCGAGCCTTACATGAATATTTTTGACGGCTATCTGACCTGGCACTGGGGTGAAAACGGCGAGGTGCCCGCCTTTGCCGTGATCTATTCAAAATACATCACGATGCTTGGCCGCGTTGTCAACGGCTGGCGCAAAAAGGATAGCGTTTACACGCGCTATACCTTTGCAAAATCCTTCCTTTGCGGCCAGCAGCTCGGCTGGATCAATCACGATGTGCAGGACAACGAGGAGGTCTTTCCTTACCTTTATAGGCTCGCGCATCTGCGCTACGAGCAAAAATCGCTCTTCGTGACGGGTACGATGCTGCGGCCGCCGCTTGTGGAAAGCAATCTTCCGGATCACACCTCCACGCCGCATATGTGGGGCGGAGAGGATCTCGTGATCCCCACGGCGCTTGCAGGCGGATGGAGGGCGGCAGACGGAAGGACACATCTTTTCGTCTTTAGCATTGCAGACGAGATCGGCCAATGCACGGTGACGCTGCGCGCATCGGAATACGGCATAAAAAAAGATGCGATCCCTGCCGCATTGACGGCTTACAGCCCTGTTTTCTGTGCCAGTCGCGACGCGCTCACGCTCCATTTTGACCTCGAAAAGCAGGATGCGATCCACATAGAATTTTAATTACAAAACCGCCTTTGTGAATTCACAAAGGCGGTTTTGTAAACTATTGTTTTCTTTATGCCGAAAAATTGTGCAAAGAATCAGCCACCCCACCAAGGGCAATAACGTCCTACCTGCATGCCGTCCATAATATTGACACGGTGAAGCCTTACGTATTTCTCAACGTCAAAGTCCCGTATGCCCTCGATGTGGCCAAGGCGAGAAAGGAAGCTCCAGAGCCTGCTTTGCACCTGATATTCATAGGTATCCCAAATGCAAAAATCCGTGATACCTGCATCCAAAAGACGCACCGCCTCCTCCTTTGCGAGCTCAGCAGTATCCCTTTGCAGATCGCAGAACACACGAATATCCGTGCCCTTTACGGCGCGAAGATACTCCGCGATCGCCTCCTCGGGAATCAGGTGGCCGTATATATTGCGTGCGGTGATGATCTCGGGTGCTTCGTTTGCCCATTTTTTATACCGCGAAAGATCAATCGTTTGCTTCTCCGCATCCGAAAATACGCAATCGTCGAGATTCTCCCAATGGCGGTCATTATTGACGATGACATTGTTTACAAGGCCTTCCTTGATCCATCCCTCAACATCCATCCCATAATAGAGATTATCCTTAAAGGAGGTGTGGACGTGGATATTCAGCTTCTTTCCCTCTCCGAAGGAATCGATCAAAGCGCGCACCTCACGCATATACGCGGTAATGATCTCGGCGCGGACGGAGATGAGCCTCGGATCCTCGTTTTTAAGAGTGCGACAATCGATACCGGGATACCGTTTCTCAAACAGATCAAGGATTGGCTGTTCGAAAAGAACGAGCGGAGTTCCGCGCGTTAAAATCAAAGAGATGCCGTCTGCCCCGTACGAAAGCATCTTGTGAACGTGGCCGAGCATATACGCTCTGACCTCGGGATAGGCATAGGACATACGGTTGATCGGTGTGCCGTCACGATCAATGCATTTATACTGCGGATGCGCGAGAGTAAATTTGTTATCAAAGCAATGCCGATTAAAGGGATATTCCGTATTCCAAGGGCCGACACGCAACGAAAGATACATCTTCAAGCCATTTTTGTGCCCGCGCTCGATCAGCATCGGATAAATGCTGTCCTTCAAAATATATTTACGCAGGCCCTCGTAGACATACTTATCTCCAATGCGTTCAAAGACGAACGCACTCTCGTCTCCTTCGATCTCACCGTCGCACCATTCCATATATTCCACCGAGAGACTTTCAACATCACTGTCCACGTACTGATCCGGAATCGAAAGCCATTCTTCTCTACTCTTTATATGATTGTAAAACATAAAACGGTGCGTATCCTCCGTTGCGAAGATGCGCTTTTTCTTTTTATCTGAAAATTCCGACATCCTCTCCTGCGCCTCTGCCTCGCAAAGCGGAATGAATTTAATAAACGCAAGCGAGGTATCCGCTCCGTTTTCGGGAATGGACTGCGGATGGCGGATTATCAGCTTCTTATCCGTTAAATCGGCAACACGGTAGGAGATTTCCTCAATTTTATGATTGGAGTTGAAGCTTGAGGGCTGGATGGAATAGAAGCTCGCATCCCCCGAAAGCATAATTTTCGCCTCGCGCAGCCTATTGCTAACAAACTGCGGCGAAACGTACAGTCCAACGCGGATCTCGTAATATCCGCAAAGCGCGGGATCGATCACGAGCTCGGGCACCTGCATCGAACGGCTTGCCTGCAGCATAACGCCCTCGATATTCGCAGTTGCATACGAAATGGCGGTCCATTTATTCTTCACGCGATGCGTGCTGTAGGTGCTCGGATCGGTTACCTTCGTCAGATCCGAAAAAAGTATTTCCTTTTTATCCATAAAAACCTCACTTTAATAAAGAATCAACAAAAAAGCGATAACCGATATTTCCCGCGCCAATCTCATGCCCGCCCTCGTGCCTGTGATACAAAAGCCGCTCGGAGGCATTCTGCGCTTCATAATAAGGAGTCAGTCTTTCCAGCTCACATAGCGACATATCGATAGGAAAAAGGGTATCCTTTTCTCCGTTCTCAATATACAATGCGCGCGGAGCGATCAAGGCCGCAACCTCTGCATCGAAAAAGGTGTTTGCCGAATTTTGCCATAGCCAATCGTAGCGGCAGCCCGCCGACTCCGTTTCGCTGACAAAGCGATCACAGAAGAAGCAGGAGGAGAAAACCGACTTCACGCGCGTTTCGGCAGCCGCCGCGTAAAGCGTGTAAAATCCGCCGTAGGAAAGCCCCATCATACCGATACGCGAGGGATCGATCGGCGCTTCGTTTACGAAGTAATCGATGGCACGGCGAAGGCAATAGATTTCCAGCGCCGCCATACTTCCGCCGACAGCCTTCAGCTTGGCATCAAAAAGCTGACGCATTTCGGGCTGCTTATAAAAATCCGTGCCGTCCGACCAAAGAAGCAACTGCGGCGCATAAACGGCGATTCCCTCCTCGAGCAGTCTGCCTCCTATATTTTTCAGCTGATCCGCAGCGTAATCTCCGTTTGCGATTTGCTCCTCGGCACAGTAGCCGCCGCCGGGATTCATCACGACGAGCGGCACACGCTCTTCTCTTTGCTTTGGCTCGTAGATCAAGCCGCGAAACCAAAAATTCGGCAGTGCCTCGACGGAAATCCGATAAATTCTTAAGTCCTCATTTTCCTCAACGAGCTCCTTGACGGCGTTGGGCACGCTGCCACATACGTAGGTTGTCAGCGGCCAGCCGAGCATCCCTGCGAATTTTTCACGATAACCCTCGCGGTCTGCGGCGAGCAATGCGGGCGTGATAAATTGATCTCTTTTCGTTTTGGCATGATCCTCTGCCTCTTTAACAACACGAAGGATATCCTCAAAATATGCGCGCCGCGCCGCTTCCCCCAGTGATTTATGTGTTTTTATCGATTCATAACGGATCATTTTTCGTTCTCCTCAAAATCAAAGCAATACGTGCCGTGTGGGAGTGCCTTCGGGCCGTTCGGGAGCTTTACCTCTGCCGTCATGCCGAAGGGAACGGCAAGGGAAAGATAGATGCGCTCGTCACGCCGTTCCCATTTGATGTAGATCTCGCCCATCAAAGTATCCACTCTGCCCTCGGCAAAAAGAAGTCCTTCGGGATAGACCGGATCGACCGTGAAGCGCGCAAATCCGCATTCAAGCGGGCGGATGCCAAGGAGGTGGGCATACATAAAGTAGCCAACCGCGCCGTACATCGGGTGGTTATGCGAATTCATACCCGAGCCGAATTTGTGCTCAAAGCGCTCCCAGATCGTGGTTGCGCCGTTGGCGATCATGTATCCCCACGAGGGATATTCTTCACGCGTGAGAAGCCTCCACGCATCGTCTGCGTAGCCGTGCACGGCAAGCATATCCATGAGATATTTCGTGGTGATATTTCCCGTGGTCAATCGGTAGCCGACGTTTTTCACGGCCTCGTGCATTCTTTTGGCAGCAAGAGGCACGCTTTCCTTGGGAAGAATGCCGAGCCAAAGCGCAAAGGCCTGTGCCCCCTGCGATCCTGTAGCAACGTAGCCATGGGTGCTGTCAAACCATTTTTCGAGAAAGGCCGCCCTTACGCGCTCTGCATCGGCAAGCATTTTTTCAGACTCCGCCTCGTTTCCTATGACGAGGGCAAAGCGGGAGAGAAGCATATAGTTATAATAATGGAAGCCCGTGGACATAAGGGCGTTTGGGGTAACGGCAGAGTGAGGTCCGTCAAAGCGAACGGTGCAAAAATCATCCGGCCCTGCCCAATCGCCGTAATGCGAAAAGGTAATAATTCCCTCCTCGTTTACCAGAGCGGCAAGAGACTCGTTATAGCTCTTGAAGGCCTCGTAGTATTCTCGGACCGTCTCGGTATCGCCGTAATGCAAAAGGTTTTCAAGCCCCATAACGAGGAAGGAGGAGCAAACAGGATCGGACGGCAGGTGCCCGCCGATAAAAGGCACGGTATCCGGAATTGCTCCCGATGCATCCTGCTCGGTCACGATATCAAGAAGAATTTTGCGGAACAAGCGATCGGTGTAAAAATTATACGGGGTTTCCTCGAAGCGGACGGTGGCATCGTTGAGCCAGCCCATGCGCTCGTTTCTTTGCGGGCAATCGGTGGCAACGTGATGGAGGTTATCCGCCTCGGTGCGCACGATATTTTCCTGCAGCTGATTGACGAGAGGATTGCCGCAACGGAAGTGCGAGCGATTTTTTATATCGTTATGAAACACAACAGCCACGAGCGTTTCCTCGCTCGGAACGGTTGGATAACCCGTGAGCTTTGCATAACGGAATCCGTGGTAACAAAGGCGCGGAATGAAGTATTCGAGATTATTTTCGCCGCAAATGTAAGTATCTGTTTGCAAAACGCCACGTAAAGTCTCCTTACAAAGGTCTCCGTTCGGAGCGCGATCCTCAGCGTATTCCACCGAAATCACAGTCCCTTTTTGAACATCCTTCGGTATGGAAAGACAGCCGACGCCTGCAACGTTTTCGCCGAAATCAAAGATATACGAGCCGTCCGCCAAGGGATAAACCGATCGGGCGGATATACGGCGCTGCTCGGTAACGGGCGGATGTGTTTGCGGAAGGAGGACAAAATCCTCCATGCTTTCGGCGCGGACGGCGGGAGAAAAGCCTGCGCCGTCAAATTCCGGCGTATCCCAGCCCACGGGAAGGCGACTTGCATCGTAGAACTCTCCATCGAAAAGAGAGTTTTTCCCCGTTGCGCCAAGGCCGCAAAGCCAAGTCCCATCGGTTTTGATCAAAACCGTTTCGCCGCTCTCAAATTCCAGCTCCAGCTCTGCGATCAAGGCAGTTTCACCGACAAAATTCAAAATCGCTTTATTCTCCCAAACCGAGCCGAGGCCGCCGCAGGGAGAGCGCCATCCATCCCCAACAACGGCAAAAATGCCATTTTTTCCGAGGCAGAGCGCATCGGTGATGTCCGTAACCGTATAATAACGGAGCTTATGATATGCGGAGGTGGCGGGATTCAGAAAGGATTTTTCAACGGGAACGCCGTTAACGGTGATATATTGATAGCCGATGCCCGAGGCGTAAAGCGTTGCGCGGGTGGGAAGCTTATCCAGCGAGAAGGATCGAAAAAAGTGCTTGGCCTCACCATCAAAATCATCAGATGCGGTGATCCAATCGGCAAAAAAAAACCGTGGCGCAAGATATGAGAATTTTGCTTCGCGCTCGGCGCATTCTCCCGACGTATCCCTGACTGAAAGGCATACGCGATAGGTCTCTCCGCTGACGAGCGGAGCGCCCGCATAGACGGCACTTTGCTTCGTTTCTTCGATTTGTGTGCTGTCATACACCTCGCCGCGATCGGACAGCACGCGAATGCGGTAGGATTTTTGAGCGGCTCCCTTCCCGCCACCCGCAAGTGCCCACGAAAAGACGGGATGCGAGCGGTCGGTCAAAACGAGAGGACGCATATCGTAGTCTACAAAAATTCGGACAATGGAAAGCTGCATTTTCGTTTTCTCTTCATTTTTTTATTTTATTATATCATGCCGAGGAGGAGGCAACCTTGAAAAATATGACCACTTCTTTTGATATTTTGTCATCTATTGACTTTGAACGTTAAATTTGATATAATACCTCTTGGTAAGGGGGGCGCTTCATGCACAACAATATCAAACAGATCTTCTCAAATTATACCACGGATATCATCATCTCCAAGCGCATCGGCGAGGGCGAATGGTGGCTCGATGAAAACGGCAAGAACTGGTGGAATCGGAAAACGCATTTTCATTTCAATGCAATTTATCTGACCAAGCAAGGCGAATTTGATCTTTGGATCAACGGTACGAAGCATCATATTCCCGCAGGGCACGTCGTTATGATTCCCGAAGGAAGCGATCTTCAATACTATTTTGACGGAAACGGCACGCTTGACAAATATTATACGCACTTTCACCTTGTCATCGGCACGCAGAATATTTGCGAGCTCTTCCACTTCCCCCTTGTTTTCAAGCCCAAAAACGAAGATGCGATCGAGCAGCTTTTATGCAAGCTGATAGAGCTCCGAGCCGATCCCGACGATCCATTGAAGCAGATCGCTCAAAGTGCAACGCTTCTTTCACTCGTTTTTGAGGTGCTCGCACAGGCGGGAGCAATCCGAAATGAGAGGAGCGAAAAAATTCCGCTCGAGATCCGCGCGATCGCGGAATATATCGACGATCATCTGAACGAAACGCTCTCCATAGATATGCTTGCCGAGCGCAGCGGCTACAGCACGGCGTATTTCACGAAAAAATTCAAGGCGGTTTTCGGCAGAACGCCTACCGATTATATTGCGGAAAAGAGAATCTACCGCGCCAAGGATGAGCTTCGAAATACCGATCGCACGATCTACGGCATTGCCAATTCGCTCGGCTTTTCGGATGCCTCCTATTTCAGCAGCTTTTTTAAGGCACGTACGGGGCTGAGCCCCGCATTTTACCGAAAAGCCAAAGTTTTAAACGAATAAACGAAACGCACTCCGCTTCATTTTGAGGCGGAGTGCGTTTTTTTGATTTTTTAATTAAAGCAAGATTTCGATTGCCAAGGGCGCGAAAGCACGCTGCTCGGCGGTGATCAAAAACTCTGCGTTTTCTCCCGAGAAGGCAAACGGAATCTTCTCTCCTGCAAGGGTAACGGATTTCGGATGGCAGCCGTGAAGCACCACGGCAAGATCCGAGAGTGCGGGAAGTCCTTCGATCTTGGGGATCGAATTCTGATGCAGGTTATGCCCGTTATCGGGGCGGCCTTCGAAACTGCCCTCGCGCTTATCCACCGTGAGGGTGAGGCGGCCGTTCTGAATACCGCTCGACTCGATCTTCGTGAGTGCGTAGCCTCCGTTTTCATAATCGAAGGTAAAGCCGTCATCCTCATAGATCGCGGTCCTGCCTGCGTTTTCGGAGGGATAGACGTTGACGATATAATCGTGTGCTTTTTCAAGAATGTACTTCTGCGGCTTCATCGTTACAACAACGGCACCGTTTTTCACGAACAGTGCACCCGAGGTCAGCCCCTTCGGCTCGTAATCGATCTCTCTGCCGCCCTCGTAGATCTCTCCCGTGAAGTAATCCACCCATTCGCCCTCGGGCAGCGGCATATGCATATCGAACGCGCCAACGAGGAAGCTATCGCCGAGCATATACGCGTTATTTACGTTTTCGTAGCCCTTGCCCTCGTAGATCAGAGGCAACGGACGGAGCATCGGAATGCCCTCCTTGTTTGCCTGATGGGCGGTGTAGTAAATATAGGGGAAGATCGAGGAGCGCAGACGGTCGTAGAACACGAAGCGGTTTTTCAGCTCCTCATCAAGATACCACGGATAGTTCCATGAGTTCCAGAAGTTCTGCTGTGCCCAGGGAGAGAGGAAGCAATAGTGTATGGAATAGGGGTTGGTGGTTGCCATATCGCAGGAGGTGTTGGAATGTCCGCACATCGCGTAGTTCATAATAGAGATCAGCGTTTTTGCTCCACCGCCCGTATCTCCCGCCCAGGTCGCCGCATACTGCTGCGTGCCGACGTAGGCGCACGCGGTGTTGGTCATAATTCTTCTGCCCGTGTGCTCCCTGAAGCCCTCGAACATTTGCTTCGCAAGAACGACGGGATATGCGTTATGTACCTCGTCGTCATGGAGCTTGCCGCCCCACAGGCGGTCCGGATGCGCGTAGACCTGCTGGGATGCGTCCAGCTTAAAGCCTGCGGCACAGTTGTCTACGAATTTTTTCAGATGCTCAAACCAGGGCTCGCCGATCTTGGTGAGCGTATCCTGATACACCCTTACCTGTCTCAAATGCTCGTCTGCGATCTCGGTGCCCTCGGGGAAGCCGCTATCATCCTTTTCGGGAGGAAGAATACCCTCCTCGTGATAGATCAGATCATAATCCTCGCAAAGCCAGAGCGACATCTGCATTCCCATGCAGCGCACCTGATGGAAGAAGGTGCCTGCATCCGAGCAGTTTTTCGCCTTCCAATAGGGAACGTAGAATTTATCCTTGTTCCACCATTTGTCGGTCGTGAAATCGTAATGCTCCTGCATCCAGGAGGGCTCAAGTCCCATAATGTCGCAGGGGATGTTCATCTCACGGTACAGCCGCGTGTATTCAAGAAGCTGCGGAATTGCGATATCTTCATTATTAACAACGGTGAGACCGTAGCCGAATTTCGGGAGCATCATCGGGCGACCCGTCACGCGCGTAAGCTCTTTGACAAGTCCAAGAAGGCTTTCCGCCTTGAAAAGGTAGAAATCGATCTGTCCTCCGTAGACCTTGATCACAAGGGTATTTTTCTCGTTTTTACCGATGTCAAAGACTGTTTTATAGGTAGTGTTAACGAGGATCGCCCATCCGTCACTCGAAAGGAGGATCGGCATCGGTCCATAGCATTTGACGTTGGATTTTTCAAGGAGGATCTCCTTTCCGCGGAGCTGAATACCGTCACGCGAGGAATCTCCAAGACCGAAGAAGGATTCGTTTTCGGAAAGAGATACCGAAAGCGTGTGGCGCTCACCGTACTTCGTTACCTGCAGATCCACGGCGCGCTTAGCAAGAAAATGAACACTCTCCTCCGTTACGGACACCGCATCGGTATTCGAAACCGGTGTGCCGACGCCCTTCAAAATGCCGTAACGTGAGAGCATGGAGCGGCTTTTTTCGCCCTCTCTGATCTGATAGGCGTTTTCATTTACCTTAAGCAATGAAAGACTCATATTTTTTCTCCTTGAAAGGTTTTTATTTTAGTATACAAAACAAAGGAACGCGTTTCTATAAAAACGTTGCAAAAGAATAGAAAAACGGTGCAATTCCTTTTCCATTTTATTCTAACACACACTTATAGGAAAAGCAAGGGATAATATTCGCGTTTTCCTTAAAAAGTTGTGAAATATTAAGATGCATTTTTTTGCTTGACTTCCCTCTTTTTCTGTGATACAATAGCAAAAAAAGGGGACAAAAAAGGAGAAGCTTATGGAAAATGCAGAAATTTTACGCTTTCATTTTCACACGGACGAGCCGCCGAGAGAGGTTCCCGCCTTCGTTATTCCGTACGTAGATATTACGTATCTTATCGAGGGCGAGCTGCATTATTTTATGAACGATGCTCCGATCACTTTGCACGCGGGCGAGGCAATCGTTTTTCCCGTTGGAGCAAAGCGCGAGCGCCCCGCAAGCACGGCACGCGCAACCTTTGCAAGTCTGAACCTCTCAATTCCCAAGGATGCGGACTTTCCGCTTTGCGGCGTTATCAAAAATGCGGTGGATTCGGATTGCGTTTTTTTCTTAAAACGGCTTTATGAGTGCTATCGGACAGAAAGCGCAAAGCGATCGCAAAAATGCGAGGCGCTGCTTTCCTATCTGTATCATAGGCTTACAGAGGTTGCTATGGGTGGCGGCAATCCCTATATAAACCGCGTCAAGCAGATGATCCTTGACGATCCTTCCGCGCGCTATACTCTCGCAAAGATTGCAGGGCTCGTGCATATTTCGCCGCAGTATCTTTGCGCGATCTTCAAAAAGCACGAGGGATGCCGCCTTTTTGAATACATTGAAAGAAAACGCATCGATCACGCGAAAAAGCTGATCCTCTGTTATAATATCCCTTTATCGAAAATCGCACAACAGGCAGGCTTTGGCGATTACTTCTCCTTCGCGCATGCCTTCAAAAAGCACGAGGGCATAACGGCTATGCAATTTAAAAAGGGTGTTCCCTACAAAAACGCGCTTATTACAAAATAAAAGAATTTACGATTGTGCAAAAATATGGGAAGATAATTTAAATACAAAACCGTCGTTATGCTTTATAATTAAACTGTAAGAGAAAAAAGCTTTGGAGGTTTTTCCGATGAACGGACGCATTGAGCTTTACAAGGAACATTTTTCGTGCGATACCAAGACGGTCGTTACTCTCGGTGCGCTTTCGGCCGAGACCTTTCTTTACTCCACGGGCGTGGAGGCCGTTCGCATTAAGAACGACAAGGGCTACGCCGTGATCCTGCCCTATATGGGTCAGATGGTCTGGGATATGGAATTTTTCGGCCACAGAGGCACGATGCGCACGATCTACGATGCGCCAATGCCCTGCAAGGTGACCTACGGAGAGAGCTACGGCTGTTTTCTGATGCACTGCGGTCTTTCCGCGATCGGTAACCCTACCGCAGAGGATAACCATCTGCCGCACGGCGAGCTTCCCATTGCACCGTATCAGCAGGCCTACATTCTCTTCGGTGAGGACGAAAAGGGCAAGTATATTGCCGTTTCCGGCGATTACGAGCACAAGCGCTGCTATGAATACAACTACGTATTTACCCCCGAGTGCCGTCTCTACGAGGGCACGGGCGTGATGGAGATCACGGCGCATTTTGAGAACCGCAAGGATCTGCCGCTCGAATACTTCTATCTTTGCCATATCAACTACCGCCCTGTGGATGGCGGAAGACTTTTCTACACCGCGAAGCACAAGGACATCAAGGCGCACCACGAGGTTCCCGCCGGGTATCCGAAGGAAAAGGAAACGAATGCATATCTTGCGCGCCTGGATGCGGATGCCTCCGTGATGGATGTGATCGACAGCAAGACACAGTCCTATGCGCCCGAGATCGTTTTTACCTGCAAGTATTTTGCGGACGATGAGGGAAATGCACACACGATGCAGCTTTTACCCGACGGATATGCAAGCTACGCATCCCACCGCCCTGAGGAGCTGCCGCTCGGCATTCGCTGGATCTCGCGCACCGAGGACGAGGATGCACTCGGCATGATCCTTCCCTCCACCGCAGAGCATCTCGGCTACAAGTATTGTAAAAAAATGGGCTACGAGAGAACCCTTGCAAAGGGTGAGAGCATCACCTATCATATGACGACGGGCATTCTCCCCCCCGATGCCGCCGAGGCGATGAAGAAGAAGATCAATGATTTAAATAAATAATTTCACATAAAGGAGAATTTTAAGCATGGAAAACAGAATTTGCATTCCCCACGAGGAGTATCACGAGAGAATTGCGAAGGCAGCCGCACTTGTGCGCGCAAGAGGCCTTGATGCAATGCTCGTTGTTTCCACCGAGTCCGACTACGCAAACGCAAGATATTTCTCTGGATTTTGGCCCCTTTTTGAGAGAGCCGGCGTTGTGATCGGCGCAAACGGCGACGCTGCGCTTCTCGCAGGACCTGAGTCCGCGATCTTTGCAAAGGATCGCTCTCACATTGACAAGGTATTCGTTCTTAAGGAATTCCGCGAGAGCGCAGACCCCTCCTATCCCGAGCTTCACGCTGACACCTTTGCCGACGTTTTCAAGGGTATCGGTATCACCGGAAAGAAGCTGAAGATCGGTCTCGGCTCTTACGTTGAGTGCACCCTCCCCATCTACGAGGGACTGAAGGAGAGCTTCCCCGAGGCTGAGATCGTGAAGTGCTCCGACATCATGGTTACCCTCAGAAAGATCAAGAGCGTAAACGAGCTTGCCTGCATCAAGGAGGGCTTCCGCATCATCGATCTTGCTACCGACGAGGTCATCCGCAGATTGAAGCCCGGCGTGACCGAGCTTGAGATGGTTGGCGTTGCACAGCAGGTGATCTACGAGAACGGCGCAGAGTACGAGGGTCTTCCCATGTACGTATTCAGCGAGGAATCCACCCGCCACGCCATCAGCCGCTCCTGCTACAGAAAGATCGGCAAGGGCGATATCGTTCAGCTCAACCTTTCCGCAAAGATCGACGGTTACTCCCCTGCAACCGGTATTCCCGTTGTTATGGGCAAGCTGGAGGGCGAGAGAAGAAAGCTGGTTGAATTCTGTAAGCGGGCACACGACTGGACGACCGACAGAATCAAGGCCGGCGTGATGGCAAGCGACATCGCAAAGGACTTCTACAAGCTCTATGAGGAGAACGGCATGAAGGACAACTTCGTTTACGGCCCCTGCCACGGCACGGGTATGATCGAGGTTGAGGCTCCCTGGATGGAGACCATCAGCGATTATCCTCTTGAGGAGAACATGACCTTCCAGGTTGACACCTTTATCTCCGGCCCGACCTTCGGCTGCCGTTGGGAAAAGGGTATCGCCGTTACCAAGGATGGCTGCACCTCTATGACCGATTATCTGAAGAAGGGCATCATCGAGCTTGATTTCTGATTCCGAAAGGATAACGTTTATTATGAAAACGGTAGAAAAATACGGCGTTTCATTCAACTGCGGCGGAACGGCGCATATTCAGGGGCTGATCGACGAAGCCGTGAAAAACGACACGCGCACTGCCACGGTCACAGGCAATTGGGACGTGGAGAGCCATATCTCGATTCCCTCGGATTTTACGCTGATCCTTGACGGATGCTACTTAAAGATGGCGGATAACACCTTTGATAATATGTTCGTTAACCTCCATCACGGTACAGATATTGGCAAGACGGTTGCAGGGACGGACAGAAACATCCGCATCCTCGGCAAAAACGGTGCGATCATCGACGGAGGCACCTACAACGGACTTTCCGAGCAGAACAGCCGCAAGGACGGTATGCCGCCCGTTTATATGAACAATCTGATCTTTTTCACAAACGTGGATGGGATCGAGATGGCGAATTTTGCGCTTCACAACTTCCGCTGGTGGGCCGTGAACTTTATCTACTGCTCCAACGGATATATTCATGACATTACCCTCAAGGGCGATGATACCTGCACCGACAAGGACGGAAATGAATATCACGGTCTTTCGCTTGAGAATTACTTTGATATGCACATCCGCCAGGCCGATGGCATTGACATTCGCAAGGGCTGCCACCATTTTCTGATCGAAAACATTTACGGCTTTACAGGTGACGATACCGTTGCGCTGACCTGCCTGCCCGGGAAAATGGAAGCAGAATTTGCAGTGGAGGCGCTTGCGCCCGACCTCTCTCACATAATGGTGCGACACGTGCATTCCGCTTCTCTTGACGCGGGTGTGCGCATTCTCTGCCAGGGCGGCACGACGCTTCACGACGTGATCGTGGACGACGTTGTGGATATTTCCGATAAGATTCCCGGCATTCTCGGAAGAGCGCTGCAGACCGTTCGCATCGGTGACAGTGACAAGATGTACGGCTCACGCCACAGCGAAGGACACGAGGTTTACAACGTAACGGTGAAAAATATCCGCTCACGTGCAAAATACGCGCTGTATATCGCAGGCAACCCTATCAAAAATTTCGTATGCGAAAACGTTGTTGCCTTTGATGGCGGCGAGATCGTAGACAACCGCTGGAAAGGCTACGAATTTACGGCAGGAAGAAAGGAATGAAATTTTATGTATCTTGATAAATGCTTCCCTCGCGAGATCGAGGCGGCAAAGAAGAACAAGACACCCGTGGTGCTGGTTGGCGGCACGGTGGAATACCACGGACCGCACTGCTCCTACGGCTGTGACACGCTCGTAGCGCAGGGACTGCTTGAAAAGCTCGCAGAAAAGAAGGATATCATCATTGCGCCCTCGATCAGCTATTCCCCTGCAAGCTGGGCCGTTGGCGGTGACACGAGCGGCACGGTTCATGTGGACGAGGTGGTTTTCGAGGAGTACGTATTCAACGTATTTATGTCGATGCTCTCTGCGGGACTGCGCAATATTTACGTGCTGATCCACCATCAGTTTGAGCAGGAAAGCCTGATGCCGATGACGCTTTCCTATATGAAGGCGGCCAAGAGAGCTACCATGCGCTACCTTGAAAAGACCAAGGGCCAGGGCTGGTGGGGCTCCGAGAGCTATGCGGATTACTACGAGAACCTTGAGACCGACGATAACCCCTTTGCCTGGATCAAGGTGATCCCCACGATGAGCACAGAGGTGCAGAATGCGACCGGATACGATCACGCGGGCAAGTTTGAGTGCTCGATCCTGATGTCGCTCTACCCCGAGGCGGTTACGCTTGAAAGACTTCCCGAGATCAAGCATTGGTTTACCGAGAGCGCAAAGGAAGCGAACAAGGAGCTTGGCGACGAGATGGTGCGCCGCTCGCTCGAATATCTTGAAAAAGCCATCGTTTAATTGGTTTTTTGCAAAGAATTGTTTGCATATAACAAAAAATCCCGACAAAATGTCGGGATTTTTTTGTTATTTTTCTTCAAAAAGCAAAATGTTTCTTTCAACGGTTTTTCGGCCGCGCCAGGCAAAGGCACGCTCTGAGAACGCCTCATCCGAAAGGGATGCAAGGATCTCGCCCGTGAGATACGGGATGCGTTGCTCTCGGAAAAAGGATATCGGGGTAAGCATCGGTGCACGATTATACGGGCAAGCGGTCTGACACAGATCACAGCCCCATACGGTGTTGTATTTTCGCATCAGGGCAATTTCGTTTTCCGAGAGTGTTCCCTTCTTTTGTGTAATGGCAGAAAGGCAATCCATGCTCTCGCCGCGCAAGACTCCTGTGGGGCAGGCGGCGCGGCATCTGCCGCAATGCTCGCAGGTACGGATCGGCTGCGGCGGCCTTGCACCAAGTGCCTCGGGAGGCAGATCGGTGATCACGTCTCCGATAAATACGTAGGTACCGTATTTTTCATGGATGATCAGTCCGTTATCCCCGAGGATACCGAGACCTGCGTGCAGGGCGGCGGTGCGCTCGGCAATGGGAGAATGATCTCCGTATCCCTTGGCATGCGCTTCGGGATATTTTTCCTTGATACCAAAGATCAGCCGCTCCGTGATCTCCCTGATTGCAATATGATAGTCCTTTGCGGCCGCATATCGGGAGAGATTTTCGGTTTCACCGGCGTAATAGGGCACCAAAAAAACGAGGATGCTTTTTGGCTTAAAATCCTCGCGCAAAAGCAGCTTTTCGTTGATAATATCCACGTCTGCAATCGAAAGCGCACCGTAGGTATCGATAGAAAGTGATGTAAACAGTCGGTCCAACCACTGCATTCGTTGCTCTCCCTTCTTTTTCTCATTGCTTATATTATATAAAATTTCGCGCGCAAATGCAAGATATTTCTTGACTTTATTTGAAAAATGCGGTATACTGTATACGGATTTCTATCATTTTGCGAGGTGCTATGAAAAAAACGGTACGCTATTCGGTTGACAGACGGGAGGGCGCGCTTCTCGTTCTGATCCCCGACGAAGGTCAAAAGGAGCTTTTGCTTGATGCAAGCAAATACGACTTCTCTGTGAATGACGTTCTTGACGTGACGCTCGATGGGGAGACCGTTCTTGCGGTTATGCCCTGCAAAAAGGAGACGGACGATCGCAAAGAGTCCATGAAAAATCGGCTTTCCGCACTTTTTGCCAAGGGAAAAAAGCCAAACGGCTGATCTTATTTCATTTTTCTTGCGCCGCATATGCGGCAGAACAGGAGGATTATGTTCCATCTCAATCAAGGCGGTCTTTTTGCCGCCATTTGCGGCAACGGTGCAGACGTTGTGATCGAAAACGTGTTCATATTTTTCATGTTTATTCTGATCTCCATTATGGCGGGCTATCTGCTCGGCAGCGTGAACACGGCAATCGTGATCTCGAAGATCTTTTACAGAGACGATATTCGCAAATACGGCAGCGGAAACGCCGGCATGACGAATATGCTCCGCACCTTCGGCGGCAAGGCGGCACTCGGCGTGCTTTTCGGTGATATTTTGAAAACTGCGCTTGCCATCTTTATCGGCGGCGTTCTCTTCGGCTTCGGCTACGTTGGCGGCTTCAGCATGGGCTACAGCAGCCAGCATATGATGTTCATGGGCGTTGGCACATATACGGCAGGTCTTGCCGCCGTGCTCGGCCATATCTTCCCTATTTATTACGGATTCCGCGGAGGAAAGGGCGTTCTCGTTTCCGCAACGATGGCCCTCATCCTTTCTCCGATCCTTTTTGCGATCATGTTCGCTATATTCGTTCTGATCGTTGCTTCAAGCAAATACGTATCGCTCGGCTCTGTAACCTCCGCGATCCTCTACCCCATTCTCGTGCACGGCTTCTTCGGAATGATCGGACTGACCACGCCGCCGACCATTTTGCTGATCGCCATCATGATCGCGGTCATCATCACGTTTGCGCACAAGGAAAATCTGAAGCGTATCGGCAATCGCACGGAGCGCAAGCTCTCCTTTAAGAAGAAAGAGAAAGAGCCCTCCGATGAAAAATGATTTTTTATGGCTTGCAATCGAAGCCTTTGATAAGGGCATTTTGAAAAAGCTCGTGTTCTCACGCCCGACCGCCGCAGAATTTCCCAAGATCAGCGGGCGCATGGTCAAGGGCGCAAAGGGCACGCTTCTTGCGCTGGAATATTCGCACGCGACGGGTACGGTTTCGCAAAAAAACATTGCCTTTGATGATCTTGAAAAAACGCTCTGCCCCCTTTTCGGCGGCTATGCGCAGATCAATCTTCTCACCACCCTCGGTGATGCCGAATATAAAAGAAAAAGCGACGGTGGGGAGATCCTTCTCGGCGCTGACAAGTTAAAAAGAAAGCTTGCAGGCGGCACGGAAAATGCGCCGCAGGCCGCGATCGAGGCACTTGACCGCAAAAAAAATTATCTGATCGACGGAACGGAGCCTTATCTGTTTGCGCTCGGGATCAGCGACAAAAACGGCCGTGTGCACGATAAGATGCAGGGGAAATTCAGGCAGATCCACCGTTTTCTTGAAAACCTTTTGGCGATCTACGATGCGCTTCCCTCGGAAGGAACTTTGACCGTTTACGATCTTTGCTGCGGAAAGAGCTATCTCAGCTTTGCGGTGTACGATTATCTTACGCGCGTGCTCTCGCGCAAGGTGGATATGCTTTGCGTTGACCTCAAGGCAGATGTGATCGATACCTGCAAGAAAACAGCGGAGACACTCGGCTATGACGGTATGCGGTTTCTCTGCGAGGATATAAGAAAGCTACGCCCTACGGGCGAGGTACATCTCGTGATCTCTCTGCACGCCTGCGATATTGCAACCGACATCGTTCTGAAAACCGCCGTATCGATTTCTGCCAAGGCCGTGCTCTCCACCCCCTGCTGCCAGAAATATCTCAGCGCACGCATCCAAAGCAAGGCACTCGCCTTTGCCACCGAATACGGGCATCTGAACCGCAAGCTATGCGATGCGCTGACCGATGCGCTCCGCGCGCTTTATCTGAAAAAAGAAGGCTATCGCGTACAGGTCTGCGAGCTGACCGATCCGCAGGATACGCCGAAGAATACCCTGCTTCGTGCCGTGAAGGTGCGTACCTCTTGCGAACGATCGCAAAAGGAATACGATGCGGCGCTTGCCTTTTTGCTTGGCGAGCACGCAGACGAATATCTCAAGGAATTTGATCTTTAACGAAAAGGCCTGCTATGAAGGAAATATATCTGACGAATACGCCCGAGGAAACCGAGGCGGTTGGCGCACAGCTTGCAGAGGAGCTACTCTTTCGCGCACCGCACGGTGCGCTGATCGCGCTTGAGGGCGAAATGGGAGTTGGAAAAACCGCGCTTGTGCGCGGCTTTTGCGAGGCACTCGGCTTTCGCGGCGCAAAAAGCCCGACCTACACCATCGTGAACGAATACCCGGGGCGCGTGCCCGTATTTCATTTTGATATGTACCGCATCGAGGACGAGGAGGATCTTTACGCCATCGGCTTTGAGGATTATCTTGCAAGGGATGGCTATCTCTTTCTCGAATGGAGCGAAAACGTGAAGGAAGCGCTTCCCTCACCGCACATCACGCTTCGCATCGAACGGACCGATATGGCAAGCGGCCGCCGCATCTGCCTTTCGGGAATGGAAGAAACTCTGAGGTGAATTATGATCTTAGCATTTGAAAGCACGGCCAAGGTCGCTTCCGTTGCTCTTTTACAGGGGGAGCGCGTGCTGGCCGAATATTCCGTTGACTGCGGACTCACGCAAAGCGAGCTTCTGCTCCCCATGGCAGAGCATTGCCTTGCCTCCGTGCACGCGGAATTTTCCGACGTTTCGGCGCTTGCCTGCACAGTCGGCCCCGGCTCATTCACCGGTGTGCGCATCGGCGTTGCCACCGTAAAGGGGCTTGCTTTTGGAAAAGATATTCCCTGCGTGGCGGTTTCCACATTGGAGGCGTTGGCTGAAAACCTTCGCGGCCTTTGCGGTCTGATCGTTCCATGCATGGATGCAAGACGCAGCCAGGTATACAACGCACTCTTCCTTTCGGACGGAGAAAAAATCGAACGTCTGACGCCCGACCGTGCGCTCTCTCTGGATGCGCTTTGCGAGGAGCTGAAGGCTTACAGTGATAAGCCGATCTACCTCGTGGGGGATGGATACGGTGTGGCAGAAAGGCATCTTCGCCCGTGCGGCATTGCACTTTGCAATACACCCGTTGGCTTGCGAAACCAGAGTGCCGCAGCCTGCGCACGTGTTGCAAGGCAGAAGCTTGAGAGAGGCGAGGTTCTTACCGACCGCACGATCGCTCCCTCCTATTTAAGGCTTCCGCAGGCCGAAAGAGAACGCCTTGAAAAAGAAAAGGCAAGCCAATGATTTTTAACATAAATACAAAAAACTATACATTTTTGCAAAGAAAGGCTTACATTATGCTTAGAAAAAACATTTTCATCGGCGCAGACAGCGCGGGATTTAATCTCAAGGAAGAGGTAAAGGCGCACCTCGTTGATCTTGGCTACGTTGTCAATGACTGCGGCACGGATTCCACCGCCTCCTGCCATTATCCCGATTATGCGCGCCACGTTTGTCTGAATCTGCAGCGCCAGCCGAAGGACTCCTGCTTTGGCATTCTGATCTGCGGCACGGGCATCGGTATGTCCATGTGCGCAAATAAATTCAACGGCATTCGCGCCGCGCTTTGCTCGGATACCTATTCCGCAAAGATGACCCGCCGCCACAACGATGCCAACGTGCTTTGCATGGGTGCGCGTGTGATCGGCTCTTGCCTTGCCATGGATATTGTGGATGCTTTCCTTGAGAATGAATTTGAGGGTGACAGACACGCGGTTCGTCTTGATCTGATGGCAAGAATCGAGGCTTCGCAGAAGGACTGATTTTCCCCTATAAAAAAACGGACAGATCGATGATCTGTCCGTTTTTTTATTCCTATTTTTGTAGAAATAGCGATGCTGTTTGGAGCCCCGATGGGGAGCTTTTATAAATAAAGTTCGAGAGCGTGGAGGTGACACGCAAGGTAAGCGAATTCTCGCCTTTTTTTGCATATTCCGTAATATCGAGGGTATACGGTGCGGCATAGCGCAGTCCTGCTTTTTTGCCGTTTACATACACCTCGACGGTATCGCGCGTATCCATGGAGAGAATGAGTCTGCCTTCTGTGCCGTAGGTGAAGGCGGTTTCGTACACACCGGTGCCACCAAAGCAAGCGTAGCCCTTATCGTTCCAAAGGCCAAAGCCCTGCTCTCCCGCCCTTGCCGTCAGCACGTGATCCGAGAAAAGGCGGAAATCACCCTTTAAGACGGGGGCAGGCAAAGGAAATGCGCGGTTATAGGAAGGAAGCGTGCAAACCGCGACGAGGCGGTTGCTTCCCTGCCCTGCAAGATCTGCTATATCAAACACACGATTCGCATAATGCCACACACGCTCGGATGCAGTCTGTGCAAGGCACCGACCATTCAAGTAATAGGTGGTGTCCCAATCGGGATCGCAGACGACTTGCAAGCGAGAGAGCGGCGCATCCAATACAAAATTATAGACGCATACCACCGTTTCGCCGGGCTTTGCTCCCTTGCCGTCCACAGGTGTCCAGCCAAAGTAATCTCTTTTGCCCTTTTGCGGAAGATAGATACTGTCACCGCCGCGGCAGAGAACGCTGTTATTCTCATTTGCCTCTACGGCAAGCGCACAAACATGGGCAGGATCTGCAAGGCGATGCGCCTTGACGATCGATTCGGCAAGTGTGCCGCGCACGTTTCGCATATGCGGATGGGCAAAATTATCCCCCTCTATGGAAAATTTCGGGGCAGTGAGAGGAATTTCAACCGAGGTAGCGGGTACGGGCATTTCGATGCCCTGCTCGCCGAGAACGAGAATGTCGCTCTCGTAAGGAGCGAGGATAAAGGAAAATGCTTTTCCATTTCGCGCCATAGGACGCTTTTCACCGCTTTCGGTATCGAAAAGGGCGGCGCTCTCTACGGAAAGGAGCGTGCCGCACACCTCTGTTTTTTCGGCATTGTCGTTAACGATCAAGGCATAATACCCCTTTTCGTCCTTACGGAAGGCGGAAAGAATGCCGTCCTTCGGCGCGAGAGAAAGCGGATAGCCGGATGCATCTCCAAGCGCACTTTTCAGAGCATTTGTAAATATGCCCATCGGGGCAATCTGACAGCCGTCAAAGGGCTGGCCGTGCTCCCATGCGGGATAATTTTCTCCCATAGCTTCATAGGCACGGCAGTTGACCTCTGTCATGGGCAGTGCAACCGCATATACGCTCTCACCGATCACCTTCAAGGGGTGGCCGTTCAAAGCGATCAGCTTTCCGCCGCCTTCTGCAAAGGCGCGGAGATTTTCATAGGTTGCTTTCTTCAGATATTCGGTTTCGGGAAGGATAACGGTATCGTAATACCGTCCGTCAATATACATTTTACCGTTTTTCACCTCGGCGGAATCGATCACCTGCTCAAAGCCGATCTCAAAGGGGATCTGCAGAGAAAGCAAGGAATTGACCGCACCGCAGATCGTCATATTGATCGGGTGATCCCACTCGCCCTCGAGGGTACGGCCGCTGATCAGCGTGCGCGCCGTAGTGATCGGATAAAAAAGAAGCGTATGGGCATCGTATTCGGTCTTTGTTACGAAGGCTTGCAGGGCCGAGGCATATTTCGAGAGTGCGCCGTAATGCTTAAAGAGCGGGTTCTGGAAATTGTTCGTCATTGCCTGCGCGTTGGCCGCCAGCGCAAAATCGTATCTTGCACCCATATACTGAATAAAGTTGATGCCGAGAACGCAGAGCTTGTTGATCGCACGCTTCATATCCGCAAGGCCGATCTCCCATCCGCTGACCGTGAAGGTCTCCGAGAGGATGCGCTCCTTATGTAAAAAATGCGCGGCGGAGGATGCAAGCTTCGGCGTTACCGCAAAGGTATAATCCCCAAGGCGGAAATAGGTCAGGATCGAATCGATGCCCGGCATATCAAAACGCTTATAAAATTCGTAGTTATCTCCGGATCGGTATACCTGGGAAAGAATACTCTCTTCCCCATCGATATGCCCCGTGGCGATAAGGTTGTTCTTCTTACACCAATCGTAGGTTCGGCCGGCAAAGCCCTCCATCATAAAGTCCCTGACGGACTCCCAATAATCAAGAAGCAGGCGCTTGTCCTCTCCCCCAAAGAGACGCGCAAGATGCGGGATCAGATCGTAGCCACAGCGCTTCTCAAAACACTCTGCAAAGCGGCGCGACCAAGGAAGGGTTTTCAGATCCTCGCCGCCCCATTCGTGAAAATCAAAATAGGTTATAACCTCGTCGCAGAATACGCCCTTGACGCATCCGCCGAAGTCCTCTCCGATCTCTGCCTTATATTTTTCATGGGTTGATGCAATAAACGCATCCACAGCCTCGGGATCGAGAGTATCAAGATACCCCTCCTCGTCCTCCACGACCTCGGAGTTTTTCAAGGCGGCGATCTTGCCAAGATCCCATTTGCTGACAAAGATCTCAACGAGGATCTCTCTGTCCGTTTCGTTTTTATAGATCAGCACGTCCTCTTTGACCGTGGGAGAAAAGGCTTCGCCGTTGGCTGTGGCAAGCAGAAGCTCGGTATGATAGCGCGCCTCTTCGGGCATCGGGATCTCTGCACATTCACCGGGTGCAACCGTTTTTTCAATGCGGAGAAGGCATCGTCCGTGCGCCCACGGCGCTTGCTTCAAGACCTGCCCTGCCGCAATTCCCGATGACCAGTTATATTCATCGTAGATCCAATAATTCATGCCGAGGCGTTTCGCCTCATCGCGCGCGTGCTTAACCATACGGAAAAAGTACGGGCCAAGATAATCCCCCACCGTTCCGAGCACGGGATGGATAAAGAAATCGCGCAAACCTTGCTTGAGAAAGCCCTCAAGCTGATAGGTCATCTCCGCCGTATCGATTTTACCGGAGGTAAACCACATCACGGCAGGGGCAAAATTTGCGTCCCCTTCTGAAAACAACTTTCGGACGTCCATGCTTTCTCCTTCCCACGAGGTTCAATTGATCATTTTACAAGAGTGCCGAGGCGCGTAACGAGCATCGGCATAGCCTCCTCGAAGTTGACACCGTAGAAGCGGCGGTTTTCATCCTGCATGGTTTTGCGGATGCACTCCAGCGTATAATCCACCGCGAGGGCGAGAGAATCCTCCAAGGATGCACCGCGCATATACGCGCCAAAGGCGCAGGAGGAATAGATGTCACCCGTGCCGTGGTATGCCACGGGAAGCTTTTCATTGTAATAGGAGAAGAATTTCTTCGTTTCGGAATTATAGGCGTATACGCCGATCTTTCCGGGCTCAAGGCTGATGCCCGTGAGGGCGGCGCATTTTGCGCCCTTCTCGGTCAGGCGGACGAGAATATCGCGGATATAGGCCTCGTCATAGGTCTCAACGTAGGGGATGCCGAGCATAAAGGCTGCCTCCGTAAGATTGGGAACGATGACGTCCGCCTTGCCGCAGAGGTCTCCCATCTTCAACGCGAAGGCCTCCGTGAAGCCATGATACAGCTTACCGTGGTCAGCCATGGCAGGATCGATCCAGGTGACAAAGCCCTTCTTATCACCGAAATCACCGATGAACTCCTCTACGAGAGAGATCTGGCGCTCTGAGCCGAGATAGCCCGTATAGACCGCATCAAAATCAAGGGAGAGCTCCTTCCATGTATCGGTGATGGAAGGGATCTCCTCCGTGAGATCACAGAAGGTGAACTTCGGGAAGGCGGTATGCGTTGAGAGAACGGCCGTGGGGATCACGCCGCACTCCACGCCCATCGCGGAAATGATGGGGAGCGCTACGGTGAGTGAGCATTTACCAACACACGAAATGTCCTGGATGGTTACGATTCTTTTCATTTTCTTTTCAACTTCCTTTTTCGTTTTCTTTTATCAATTTTATGTCAGCTCCAAGGGTGGAAAATTTTTCTACGATATCCTCATATCCGCGCAGGATATAGGAGGCTCCCTCGATCACGCTCTCCCCTTTCGCAGAAAGTGCCGCCAAAAGGAGTGCCGCGCCGCCGCGCAGATCCGTTGCCGTAACGGTGGCAGGAATAAGACGTGAGGGAAAAATATAGGCCGTGCTTCCGTTTTTAACGAAAGAGAGGCCCATCGTTTCAAGAGCGGAGAGATAACCGAATCTATGTGGGAATACCCCTTCCGTGACGATACCGCCCATATGCGCGGCGAGGACAGCCGCGGTCTGCGGCTGAAGATCCGTTGGAAACGCGGGATACGGCGCGGTTTTTATCAATATCGGCGAGGATAATGCACCCGAAAGCGCGATTCGCCCATCCCTTATCAAGACACGGGCGCCTCCCCCCGAAAGAAGGGATAAAAACGCCGAAAGATGCTCTCCTTCACACCCCGTGACGGTGACACACCCACCCGTGGCAAGCCCCGCCAAAAGATACGTTCCCCCCTCTATCATATCACCAACGACCGAGCAACGGCCGCCGTGCAGAGGTCTGCCCTCGACCACGAGCGAGGAACCGATGCGAAGGATCTGCGCACCCATGGAGCGCAGAAATACGATCAGATTTTCCACGTGCGGCTCGCATGCCGCATTCTCGATGACCGTGGTGCCCTTCGCGGCAGATGCCATTAAAAGCGCGTTTACCGTTGCTCCGACGGACACCTTATCAAAGGCAAGGATCGCCCCCGTCAGCCCCTGCGAGGCAAAAAGCGTATCCCCCTGCCGCCATGCGCCAAGCGCCTCGGCGGCGTATAAATGCATATCGATCGGGCGCGGCGAAAAATTGCACCCGCCGAAATCCTGCACGTACGCACGGCCGAAGCGGCCGAGCATCGCGCCCATCAAATAAGTAGAAGCCCGCAGAGCCGCAACGAGATGCGGCGGCGGTAGGATCGGCTTCAGCGCTCTCGTCCCGATCTCGACCGTTGTACGATCAAGATAGCGGATGCTTGCCCCCATTGCCGCGAGGATCTCAAGGCTTATCTCCACGTCTCGAATGGCAGGAAGGTTTTCTATCGTACAAGCATTTTCGGTTAAAATGGTGGCAAAAATCAAAGGCAGAGCGGCATTTTTTGATCCGCCTACGCGTACGGTACCCTCAAGCGGCTTTCCGCCCGAAACTATCAATCTTTCCATAGCGTTCTCCGATAACAGTCGAAGTTTTTCTGCTATTATCTTATTCCGCAACGGGAAAGAGAGTGAAATCGTTGGATATGCACACTGCGTGTGCGTGATATATGCTTTAGCGCGTGAGCGAGTTGAGGAGGAGAAATTTCGCAAGACAAGGCGTAAGGACGGGAGCGAGGTGAAGCCGTAGTTACCTACGGCGATCTAAGCGACTCGGCCGACAACGCGGTATTGCGGGATTTATATCATTAACGAAGTTGAGGAGGAGAAATTGCGTGAGACGAGGCAAACCGAGCGAACAACGCGACGGCATAGTTACCTATGTCGAGCGTTGTGAGTCGATGGTTTAACAAAGTATCACACAATTTATCCCCTCAACGGGCGTAGTAGGCGACGGCGAGATCAACCACCAGCCCGTAGCTCGCTACTCCAACCGTGCCGTTCATTTCAAGATAGGCATTGTTGACGGTGGAGGAGACCTCTCCCAAGACGTGATCTCTGTAGGGCTCTAAAAACTGATTATACGCAACCATTTCGCCGAGGATGCGAGGATCTACGGTTTTAATAAATGCCTTATAGCCCTCGCGATCGGCACGGGCGTAGGCCGATATCACGTATTCAAACAGATTGAAAAGACCGCTATAGCGCACGTACTCATTTTCTGCATAGGTGCACACGAGAGAGGCAATGAAATTGGCTTCATTTTCTCTTGCGATGCCGCGCTGATGCGCGAACTCATGCGCCACGGTAAAGGGATGGTTGTAATCGGGATAGGTGGTATTGACGTTTGCCTCTCCCGTGAAGAAGGTATACATGCCGAGGAGCTCCGCATAGGTCATCCATTTACGGAGAACGATGGTTTTGGGACGGGAGGAAAAGTTTTTCGCAATCGGATGCTCGGAAAGAAAAGCATCGTACGCTTTGACGATCTCCGCCCCCGTTTCCTTTAAGGTAAGGGGATTCTCCGATGCACCGCTTTCCTTATAGGTGATAGTATCAAGAATCGCTTCCAGCTCCGAGAGAAGGATCTGCGAGGTTTCGGCAAGCTCCTCTGCCGAAACGGGATCAGCGGAAAGCCCCATCTTCTTATCCAGTGTTTTTGTGTGATAGCCGGGGGCAAGGGTGAGCATATAAAGCGGATATAGCGGCAGCAGGATCGAAAGAATGATACAAAGCATACGCACGCGGCGCTTGCCCGTTTTGGCATAGCGGAAGGAAATGATCACCGCCAGGATCGCAAGCAGAGGGATCGAAAAGATCAGCATTTCCGCAAAGGAAAAGGGGGCGATGGAGGTAATGCTTCCGAGAAGAAAGCGAAGCACGTGCGCAACACTACCGTTCACCGCATCGGCAACGGCCGAAAAACGGCGATACAGAACGGACAAAAGAACGCCGATCAAAAAAAGGCCAAGGCTGACATAAAAGACGATCGGTATGCATCTTTCGTTTTTTTTCATAACGCTTGTTCCTCCCTTTCGTTCTCGGTTATTTTTTGCGCGCATCGCGCACGATATGCGCGCAGATCAAGGATGAAAATATTATACATCACTTTTTTTGCCGTGTCAAGTTATTTTAAACACGATCTCCTTGTATTCGGGCGAGTTTTTGCATAAAAAAGACCGACACCATTGGGCGTCGGTCTTTAACAGATCAGTGTATCTTTTTATTCGCCAATGCAGGCTCTTTCATTTCCGGAAGATCCTCGGGGAGAGTATAGTTTTCACCGAGGGAGCGAGAGATCTCACCCATGCGGTTGCAGCGCCCGCAAAGATAGGCCGCCTGCGATTCTCTATCGGGATACATCGCGCAAAGCTCACTGTAGAGGATCGGCTTATCCACCACGTGGGCTTGATTTTCTTTATTATAGTAGGTTACATAGACGGGAATGTCCATGCCGCGCTTTTTACAAAATTCAAGAAGCAACGCAAAGCCGCCGTGGAAGCCCTCAAGAACATCTAAGTATCCTTTATCGGAAACCTCAGGGAAGATAACGATGCTCGTTCCCTCCGAGATCGCCTCCCAGGATTCGCGCAGGGTGTGCGCCAGGCGCATATCCTTATAGGTGGAGATCAGATTGAGCCCCTTATAAAAGATCCATGTGAGCGGAGAGGCCAACAGACAGAACATACGCGCGCCAAAAAGGTTCCAGCCGCGTTTTTCGTGATAGAACACCTCGCTCTGATATTTATACATGCTACCGAGGGTGCTGTTCATTTCATACGCGCCCCAAAAGCGCGTGGGACGATCAAGAAAGAGCTCGAAGGAAAGAGGCCCTGCCGTTCCCACGTGGTTGGATAGGATCACGCTTCCATCTGTAAATTCCTTATCAAGATAGACAAAATGGCTTTTCTTCTTCGTGGCCTTCAGCATACCTGCATAGGCCTTGAACCAGGCTTTACGCTTCGGATTCATACGTTCCCTCCTCAAATCGGATCTGAGGGCGGCAAAAAAATGCGCCCATACCCTGTTTTTTCGGGGTATGGGCATATTATAGCATGCAAAAATAAACTGAAACGAAACTTTGGGGCTTAGTTTTCCTTCAGCATCGGGATGCACATTGCGAGCATACGCATGACGTGGAAGGGGCCCTTATAGGTGTGTCCCTTGCAGGGTGGCTCAGTGGGCTTACCATCACGGCGCAGATAGCCGAACCACTCGCCGTATTCGCGATCCGAGAAGTGCGTGAAGGCGTAATCCACGGTCTTTTCAAAGATCTCGGCGAAGATCTCCTTACCCGTTGCACGGTAGAACATAAGCGCACCGATGATCGCCTCGTTATGCGGCCACCAGAGCTTCATATCGTGCTCGTAGGCCTCGACGGGCTTACCGAGAACGTCCTTAAAGTAGAGGATACCGCCGTATTCCTTATCCCAGCCGCGCTCAAAGGCCTCGAGGAAGATCTTCTCTGCAAAGGCGATGATCTCTTTATCGTTTCTCTTCAGTCCCTCCATGAGGATGAACCAGCTGCACTCCATATCGTGACCGGGGTTGATCACGCGAGTGGTGGCGGAATCGAGCATAAAGCTGCCGTCCGTGCCGATCGCCTCAAACATTGCACCGAACTCCTCGTTATGGAAGGACTTGATATCCTCGATCAGGGTGGTGATAATATCGGTGTAGTACGCTTCCCTCTCCTTATCCGCATCGCGCATGATGGCGGTGACGTTCAGGATGATCATGGGGCAAGCGAGGGATTTCGTATCTCTCGTTTCAGCATAGGACTTGGGAGTGATCTTGAAGGGATCGGTGGAGCCGTCACGGTACATACCGAGAACGAAGTCGTAATACTTCACAGCCTCGGCAAGATACTTTTCGTCCTTCGTTGCCATATAATATTCCGCATTTGCGATGATATAGAAGGTCTCGCTGAACCAATATCTTCTCTTACGCAGACGGCGGCCGTCCTTCGTGACGGTAAAGTACATTCTTCCGTCCTCGGGATCGATGCAGTTCTTCTTTGCAAAATCGATACAGCTTTTTGCAAAGGTCAGATATTCGGGGTTCTTCTCAATATTATTGTAGAGATAGGAGAACATCCAGCCGCAGCGCCCCTGCATCCAGACGCTCTTATCCTCGGAATATACCTCGCCGAAGCGATCAAGGCAGGTGGTGACGCCTCCTTTTTCCTTATCCTGACCGTATTTGAGCCAGAAGGGGATACAGGAATCCTTGAGCTCCGAGGTAAAAAGATCATAATACTTTTTCATATCCATAGTCATGTTCCTCTTTGAAATTATTTTTCTCCATTGTAGCACATTTGCCGAAGGATTGCAAGAGATTTAAGGCGAAAAAGATCATTTTACTACTCTATAACGGGAAGCGTGACCTCAAAGACGGTGAAATCGTTTTCACGGAGGCATTTTACAGTGCCGCCATGCAGGAAAACGATCCTCTGCACGACCGAAAGGCCGATGCCGTTTCCCTTCTTTTCTCCCACACGATCCGACTGATAAAATTTCGTGAAGATCTTCTCCCTCTCCTCCTCGGGGATCTCGGGGCCCTCGTTCATAATGCGAACGGTTATGCCCTTTTCCACGTGTGCAAGGTTGACTCCAAGTATGCCTCCCTTGGGAGAATGCTTGATCGCATTTTCCAAAAGATTGAGCCAAACGTGCTTCATCAGATCCTCCCCGGCGGTAAGCATGATCTCCTCGTCCGTTATATCAAGAGAGAGCGACTTGTCCGACCAGCTTTTTTCCAGCATCAGAAGGCAAGTACGCAGCTGCTCCGAAAGATTATAGGGTGCAACGTCCGTCAGGATACTCTGCGAATCCAGCTTGGTCATATGCAAAACGTTCGTTGTCAGCATCGAAAGACGGCCAAGCTCCTCCTCGATGATCGAAAGATATTCCTTTTGCTTCTCCTCGGGCAGCTGCTTGTTCTTCATCAGTCCCACGAGTCCCTGCATCGATACGATGGGCGTTTTAAATTCATGAGAAAAATTATTGATGAAGTCCGAGCGCAGGATCTGCACGTGCTCAAGCTCCTCTGCCAACGTATTGAACTGCCGATACGCACGCTGATAGATGCCCTTGTGCTCCACAAGGCGCGTTTCATACCGCCCGACCGAGAGATCGGACATTCCTTTTAAGAGCGCATCAAAGGGACGGACAACGTATCGCCCCGCGAACCACGAAAGCAGCGTTCCCATAATTACGCTCACGCCGCCGACCAGGAGCGCAGACTCGATAAAGGTGAAGCTTGCATCCTGCACGACGCCGAAGCGCAGCAGAAGATATTCCAGCACCGTAGAAAGCGCCTGTGAAAAAACGATCATGCCAAAGGCAAAGAGAATGATCACGCTGCGCATCTGACGGCGCGTTTTCAGATTGTCTTGTGTTCTTTTGCTCTTTCTCATACGCATCTCACCGCCTTATAGCCAAGGCCGCGCACGTTTTCGATGCGGAACTCCTCCCAGCCCTCAAAGCGCTTGCGCAATCGGCCGATATGCACCGTTACCGTTTCCCAGCCCGTTTCACATTCCAAGCCCCAGATCTCATCCATCAGCTGGATCTTCGTGAAGATCTTATCCGGATGCGAGAGAAGCTTGTAAAGAAGCATAAATTCCTTCTGAGGAAGCTCCACGCTCTGCCCATGTCCCGTGACGGTCAATCCATCGTAATCCAGGGTCACCTCACCAACCGTGATGCGGTGACTTTGTGCAAGCCTTGCACGGTGCAGAAGGGAGCGGATGCGCAGCACGAGCTCCTCGGGATCGATGGGCTTGGACATATAATCGTCGATCCCTGCAATGAAGCCCTTTTTACGATCCTCAGGCAGCTGCTTTGCGGAGATCATCAAAACGAGCAGCTCCTTATTGCTTTCACGAAGGGTGCGCGTAAAAGCATAGCCGTCCATCCTCGGCATCATAATATCCACGATCACCAGATCAATATATTCCTTATCGTACACTGCGAGCGCGGCCTCACCGTTTTCGGCACAAAACACCTCAAAGCCCTCAAGCTCCAAAGCCTCCTTGATGAAAAAGCGCGTATTTTTATCGTCGTCCACAACGAGAATACGAAACATAGAACGATCCTTTCCGGCGGCGCTGTGCCGCACAAAGAAATTCCTTTACGCTAATATTTTAGCACACATCTCTAAAAAAAGCAATTCCCCGCCTACATTAAAGGCGAAAAGATACGCAGAAGATCTCCGAGAAGGCGGCGAAGGATCCCTCCTCTGCACTCCTGTGCGCCGATCTCGCGGCTGATCGAAAGAATGCGTGCAAAATCCTCCTCCAAGGCAGCGGCGGTCTTTGCATCATAAACCACCGCACCGCATTCAAAATGGTAATAGAGGCTTCTGTAATCAAAATTGGTCGTTCCGACGATAGAGAGGCTCGTGTCCGCTACGAGAGTTTTGGAATGGATGAAGCCCTCCGAGTATTCATATATACGAACACCGCCCGCCGTCAGCTCTCTGTAATACGAGCGCGTTGCCATATGAACGAGCCGCTTGTCCGCGATATGCGGCGTTACGATGCGCACGTCCACGCCGCTTTTGGCGGCATTCACGAGAGCGTTTACCATTGCATCGTCCACGATAAAATACGGCGTTGTGATATATAGACTTTTCCTTGCAGCAGAGATGGCAGCGAGGTATACCCCTTCCCCAACGGCAGACTCATCCAAGGGACTGTCTGCATAGGGCTGAACGAAGGCTCCTTGTGCCGTGGGAGTCACTGTGCTATGAGAAAAATAAGGCGTTGCATCCTCCGCCTTGCCGCGGCAGAGACAAAAATTCTCCATGAAGATCGCCGCAAAGGCTTGCGCACCCTTTCCGACGAGGCGAACAGCAGCATCCTTCCAATGTCCAAAGCGATCCACGGCGTTGATATATTCATCCGCAAGATTTGCGCCGCCCGTGAAGGCGATCTCCCCGTCGATCACGGCGATCTTGCGGTGGTCACGGTGATTATGCAAAGAGGTGAGAAGCGGACGGAAGGGATTAAAAACCTCGCATTCGATTTCCTCCTGCTCCATTTGCTTTGCAAAATCCGCAGGCAAGCGCAAAAAGCAGCCCACATCATCGTAGATCATACGCACCTTTACACCCGCGGCGGCTTTTTCTCTGAGGATCTCGTGCACCTGCTCCCACATGACACCGTCCTCAACGATAAAATACTCAAGGAAGATATAGCGGCGCGCAGAGGAAAGCGCCTCGGTGAGCGCCTCCAGCATCGCCTCTCCGGACGGAAGATAGGTAACCTCGGTGCGGTCATACACCGGATATTTCTCCGCACAGGCAAGATAACGCAAAAGGCGCGTATGCTCGGGGTGGGTACGCTCGGCGTTGGCAAGCGTATCGGGCGAGGGCGGCAGCTCGATATGCCCCGTCAGCCCCTTGACACCGCGGCGGATAAAGCGCGGGGATGCGCCGAGATGAAAGGTGAAATAGAAAAGTCCGCCGAATACGGGAAAGGCAAGGCACAAAACGATCCAAGGAAGGATCGCGATGCGCTTGTCCCGCTTCAAAACGATATGCACGATCACAGCGGCGGAAAGCACCCACATGGCAAATCCGATCCAGGGCGTTTTTGCCCACTGCGTCACGAGCAAGGCAAGAAACGCGATCTGCAAGAGGATCATGAACGCTACGATGACTCGCCGATGAAAAAGGCGAAAAAGCCAACGTTTCTTCATTTTTCCGATTTCTCCTTTTGGTTTTTTCTTTATTTTATCAGTTAAGTGTAAACTGTATATAAACGAAGAGAAAAAAATTACGTGCACACGCATCAAAATATGCGAAAAACGAGGCTTTTTCGATTTTTGATTGACTTTTTCGTATTTTTTTAGTAAAATCTAAGGTGTGGCAATATCCACTCTACAAAAAGTTATTTTTGTTAATCGATTGGTTAGGATTGGATATTTCTTTCTGCAAAAATACCCTTTATAATAATATCAAAGGAGTCCCGAAAAGGAGATACATACCATGAAATGCTTTACAAAGGACAAATTATCCGTTAAGATCTTTGAAAACCGCGATCTGATGGGCGCTGACGCCGCAAGGGACGTTGCCGCCTGCATCCGCGCGCTCCTCAAGGAAAAGGACGAGATCAATATGATCTTCGCCGCCGCGCCCTCGCAAAACGATCTGCTTGCACATCTTTGCGAGGAGGAGGGCATCGATTGGGGGCGCATCAACGCGTTCCACATGGACGAATATATTGGGCTTGATCCCAACGCTCCCCAGTGCTTCTCCAATTTCCTTAAGAGAGGCATTTTCGACAAGAAGCCCTTCGGCTCCGTGAACCTCATCAATGCAGGTGCACAGAAGGATGCGGAGATCGAGCGTTATGCCGCCCTCCTCAAGGCACATCCGATCGACATCGTTTGCATGGGTATCGGCGAGAACGGACACATTGCATTCAACGATCCGCACGTGGCAGACTTTAACGATCCCGCGCTTGTGAAGGCGGTCTCGCTGGACGAGAAATGCAGACAGCAGCAGGTCAACGACGGATGCTTTGCGAAGATCGACGACGTGCCGAGATACGCTATGACCTTGACCGTGCCGATGCTGATGAGCGCAACCTATAAGTTCTGCGTTGTTCCCGCACCCACGAAGGCTTGGGCCGTGAACGAGACCGTGAACGGCGAGATCGGCGAGGCCTGCCCCGCTACCGTTATGCGCGTGAGCGACAACTGCACGCTTTACTGCGATGCGGACAGCAGTGCACTTCTGAAATAAAAGGAGAAATTTATGCGTTTAGGCGTTATCACAGACGAGGTTTCTCAAGATTTTGAGGTTGCCCTCGATTTTGCAAAGACCTATGGGCTTGACTGCGTGGAGCTGCGCTCCGCTTATGAAAAAGGGCCTTTTGATTACACGGAGAAGGATATTTTACATATCAAAGCACTCTCCGATCGCTACGGCATTCCCGTAACGGCGATCTCCTCCCCTATGTTCAAGTGCGAATATTCCGAGGAAAATATAAGGCTTCACACCGAGAAATTCAGGGCGCTTCTTTCCTTTGCAAAAATTCTCGGCGCAAAGAAGATCCGCTGCTTTGACTTTCTGAAAAACGAGAGCGTGACACGCGAGATGATCCGCGATGCTTATGCCGAGGCTTATGCTGCGGCGGAGGCGGCCGGTGTGACGATCCTGATCGAATCCGAGCCGACGACCAACAGCACCTGCTGCGCTGACATTGCAGAGCTCGTGCGCTGTGTGGATCGCCCGTATTTCAAGGCGCTTTACGATCCCGGCAACAACATCTACGCGACCGACGAGATCCCCTACCCCAATGGCTATCTTGCCATCCTTGATATGCTTGCACACGTGCATATCAAGGATGCAAGACGCGAGGGCGGCGAAACGGTTGCCACCGCGGTCGGCGAGGGGGCGGTGGATTATCCTGCACTTTTTGCGGAGCTTACGCGCATCGGCTACGATGGAGATATTATGCTCGAAACACATTACCGCATGGAGGGCGGCATTGACGATGCAACCCTCAAAAACCCCAAGGGTTCTGCCATTTCGGACGGCGGATATGCCCCCAGCTGTCTTTGCATGGAAAATCTTTTAAAGCTTCTTGGAAGAGAATAAAGGAGATATTACGATGATCAAGATTGCAATTTTAGGAATTGAAAACAGCCACGCATGGAGCTTTGCCTCCGCACTCGCCCCCAAGGAGGGAGAGAAACAGTTCCCTGATTTTGAGCTGATCGGCTTCTACGGCGAAAACGGCCGTGAGGACGTGGAGCGCGGAAAGATGAAGCTTGCAGAGGTTTGCACCTGCACGCGCTATGCCGATCATTACAATGATTTTCTTGGTGAAGCCGATGCCGTTATGGTAACTGCTCGCCACGGTGCGAACCATCTTAAGTACGCAAAAAAATATCTTGAGGCCGGCATTCCCGTTTGGCTTGACAAGCCCATCACGGCATCCGTTGAGGATTTTGTCGAGGTGGCAAGACTTGTCAAGAAGTATGGCAGTACCGTGACGGGCGGCTCGACGCTTTATTACACAAGCGGCATTACCGAAGCAAAGAAATTCATGCAAGAGAATCCCGATTTTGCCATTGGAGGTGCGGTGAGCGCACCCGTGAATATGGTGAATGATTACGGCAATTTCTGGTTTTATTCCCAGCACCTTGCGGAAATGATGCTTTCCGTTTTCGGAACAGATGTGAAATCTGTGATTGCGGTGAAGAACGCTGACAGCGTTTGTGCAATCTATAAGTATGAAAAATTCACTGTCAACGCATTTTACGGCGGCGACTACGCCATAACCATCTACGGCAAAGATCAGAAGAGCTTTGCACCCGGGGTGGATCTTAGCGACATAAACATAAAATATAACGCCGAGCTCGTTCCCTTCCTGGATGCGATCAAGACCGGCAAGGTGGACAGAACTCTGGATTATCTCAAATATCCCGTGGCACTCATTGACGCTACTATTCGCGCCTTCACCGAGGGTGGGGAGATCGACATCGTTGTTCCCGAAATTTAACTTCCTAAAGAGGTAAGATCATGGTCTACGCAATTCAAAACGGAAAAATCATTGCAAAAGATAAGATCCTTGAGGGCTACACGCTCTATTTCGAGGGTGAGAAGATCCTTGCGATCACGAAGGATGCCTTGAAGGCTGACGAGGTGATCGATGCAAAGGGACTCTTCGTTTCTCCCGGCTTTGTTGACACGCATACGCACGGTGCGGCGGGCTTTGACTTCCTTGACGGAACGGAGGAGGCCTTCCTGACTGCGACCGCCTTTCAGGCAAAGCACGGCGCAACCACCGTGCTCCCTACGATTACATCCGCAAACCTTGACGATATGAGCCGCGCGCTGAAGGCTTACGAGCGCGTGAAGGACTCCAAAACACACGGCGCGCATATGCCCGGCGTGCATTTAGAGGGTCCCTACTTCGCGGCTGCGCAGGCGGGCGCACAGGATCCCAAATATCTGCGTGATTTCACGCCCGAGGAATACAACGCCGTTTTTGCGCTTTCAAAGAATATTCTGCGCTGGTCTGCCGCACCCGAGCTTGCGGGGGCAGAGGAATTTGCGCGTGTAGCGATCCAGAACGGCTGTTTGCCCTGCATCGGACACAGCGATGCAGAGGACAAGGAGGTGCGCGATGCCTTCGAATGGGGCTTTACGCATATCACGCATTTTTACAGCGGTTGCAGCATGGTACACAGAAAAAATGCGTATCGCTATACGGGCGTTGTGGAGGAGGGCTATCTCAACGACGGCATGACCGTTGAGATCATTGCGGACGGATGCCATCTGCCCGCTTCCCTGCTAAAGCTGATCTGCAAGGTCAAGGGCACGGATAACGTTTGCCTTGTGACCGACTCGATGCGTGCAGCAGGTATGCCCGAAGGTCCTTCCATCATCGGCAGCGCCGAGAATGGCATGGCCATTGTAATCGAGGATGGCGTTGCAAAGCTTCCCGACCGCTCGGCCTTTGCAGGCAGCGTTGCCACGTCGGACAGACTCGTGCGCAATATGGTACAGCTTGCCGAGCTTCCCCTGACCGAGGCGGTGAAGATGGCGGCAACCACACCTGCACGCATTTTCGGTCTTACGGGCATCGGCGAGCTGAAGCCCGGCTACGATGCGGATATTCTGCTATTTAACGAAAATATCGATATTGAGATGACCTTTGTAAAAGGTAACTGCGTTTTTTCGCGGAACGAAAAATGACAAAGACACAGCCCTCGGATGCGCGCGGCATCGTTGTTTTTCATAACAAAAACACGCTTCCCTATATTGCCGTGCCGCATCTGCACAGCGAATATGAGATCTGCTATAATATTGAAGGCGGAAAGGGCTTTCTCGTTGGCGGAGAATTTTATAAGCTCGGACGGCGCGATCTGATCCTGATCCCCAAGGTGGTGGCACACAAGGTGCTCGTTTCTCCCCATGCGGAATACGAGCGGATCATCATCAACATAGGCGATGATTCGCTCACCCGCCTGCGCGAACTGAAAAAAGACGGAAATATATCCGATTTTCTCACCGGGTGCGAGCATCCGAGAATGGTAACGCTTAACAAAGAGCAGCACGAGCGATTGCTTGCGCTGATCGAAGACTACGGGATCGAAAACGGTGCAGAAGCGGTGCTATGCAAGCTGCTTGCCTTTCTGCGGGATACGCTTTCGCATTCAAAGCCTGCGGGACGGATGGAAAATGACGATCTTTCCTATGCTGACCGCGTTTTCTCGGTTATCGAAAGAAGCTTTGCGACCGTGACCGTTTCGCAGATCGCGGAGCAGCTTTACCTCAACGAGGATCATATCTGCCGTGTTTTCAAGAAGGAGACCGGCGTTACGATCAAGCATTATCTGACGAGGCGTAAGCTTGCGGAGGCCAAGAAATATCTGTATCTCGGACACAATGTACGGGAGGCGGGTACACTTTCGGGCTTTCACGATTATGCGAATTTTATTCGCACCTTTAAAAAATACGAGGGCTACAGCCCCGGAAATATGGAGGGGCTGGAAAAGCCGATCTAATTCGGCTTTTTCACCTTTTTTTGCTTTTTAAGGAATACTATGATATACAGGACACCGAAATATACGAAATCCTTCCAATGCACGGCAGACAAATGCCGCGACAGCTGCTGCATCGGTTGGGAGATCACCGTGGATGCAAGAACGCTTGCAAAATACAAGAGAATGCGCGGCGCACTCGGAGAGGATATAAGGAAAAGCCTTTCGCCCGACGGGTGCTTTTTGCTCGGAGAGAATATGCGATGCCCGCACCTGCTTAAAAACGGGCTTTGCCGCATCATCTGCGAAAAGGGAGATGCGGCACTTTGCGACATTTGCCGCGAGCATCCGAGATTTTATAATTATTATGGCGATCTTTGCGAATGGGGCGTTGGGCTTGCCTGTGAGAGCGCGGCGCAGCTGATCCTCTCGGCAAAGGCGCCGCTTGCCTTCGAAGAGGAGGAAAAAGAGGGGGAGGTCGAGGACTGCGACGAGGCGCTCCTTTCCCTGCTTTTCTCGGAGAGAGAGAAAATGCTTGCGTTTGCTTTGGATGAAAAACGCGGCCTTTCGGAAAAGCTCTTTATTCTTGAATCATGGGCGGAAGATCTGCAGGAATTTATTGATAATGCGGATATATGCAAAGAATTGTTTGTATTTTGTGCAGAAAATCAAGATATTCAGTCATTTTTCACCGAAGATAGATTTGCAAAATATAGAAAAATCATTTTATCGCTTGAGCCGCTTTCAGAGCTTTGGACGGCACGGTGCGAGAACGTTTCTTTGCCGATCCATACAGACGAAAACGGCGCGATCTTTTCACGCCTTTTGGCATATTTTATTTTCCGATATTTCCTATCCTCCGCGATGGAGGGAGATTGCACGGCGGGCATGGGGCTTGCTCTCTTCTCTGCCGCGTGGATCTTGGCGATTTGCGAAAGCGAGGGACGGACAACTCTCGAAGGGATCGCGGAGGCGGCGAAGGATTTTTCCAAGGAAGCAGAATACAGCGAAGACAACCGCGATGCGGTATTAGAGGCCTTTTCTGCGTTCAACGGATAGAATTTTTGGGTAAGAAAAACGCCGTTTTTCCCTTTACATTTTGATAGCTTTATGGTATACTGTGGTATAAAAACGATCGGTGAGGTATCTTTATGTGTAATATTGCGGGATATATTGGGAAAAAGCAAGCCGCGCCCATTCTGCTGGATATGATCCGCCGCCAGGAGCATTACGACGGAAGCGCCGGCACGGGCATTGCAACCGTGCATAACGGCATTCTTTACTCTGCGAAAGTTGTTGGTGACGTGGAAACGCTGATCCGCGAGACCGATGCTCTTAACTTTCCCGGCACGATTGGTATTGCGCACTCCCGTCCCGGCGGAAATATTCAGTGCCAGATGCATCCTTTTTTGGATTTTTCAAAGTCGCTTGCCCTAGTGGCAAACGGCACGTTTGCCACCACGAATACGGACGAATATAAGGCGATCACGCAAAAAATCATGCATGGGCATTATTATGAAGGAAGGATCCCTGACAGTGCCGTTCCCGGCAATGATCCAAATGCGCTATTTTCCCTTCCCGACGGCTCGGGCTATCACGGCACGCATTCCTATGCGATCCGCGTTGGCGATTTTATGAGAGAGGGTGCCTCGATCTGCGAAGCAATGGCTAAGGCCTTTACCGAGCGGCCGAACGGCATTGTTTCCATTGCGCTTTCCAAAAACGAGCCCGACACCATTGCGATCGCAAAGATGGACCGTCCGATGAGCGTTGGCCTCATTGGCGATGAGACCTACATTGCGACTACGCAATTCGGTTTTCCCGAGGATATGCGCTTCGACACCGTGTTCCGCACACCCGAATGCACCGTTTGTGCCGTGAAGGCAGGCGAGCTGACGATCACGCGCCATCGCATCGGAAATATGCACATGGAGCTGATTACCGCCGACATCTACAAGAAGGCTTACGATCTGACGGAAAGCTACCTCAAGGGGCAAAAGGACGATCCAAAGAACCTTTGGGATCTCGAAAAAATGTACGAGACCGAATGGCGGCACATCTGGCGCGAGATCAACTCCGATTGCGTTTTCTACAAAGAGGACAGACTCTTTAAGCCCTACGCGGAGCTTTCCTATATGGTGCTCTTCGGTATGCATCAAGAGGGCAAGCTCAAAAAGGTGATGAAAAAACGCGCAGACAAGTATGATATGTGGTATTTTTATCTGGATTGACTTTTATATTTAGACGAAAACAAGGCAATGCGCCACGGCGCATTGCCTTGTTTTTACTTATGGTCGGACAGTCGAGGACGCCTGTCCCTACAAGGTTTTTTCGGCAAGGTTAACAATTTGTTTTCCAAGCATCCTTGCATATTTCAAAGCATTGTATGCGCCCCCTTTTTCTCGTTCCACATAACAGACAAAGAGATCGGTTTGCTCCACCATCCATCGATTGCGTTTTGTAATCGCACCTTTCGGATGACTTTTTGAAATACATTCAGGGATTATTACACTGTCATAATATTTTTCATAGTATTCAGTATATTTTCCACGATACGGCAGTACACATATCAATTCACTGTTTTCCTTTCCAATTTCCTGTTGAATTCGCTTAACAATCGATGCAGCATAAACATCAAACTCTCCGTTACGACCAATATATATCTCCACAAACGATTTTTCTCTTATCAAATCCTTCAATAGCGGATATAGATATTCTTCAAGCAGCTTGTGTTGACCGAAATCACGATGTCCAAAAAGTACAACTCGATATATCTTTTCTTGCCACATTTTACAATCCCGCCCGTCTATAAACATTCAAATATAAGTATACCACAAAATTATAGAAATATCAACTATTAGTTATGGTGTTATCCTTTTATATTCTGTATTAATCAAAAAATATAATCTATACTATTGGTTGATAAGAGTAACTAATATTTAAGAGGTATTTTATGAACACTTCGTCCATAGGAAAGCGGATACGGAAAGTTCGTGAGCAAAAGGGTTGGCGGCAAGAGGATTTTGCAGAGAAAATCGGTTTGAGCGTCACTTATACGGGAATGATCGAGCGCGGAGAAAAGGTACCGAAGCTGGAAACCTTTATCACGATCGCCAACGCGCTTGGCGTATCAGCAGATCAGCTTCTTGCAGACGTGCTCGATACGGGATACAATATTAAATCATCTGCAATGACAGAGAATATCGAAAAACTGCCCCAAGCGGAGCGCGAGCGCATTTACTGTGTCGTGAATGCAATGATTGATTATAGCAAAAAGCATTAAACAAAATCGGCAAGGATCAAAAATCCTTGCCGATTTTGTTATTCTCTCACTTTTCCAGCTTTGAGAGGACGGTTTCGATGTATTTTTTTGGGGAGAGGCCGGTTTCAGCCTTGAAGGCGCGTGAAAAATAATGCAGCGAGCTATAGCCAACGCGCTCGGCAACCTCAGTGGCTGAATATTTTTGCAGGCGCAAGAGGCGCTTGGCTTCCTTGATCTTCAAGGCGGATACGTATTCAAGGACGGATTTACCGTGTTCGCGCTTGAACTCGCGGCAGACCGTGGTTTTATTCGTTGCAAAGAGGAAGCAGAGGCTATCGAGGGTGATGCGCTCCGTAAAATGCTCGTTGATATATTGGGTGATATGCGCAACGGCGGTGTTGCCGCTATCACTCACATCGAGAAACGAGCCCTCCTCCTTTTTGCGGCGGATCAGAGAGATCAAAAGCTCCTCCAGATGGTTTTTCAAAAGCTGATCCGCACCAAAGGGATAAGAATCGCGCTTTTTCATATCGGCGGTGTTCGGCATATCGTAGGGCGGCATATAGACGCTCATTCCGTCCTTCAAGATCTCGGAGAGGAGGCGCTTTTCCTTGGCGGAGAGTGCTGTAGGCAATCGGCTGAAGGAGGAAAGCTCCATGCAATCGCAGGAAAAGCCGATGATGATCACGCCCGGGGCAAGCCCATCCGTGCAGGAGAGACTGTGCATTTCGCCTGCGCGGTGGATGAGCATATGACCGTCCGAAAGCTCGCCTGAAAAGCCTTCGCTTTCGATGCGCAATGCGCCCTTATCGATATAGATCAGCTCGCAGAAATCGTGCGCGTCCGAATGGGTCTTATACTGATCGGTGAACTCAAAATAATGGATGTTCGCGATCTTTTTGACCGATACGGCAGTTTCAAAATCTTTCAGAACGTACTGCACCGTCATGATCCCTTTCTTTGATTTATACCATTTTATCGTTGATTATTTTTTTGAGGTTGCGCCGAAAGGCACCGCTCCCCTCTTTTTAAGAGCGAGGGGATTTTGTGCGAAAATCCGTGTTCTTCCGACCGTGAGCGGTATTCACATACCGCGAGGGAGGAAAACGCGGATAGAAAATGACCTTTTTCTTTTTTGGAGAAATTCGGAGAATTTCAACCATAATATATATGGCGTTTTTTCAAATTTATTTTCTCCGTTTTATTTCGGTCATTTTCGGTTGCGCCGAAAGGCACCGCTCTTAAAACTCGTGGTATACTTTTTTCACAGCATCGTAGGCCTGCTTCGGCTTTCTGTATTCATTCAAAATTCCCTTATTGTTATAGCCGCGGGCGCGGTTGAGATTTTTGAAGGAGGTTCTCGCATCGGCAAAGTGCCAGATGTAGCAGCCGCCGAATTTTTCGTCCGTCAAGAAGAGGCGGATACAATAGTCAAGCAGCTCGGCTTGATAATTTTCCGACCAGATCTCGGTATCAAAATCGCGCTTGCCGTAGATCGCGGCGGCGCCAAACTCGCTCATGATCATCGGGCGTGCGGGCAGGCCCTGCGCTTCGATATGCGCGTGCAGCTCCTTAACGTAATCGGCGGTGCCGGGCAGGTCGTACCGATACCAGCCGTGATAATCGTTGATGCAATAAAGATCCGTATAGGCAAGGCAGATATCCTCAAGGGGATAGCAGGTTGCGTAGGTCACAAGGCGGTTGCCTCCCTTTTCCTTCAAAAACGCATAGAGCTTTTTCGTCAGATCCAAGGTGGATTCAGCGCTGACGGGCATTTCGTTGTGCATACCGAAGATCAGGATGGAGGGATGGTTATAGTAATAATGCACCATATCGCGCATCATTTCCTCGCCGCGTGCGACGACGATCGGATCTGCCACGGTCTCTGCTGAGAAGCCGATGCCCCAGAAGGGGATCTCTGACCAAAAGGTGAGGCCGCTCTCATCCAGAAGATCGAGGAAGGGGCGCGCGTTCGGATAGTGCGAGCCGCGGATAGAATTGATGCCCATATCCTTGATGATCTCGATGTCTCTGCCCATCATGGCCTCTGGAAAGGCGAATCCGAGATCGGGGTGCTCCTCGTGGCGGTTAACGCCCTTGATCATAAAGGGCTTGCCGTTGAGAAGGATCTTGTAGCCCTTGGCTTCGATCTTGCGGAAGCCAACACGGTCAAAGAGATCGTCCGTTTCGGTTTCGGCCTTCAGGGCATACAGCTCAGGTGCACCAATGTCCCAAAGGCGAATATTTTCTACCTTCACCGTGTCGGTTACGACCGTTTTATGCTCACCTGCGCAAACAGATACGGGCATAGAGCAAAGCACTTCGTTTTCAAGCGTGATCCGCAGGGTGCTTTCACCCGCGTCTGCGCCGAAGATCTCTACCTCAAAGGATACCTCTGCCGTGGAAAGATCCTCGGAGAGCGTGTAATGCATATGATTTTTCAGAATGGAAACGCCCGAAAGGTATTCCAGCGTGACCGAACGGGTGATGCCGCCGTGATGATACCAGTCTACCACCTCCTGCGGGATGGAATGCGCATCAAAGCGGTTATCCACGCGTACAGTGAGGCGGTGATCGCCTGCCACCTTGTTTTCAAGAAGGAACTCGAACTCGCAGAATCCGCCGTAGTGCTTACCGATCTCCTCACCGTCAAGATACACGGTGCAATCGGTCATGACCGCACCGAAGTGCAGGCGGACGCTTCCCTTCTCGATATAAACGCTTCTTTCGTACCAGCAAACGCCCTCGTAGCCGAGGAGCGTGGGGGTGGAGGCGAAAACGGAGGGAACGTAGGTGCTCGTTGTCTCTGCGGGGAGGCCGTTTTGATAGCCGAGGGCTACGCCCTGATCCTCCTTATCGGTAAGAAAGCGCCAAAGTCCGTCAAGAGAGACTGAGCGGCGCTTGTTATGCTCTGTAATAAATCTTTTCATTTGCTGTCCTTTTGCCTTTCTTTTTGGTCATATCTATAATAATACAGTTGTCCTATAAAAGCAAGACTGCTTTTTAAATTTATAATGTTTTTGCTTTTTTATTCTCCGATATACGTGAATCTCAAAGCCTCACGGTCGCCAACACGCACGGTTTCGCTCCACATCGAAAGCGGACGCACCCACAATTCACCCGCGCCGTACAACGCACGGTAAACGACCATTTTTTCGAGCGTTTCGGAATGGTTGGCAATATCGATCAGCTCATACTCGTTTCCCTTATAGTGACGGTATCTTCCTTTTTTCGGTTCTTCCATTTCCGTTCTCCCTTTCGATGATTTTGTCATACAAGAAAAATACGCCCTCGGTGCAATCATCGATCTACCTCAGGCGAATTTCTTTTTCTTTAAAGCCCTCTCGCTCTCTGCTCAAGCGAAGATCACAGGGCTTGCACAATGTAGCTGACTGCGACGGCAATGGCTCCGATCGCCAAAGCGCCTACCATCACCAGAGCCAGGATTCTGGCTGCCATGGATTGCTTGTTTGAATTCATATGCTCATTCCTTCCGTTTTTAATCTTTATGTATTCTTCTCAGCCTTACGGTTCTCATACAGCTTTGCAAGCTGAGAGGTTATGTCCTTATTTGCGCTGCGCATACGCGCAGGAAGAAAATTATTGATACGGGAAAGGCCCTTTGCCACGCTATCCATCGGATCGTTCGGCATGGTCACACGAACCTCAAGCACGCGCTCGATCATACGGTCAAGCCCGAAGATCAGCGCACCGCCGCCCGAAAGGACGATTCCGTTCTCAAAAATATCCTCAACAAAATCCAAGGGGATCTTTTTCACAACGTCTGCGATCTCAAGAAGCAAGCGCGAGAGCGGCTTATCAAAAACGCCGACCACGTCCTCGGTCGTGAGATTCATAGTCACACGGTTGCCCGTGAGAGAAAGCGTTCCTTCTATATCAATGCTTTCCGAGGGCTTGCCCTGCCAGACCGCGCCAAGGCGCTCCTTTATGGCTCTTGCGACCGACAAGGAAACCGTTACATCTCCCTGCTCGCTGATATAATCCTTCACCGCACGGTCAAAATCCTCGCCACCGATCGCAGCGGTGCTCTCATGCAGGATATTGCCCTTATGCAGAACAAGGATCTCGGTTGCGCCCGCGCCGACATTGACGGAAATAACGGAAAGAGAGGGCGAATACCCCGCGCCGATCAGCGCCGCCATCGCACGGCGAACGCCGTAGCACTGCGCGACACCGCTTTCGACCATCATATCGTAGAGCTCCTTTTCCTGCTTCGGCAGGATGGAGGAGGGCAGGCCGATCACCGCGCGGATCTTCTCCGCGGGCAGAACGGCAGAGACCGCATTTCCGATCACCGCGCCCGTCATATCCTTGGAATACAAAAGACCGTTTTTAAAGGGACGGACGAGAACGCCGCCCTCCGAGGCCTTCTCCGTTGCCTCCGTTCCGAGAGAGAGAATGCGGCTGGTATTCTTATCCATCAATGCAACGGAGGGCTCACGGTATATCCCTGCGGCCACGTCCGAAAGCGTGATATTTGCATAACCAAGGTCAAGACCGATCTTCGTTATCATGCCGTTCTCCTTTCTCGAAAATTTGTCGTTTCTTATATTATACACGATATAAAGAGCAAATGCAAGTGCTTTTTTAATTTTTGCAGAAAGCACCACTCCCTAAAAGGTCTCGTTGCTCTCCGATCGCACGCGCTCACAGAGCGTGGTATACCTTAGCACCCGACGATCGTTACGTACCATCTGCTCCACAACCGAGACACATCCGACGAGGATCACCATGCTTCTTGCACGCGTGATCGCGGTATAGAGAAGATTTCTCGTCATCAGCATGGGTGCACAGGGAAACACGGGAATGATCACCACGGGATATTCGCTCCCCTGGCTTTTATGCACCGTGATCGCATACGCGAGATCCAGCTGCTCCAATATTTCGAAGGGATAATCCGCCAGGCGATCGTCAAAGCGGATCAACATCCGCTCCTCGTGCGGCAGGATCTGCTCGATCACGCCGATATCGCCGTTGAAGATTCCCATGCCGGTAAGGCCGTTTTTCTCCCATTCGATCTCGTAATTGTTGACCGTTTGCATCACGCGGTCGCCCTCACGGAAAAGCACGCCGTGGTGCAGGCGTTCTTTTTTTACGCTCGTTTTTGGGTTCATGGATTCTCTGAGCGTTTTATTGAGTATCTCAACGCCGCCACTCCCCTTGCGTGAGGGGGTGATGACCTGGATGCGGTCGCGGATCGATGCGCCGTAGGTTTTCGGCAGGCGGCGGAAGATCAGCTCGCTGACCGTTGTGGCAATGCTCGACTCGTCCTCACGGCGCACGAAAAAGAAATCTCCGCTCGTGGCGCTGAGAATGGGCATCTGCCCCTCGTTGATCTTATGCGCATTCGTAACGATGAGGCTCTTTTCGGATTGGCGAAAGATCTCCGTGAGGCAAACCGTTGGGATCTCTTCGCTGCGGATCAGATCCGCCAGCACGTTTCCCGCGCCAACCGAGGGAAGCTGGTTTGCATCACCGATGAGGATCAGACGGCTGCCGCGGCGCATAGCGCGCAACAGAGCCTCAAAAAGATACAGATCGATCATGGATGCCTCATCCACGATCACGACCGTTTCGTCAAGCGTTGCGTGCTCATTACGATTGAAGCGAGGCTCCTTGCCCTCGGTGCGCTCCATTTCCAGCATACGGTGCACGGTTTTTGCCTCCGCGCCCGTTGCGCTGCTCATGCGCTTAGCGGCACGCCCTGTGGGCGCGGCAAGGACGGTTTTCTGCCCGAGACTCTCAAAGATCGAGAGCATGGCCTTAACGACTGTGGTTTTTCCCGTTCCCGGGCCGCCCGTGAGGATCATCATTCCTCCGTCCAACGCAGAAAAAATCGCTTTTCTTTGAAGCGTTTCGTATTCAACGCCCATTTGCGCCTCGACCTTTGCGATCAGGGCGGAAATATCCGCGCCCGAAAAGCACGGGGCTTCTCGCAGCAGACGGCCGATGCGCCGCGCCGCATAAGACTCCGCAGCGGCAACGCGGTTCAGCATAATGTAGGCCGTGCCCTCGTCATGAAAAACGTACAGCTTTCGCGAGGCGATCGCCTGATCGAGTGCGCCCACAACCACCGCCTCGGAAACCGAGATCTCTGCCGCCGTGGCGGCGATCAGCTTCTCTCTTGGCAGGCAGGTGTGGCCGTTGGTATCGGCGTTGTATCTGAGAACGTGCGAGAGCGCGGTAATAATACGCGCCTCGCCCTCGGCGGGATAGCCGAGAGAGGCCGCCATGGCATCTACCTTGCAAAAGGGGATGCCGCAGCCCTCGTCACAAAGAATGTATGGATTCTTTTCGATCATTCCTACGGCGCCTGCGCCAAAGCTTTTATACACGCGCGCAGATTCGCCCGTGCCAAGGTAATCGCGGCAAAACATCACGACCCGACGCAGATCCGTTTGCTCACGGAAGGAGGCGCTGATCTTTGCGGCCTTCTTCATCGTTATGCCGGGAATATCCGCCAGCCATTCGGGATGATTTTCCATCACCTCAAAGGTATCGGGGCCAAAGCGGTTGACGAGCTTCAACGCCGTGACAGGGCCGACGCCCTCCACCGTGCGTGAGGAGAGATATTTCAGAATATCGTCCACCGCCTTCGGCAGACTTTTTTCATAAGAGGTAAAGGAAAACTGACGGCCGTATTCGGGGTGGCGCGTATAGCTGCCGCGCAAAACAAGGCATTCCCCCTCGCCTGACGGAGGAAGAGTACCAACGGCGGTGATAAGCTCCGCCTCTCCCTCCGACCCCGTCACGGAAAGCTCAAGCACCGTGTAATCCGTTTGGTCACTATGAAAAACGATGCTTTCGATCACACCGCTGATCTCGATCTCCTTCGTTTGCATGGAGCTCTCCTTTCTTGGGTCGTTAAATTATAATTACACCTCCGCCTCCTCCTCGTGGCGAGGAAGCGTAACGAAGCGATAGGTATGCTTCGTATCCGGCAGAATTTTTTCCAGAAGATCCGCCATGGAAATGCGGAGACTGGAGGTATTGATGCAGGGATGCATACCGATGCTCTCGGCATCCTTCAGCTCATCGTCGATCAAAACGCTGACTGCGCATTCGTGATCGTTATAAAGTCCAAGCGGTGAGAGTGAGCCCGGCGTAATGTCCAAAAGCTTTTCCATAAAGCGTCCGTCTGCAAACGAAAGCCTGGAAACACCGAGAAATGCGGAGAGATCCTTGGTTTTGAATCTCTTGTCTCCCGGCATCAGGAGAAGATAAAACGCCGTGCTTTGCCGATTGGTCAGAAAAAGATTCTTACAAATGGATGCACCAAGAACCGCATCGATCTGCCCACACAGCTCCATCGTTTCTGCGGCCGCATGATCCACCCGATCGTATGTGATGTGGAGCGCATCAAGGCGCTGATACGTTTTTATCTCCTTTGGGATCCTTGCCGAAAGATCCGTCGGCGCTCCTTGTTCAAGTTTTAAATACGACATTATCAATCAATATGCAAATAATTGTTTGCTTTATTTACTTTTCAGATAGTCATCAATGGCCTTTGCGGCTACCTTGCCTGCCCCCATTGCGGAGATAACGGTTGCCGCTCCGGTAACGGCATCGCCGCCCGCGTACACGCCATCCTTGGTGGTCTTCCCCGTTGCTTCCTCAACGATGATACCACCGTGACGGTTCACCTCGAGACCTGCGGTGGTTGCCTTGATCAAGGGGTTCGGGGAGGTACCGATGGACATGATCACGGTATCCACGTCCAGCACGAACTCACTGCCCTCCACGGCAATGGGACGGCGGCGACCGCGCTCATCCGGCTCGCCGAGCTCCATGCGGATGCACTTCATGCCGCTGACAAAGCCGTTTTTGGGATCTCTCTTATCCTCGGGATTCTCATAGCCGAGGATCTCTACGGGATTGCAGAGCAGACGGAACTCAATTCCCTCCTCCTCTGCGTGCTCAACCTCCTCGCGGCGCGCGGGAAGCTCATCCATTGAGCGGCGGTATACGATATACACCTTCTCCGCGCCGAGACGTAAAGCGGTTCTCGCGGCATCCATTGCCACGTTTCCGCCGCCCACAACGGCAACACGGCCGCCCTTCATAATGGGGGTGTTGGGATCGTCGCGGTAAGCCTTCATAAGATTGCTTCTTGTAAGAAACTCGTTGGCAGAATACACACCCTTCAAGCTCTCGCCGGGGATGCCCATAAAGTTCGGCAGACCTGCGCCCGAGCCGATAAACACAGCCTCAAAGCCCATGCCGAAGAGCTCGTCCACGGTGAGGGTCTTGCCGATGATCATATTGGTCATGATCTCAACACCCATGGCCTTAAGGTTATCGACCTCCTTCTGCACGATAGCCTTTGGCAGGCGAAACTCCGGAATGCCGTATACGAGAACGCCGCCTGCGGTATGCAATGCCTCAAACACGGTGACCTCGTAGCCGAGAAGCGCAAGATCGGATGCACAGGTCAGACCCGAGGGGCCGGAGCCTACGATGGCAACCTTATGGCCGTTTTTCGGTGCGGTCTTCGGCACGTTGTCGGAATGGGCATTATGATAATCCGCTACGAATCGCTCAAGACGGCCGATGCCAACGGGCTCACCCTTGATACCGCGCACGCACTTCGCCTCGCACTGCGTTTCCTGCGGGCAAACACGGCCGCATACGGCGGGAAGCCCCGAGGTTTTATGTATGATCTCATACGCACCCTCAAAATCCCCTTCCTTGATCCTCTCGATGAAGGCAGGGATATGAATGTTTACGGGACAGCCCGCAACGCAGGGCATATTCTTGCAGTTCAGGCAACGGAGTGCCTCGTCGATCGCCATTTCCTCGGTATAACCCAAGGCGACCTCGTCAAAATTTCTTGCACGCACCAAAGGCTCCTGGGTTGGCATGGGATTCTTTTTCAGACTCATATTCGGCTTTGCCATTTCATTTTACCTCCTTTTTAAAGAGGTTGCAGGCCTCCTCATATTTATGGTGCTCAAAATCGCGGTACATTGCGCCGCGTGACATTGCTTCGTCAAAATCCACCTCGTAGCCGTTGAAATCCGGGCCGTCTACGCAGGCAAATTTGGTAACTCTCTTTCCGTCCTGCACGAGCGTGAGGCGGCAGCCGCCGCACATCCCCGTTCCGTCAATCATGATCGGGTTCATGGAAACGGTGCAGGGAATGCCGTAGGGCTTGGTTGCAAGAGTCACGAACTTCATCATGATCAGGGGGCCGATCGTGATCACACGGTCAAAGGTCTGCCCTGCGCTGAGCATTTCATTGATCGGAACACATACGTTGCCCTGCCTGCCATACGATCCGTCATCCGTCATAACAAAGAGCTCCTTGGATGCGGCACGGAACTCATCCTCAAGGATCAAAAGATCCTTATTTCTGAAGCCGATCACAGAGGTCACCTCTGCGCCCTGCGCCGCCAAAGCCTCGGCAATGGGAAGTGCGATCGCGCAACCGACACCGCCGCCCACGATCAGAACCTTGGAGAGCCCCTCAAGCTCGGTGGGAACACCGAGAGGGCCTGCAAAATCTGTAATGAACTCCCCCTGCTCCTTCGCGTTCAGCGCCATTGTGGTTGCACCAACGATCTGAAAAATGATCTTCACGGTGCCGCGCTCTCTATCGTAGCCTGCCACGGTCAAGGGAATTCTCTCCCCTTCCTCATCCACGCGCAGAATGATAAACTGCCCCGGCTGTGCCTTAGCGGCAACGAAGGGCGCTTCTATTTCCATCAGAGTGACGGTTGGATTCAAAACTTTTTTGGTTACAATGCGATACATAGCCATTGTCCTCTTTTTAAATATTTTATCATCTTTATATTATATATGGATTTATCAAAAAAAGCAAGTCCTTGCTTAAAATATTTATAGCAAAAAAATACTTGCATCCGAAAAAAAGGCAGAAAACAAGGGATGTAGCCCCTGATCTTCTGCCCTTTATCGATCAAAAAGCGAAGCCGTTCCAAGCGGCTCTTCAGCACGCTTGCGGAGGCTTTGCGCTATTTATTCTATGATCAATGTCTCGCCGTTCTGCACGTAATTTGCCTCGGCGTGGGTTCCCCAGCGTGCGGTCAGCTTTACGGTCTTCGACGTGTTTATCTTGACGGAAAAGGTCATTTCCTGATCGCTCGTTTCGCTTCTTTGCAGGCAGTCCGAGTAATAATCTTGCTCCCCTACCCCGATCACGAGATAGCCGGATGCACTTTGCTTCGGAAGCGCAAGATGAACGGAATATTCTCCCTCTGCCAAAGAAAGCGTTACGGCCTCGGTGGCATCCACCGTTGCGATCGCATCTGCCTCTCCGCTCTTATACACAGAAACAGAGAGCATCGATGCATTTTCCGAGCCCTTTACGCTGTTATCCGTATGCATTCCGTCATAAAACCACGCATACGTATCCGTACCGAGAAGAACGGCACAAACGCAAATGCAAACGATCCCGATCACAAGAAAATGCATAAGCGCTTTAAACGATATTCTGTTTTGACCCTTATAGCTCATTGCATTCACGTCTCCTTTTTTAATTTCTATATTTTCGCTTTTCTGCGTGTTTCATTCTTCCGCCGCAAGGGATGAAAATATCAAAGCCCCTCATCCTCAAGCTTTTTATATCTGTAATAATACCAAACAATGCACAAAGCATAATAAAAGACCATGATCAAAAACGGAATGAGAATACACTTTACGTAACCGTCCGGCGATTTCAAAAACGCAAAGAAGTTTCCTGCCTCGGGAACCTTGCCCACATATTCTCCTATAACGCGGTCGGATGTGACCTCTGCCTTATCGTTCTTTCCCGTATTCGTACCGAAGGTAACATAGCCGGTCACGTTGCCGTCCGCATCCTTTTTCACCTCACGGATCATATGCGTGACGTTTTTCATATAGCTTTCGCTATTCGTGGAAACAAAGGCGATGATATCCCCCTCCGAAAAGCTCTCTTTTTCTGCCGCCTTACGGATAATGACGATATCGCCCGCGTTGAAATGAACGTCCATGTCCTTATTATTTTCGGACTCGCTCATCGAATCGCTCTGCACGATGAAAAATTTAAGGCCGAATACGCTACGATCGTTTCTATCCAGGGAGGTGACCGTAACGATGGTGAAGATCGTTATACAAACGGGCAAAAGAAACAGAATAAATTTCAAAAGTGAGATCAGCGGTCTGAAGGTTTTTCTTATTTCTTCCAGGATGTCTTCGAAATACATACTCGCTCCTTTCTGATTTTTTCGTTTCATGAGCGTGCCGCCTGACGATCGCGGCAAAGCAAGGCAAAAAAATGCTTAACAGATATATTATAGCATAAATTTATAGTCTTTGCAATAGATTTTTTTAAAAAAATCGTCGAACGCGGAAGGATCAGGACAGCATCGCAAGGAAGGCGGCCTCATCGATCACCGTCACACCAAGCTCGCGTGCCTTGGTCAGCTTGGAGCCTGCCGCCTCGCCCGCGAGAACATAGGAGGTCTTCTTCGAAACCGAGGATGAGACCTTGCCGCCGTTTTGTTTGATGCGCTCGGTGGCCTCGTCACGCGTCATGGACGGGAGCGTGCCCGTGATAACGAAGGTAAGCCCCTCCAGAGTGGAGGCAGCAGCCTGCTTTTTTGCCACCGTTTCCACGCCGAGGGCGGCAAGCCGCTCACAAAGCGCGCGGTGGTTGGGATCAGCAAAATATTCTACAAGATACGTTGCGGTGATGCCTCCTATATCCGACATAGCCTCGAAATCCTCGGCCTTGGCATCAAAGAGCGCCTCGAGCGTTCCGAATTTCTTAGCGATCTGCTCGGCGGCCACCTCGCCGACCTGGCGGATGCCGAGAGCATAGAGAAGCTTTTCAAGCCCTCTTCCCTTCGATGCCTCGATGGCGGAAATGAGATTCTGCGCGCTCTTCTCGCCCATGCGGTCAAGATCCTTGACGTCCTCTGCCTTCAATTCATAGAGATCGGTGACGTCCTTGATCTTTTCGTTTTTGATAAGAAGCTCCACCATTTGCGGGCCAAGTCCGTCGATATTCATTGCGCCCTTGGAGGCAAAATGCGTGATGCTGCGGCTTCGCTGCGCGGGGCAGGCGGGATTGTAGCAGCGAACGGCCGTTCCGTCTCCCGCATCGTCCTGCTTCAGATACTGACCGCAGGAGGGGCAAACGTAGGGCATCTCGTAGGGGATCTCGTCCCCCGTGCGATTCTTTTCTACGGCACAAACGATCTCGGGGATGATCTCGCCTGCCTTGCGAACGATCACGGTATCGCCGATGCGGATATCCTTTTCCTTGATATAGCTTCCGTTATGGAGCGTGGCACGGCTGACGGTGGTTCCCGCAAGGCGCACGGGCGCAAGCTCGGCGATCGGGGTGATCACACCCGTTCTTCCCACCTGCACGGAGATATCAAGAAGCTTGGTTTCCTTCTCCTCCGGGGGATATTTATACGCGACCGCCCATTTGGGAACGCCCGTTCCCTCTCCAACCTTCACGCGGCTTTCAAGATCGTTGACCTTGATCACGGCACCGTCCATATCAAAGGAAAGCTCCGGGCGCGCATCGCCGAGGGCGGTGATATGCGCTTCGATCGCCTCGGTGCGATCCAGAATCTTATATTCGGGCAAAACGGTAAATCCAAGCTCCGAAAGACGGGAGAGCGTTTCGCCGTGGGATCTCGGCGCGCGTCCATCCATATAGAGCGAGCCCTCCTGAAGGTTGAACACAAAGATCTCCAGGCGGCGTGCGGCGCAGATCTTGGGATCGAGTTGACGAAGCGAGCCTGCGGCGGCGTTGCGCGGATTTGCAAAAAGAGGCTGCCCCTCGGATTCGCGCTGGATATTGGTTTCCTCAAAGACACGGCGCGGCATATAGACCTCTCCGCGCACGTTGAGATACGGCAAAGGCTCAGAAAGCTTCAGGGGAATGGAGCGCACGGTGCGCAAATTTTCCGTTACATCCTCGCCAACAAAGCCGTCACCGCGCGTGGCACCTCTGACGAACACGCCGTTTTCGTAGATCAAGGAAACCGAGAGACCGTCGATCTTCGGCTCAACGGAATATTCTGCCCCTTCGCCGAGCGCTTCCTGCATTCTCGAAAGAAACGCCTCCAGCTCATCAAAGGAAAACACGTCCGTAAGGCTTCCCATACGCACGGTATGGGTGAATTTTTCAAACTTGTCCAGGGCGCGGCCACCGACGCGCTTGGTGGGCGAATCGGGGCTATCCAGCTCCGGGTGTGCCGCCTCAAGATCCTGCAGGCGGCGGAACATGGCATCGTATTCATAGTCCGAGATCACGGGCGCATCCTGCTCGTAATAGAGCCTTGCGTTCTTCTCTATTTCCTTACGCAGAGAAAGAATTTCCTGCTTTACGCTATCAAGTTCCATATGCCACCTCAAAATATCATTTATTATATTTTAACACACGGCCGCAAAAAAGTCAATTAAAAACCGAGAGATCCCTAAAAATCTCTCGGCTTTTTCTGCTATTTTCCGATCTTATTTACGTGCGCCCTTGTTCACACGGTATTCGGGGTTAAAGGCGTAGTAGTTTTTCTGGTTGAGGCTTTCCTGCGTGCGGCGAAGGGCTTCGCCAAAGCGCTGAAAATGCACCACCTCGCGCTGACGGAGGAAGCGGATGACGTCGTTGACGTCGGGATCATCCGAAAGGCGAAGAATGTTGTCGTAGGTCACGCGGGCCTTCTGCTCTGCGGCAAGATCCTCCATAAGATCCGCAACGGCATCGCCCTTACTCTGCATAGAGGCGGCGGTATAGGGCATACCGGCGGCGGCGGTGGGATAGATGCCGAGGGTGTGATCCACAAAATATTTGTCAAAGCCGCCCGCCTTGATCTCGGCAGGGGTGAGCCCCTTTGTGAGCTGATAGAGAATGGCGGCAACCATTTCCTGGTGGCCAAGCTCCTCGCTTCCGATGTCCGTCAGCACACCGATGGCCTCGGCCGAGGGCATCGTGTAGCGCTGATTGAGGTAGCGGAGGGCGGCACCGGTTTCCCCATCCGGCCCGCCGAGCTGGGAAATTATGACACCCGCAAGCTTCGGATTGGGGTTTTTGATTTTTACGGGGTACTGCAGCTTCTTTTCATATATCCACATATCGTTTTCCTCCCTACTCACGCGTGCCGCGGCAGTTCAGAGGTGCATCGGCATCGGGCACATCCCCTTCTCTTTGCCAGGGCCAAGGACCGTCGATCCAGTTCCAGCGGTTGCGGCTGACACCTGCCGTTGTGATCGGGCCGTAGTTTGCCTCGTATTCTTCCCTTGCGGCGATCAGGGCATCGAGCGTTTTGTGAAAATAGTCCAGCGCCTGCTTATTGTCCGGCGCGGCATCCAAAAAGAGCTCCAGCTCCGTTTTTACGAAGGAAAGCTCCTGAATTCTGTGCAAAAGTGCATCCTTATTCATCTTATCCATCACACTTCCTCCAAGGGCTTATAAAGCTCTTCAAAAAGCGTGCCGTGCTTCAATGCATCGGCATCGGAATACAGCATACGAAAGGCCTGCTTCGGCGCATAGACCATAGCAAGCTGAACGCCCTCTGCAGGCATCCAATGCCCGGGGCAGCCGTCCTGCTCGGGATAGACGGGCATTCCGTTTGGTGTTTTATCCATTTTTTCACTCTTCCTTTTTTCGTTCTGGCGGCGAAGGCCGCCATTAGCATTGTATGCAAAAAAAGAAATAATGGCAAAAAAACAAAGGGCCGCAAATGGGTGATGTCCTTATCGGAGAAATAAGATAGGGGTATGGGCGCAGCCCGATGCATTTGTAAAACAAATGCGAAACTTGCAATAAAAACAGAAGAGAGAGTGCTTCGGAAGCAAAATTCCGTAAGACTCTCTCTTTTTCTGCTTTTCAGTTTAGAGTTATGAGTTATGAATTTGCTATCGCAAACGTTATGATATGATTGCCCTTGCAATCTTCCACTTGGCGAAGCCAACCATAACGATGCGGAGCATCCCATAACTCATAACTTGCCCGCATGGGCAATCATAGTTTAGCGTGATTGTCCATTAAGGACATCACGCTAAGCAGCCCTTGTTCTTAATTATTTAGGGAAAACCCGCATCCGCTCAAAAAGCCTCGCGGCGATGATACCGACGATAAGGCCCGCCACGGCCTGTGCAAGATTGGCGGGAAGATTTATGGCGGCTGCGGCAACGCCGTACAGGATCCACTCAAACGCAAAATAACCGAGCATCATAACGGTTTCTGCAAGTACACCTCCGATCAGCTGTGACAGAATCGATTTTCCATCATTTTTCGGTATTTTTGTAAAAACAGCGGCGATCAAGGCCATCCCCCCTTTAATCAAGAAGGTGGCAGGTGCGTAAATTACATAGCCGGCAAAAACGTCGGCAAGCGCCGATCCGAGCGCGGCGGCTAAAAAACCGTATCCGGGAGAAAGCAACCAGCCCGAGGCGAGAACCATACCGTCTCCGAGATTTACGTACCCCTTCATCGGAGAAGGAATGCGTATCACCACCGTTGCAACGCAAACGAGTGCAGTCATCAGTGCAGAGCTCACGAGCCTTTGAATTTTTGAATGCATTTTTCCATTTCCCCCTTTACAAATTTACGGAAATAGTATATACTATATCTGAACATATAACAATTACCAATTCGGGAGTTTTTTATATAACCAGATGAAACACATGATCGAAAAGAAAAAGCGCCCCGCATATCTTTCGCTATACGACAAGATACGCGAGGACATCGTGAACGGAACGTATCTCTATAACGAAAAGCTTCCCTCCAAGAGAAGTCTGGCGGCAAATGCCGGTGTGAGCACCGTGACGGTGGAGCATGCGTATGCGCTTCTTTGCGACGAGGGCTACGCCGAGGCAAGGGAACGAAGCGGATATATCGTGATCTTCCGAAAAAAAGACGGCTTTGCCGCTTCCGAAAGGATCGAGCCGACGTATCACGCGGGCAGGGGGAGCGTACACACACAAGCGGATTTCCCTTTGACGGTTCTGAATAAGACGATGCGACGGGTTTTATGCGAGCACGGAGATCTTTTGCTTGAAAAACCGGAAGCCAAGGGATGCATAGAGCTTCGCGAAGCGATCAAGCGGTATCTTGCGCGCAACCGAGGGATCACGGTGGAAACCGATCAGATCGTGGTTGGTGCAGGTGCGGAATACCTTTACGGGCTTATCATTGCAATGCTCGGAAGAAGCCACACCTATGCAATTGAATCCCCGTCATACAACAAGATCGAACAGGTGTATCGGGCATCCGAGGTTCGGCATGAAGCACTCCCTTTGACAAAGGAAGGAATTGACAGCCACGCGCTCTTCGAAAGCGCCTCTGACGTTCTCCACACAACACCCTATCGAAGCTATCCCAGCGGTGTGACCGCAACGGCATCCAAGCGACACGAATACGTGCGGTGGGCAAGTGAGGGCGACCGCTATATCATTGAGGATGATTACGAATCCGAATTTTCCGTTTCCTCAAAGCCTGCGGAAACCCTTTTTGCGCTTTCGGATAAGGATAACGTGATCTATCTGAACACCTTCACAAAAACGATCTCCCCCTCTCTGCGCATCGGCTATATGGTTCTCCCGCGTTGCTTGCTTGACACCTACGAGAAAAAGCTTGGCTTTTATTCCTGCACCGTTTCCACCTTTATGCAGCTCGTGCTCACGGAGCTGATCAACGGCGGAGATTTTGAGCGCCATATCAACCGCATCCGAAGAAAGATCCGAAAGAATTCTCCTTCAAAATAGAATTACAAAAAACAACGAAAAAACGCATCCCGACGCGTGCAGGATGCGTTTTTGTATATAATTATTTGCTTATTCGAATTTCAAAGTCACGCTTTCACCGTTTTTCACAAATACCTTTTTGAAATCCTTTAAGGCGCGGCTTTCATACTGCAGCACCGAATAATAGGTATCAAAGGGACCGTGATTTTCCACGGTAACGGTACGATCGTTTTCCCAATGCTCGCGGATATCCGAATAGGTGAGACCGTGGCCGAAGGGATAGACGGGCTTTCCTTCAAAGAAGCGATAGGTGCGGTTTTTCATACCGTAATCACGGAAGTCCGGAAGATCGCTATCCGAGGCGTAGAAGGTGACGGGCAAGCGCGCAGAGGGCGAGCATTCGCCAAAGAGAATATCCGCAAGCGCACGGCCGCCGAGCGCGCCGGGATAGAAGCATTGCAAAACGGCGTTGCAGGCTTTATCCTGCTCCCCGAGGGCAAGACAGCTGCCCGAGACGTTGACGAAGATCATGGGCTTTCCAAGTGCGGCGAGCTTTTTGAAGAGACGGCGCTGAACGGCAGGGATCTCGATGGAGCGTTTATCGCCGCCCTCGGTGCCGTAATCACCGTCCACCTCCTCGCCCTCCATCGCGGGAGAGATGCCCATACAAAGCACGAGCACATCTGCGCGCTCTGCGACCGTCAGCGCTTCGCTTTCGGTGCGCTCCTCATAGGGGCGCGGCTCTGCCACGTATTCCGAGCCCTTGGCATAGAGTACGCTTTTACATTTTTCCTTGATGCCGCGCAGAAGCGTTACCGTTTCGGAGGCACGGCCGCAGTAATTGCCGTAGAGCGGCGCTTCATCGGCGGCCGACGGGCCGATCACGGCGATCTTTTTATCCGCAGAGAGCGGCAGAATGCCGTCGTTTTTCAAAAGCACGATGCTTTCTCTTGCCATTTGCAGGTTGAGATCTCTGTGCTTATCGCAGTCTACGACCTCATAGGGGATCTTATCGTATTCGCAATCATCCGCGAACATACCGAGGCGGAAGCGTGCGGTGAAGAGGCGGATCACGGCCGCATCGATCTCCGCTTCGCTGATCAGGCCTGCGGCATAGGCCTTCGGAAGCTCGCGGTAAGCGTCACCGATACAGAGATCACAGCCGGACTTTGCGGCAAGCGCGGCACTCTCCTCGGCGGTTTTGGTTACCTTATGATATTTATTTAAATATTCCACACCGTTGGCATCCGACTCCACGTATCCCGTAAAGCCGAAGCGATCGCGCAGAATGTCCGAAAGAAGCTCCTTGCTTGCAACGCAGGGGCTTCCGTTTACGGCGTTATAGGCGCACATGACGGCAGAAGGGTCTGCGTTTTTAATACAGTATTCAAAGGCGTAAAGATACGTGCCGAACAGCTCCTCCCCCTCCGCATTCACATTGAAGCCGCGGCGATCTGCTTCGGGACCGGAATGAACGGCAAAATGCTTCAGGGTTGCATCGGTTTTACGGTATTTCCCATCTCCCTGCAGACCCTTGACGTATTCGGCGGCCATCATACCCGTCAGAACGGGATCCTCACCGTAGGTCTCCTGCCCTCTTCCCCATCTCGGATCGCGGAAGAGATTGATGTTCGGGCTGCACATCGTGATGCCCTGATAGATCTCGGTGTAGCCCTGCTTTTTGTTTTCGTTGTATTTTGCTCGGATCTCGTCCGAGATCGCGGTGGCGACCTCGCGCATTCTTTCCTTATGGAAGCTTGCGGCAAGCCCGATCGACTGCGGAAAGACCGTTGCCGTTCCGTTACGCGCCGCGCCGTGCAGGCACTCGCTCCACCAATTGTATGCCGGAATACCGAGCCGCTCGATCGCGGGGGCATCGTAATTCATCTGCGAGAGCTTTTCTTCCACCGTCATTTTGGTGACGAGAGCCTCAGCCATTTTTTTGAAATCCTTCATTTATGCACCTCCGTTTTTTATTATTCTAACGCATATCGCAAAAAAGCAACAGTGCATTCCTTGATGCATATAGGACAATTATTGACATTTTGTATTGACAGGTAGAAAATCCCGTGCTACAATAAAAACGTAAATTCCTTTTCTTTTTTCGCGAAGGCATTTTCAAATATCGAATCGGGGAGGGACACATGAAGGCTATCAACGAATCCGTTAATAAGGCTGATTACAGTTATCCTTATATCGGGATCGGAACCGATTTTGAAAACAATCCTTTGCATTTTCATAAAGAACTTGAAATTTTATACGTTTTAAGCGGCGCGATCGATGCCACGGTGGATGGTGAGCACCGCGAATTAAAATCGGGAGATATCTGTGTGGTTTTGCCGGGACAGGTGCATGCCCTCTTACAAATAGGACAAATTCAGCTCTTGGTATTAAAGCTTTTGCCCGCAACTCCGATCCACGGCGTGCATCTTGATTCTTTTGTTTATTCCGAGGATTCGCCCCATTACGGCGCGCTTTTCGCACCGCTTGAGACAATACGCCGCGAGGATGCGGAGCGGACACTTGGCTACGCTTTAGCCGTGCAGAACGCTTGCGGCGAATTAACGCTTTACATTCTTCGCACGCTTGCTTCGCAGACAGCCGCCTCGAAAAATCAGATGCGTTCCTTTGATCTTTATTTTTTCAAAAAAGCCTGCGCTTTTATCGAAGAAAACTATGAAAACGATATTTCCCTTGATCGCGTTTCTTCCTATTTCGGCTATTCGCGCGCGTACTTTTCCCGTCTTTTCAAGGCGGTTTGCGGCATGAATTTCTTTGATTATCTTGCGCTATTCCGCCTCAAGAAAAGCATCGTGCTATTGAGAGAAGCCGATCGCTCCATCGAGAGCATTGCCTTTTGCTGCGGATACAACTGTCTGCGCTCCTATAACCGCGCGTTTCTCCGCCATTTCGGGCAGAGCCCTGGGAGCTACCGCCGCCGTTTTTTACAAATCACACAGAATACAAGCATATAAATACTACAAATATTGAAGCAGAAAGAGAGATAAAAAATGGAGCTTATCACACTGCAGCTGGATCTGGCACGCCAGAAGGAAACGACTGAATACGTAAAATCCTATATCGATTTTGCAAAGGCAAGCGGCTACAATTCCATTCTCTTTTATTTGGAGAATGCCGTGCGCACAGTTGACACGGCGTTTCTTGACGAAAGCACGACCTATTCTCTTTCAGAGATGGCCGAGCTCGTTCGCTACACGGAGGCGCAGGGACTGATCGCTATTCCCGGCTTTGAAAACGTTGGGCATATGGATAAATTCCTTGCACACCCCTCGCTTTCACATCTTTCGGAATGCCTTGCAAGTGACGATAACCGTTATTATACGCAAGGCCCCGGCACCTGCGGCTGCACCTCGCATGAGGACTTTTATCCCTTTATCGACAAATACGTGGAGGACGTGCTTTCGATCTTCCCGGGAAAATACGTGCACATGGGGATGGATGAGATCATCGATTTTGCCATCTGCAAGCGCTGCGCGGCGCGTATGAAGAGAGAAAACAAAACAAAGGCGGATCTTTTCTGCGAGCACGTGATCCACACGTACAATCACATCACCTCTCTCGGAAAAACGATGATGATGTGGGACGATATTTTTGAGCAGATGGACGTGGCGCACCGCCTGCCCCGCGATATTATATTCACCAACTGGAACTACCATTTCGTTCCCGAGGAGCCCAAGGGACACTGGCTGGGACGTGCCAAGCGCGATTGGTTTTCCTACTACGATGCGCTCGGCTTCCGCTATATGTTCTGCACGATGGCACATCCCGCCTCCTCCCCCTTCAACTCCGACAGCTTTACCGATTATGCCATGAAATATCATCCGATGGGCGCGATGATGACCTCCTGGTGCCATGCAGACGATTTCTATCTTGCAACCTATCCCCACGTTGTGCTTGCAGGCGCACAGTGGAACGGACGCATTCAAAACGAGGCCGATCGCGTGCGCGCTTACGCGAGTCAGGTTGGAAGCGAGGAATGCGCAAAGCTTCTGCTTTCCTTGCAGCTGCCGCTCTTCTTCGGCGGTGAATGGAGATGCGACGTGGCAAGCAGATGCGAGGAGGACGGCTTTGCCGCCAATATTCTGCGCTCACAGCTTGCTTACGCAATGGAAAAGCTGGAGGGATTTTACGCTGAGGCAGAGGGGCTTTCGAAGGATATTCTTGCCGATATTTATGCCTACGTGTTCCGTTGCTATTGCTCGCTGAAGCTCTGCGAGATCGGAACGGCGATCTTCCGTGGGTATTTCACGGAAGATCGGGATTTTTCGCGCCCCTTCGCCGCGCTGGATGCGCTTCTTGAAAAGCAAGATTGGCTCAAGGCGGAGCTGGATCAGGTTTGGCAAAGGTACCGTCCCGGCATTCTCAGCCGCGACAATGCCTTTGAGAACAGATATGCACTTCTCCCACGCCTCGTTTCGCAGATCAAGGAAAGCGCTTTGAAAAATGCGGGCGGCGGCGTTCTCACGGCAGATATTTTACTGCACGACGGCTTTGGCGGGCCTCGCTGCGAGGTTGCCGTGAAATACGAGGGCGAGGACGAGCCGATCGTTCTGTATAACGGCGTATTGAAGCACGGAATGCACACCATTGACGTTGCCGCCTGCTTCACCCTGCATTACGCAATTCAAAGCAAGCCCGTGGAATATATGCTCTTCTCCGTTTTCGGTGAGGGCGCTCTCTATCCGATGCACTTCCGCCTGATGCAAAACGGCAAAAGGCTGATGGCGGCTACGGTGGAGACGGTTTGCGGCTCCGTTCGCAATCCCGAGCATATTCTGATCGACGACACGCGCTTTGCGGCCATGGGCATCGAGGACGGCGTTGCACACTACAACGATCTCTCCCTTTCTCGCAAGCGTCACACCGTGAAGGTGACCTTTATGCCCGAAACGGAATATCGCATTCGGTAATACATTGGATAAATACAGAGCGAAGCGGCCTGAAACGACCACTTCGCTCTTTTCGTTGTATCTTTAATTTTTAATAAGCAGAACCGTGCCCGCTTTGAGAGTGAATTTCTTGGGATTCACAAGCGCGAGCTCGAGATTTTTCTCCGCATCAATGGCAAAGGCGCTCATCGAGGGCGCGAGATCGGTTTCGACGGTGATATCCGCATCACCCTCGTTTGCGAAAAGAACGGCACGCTTTTTACCGTCCGTTGCCGCGAGGGCGTATACGCCGCGCGTGCGCTCGTATACGGCCTCAACCTGACTGCCGAGGCGGTACAGCTCGCCAAAGGCGGCGAAGGAATAATAGAGCGGCGTAGGTTCAAGGGTGATCGGATGGAACATTCCGCCGTAAACGGATGCGCCGACACGGGCATCATAATAACAAAGGATATTGGTTTTGGAATCACACTGCATTGCGCACATCATGGCGGCGGCGCGGGCGGCCGCTTCAGGCGTACCGAAGAGGCGGCGTCCCTCATCTATAGCGGCAGAATAGGGCTCGCGATCGATCACGCAGTTATTCCACTCGTTCATCTGGGTTTCGAGATGAGCGTAGCCGTGCTTTTCAAGCACCTTTTCGCAATACTGCGCGGCAACCACGGTATCCTCCGTGCCGAGGTAGGAATGCCAGGAGAAGAAGTCGATCGGAGCGTTCGTTTTCTTGATATGCGCAAAGAAGCCGTCGATCCATACGAGGAAGTTGGCACTTCTGCCGCTGCTAAAGCACGCATCATTATTTTTCGGATGATCAATACCGAATTTTTCGGGATCGGAAAGAATATGTCTGAAGCCGCAGGTGGCAAAGCCGCCGACCTTAATGCTATCGCCAAAGCACTTTTTCAGATGCTTTGCGGTGACCTCGTACATTGCATAAAACTCTTCCCTCGTGCCGTGCCACATCTGATTTTCGGTATCATCGCGGCCGTTGTCGGGCTCGTTCCAGATCTCCCAATAGGTGATGCCGTAGGTAAAGCCGTTTGCCCACCCCTCGTTATAATGGCGGATGATGTGCTCGCAGATACGCGCCCATTTCGCATTGTCCTTCGGCGGGAAGATGCGATAGGCCTTAATGTCGTGATTATTCTCGATCGTTTCACCGAGGCGGAAGATGGGCGGGCAGTTTGCCTTCATAAGGCAGGTGATCAGAATATCCGTGAAGGTGAAGTCATAGGACTCCTCCTTCGTTTCATCCGCCGAGAAATCGCGGAAAATGTTATGAATATCCACGAAGCGATTCCCACCGTAGACACCGCCAACGTCGTGAAGTCTGGAATACGGAATGGAGGCATCCGTCAGATAATGGAACAAGGAATCGCTCACGCCGAGCATCGGAGGCTGACCGACGGCATGCATCTCGCGGATCCTGCCGACGGTTTTATCAAAATCGAAATTAAACTGCATAATTCTCTCCTATGATTTTACGGGATAATTATAAAAACAAAGCATCGGAATGCCCGAAAGGTAATCGGCTATAATATAGCGCGGATCGGTGCCGCTCTGAGCGCTGACACAGACCTCTCCGACGGCATCGCGGGCGAGCGAAAGGATGATCTTATCCGCATCGATGCGGTACGCGGCAAGCGGAACCTCTCCCTCTTTGTCCGAAACGGAGATCGGCAGATTTCTAAGGCCGCAATGATAATCGTTCAGATACGAAGAAACGCCCTTAAAGCATAGCGTCAGCTTTCTTTGCGAAAGCGTGGCGGAGGAAATGCTCGGCACCGAAGTTCCCTCTCCGATGCCATATTCCTTATGAAGCACCGTACGCGCAAGGCGCTCACCGAAGGCGAGATTGGATGTTTTGCTTCCGTGGATAAAGTCCGACATGGCAAAGCCGTCGATCGCGGGAAGAACGCATACGCCGGGAATCTGTTCTGCCGCGCGTCTTTGCGCCTCGCGGATCCGATCGTAGCTTTGATCAAGCCCCTCGTTTTCTCTTGAAATGATCTGGCGGTTCAGCTGGAAGGTATAGATCGGAAGATCGGGATCGCAGAGATCCTTCCTTATGTTTTTTACAAACGCAGAAAATCTTTCTATATACGCGTCTATTCCGCATCCCTCGCCCGCATCGCTGCAGCCCTGATACCAAAGCACCGCCTTGGGGGTGATGGAATGCGCGGAAAGTGCTGACATCATTTTATGATACAGATCTCCGTTTTCCTCCGTGAGAAAGCGCGAGAGCGGCGCACCGCCCATCGCGGCGGGAACGAGGCCGATCGGGCGGCCGGTTTCGCTTTTGAGGATCTTTGCAAAATGCAAAAACATGCTCTGCTTGGAATAATCAAAATCCGAATAGGGCGCGGAAGCAATGTCCCAACAAGAAAGATCGCGCAGCAGCTGAATGCCAAGCTCCATCGGCTCAAAAAGTGCCCCCTGCCCCATGCCTGCGGCATTGGACTGTCCGGCGATCAGATACACATCCCCCACAAAGAAGTGGCGGCGGCGTTCACCGCGCAGGGGATAGAAGAGAGCGCGCGACGGATTGAAATAATAAAGATCCAGCATATACGGACCGCCAACGGGAACAAAGAGCTTTGCCTCAAAGGCATCCCCCGAAAACGAGAGTCTTACAGGCGGAGCGGCAAGCGCGCCGCTCTGCTCGCAAAGAACACGCAGATAAAGGCAGTCATACGAAAAATCATAGACGATCTCGGTATCATCCGTGGTATCCTCCTTAAAGATACCGCGCACGCAAATCGCAGCACGGTCATCGATTGCCGAAAGCACCGAATAATTTTCCGGGGCTTCGATCAGTTCAAAAAAACGCTTATCGCTCATTTGGGCTCCTAACGGCGCGCGCTATGCGCTCACGCCTTTTTCGATTTTTATATACTGTTATTACGATACCACACGAAAAAGAGAAAGTCAAGATACTTTCCTTCGTTTTGGATGATAAAGCGAGTTTTTTATTCTTTAGAGGCAAGAAGGGTAACGAGATCGGCACGTCGGCCGCGAAGCTGGGAGAGAAACTCCATTTTTCCCTCCGCGTAATTTTCAGCATCCCAAAGGCGAATGAAAGCCGCATCGATGGCATCGGCCTCATCGATCAGGGCTTGAATGCCGCTTGCATCGGGGATCTCGCCGAGGCGGATCTTGTTGAAGGATGCGGCAAAGACGACCATACGCGCGTTGAGAATGATCTGCTCCTTATAGAAGGGATCAATCTGAACCTTTTCGATCTCGGAAACGAGCCCCTTGACGTAGTTTATAACATTTTCAAAATAATGGGTATGCGGACGGGTTCTGAAATCGAAAATGCCACGGAAATTCATTTCACCGAGGGGCATCTGCAGGCTCTGGCCACACATCGTTCCGCAATGCACGCGATCCGGCTCAAGTAGATAATAGTTGGCAATGCGGCGAAGGATCTCGCTGACGCCCTCGGTTTTAAATACGACCTCGTCCACGTACTGCTCGGCGGCTACGTTGTAATCCGGCTTGAAGTCCTCAGGATTGAATGTTCCGGGATTCCAAGCATACTGTCCTGCAAGCGCCACGGGGAATGCGCTCCAAAGAAGGAAGGTGGGCTGACCGCAGTCACAGCCCCAGTCGGTCAAAAGAAGGCCCTTCGCGCCGTACTTCTCGGCAATCGTTGCCGATGTTCGGATATTAAAGACGGTCACCTCGTTTCTTCCCGTGAAGGCAAGGTGGGTGTTCGTTGAGGGGCAAAGATAAAAATCAATGCCTGCACGCTTATAATCCACGCAATTTTCAGCCATTCTCTGTGCCGCGCCAAGCTCATATCCCCATTCAAGTGCGATCGCGCCCTTGGGGATTCTATCATAGGTTTCGGGGTAGGCATGGATCATATCCGACCAGAATTGCACCTTTTTTCCATACTTATCTTTACAAAGATCGGCAACCTTGTTCAGCCAATCCATGAAAACCGTGGCTCTTCCATACTTTTTACAGGGCTCTTCCAGCTGATACCTTCCAAGACCGTATGCTTCGTCAAAACCAACATTTACGTACTCGCTCTCGTGATACGGAAGAAGATCGGAATAAAGCTTATCGATGAATGCAAGGCTCTCGGGAAGGAGAGGATTGATCGTTCCGCCCTTGCCTCCCTCGGGTGCAACAGCAAGATGCGAAAGCTCGGGATTCTTGAGCCACTGATACATATGGCCGAAGGAGTTCTGGTTGGGCACGAGGTCGATAAAGCGCGCGTGGCAATAGGCCTGTAGCTCCTTGATATCCTTTGCATTCAGGCAGTCGAAATCAGCGGTGTACTGCGGGAAGGAAGCAAACTTGAATACGTGGCCCTCCATATAGATTTGCAGCTCGTTATACTTCACGGATGCGAGAAAATCGATGATCTTTTTGAAGGTTTCCACCTTGGGCATACGGCCGCGGCTGATGTCCAGCATATATCCGCGACGCGCAAGCGTGGGCGCATCCTCGATCTCGGCATACGGCAGATCGGCGCCGTTTTTGCGCAGCAGCTGCCAAAGTGAGGTCACGGCACGGAAAAGGCCCTCCTCGGTCGCGTATGCGATCTTCACACCGTTTTCATCGATCGAAATCTTGTGTGCTTCCCCGGAAAGCGCGGTATCGGTGCAAACGGCAACCTCCGTTTTTCCTTCCTTCACAGCGGCAAAGATATCAACAAGAGAGAGATCTGCAAGCGCGGCAGATACGGCATAGCGCCCATCGGAATAGGTTTCTTTTTTTGGAATCGGAAAGATCATTGCTTTTTCTCCTTTTTGTTTTTTCTTTATTGTATCATTTTTCCGCTTCTCCTTGCTACCTCTCCATCAAACAAAAGCTTCGTTTTTTCAAACAGTTTTATTGCATATTGACTTTTTTCTTCGTTTGTAATATAATTATATCAAACAAACGAACGAAAGGAACGAGAGGTTATGATGGATGCCGCGAGCGCGGAGCGCTTTTATACGGTCGATACAAAAATTTCCTCCTGCACGCGTTTTTGCTATTCCTACGACAAGGATGCGGCGTTACCGATCGCCTTCGCGCATTACGCGCATAAGAGATCCTCCATGGGGCTTCGGCGCTTTCATAGAAAAAATTCTTTCACTACGCTTTTTATTTTTCTGCGCGAGGGGTTTGGCTTTATTTTCGGGGATACGCTTTACACTCCCAAAAGAGGCGAGATGATCCTTGCAGGCGAAAACATCCCCTTTACCGTTACCTTTGACGAGAAAAAGCCGCTCGGCTATTACGAGATCGATTATTTTGAGATCAATTTGCCGAGCGGCCTTGAGGGGCTTTTGCATCCCGAAAATCCGTTTTGTTCTCTATTAAAAAACGAGCGTTCCCCCTTGATCTCGCTCCCTACCGAGCAAAAAAGAACGCTCATTTCACTTTTATATGAGATGGAAAAAACGGAATGCGATCCCGTTTTTTATGCGAGGCTCGTCCTGCTTGCGGATCTTTTGGGAAAAGAAAGCTCCACCGAAAGCGGCACGAAAAAGATCCCGCAGGTTCTGGCGCGCGCGATGCAATATATCAGCGAGCATTATACCGAGATCGGCGGTGCCGAGGAGGTTGCTTCGTATCTTTGTGTCAGCACCACGTATCTTGCAAGGCTTTTTGGACGCGTGCTCGGATGCACGACGACAGAATACATTTGCCGCCTGCGTATCTCACACGCCAAGGAGCTTTTGCTTTCGGGAAAAAGCGTGATCGAGACCTGCTACGCCTGCGGCTTTAACAGTTATACCTACTTTATTGCAAAGTTCAAAAAGGAGATCGGGTGCTCACCTGCAAAATTCCGTGCGAACGCAGTTTGACCTTTTGACATAAAAAATTCCTCGGAAAATTTCCGAGGAATTTTTTATGCTTTATGCTTTCTTTCTGTTTACGAACCAACGAATGCCAAGCACCGTGCCGATCGTGAGAAGGATCGCAACGGGGAGAGCGATCCAGGCGTTCGGAACGAAGCCTGCAAACAAGAAGGATACGAAGGAAACGAGCGCCACGGTGATCGCGTAGGGCAGCTGCGTGGAAACGTGCTCCACGTGGTTGCAGCGAGCGCCTGCGGATGCCATGATCGTGGTATCCGAGATGGGCGAGCAATGGTCACCGCAAACGGCACCTGCAAGGCAGGCGGAGATACCTACGTAGAAGAGAGGATCGCCAACGCCGAAGATCGTTACAACGATCGGGATCAGGATACCGAAGGTACCCCACGATGTACCGGTTGCGAATGCAAGAACGCAAGCAATAATAAAGATCATCGCCGGGAAGATACCGTACAGAGCCGCGGGAACGTTTGCCATAACCGCATCGATGAAGGCATCCGAGCCAAGAAGGCCGGTCGTGTTCTTCAGAGCCGTTGCAAGCGTAAGGATCGTAATGGCAGGAACCATAGCGATGAAGCCCTGGGGAATGCACTCGGTTGCAACCTTGAAGGAGAAGCACTTGCGGCACAGATAGTAAACAAACGCGAATACAAGCGCGATCAGGCCGCCCCAAGGAAGAGCCGCATAGGCATCGGTATTACCGAACGCACCGATGAAATCCCACTGATATTCACCGGCGGTGAAGAAGCCACCAACGTACATCAGCGCTGCGATGCAAGCTACAATCAGAACCACGATAGGAAGCACGAGGTCAAGCACGATACCATGAGAATCCTCGGAAACCTCTTCGTCCTTACCGATCGCACTGAGGTCACCCTCCTGTGCCTTGATCTCAAAGCCGGACATCTTACCGTAATCAAAGCCGAGAACGGCGAGCGTGATCACGAAAACGATGGTGAGAAGCGAATAGAAGTTAAAGGGGATGGCGTTAACAAACAGCTGGAACGAGGAAAGACCGGTCTCCACACCGCAATCATTCAGCGTGCCCGATACGGCAGCCGCCCAAGAGGAGACCGGAGCGATCATACAGATAGGTGCTGCGGTGGCATCGATGATGTACGCAAGCTTTACACGGGAGATCTTATGCGAATCGGTTACGGGCGTCATAACCGCACCGACCGTGAGACAGTTGAAATAGTCGTCAACGAAGATTAGAACGCCGAGCGCGAAGGTGGCAAGCATAGCGCCGACCTTGGTTTTTACGTGCGTTTTTGCCCAGCGGCCGAACGCAGCCGTTCCGCCCGACTTATTGATCATCGAAACGAGGATGCCGAGGATCACGAGGAATACAAAGATACCTGCGCTATCCGCAACGGCGGCAGAAAGACCGTCCACCACGATGATGTCCAGCGTGCCCGCAAAGGAATAGTTGGATGCAAAGAGCGCACCAACGAGAACGCCGGCAAACAGCGAGGAGAATACCTCCTTGGTGATCAGTGCAAGGCCGATGGCAATGATGGGGGGAACGAGCGACATAAACGTGCCGTAGTACATACTTCCCTCTGCAACGTCCTTCGGAAGGACAATCGCCAGAACAATAACGGCAATCACAGCAATGGCTGCGATAATCGCGGTTATCATGCTCTTTTTCGTCTTAAAAAGACCGAGATTCATTTTTCTGAATCCTCCTTATGTATTTTTGCAATAAAAAAACCACGGTATCCACCGTGGCAAAAGCGCACCTAACGCATAGGCGCATTCAAGACACGATAGCTCTCCACTTGCGTGACAGTGCGCAGCATATTTTGCTGCACCCCAGCAAGACTGCCGCGGAAACGGCCGCCTCACTTCGGCAATGCTCCCTTTCCTCCCCGACTCTTTTCCGCGACTCCGGAGACTACTGATGAGCAATGCGCCTCTACCTGATTTCTTTATTACACCCATTATACTATATTATTTTGAAATTGTCAACAATTTCTTTGTATTTTGTTTGATTTCTCTTTATTTCTTTCTATTTTTCCTTAGGTGTTGATTTTTTCGCCCATTTGCACTATAATAATCTTATAAAACCATGAAGGCACGGTTTCTTTCAAAGACATCTTGCCTTTTATTCACGAAAGGGATCAACCGATGAAACTGTTGTGCAATTCGAAGGGACACCTTTTTTCTAAGGAAGTTTTTAAGAACCCGCCAAACGAATATGCGCCAACCTTTGCCTGGAGCTGGAACGAGCCGATCACCCGCGAGGGGATCGACAAGCAGCTGGGCGAATTTTTCGAGGTTGGCATACGCTCGCTTTATATTCTCCCCCTGCCTAAGGAATTTCGTCCCGCACTGATGGCCACAACGCTTTCACCCGAATACCTTTCTAAGGAGTTTTTCGATCTTGTTTCCTACGCGATCCGAAAAGCGAAAGACATGGGCATGATGCTATGGCTCTACGACGAGGGAGGCTGGCCTTCGGGCGGTGCGTGCGGCAATACGTATAAGCAGAACAAGGATGCGGCAACCGAGATCCTTCACAAGAGAGACATCGCGCTTTCGGCGGGCGAATGCTACCTTGCAAGCGAGGGTACGATTGCGACCTTTCTTGGCAAAACGCGTGTTTTTGACGGATACAAAGCGGAAAAATGCGTTTCTTTGACCGAATTTTATACCGTTACCACCGTTTCGGGCCCCAACCTCATTGATAATTTAACCCCCTCCGTCATCGAGACCTTTATTGAAAATACATACGAGGCATACGCCAAGGCAGTGGGCGATCTGTTCGGAGATAGCGTGAAGCTGATCTTTACGGACGAGCCGATGCAGCTTGCGCACTCGATCCCCAAAAGCTTTTTTGAGACATTCAAAAAGGAATACGGATACGATCTGTGCGATCATCTTTATGCGGTGCTTGATGAATATTCGGACGATCCCGAGATCCACCGCGTACGTATCGACTATGTACGGCTGCTCGGCAAGACGTTCCGTGAGATCTGCTTTGGTCGGCTCGCGAACTTTTGCGAGGAGCACGGCGTTTGCTTCGGCGGACATCTGAACCTTGAGCACGTGCCGGACGGCGGCGCAAGAATGAGTTATTTCTCGGCGCTGGATTGCCTACGAAAATTCCACGTTCCCGGCATTGACGCGATCTGGGATCAGATCTGGTATCCCTACGATGAGACAACACCCGTGCCCGAGGGATCGCTCTTCTTCCCTCGCATCGCACCTTCGGCGGCAAGGCAGATGGGGCGCGATCTTGCACTCACAGAAACGGGATCGGTCTCAAGCGAGAGCTTTTATCCCGACGTCATGCGCTACGTTCTCAATTATCAGGCGGTGCGCGGCATCAACGTTTTCAACCTGATGGCACTTCCCTACGGAAGAAAAAATCTCTCCGCGCTCGTATTCCGCCCGATGTACTGTCCCGAAAAGCCCGGCTTTTATCACCTCACGGCGGTGAACGAATATCTGTCGCGACTTGCATATCTTACACGGCTCGGTGAAGCCGTTGGAGACACGGCACTATACCATCCGTCAGCCGACTTCTGCGCTTCGGCCATGCATTCCACGCTTGCAACGCGTGCTTATAACCACGAAGGCGCGATATTGGAGGATAAACACGTTTGGTTTGATCTGATCGACGATGAGGGCATCCGCGCGGCGAAGGAAACCGCGGACGGGCTTGCGCTCGGCGATGCCGTTTACAGGCACATCGTTGTTCCGAAATGCGAATATATGCCAAAGGATGTAGCAGAAAAGATTAAAAAATACATCGGCGAGGGCGATCCGCTTCTGCCGCTTCACGATCCTGCGATCCGCGTGATGATCCGCCGTCTTGGAGAGGATGCACTTTGGTTTTTCTTCAACGGGAAAGCAGAGATCGCAACCGACAGCGTTCCTATCCCCCATGGAAAGCACGCCTACCGCTTGGATGCATATCACGGGCAGATCCTTTCCTGCAAGGGGGAGACACTTTCGCTCTCGATCGAATGCGGGGACATGGCGATCTATCTTGTTACGGACAAGGCACTCCCTACCGACGATCTTTCTCCTGTATGGCGCAAAGCGGTGAAGGATCTTACATCCGTTTCGATGCGAAAATTCAGCGTTGTCGAGGGTGGGATGAAAAGCGAAATTTTGCCTGTGCCCGAAGCGCTTGCGCACGATATTTCCGCAGATATTACGTATAAGGCGGAGGTTTCGCTCCCCGCAGAGCCAAGGGCAGGCGAAGTATACCGCTTGACTCTGACGGACACACAATATTATGCAAAAGTGTGCACAGAGGAAGAAACGCTTGGCGTTTTCGCATTCACGCCAATGGTTGCCTTCGTGGATGGCGGAAAGTTAAAGAAGGATATGGTTTTGACTGTGACGGTTTCAAACTCCGCCTCGGGTGAGATCGCGAAAAAGCGTTCCATGATCGAGGATCACTATCCCGACCATCTGAAGGGGCCTTATGCAAAAAGAAAAATGTATGCATTGGAAACGCGGTTTTCACCGCCCCATCTCGGAACACTTGTTATTGAAAAAATGGGTTAAATGCAAATAATTGTTTGCAAAGAAAGCAAAAAGGCGGATCTTGTCCGCCTTTTTTTATTGTTGCTTTAATTACCAATAAAGCTCCCAATCGGGATTTAAGAAACGCATCAGCGCTTCCATATAGAAGTAGTCGCCCCATGTGTTCAGCTCGTGAATACCAAGGTTTCCTGCCTTATAATAGGTTGCGCATTTAAGCAGTCCGTCCGATTCGGGAATATCCTTGGTCAGATAATTATCGATCAGAGAATTCATGATTCTCTTCGCGGCGTTGTAGAATATCTGCTTATAGGGATCGGAATCATCCATATACTTATAAGCCTCCAGCATACCGCAGATCGCGCAGGATGCGGCAGAGGAGTCACGGGGCTCAACGTCTCCCTCCGTGAACCAGAGATCCCAATAAGCAACGTAGTCCTCGGGAAGCTGGTTAAGGAAATATGCCGTCGTAGCCTTGAAGGTATCGATGGACTTCTGATCGTGCTTATACTTATAGGTAAGCATCGGGCCGTAGATGCCCCACGCCTGACCGCGCGACCAAGCACTGTCGTCACTGAGGCCCTGCTTGGTAACACCGCGAAGCGGCTCGTGTGTATTCACGTCAAAGTAATAGGTCTGGTATGTGCTTCCGTCCGCACGGCAACAAACCTCAACAGCGGTCTGGAAGTGATTGTACGCAGCCTCGGCATACTTCGGATCCCCCGTCTGCTCGGTTGCCCAATACAGAAGCGGAATGTTGAGGAGGCAGTCGATGATCAGGCGGTAGGATGCAGGATCGCCTACATCGCCCCAAGCCTGGATAAACTTACCCTTCTCGCTATAGCGCGTCATGAGATGATCGGCAGCCATCAAAGCAGCCTCTTTCGCCTTCTCGTTTCCGCAAAGCTTATAGGCGGCAACGCAGGAGGGCGTATAGATGAAGCCCATATCGTGATGGTTGACAGCGATTTTCTCCACGATTCTCGTGTGCATGGAATCGATAAAGGAAAGGGCATGCTCCTTATATTTCTCTTCCCCGGTCAACTCGTATGCAAGCCAGACCATGCCCGGCCAAAAGCCCGAGCCCCAACCCGTATTGCCGTGACGCTCGTATACGTAATTTTTGCTCGTGGAAGCAGGATAGCTTTCGGGGGTGAAGCTTGCAAGACCGATGTCGATCTTCTTCAGAGCCTCCTTCAGAGCGTATTCCAGCTTTTCTCTGGGAAGGTCAAAATCTGCATATTTTGCAGGATCCTTAATTTTTTGCGGCTTTGGAATCATTTTCATTCTCCTTATTAAATGCAAATGCATAATACGCTTTCATTTTAGCATATCAGACGAAAAAAGTCAAGAAAAGCGAGGATTTTCAAGAAAAAACCTTTTTTGCATCTTCTCCTTTTTTACCAGATTAAAGGTAAAAGTCTGTATTTCACACGCTTTTTATATTCCGAATATCCCAAGAGCCCCTTTTCGAGAACCTTTTCCTCGTTTCGTATCCGAATCACGATCACGGCAATATACGGCAAAAAGCATAAGATCGACCAAAGCGAGCCGAGCACAACGGGAATTGAGAGAAAAAGCCAGATCGTTACGGCATACATCGGGTGACGGACAATTCCGTAAAGTCCGGTATCAATTACCTTTTGATCTTCTTCTACCGCGATGGTTCTTGAAAGGTAGACGTTTTCACGCATCACCTCGGCATAGAGTGCGTATGAAACGAGAAGAACAACAGAGCCACCGATCACGCCCCACAGCGGAATATGCGACCAACCAAAGCGAAAATCGAGCCCCGCGACGATAAATCCGGAAAGAAATAAAAGCGCGGAAAGCGCAACAACACCCTTTTGTGTTTTTTCCTTTTCCTTGGCGTTCAGGCGTTTTTCAAGAAGAGTGGGAGCTTTGATAAATAGCACAACACCGAGCACTAGCATCGGAATGAACAAAAGACCGATAAACAACCATGCGTTTTGATAGCAAAAGCTCCCTGCGGGCAAGAAAAGCAAGGCGCCCACAAGAACAAGTCCGAGGATAAATTTTGCAAGGGCGTTGAATAAAAGCTTCATTTTTATCACCTCGTGATTCAATTTTCAATTCTTCCTATTCAGTATAGCATAAATAAGTGCATTGTTCAAGAAAAAAATGAAAAGGTCTGCATTTTCGTACAGACCTTTATTCGATTATATGACCCAGGCAAGGGTTAATAACGCGCTACAAAGCGTTGGAATCAGAACAACGACACCAAATTTAACAAAATCAATGTATCGCATACACACGCCTTGTGCTTTCAGCATTGCTCCCCACATAATGCCTGCGAGAGCGCCGATCGGCGTGAGAAGCGCACCGAGGTTAGATCCGATCACGGTTGCATACAAGGCGCCAAGGCCTCCCTGCTCCGAAACCACCGAGCCCATCAGAACGCTCATGGGAATATTATTCATAATATTGCAAAGGACCGTAGAAAGCACTCCGTAGGAAATAACCGGCGGAAGCCCCGAAAGGAGCGTTGCAAGCGAGGCGGTCACCCCTTGCTCCGAGAGAGCAAGCACGATCACGAACATACCAAGCATAAAAGGAATAAGCGTCCAGGGCGCACGGTGCAAGCAGGTCATTAGTGCGGCGGGCTCTTTTCCTTGGATGCGGCTGATGATCAAAGCGCAGATAACAAGCGAGATCACTGAAATCAAGGAGATCAACCACATATCAAAGCCAATATAGCCGCCAACGGCAAGCGCAACCGTGCAAATTCCAAGGTGTAAAAGTCCAACGGTAACTAAGGGACGGTTCATGAAAATATGCGAGCGCGCAAGCTCCGTTTGCATCGGCGCGGACAGCACTTTGGCAAACATCAGATACAGCACGAAAAAGGAAACGAGACCACACACGAGCGTTGGCAGCCACATAACCGAGGTATAGGTTACAAAATCGATCTCCGCACTGCCCGAAAGATAAATATTCGTTGAATTTCCTATGATCAACGCCATGCTCCAGGTATTGGCGGCCACAAATTCCGCAATCAAATACGGCATGGGAGAGATTTTTGCGTTTTTACAAAAATAGCAGATAAAGGGCGTAAAGGTAAGGATGATTATATCGTTTGAGGTGAACACCGTGAGGATCGAAACGGTGAGATAAAGCGTTAAAAAGAGGCGCTTTTGGCCTTTACCGAAACGATGGAGAACTACGTTGGCAACATAGAAAAAGAAGCCGACTGCATCAAGAAAGACGGATAGAACCGTCATGCAAATAAAGAGCACAAGGATCTTCAAGGGATTGACGGCCGTATCCGCAACGAATGCAGAAAGAACCGCACTTGGTGAAACAAGCCCAAAGACCAGCATCAAAAGAGCTCCGAGCAAGACGATCACAGGATAAGTATCAATGGAGCGGCCGCCGAGCTTGAATTTTGGAAAGAAGAGGATCGATGCGATCATCAAAGCACAGGTGAGCGCGGCGATCAAAAGCGAAAGCCACATAATATCAGCCTCATTTCTGAAAGAAATAATAAATGCAGAAGATTCAAATAGGAAATAAAAAAGGCCTCGCTACTGCGAAACCCATCTATATACTAGCATATAAATCAACAATTAGAGTCATTGATTTAAATACCCATTGAAAACCGAACAAAGGGAGAAACGAACACGTTTGCGAAGCGAAGCTTGCTGCGCTTTGCATTGGCAAAACAACAGTTCAAGCCCTCGGTCTATTAGTATCGTTCAACTGAACACATTACTGTGCTTACATCTACGACCTATCAAACTAGTAGTCTACAAGT
>JAGBCA010000015.1 GCA_017938205.1 Clostridia bacterium
CGCGCTTGTGCGTGCAAAGAGCATCGCCGTTTCCTCGCTCGGTGTACCCTTGTACACCTCTCGCTCGTCATCCGACGATTTCTCCTCTAAATCCGTTCGCCCCCGGTGTGTTCTCATTAAGAATCCGCCAAGATTATAGATTTTACTGCATTTTTCTCTTTTTTGCCTTGATTTTATTGGATTCTTAATGAGACAGCCCGTTTTGTTATGAAAACACCTCTTGCCGAAAGCACAGGAGGTGTGCCTTTTGTGCCTATTCGTTTTTTACAGAAGCTCAAGCTTTGTGGATGCGGCGCCGCCAACGGTGGTTTCCTTGCCGCCTTCGGTATCGATCTTTCCAACGAGCGCCTTATAGCCTTCGTAGTAGCGGATGCCGAATTCGCGCAGAGCCTTGGAATTGAAATGCAGGTTATCGGAGTTCGCACCGAGTCCTTCTGCCGAAACGAAGCCCACGTTCTTGACCTTGCTTGCAACGGCCTTGAGAGCCTCGTTGACGTGGATATAGTTCGGGAAGTTCGGGGAGAGCGGGCAATCCTTTAAAAAATCGCCAAGACCGCCGACGAGGAAGGGAACATCCGGCATACCGAGGCGCTTTCTCATAGCCTCGATCATCGCAGTGAGCCTTTCTTCGTAGGTGGAATACAGTGCGGGGGAGCATTCGGCCTCGCCCTGATGCCAGAGAATGCCCTTGATCTCGGAGGTGCGGCTTGCAAGCTCGGCAAGATAGCAGGCGTGATCAAAGAGGATCTCGCCCTCGTGCCACTGATCCATCGTAGAGCCGCCGTCTGCCGCGGGGATCAGACCGACCTCCACGTTGTTTTCCTTCTGATAGGTGTCGGCGAAGCTCTCGCAGAGGTTCAGACCCGAAAAGAAGCGGTCAAAGTTTACGGGATAGTGCATCGGGCGGAAAATGCCGTTGCGCAAAACGTAGCAGGAGCCGTTTTCAATGGGCGCGACCTCAGCGGCGTTGCCTCTTCCCGCCATATTGGACTGTCCGATCATCAAAAAGGAATGGATCATTTTTATTTCCCTCTCTTGGTTTTTTCTTTTATTGTAGCATAGGACCCTGACTTTTTCAAGTCCTTGGGGAATTATATCTCTGTGATCTTTCCGATCACGCCGCGGTTGACGAGCGTTTCATCCTCGCCCGCATCCATGTTATACATATACAGGCGGTCGATCTCGCCCTCGTTGATCAGGAGAGGGAGCGGCTGGCCAACGCGGTTCTGGTGCAGAATATTCGAGAGCGAAAGGGTGTGGATCTTCGCGCCTTTGCTGTCTTGCGGCTCCTCGCGTGCGGCAGATTTCGCGGCTTGGCTTGGCGCACCGGATGCTATGCAAGGTATGTCCTGGAGCTTCTCAAAAAAGACGCCTCCGTCACGGAGGCTTGCACGGCGGCGGGATTTTCCGATTGCTCGCACTTTATCGTTCTCTTTAAGAAAAAGTTTGGAGAAACGCCACTGAAGTATAAAAAGCGGATCGAGTCATAAAATACAAAAACGAGAGTTTCTTTTTTTAAAACTCTCGTTTTTGTATTTTATGAAAATAATTATTTACAAAAATTATGCATTTTGTATGGTTTTGGCTTTGCTTTGCAGTGTGCGGATGCGCCATTTCCATCGAAAAAAGGTAAAGAACGCACGCACCCATTCGTCCAACGCAAGCCCGATATAGAAGCCAACGAGGCCGAGGCCGCAGGGGATGCTGAGAATATATGCGAGTCCCACGCTGAATATCCAGCAGGAGGCAAGCGTTGTTAGCATTGTGGGCATCACGTCCCCCGTGGAACGCAAGCTGTATTCGTATACGTGGCTGATGGCGCGCGCTTGCTCAACGAGAATATCCACGAGAAATACGCCGATCGCGATCGTGAAGACCTCTTGCTCGTTTGTGAACATTGAGAGGAGCGGCACACGCAAAAGCAGGATGGAAAGCGAGATCAGAAAATTGACGGGCACGGTACAGTGTGCCAGCATTTTGTTGAGCCTGTCGGCGTGCTCGTGTCTGCCCGCGCCGTGCAGTCGGCCAGCCATCAACGCGTTCGCGTGGCCGCAGCTTGAGCTGAAAAGATAGGCGTAGCTGAGAATATTTGCGCAGTAGATCTTTGCCGCAGGCGCGGGCCAGGGAAGGAGCTGGGCAAAGGAATTGGTGACGATTTGCGAGAGCGTGTAAGCACCGCTGGAGATGCAGGTGGGGATGCCGATGGCGAGAATGCGCTTTGCCGTGGAAAAAAAACGGAGAATGCCTTCGGGGCGGCTGATGCCGAGCTTCAGGTGTGCAAAGAAAAAGATTACGATGACGAGACTGACAAGCTCGCTGACGATATGCCCGAGCGCCACGCCGCGCACGCCGCTGAGCAAGGGGCTTTTGGCATAATATACGGCATAAGTGCTACAGAGGAGGTTGCAAACGTTTTTGATAAATCCGATCGTCACGCTGTAACGCGGATAGCCGTAGCAACGCATCGTTGCCAGCAATATATTCGTCAGTGAAGCGAAGATCAGAGCTACTGCGCGGATACGCATATAGGCGATGGCGTATTCCCGCACAAGCCCCGTAAGATTCATTAGCGTAACGATTACGGGGGCGACTGAAAGCAGAAGGGCAGCAAAGCAAGCCCCCACCACTCCGAGAAAGAGAACACCCGTGCCGCCGGCCCTTTTGGCTTCACTCAGCTTTTCCGCTCCGATCAAATTGCTGATGATGACCGATGCACCGGTGGACATACCCGAGAAAAAAAGAACGCAGAGAGAAAAAACGATATTGACCGAGCCCGTGGCAACCACGGCCTCGTCCGAGTATCCGCTCAGCACCACGGTGCTGACGGTGCCGAGCAGGTGGTTGAAAATAAGCTCCAAAAAAATGGGAATTGCCAGAGGGACGAATTTCAAACTTCCGAGTGAGGTCGTCACTGTTAAAAGGCTTTTATCAAAGATCGGCTTGCGCCCCTCCTTCACGGTACTGCGTTGGGGTGCATCCGATGCGCCGTTTGAAAACCTTTGAAAAATATGCTTCATCTATGTAACCGACCTCTCCGGCAAGCTCCTTTATGCTGATGGAGCTTGTCTGTAAAATATGCTTTGCCGCTTCCATGCGGATGTTTTCCAGAAGCTTGAAAATGGAAGTGTGCAGGTGCTTTGCAAAAAGCTGATTCAGATAATCAAAATTGTAGGAAAGCTCGTTTTCGATCTCCGAGGAACTTAAGGGACGCATATAATTTGTGTGCAGATAGCGGAGCACGGAGTGAATACGTTCCGAAACACTCTCCCCTTGCGCATGGCCGCGAAAGAACGACCGTGCATACAGGCGCTCAAGCTCGATAAAAACCTCGCTTAGTGCTGTCGCACCGAGGATATTGAAATGCTCCAGACGAAAACGCTGCCGGGAGAGAAGCTGCTCAAGCATATTGCAAAGGCTGGTAAAAGCCGTGCGGTCCTCTACGCGATAGCGTTTGGAAATTGCGATCGTTTCCTTGGGAAACGGACCGTTCTCCGAAGAGGTGTACCAGGTCGCTCTCGCCCTTTTGACCTCAGACTCCCGTTCCTGTTCGGTCGGTGTGCGCTTTGTGATCGCGGGGTGCAAAAAATGAACGTAAAAAAACGAGCAATTCGTATACTGTGTTCCGAAGTGCAGCTTGCCCTTCTCGAGAAGCAGACAGTCGCCCTTTGAGAGATGATAGGAAATGCCGTCCTCGGTGAGAAAGATCTCGCCATCCACCACGAAATAAAAAATATATTCGCTTGCTACGCGGCGAATGTTGCACCATTGCTTTTGCATGCTGTTCTGCCGTCCGCTATAGGTGATGTGCGGCAAACGATCTGCGCGGTATTCAAAAATTTCCATAGTCACCTCCGCTTTTTATGAATAGTATAGCAGAAACGCTTGAAAATGCAATAGAAAAAAACAAAGAAAACGGGAAAATAGCGAGTTTTTTACGGTGTTGCTTGCGAAGAAGATGTTGTTTTTTTGCTTTCAAGGATCAGGGATCTGAGCGGCAGGACTTGCGCGGCGGTGGCGATCAGGTAGAGAACCGCGAGGATGATGCGAAGCCAAAAATACGGGAAGAGAAGCGGCATCATTGCTCCAACAAGTGCAAAAGAAATGCAAATAAGAAAACAATTCTTTACATTTAGTATTCCTTTTTGCTCTTTTCCCAAAAAAACAGAGTGCAAAAGGAAGAAGGACAGATAAGAGAAAAGTGCGCCGAATGCCGCGCCGCCAAGGCCAAAGCGCGAGGCGAGAAGCGGGCAGAGAAGAAGCTGGAGCAGGGCAGAGGCAAGCGAGCAGAGCGAGATCCTGCCGCGCCGCCCCGCGCTGAGGGAGGCGCAGATCGGAACGGTGGCGAGAAAGGAGAGGGGAACGGTGAAGCACAGGGCGGGCACGGCGTAAAGACCTATACTGTAGGACATCGGAGCAAGGAGAGAGAAAAGCTCGGGAGATGCGAGGATCACGAGCAGGGAGAGCGTGCAGAGAAGCAATGTGATCTTTTCGGCCGCCGCAGCTACGCGACGGTGCTCGCCCGCTGCCGCTTTGCGTAGGATCCACGGCTGAAAGGCACCGCCGAGGCTTGCGGTAACCAGGGAAAGTGCGAGTCCGACCGAATGTGCCACGGCGTATGCACCGAGGGCCTCGCTACCAAGCACGCGCTCGACGGAGAGTCTTGCCGCCTCCGCCATCAGCGAAACGGAGAGATAGTGCGGTAAAAGCGGAAGCTGGAGTGAAAGTAAAAAGCGCCAGATCTTCTTGTCGTAGAGTCGCACGCCCCGGTGAAGAATGGAAAAAAGAGAAGCGAGCCCCAGCAGCACCGAAAAAAAGACACCGGCATAGATCCTTGCCCGCTCTCCGATCGGTAACCAAAGGAGCAGAAGCATACCGAGCAAGGGCGCGCCGAGCTCGCCGATGAGATTCATAAGGCAAAGCGGTCGGTACCGATAGCGGTAGCGGCATTTTGCGCCAAAGAGCGTAAATGCAACGCGCGCCGCGACCTGCAGAAAGAGAAAAACGGTCAGAAGCGGTGCGAGCTTTTTGCGAAGGAGGAATGCCGCGATGCAAAAGATCGGCAGGCTCACGGTCAGGGAGAGACCGTAGGCTGCGCCGAGCAGACGATCCTCCTCGCCCTTATAGTGTTGGAGTGCGCGGTACACCGCTGCGCCGCCAAGACCGAAGGCGGCTGCCGCGAACAGCAGCCCCTCGTAAGAGAGATAAAGCGTGTATCGGCCGTACGCAGCCGCGCCGAGCCGGGCGGTGAAGAAGGGAAGGAATATAAAAGCGGCGGCTTTGCCGATCGCCGCCGTGAGCGTATAGAAAAGGGAGGCCGCGGCGGGGCGCGTCAGCCCTGTTTTGTTTTCTTGCATGAAAAACCTCTCGGTGCTTTTGATCCGCTTTCACTTGTGAGAGCGTTTTTTCATATCATTTCCCGCGTATTTAAATATTATTGTAGAAAAAAGCGGAAGCAAATGCGGTTTTATGCAAAAAACAGACGCTTTTGCCGCCAAAAGATGAAAAAAGAATTTTTTTCCAAAACCTATTGACATTTTTGAAATTTGTGTTATAATATATATTTGCATTAGCATGTCATTTTATTATAGGGGGTATTTTGCCCTTTTTTAGGGAAACCCCTTGGCAAAATGGCTAAAAATCCCGCAAAATCCTTGTGCTTTTTCCTCAATTTGGGATTTTTTGGAAAAGTGCAGAGGACGTTAAAACTTGTAAATTTTCAGGAATGGAGTGATTCTATCTATGATGCTTAAACCCCAAAAGCTTGGCACGAATGTAAGACAGAGCTTTTCGAAGATCGAAGCGACGACCGAGATGCCAAATCTTATTGAGGTACAGAAGAAATCTTACGAGTGGTTTTTGAAGGAAGGCTTGCCTGAGGTTCTCTCCGACGTATCGCCCATCGTGGACTACACCGGAAACCTTTCGATCGAGTTTACCGACTACTCGCTGGATTCGACTCCGAGATACTCTGTGGAGGAATGTAAGGACAGAGCCGTTACTTACGATGCACACATGAAGGTGGGCGTTCGCCTTGTCAACAAGCAGACGGGCGAATTGAAGACCGCGCAGATCTATATGTGCGATTTCCCGCTGATGACCGAAAACGGTACCTTCGTGATCAACGGTGCAGAGCGTGTTATCGTTTCTCAGCTCGTTCGTTCTCCCGGTATTTACTACGGCGCAGAGGTGGATAAGCAGGGTAAGCACAATTACACTGCCACTGTCATTCCGTACAGAGGCGCATGGCTTGAGTATGAGACCGATATGGCCGGCGTCTTCTTCGTGAAGATCGATAAAACGAGAAAGCTTCCCATCACCGTTTTGATCCGTGCGCTGTGCGCCGAGGGTGAGGATTCCGATGAGGCGATCCTCCGCATGTTCGGTGAGGAGGATATGCTGGTTGCAACGCTTTCCAAGGATGAGTGCAGAACGCTCGCGATGGAAAACGGCACGTCCTTCCGTGATGAGGCTCTGAAAGAGGTTTATAAGAAGCTGCGTCCCGGCGAGCCGCCTCTTGTTGAGAGCGCGATCACGCTGGTGAACAATATGTTCTTCGATCCCAAGCGCTACGATCTTGCCGCTGTGGGTAGATATAAATACAACAAGAAGCTCGCTCTTGCCGCCCGTATCGAGGGGCTGACGCTGGCTGCCGCCGTGATCTCTCCCCTGACGGGCGAGGTGATCGCCGAGGCTGACGAGGCTATCACCCGTGAGCTGGCACTGCAGATCGAGGACAGCACCATCAACGAGGTTTGGGTGAAGACCGAGAGCGGCGACACCGTGAAGGTTTTTGCCAACGATACCGTTCGTCCCGAGCTCATCCTCGGCTACGATCTTTCCGACTGCGGCGTGAAGGCCGGCGAGAAGGTAAGACGCTCCGTGCTGGAGGAGATCGTTGCCGCTGTTGATGCAGCGGGCCATCAGGGCGATGCACGCGTTTTCGAGATCAAGAAGACCGTGAAGGAGAGCCTTGCCGCTCTTTGCCCCAAGCACGTGACCAAGGAGGATATCTTCGCCTCCATCAACTATATGCTTTGCCTCACGCACGGCATTGGTGTGACCGATGATATCGACCACCTTGGCAACCGCCGTCTGCGTTGCGTTGGTGAGCTTCTGCAGAACCAGCTTCGCATCGGTATGGCGAGAATGGACAAGAACATTAAGGAAAGAATGTCCGTTCACGATAATGACGATATGCGTCCCGAGACGCTGATCAATACCCGCCCCGTGGCTACGGCGATCCGCGAGTTCTTCGGATCCTCGCCCCTGTCGCAGTTCATGGATCAGAACAACCCCCTTGCAGAGCTGACGCATAAGCGCCGTCTCTCCGCGCTCGGCCCCGGCGGTCTTTCGCGTGACCGTGCCTCCTTCGAGGTGCGTGACGTGCACTATACGCACTACGGCCGTATCTGTCCCGTCGAGACCCCTGAGGGTCCCAACATCGGTCTTATCTCTTATCTTGCTTCCTATGCAAAGATCAGCGATTACGGCTTCCTGAAGGCTCCCTTCCGCGTGGTGGACAAGAAAACCGGCCGCGTAACGGACGAGGTGGTTTACCTCACCGCAGACGAAGAGGACAACAGTGTTGTTGCACAGGCAAACGAGCCTACCGATGAGGACGGCTACTTTATCAATAAGAAGGTTATCGCAAGATGCAAGTCCGAGTTCATCGAGGTCGAGCCCTTTGATGCAGAGCGCGGTATTGCCGGCGTTGACCTGATGGATGCTACGCCCCAAATGGCGGTTTCCGTTGCGGCGGGCTGCATTCCCTTCCTTGAGAACGACGATAACTCCCGTGCCCTGATGGGATCGAACATGCAGAAGCAGGCCGTGCCGCTGATGATGACCGATTCGCCCATCGTTGCTACCGGTATGGAGTACAAGGCAGCCGTGGATTCCGGTGCCGTTGTTGTTGCGAAGGAGGGCGGTATCGTTGAGCGCGCAAGCGGCGATGAGATCGTGATCCTGACCGATAGCGGCCGCAAGGACGTTTATCACCTTCTGAAATTCAAGCGCTCCAACCAGGGCACTTGTGTTAACCAGCGTCCCATCGTTGCAGAGGGCAGCCGCGTGGAGACCGGCCGCGTGATCGCGGACGGACCCGCTACCTCCAACGGCGAGATCTCTCTCGGTAAGAACGCCCTGATCGGCTTCATGACCTGGGAGGGCTATAACTACGAGGACGCCGTTCTCCTGAATGAGAGACTCGTTCGTGAGGACATGTATACTTCTATTCATATTGAAGAGTACACCATCGAGGCAAGAGATACCAAGCTCGGTACGCAGGAGATCACCCGCGAGGTTCCGAACGTTGGTGAGGATGCCCTGAAGGATCTTGACAATGACGGTATTATCCGTATCGGTACGGAGGTTCGTGCCGGTGATATTCTCGTTGGTAAGGTAACGCCCAAGGGCGAGACCGAGCTGACCCCCGAGGAAAGACTTCTTCGCGCCATCTTCGGTGAGAAGGCAAGAGAGGTAAAGGATTCCTCGCTCCGTATGCGCCACGGCGAATACGGTATCGTCGTAGACGTTAAGGTTTACGACCGCTCCAACTCCGATGACCTTGCACCCGGTGTGAACAAGGAGGTCCGCGTTTATATTGCTCAGAAGAGAAAGATCTCCGTGGGCGATAAGATGGCAGGCCGCCACGGTAACAAGGGTGTCGTTTCCCGCATTCTTCCTCCCGAGGATATGCCCTTCCTTGCAGACGGTACGCCTCTGGATATCGTGCTGAACCCGCTGGGCGTTCCTTCCCGTATGAACATCGGTCAGGTGCTTGAGGTGCATCTCGGCATTGCTTGCCGCCGCCTCGGTATCAAGATCATGACGCCCGTATTCGACGGTGCGAAGGAGACCGATATTCTTGAGCTTCTCCGCCAGGCAAAGTACACCCGTGATATTCGTCCGGGCGAGAGCGTGAAGGGTAAGGCCGTGTTCATGGAGGTCGTTCGTGAGGACGGAAAGCCCGATCTTCAGAGAGTGGATCAGTCCATCGTTGACGATGCTGAGAAGCTCCACAATCTGATGAAGAGCGAAAGCCTGAAGGTGATCGACGGTAAGGTAACGCTGTATGACGGCCGTACCGGTGATCCCTTTGATAACCCCGTAACTGTAGGTATCATGTATTACCTGAAGCTGCACCACCTGGTAGACGATAAGATCCACGCGCGTTCCATCGGACCTTACTCTCTCGTAACGCAGCAGCCTCTGGGCGGTAAGGCTCAGTTTGGCGGCCAGCGCTTCGGCGAGATGGAGGTTTGGGCACTGGAGGCTTACGGTGCTGCCTACACGCTTCAGGAGATCCTGACTGTCAAGTCGGACGACGTGACCGGCCGTACCAAAACCTATGAGGCCATCGTCAAGGGTCAGAACATCCCCACGCCCGGTATTCCCGAGTCCTTTAAGGTCATGGTGAAGGAGCTGCAGGCTCTTTGCCTTGATATTAAGGTGCTCTCCGAGGACGGCGAGGAGATCGAGCTGTCTCAGATCGGCGAGGACGACAGCACTCCCACCTTCGCAAGCCTTGAGGACGTGGAGCGCGCCGTTGATGCCAAGGCCGAGGAATCCGATGAGGATCCCGATGAGGAAGAGGAGTACGACGACGAGGAGTACGACGAGGACGCGGAGGATGAGGAAGAGTATCTCTACGATCCCTCCGAGGGCGTAGCCGACGATTTTGACGAGGAATAATTTACAGAAGGGATAGAAATCGCGCCTGCCGCGCCACTGCGCGGCAGGGAGATTTGAAACTATAAATCTATGGAAAGAAATGCATTTGGTTCTATTAAAATAGGTCTGGCATCTCCCGAAATGATTCGTTCTTGGTCTCATGGCGAGGTTACCAAGGCAGAAACCATCAACTACCGTACGCTGAAGGCGGAGCGGGATGGTCTTTTCTGCGAGCGTATCTTTGGCCCAACCAAGGACTGGGAGTGTCTTTGCGGCAAGTACAAGCGCGTGCGCTTCAAGGGCAAGGTCTGCGAGAAGTGCGGTGTTGAGGTTACCACGAAGAAGGTGCGCCGTGAGCGCATGGGTAACATCGAGCTTGCTACCCCCGTTTCGCATATCTGGTATTTCAGAGCCATTCCTTCCCGTATGGGTCTGATCCTGGATATTTCTCCGAGACTTCTCGAGAGAGTTCTCTATTTTGCAAGATATATCGTCATCGATCCCGGTAATACGCCTCTTGAGAAGAAGCAGCTTCTCACCGATGCAGAGTACCAGAGCGCAAGAGAGAAGTACGAGGACGATTTCCGTGCCGGTATGGGTGCGGAGGCCGTTCGTGAGCTTCTGGCAGAGATCGATATTCCCGCGCTTTCCGCCGAGCTGAAGGAAAAGCTCGCCGAGAGCCAGGGACAGAAGAAGATCAAGATCATCAAGAGACTTGAGGTCGTTGAGGCCTTCCGTAAGTCCGGCAACCGCCCCGAGTGGATGATCCTTGATACCATTCCCGTTCTTCCCCCCGATATTCGTCCGATGGTACAGCTGGACGGCGGCCGCTTTGCGACCTCCGACCTGAACGAGCTCTACCGCCGCGTTATCAACCGTAACAACCGTCTGAAGCACTTCCTTGAGATGAATGCACCGGACATCATTATCCGCAACGAGAAGAGAATGCTTCAGGAATTTGTGGATGCCCTGATCGATAACGGTCGCCGCGGCAAGGCGGTCACCGGCGCATCGAACCGTCCCTTGAAGTCTCTCTCCGAGATGCTGCGCGGTAAGCAGGGACGCTTCCGTCAGAACCTGCTCGGTAAGCGTGTGGACTATTCCGGCCGTTCGGTTATCGTCGTTGGCCCCGAGCTGAAGATCTATCAGTGCGGTCTTCCCAAGGAGATGGCGCTGGAGCTGTTCCGTCCCTTCGTTATGAAGCGACTGATCGAGACCCAGAAGGCAAACTCCATTAAGGATGCGAAGAAGAAGGTTGACCGCGTAGCACCCGAGGTCTGGGATGCGCTGGAGTACGTCATCAAGGAGCACCCCGTGCTTCTGAACCGTGCACCTACGCTGCACCGTCTTTCGATCCAGGCGTTTGAGCCGATCCTCGTTGAGGGCCGTGCCATCAAGCTTCACCCCCTCGTTTGTCCCGCATTCAACGCGGACTTTGACGGTGACCAGATGCCCGTGCACGTTCCGCTTTCCTCCGAGGCGCAGGCAGAGCTTCGATTCCTGATGCTCTCTGCAAACAACCTTTTGAAGCCCGTTTCCGGTAAGGCCGTAACCGTTCCTTCCCAGGATATGGTGCTTGGCTCTTATTATCTTACCATCGACCATCCCGGCGAGCCCGGCGAGGGACGTATCTTCCGCGATTTCGACGAGGTTGAGATGGCGTACGAGAACAAGCAGCTCGGTATGCACGCTGCGATCAAGGTGCGTCAGACGAAGGTGATCGACGGCGTGGAGAAGAGTGCCCTGATCGATGCGACCTACGGCCGCTTGATCTTCAACCGCCGCATCCCGCAGGATCTCGGCTACATTAACCGTGCCGAGGATCCCTTCAGCCTGGAGATCGGCTTTGCTACCACCAGCAAAAAGCTCAAGGAGATCGTGGATCTGACCATCAAATATCATGGATTTACCGAGGCCGCAAAGGTTCTTGATAACATCAAGGCAATGGGCTATAAGTACTCTACGAGGTCCTCTTTGTCAATATCTGTTTACGATATGACCATTCCTCCTCAGAAAAAGCAGCTTCTTGACGAGGCGGCACAGAAGGTGGAGGAGATCACTGAGCTCTTCAACTGGGGCGAGCTTTCCGAGGATGAGCGCTATAACCAGGTCGTTGACGTTTGGAACAAGACCACCCAGGCCGTAACCGATGCTCTGGTTGCCAACCTGGATAAATATAACTCACTGAACATGATCGCTACCTCCGGTGCCCGCGGATCGACAAAGCAGATGCGTCAGCTCGCAGGTATGCGCGGACTTATGTTTGCAACCAACGGTAAGACGATCGAAATTCCCATTAAGTCGAACTTCCGCGAAGGTCTTACGATGCTCGAGTATTTCATGGGCGCGAAGGGTTCCCGTAAGGCGCTGTCCGATACGGCACTTCGTACGGCAGACTCCGGTTATCTGACCCGCCGTCTGGTAGACGTATCGCAGGACGTGATCGTTCGCGAGGAGGACTGCGGCGCGAAGAGCGGTATCGTTGTTTCGGATATCGTTTCCTCCGGCACTGTTGTTGAAACTCTGTACGACCGTTTGCTCGGCCGTTATACTGTAAACGACATAGTAAATGACGAGACCGGTGAGCTGATCGTTCCCGCAAACACCATGATCGACGAGACGATGGCACACGAGATCGTGAATGCCGGCATCAAGGAGGTCGAGGTGCGCACCATTCTTCGTTGTATGGCGAAGAGAGGCGTTTGCGTTCATTGCTACGGCTCGGATATGGCGCACGGAACTCCCGTCAGCATCGGCGAGGCCGTCGGTGTTATTGCCGCACAGTCCATCGGAGAGCCCGGTACGCAGCTGACGATGAGAACCTTCCACACCGGTGGTGTTGCAGGCTCGGATATCACGCAGGGTCTTCCCAGAGTTGAGGAGCTCTTCGAGGCGCGTCGCCCGAAGAGAACCGCGATCGTCACCGAGGTGAGCGGAACCGTTCGCATCGAGGCTGACAAGAAGCTCACGAAGATCGTGATCCAGAATCCCCTTAACGAGCGCAGTGAGCCCGTGGAGGAAGAGGTTGTTTATGAGATCCCCTTTGGTATGCGTCTTACCGTGCAGGACGGCCAGATGGTCGCTCGCGGTCAGCAGCTCACCGAGGGCTTCCTGAATCCCGCAGACGTGCTTCACATGAGCGGTATCGACGCCGTTTACGATTATATCATCCGTGAGGTACAGAAGGTGTACCGCGGTGAGGACGTTGAGATCAACGATAAGCACGTGGAGTGTATCACCCGTCAGATGACCCGCAAGGTCAAGATCGAGGATCCCGGCGATACGGATCTTCTTGTTGGAACCACGGTGGATATCCTTGAGCTTCGCGAGGAAAATGAAAAGATCGAGGCAAGGATCGCCGCAGGCGAGGAGGGGCTGCGTTATGCAGATGCCGCTCCCATGCTGCTTGGTATCACCAAGGCTTCTCTTATGACCGAATCCTTCCTTTCCGCCGCCTCCTTCCAGGAGACCACGAAGGTGCTCACCGATGCCGCGATCCATGGCAAGCAGGATCACCTGCTCGGTCTTAAGGAGAACGTTATCATCGGTAAGCTGATCCCTGCAGGAACGGGTCTTGGCCGTTATCGCTCCGTTGGCGTGATCGACAACGCGCAGGAGCCCGATCCCAATCTTGAGACCGTGTATACTGCGGGCGATGAGTACGACGAGGTGCTCGGCTCCCGTGAGAGCACGGAAGCTTGATTTACCGTTCATTCGTTTTATAAAAGCTAAAGAAACGGCTAACTCGGATCTTTGTCCGGGTTGGCCGTTTTTGTTTTGTTGCTACTTGAAGATGTCGCTGTTTTTTGCAAAGAAATATTGTCAATCCATTTATTTTGAAGCGCCAAGGATACCGTTTTTATGAGCGAAAACTGCTCCTTGTAAAAAAAGATTGACAATTGCTCGTTCCTATGGTATAATGGAAAGAGATAAAAATAAGAAAAAGACCGCCGCTTCCGTGAAGCATTCAAAAACGGCAGACGGTGGGGAAGGTGAATGTATGCAATCTGCAGATAAACAGAAGATCGATGCAACGCATACCGATATACATACCGTGACAGAGGCTGCCGCACCGCAGGAAAACGGCGATGCACCGCTTGCCGCCTCCGCAGATGCGCCCGCCGCCGAGCAAAAAATGCCCGAGGCGGATATCAAGGTTTCCGTTATCGTTCCCATATTCAACGCGGAGGAGTTTTTGCGCCCCGCGCTGGACAGCATTCTGGATCAGACCCTGCGCGAGATCGAGGTGATCTGCGTGGATGACGGATCGACGGACGGATCGCTCAAGATCGTGAAGGAATATCAGGCGAGGGATAGCCGCGTTCGTATCGCAACGCAAAACAATGCGGGCCCCGGTATGGCGCGTAACAACGGTCTGCGCCGCGCCAGAGGCGAATTCATTTCCTTCCTCGATGCGGACGATTTCTTTGCGCTGGATTTTCTTGCGCGGATGTATGAAACGGCGAAGGCTGACGATCTGGATATCGTTGTGGGCGACTATGATCTGTATCAGAATAAAAATGCCAAATTCCGCAAGAACGTGATCAGCGAGGAGCAGAATTTGTTGACGCCCGGCAAGGTGACGAGCAAAAACGATTTCCCTGATCAGATCTTCCAGCTGACGGACGGATACGTTTGGAGCAAGCTTTTTCGCCGCGCCTTTATCGTAGAGAAAAAGCTTCTTTTTCCCGAGGAGCTGCGCATGTTTGAGGACGTGTATTTTGTCGTCACCTCGCTCTCCTTGGCCGAGCGCATCGGAAAATGCGAGGGCATTCTCATCCACCATCGCGTGTATTCCCAGCAGGCGCGCGGAAAGCTCTTCCGCAAGTATTACGCACAAGCTCCGAAAATGTACGCGGATATCAAGAGCTTTTTGATGCACCACGGAATGTATCTGCCGCTGTCTGTTTCCTTCGTGAATCTGACGGCCAGCCGCTGCTTCAAGATCTATAATCTCCTTTGGGCGGATGCCAAGGAAGAGTTTTATACCATGCTTCACGAGGAGTTTGCCGAGCGTATGGGCTGGAGCGAGATCGCCGCAGAGGAGTATACCGATCCGGCAGTCTGCCGCTTTGCCGCTACCGTGCAGATGTATACCTACGAGCAGTCGAGGCGTCGCGAGGCGCGCGGTCGCAGACCAAGCCTTGCTTTCCTGAAGCAGTGGATGGCGCGCAAGAGAAAGAATCGCAGAAAAGAGCCGGGGCGGATCGCAAAGCTTTTCTCACGTATTTTCGGAAAACTCAGAATCAAAAAGAAAAACAAGAAGTCCTGAGTATATTTTTTGAAAGAAAGGGAAAAAATAGCAGAGACGGTATTTATCGTCCGGAAAAGAAGAACAACAAAAGGGGCGGAGAACGTGTTTTTCTGCCCCCTTTTAATGGAAAATGCGGTTTTTTCGGCAATGCTCTTGGCAAAAGCGATAAAAAAAGCGAGATAGCCACTTTCTTTTTGGAAAAAATGAAAAAAATCTTGCGAAGGCTTAAAAAAATAGAAAAAAACCTTGACAATATTCTTGCAAAATGCTATAATATGTTGTACTGTCGGTAAGTAGGGGTATCTATGCCCATTTTCAGACAGTGAGAATTTTCGAATATGCCGTCCATAAGGACTGTGTAGATAAACACTATATCTTAAAGAAGGAGGATATGGAATGCCAACCTTTAACCAGCTCGTAAAAAAAGGTCGTGGTGAGAAGACCTACAAGTCTAAGTCTCCCGTTCTGCAAAAGGGCTTCAACGCTCTTCGTAATGAGCAGATCGACCAGAGCGCACCGCAAAGAAGAGGCGTTTGCACCAAGGTGACCACCGTTACCCCCAAGAAGCCTAACTCTGCACTTCGTAAGATCGCAAGAGTAAGACTTACCAATGGTATGGAAGCTACTTCCTAC
>JAGBCA010000016.1 GCA_017938205.1 Clostridia bacterium
CCGGCAGGTCCGACCTCGCCCTGGGGTCCGGCAGGTCCGACCTCGCCCTGAGGCCCAGCAGGTCCGATTTCGCCCTGAGGCCCGGCGGGACCAACCTCGCCCTGAGGGCCTGCAGGACCAACCTCGCCCTGGGGGCCTGCAGGTCCAATCGCACCCTGTGGGCCTGCGGGACCAACTTCGCCCTGAGGCCCAGCGGGACCAACCTCGCCCTGAGGCCCAGCGGGACCAATCTCGCCCTGGGGACCTGCAGGTCCGATCTCACCCTGCGGGCCTGCGGGGCCGATAGGCCCCACGGGTCCAATGGGACCTCTTGGTCCGATGGGGCCTTGCGGTCCGACGGGTCCCTGCGGACCGGGAGGACAAACAGTACAAGGATTTTCATTTTGATTTCCGCCGCAGCAGGATTTAGGCTTGCCGCAGCTCTGTTTTCTGGTTATGCCATCGCGTTGATAGCAAGAACCGGTACTTCTCGTAAACGGATCTTTTTTGTTCATATCAAATACCCTCTTTTAAAAATTGGTGAAGCACCATTACATTATATGTCTTTTTTTGGGGAATCGTGCGATAATCGGAGGGCGAGGCATGCGGTCCCTGCTTTTGAAACAAATTTCAGAAAAATGATAAAACATACTTGCTTTTTTTTGTAAGTGGGTGTATAATGTATTCACAACTAAAAAGCGGGAGCTTGTATACAGGCTGAGAGGAAGGTGCGACCTTCGACCGAGAACCTGATTTGGATAATGCCAACGTAGGGATGCCTGATACGAGGATATTGGGAGGAACAAGATTTTTGGAGTTACCGAATCGGTAGCTCCTTTTTTTTGTTGCAATTTTTTTGTCGAGGTGCAAAATGGTAAAGGTAAACGGAGAACCAAAGAATATTGCAAGCAAGACCCTTGCCGAATATCTTGCCGTGGCGAGCTACGATATGAAGCGGAGCGTGACGGAGCTGAACGGCGAGATCGTTTCAAAGACTGCTTATGCCGACGTTGTTCTGAAGGACGGCGACTGCCTTGAGATCGTCAGCTTCGTGGGAGGTGGCTAAATGATTCCAACGAGGGAAGAATGGAACAATGCCTTAGAGGAGCGCCATGGCAAAGAGCTGCATAAGGCATTTTCGTCGGCGACGGTTGCTATCTGCGGCCTTGGCGGCCTTGGCTCGAATATCGCCATAGCACTCGCAAGAGCCGGTGTCGGGCGGCTGATCCTTTGCGACTTTGACCGTGTGGATATAACGAATCTCCACCGTCAGCAATATAAGGCAGATCAGATCGGTATGTATAAGACCGAAGCCCTTGCGGAAAATCTCAAGGAAATCGCGCCGTATATTTCACTGAAAGTACATACAGAACGGATTACGGAAGAAAATTCCGTAACGCTTCTGAAAGCCGCGGACATCATTTGCGAGGCCTTTGATGATGCAGAATGCAAAGCAAGCTTTGCAAATACGGTACTATCCGAGCTTTCCGACAAATATTTTGTCGCTGCTTCGGGTATGGGAGGTATGGGTGTGTCCAATAGCATCAAGACGAGAAGAATAACGAGTAGGTTCTATCTTTGTGGGGATGAAACGAGTGATGTATCGAACGGCTTGGGGCTTGTTGCTCCCCGCGTTGCGCTTTGTGCGGCGCATCAGGCGCACACGGTGCTTCGTATTTTAGCAAAACAATTTGATGTATAAAGAAAAGAGGAAAACAAAATGAACAAAGACAAACTGATCATCGGCGGCCACGAATTTAACTCCCGTTTCATTCTCGGATCGGGAAAGTATTCGATGAAGCTCATTGAAGCGGCAGTTAAGGACGCAGGGGCAGAGATCATAACCCTGGCAGTCCGCCGTGCCAACACCAAGGAGCACGAAAGCATCCTTGATTATATTCCCGAAGGCATCACGCTCCTTCCCAACACCTCGGGCGCTCGATGCGCCGAGGAAGCCGTCCGTATCGCACGCCTTGCCCGTGCGCTTGGATGCGGTGATTTCGTCAAAGTAGAGATCATGCGTGATTCCAAATATCTCCTTCCCGACAACGTGGAAACCGTCAAGGCGACCGAGATCCTTGCAAATGAGGGCTTTGTGGTCATGCCGTATATGTATCCCGATCTGAATACCGCCCGTGACCTCGTAAACGCAGGCGCGGCAAGCGTAATGCCTCTTGCATCTCCCATCGGCTCGAACAAGGGACTTGCAACCAAGGAATTTATACAGATTCTCATTGACGAGATCGACCTGCCCATCATCGTGGATGCGGGGATCGGCAGACCCTCGCAGGCTTGCGAAGCCATGGAAATGGGCGCGGCAGCCATTATGGCGAATACCGCCCTCGCAACCGCAGGCGATCTTCCCATGATGGCATCGGCATTCAGGCAGGCGATCGAAGCAGGGCGCAAGGCGTACCTTTCGGGGCTCGGCAGAGTTCTCACCCGCGGCGCATCCGCATCCGATCCCTTGACAGGTTTCCTCAGAGATTGAGGTGAAGATAATGGAAAATCAATTCTTCGTAGATTCGGAGCATCTTTCGCCCGAAGCACTTGCCAAAAAGCATCGCCTTGAAAACGATCCTGCAAGCCGTAAGAACCACATGGAATATCTGCCCGGCATGGAGATCATAGAATCGGATGTATGCTCGCAGGTCATGTCGCAGATGAACGCCTACGACTATTCAAAATACACGGCAAGAGACGTCCGTGCAGCTCTTGAACACACCACTTGCTCGATAGAGGATTTTAAGGCGCTTTTGTCACCTGCGGCGGAAGGCTTCCTTGAAGAGATGGCAGAGCGTGCAAGACTTGAAACAAGCAAGCATTTTGGCAACACGGTGTATCTTTTTACACCCCTTTATATCGCAAATTACTGCGAAAACTACTGTGTCTATTGCGGCTTCAACTGCTACAACCATATCAGCCGCATGAAGCTTTCTATGGAGCAGATCGAAAGGGAAATGAAGGTCATTGCCGATAGCGGAATGGAAGAGATCCTGATCCTGACGGGCGAGAGCCGTGTAGAGAGCAACGTGGAGTACATAGGCGAAGCCTGCAAATTGGCGAGAAGGTATTTTCGCATGGTAGGTCTTGAAATTTATCCCGTCAACACCGATGAATATCGGTATCTCCACGAATGCGGCGCGGATTATGTGACCGTGTTCCAGGAAACCTACGATACCGATAAATACGAGCAGCTCCACCTGCTCGGGCACAAGCGCGTATGGCCGTACCGCTTTGATGCGCAGGAGCGAGCCCTGCGCGGCGGTATGCGAGGTGTTGCTTTCTCGGCCCTTCTCGGCCTTTCCGATTTTCGTAAGGATGCACTTGCAAGTGCCTTGCACGTCTATTATTTGCAGAGGAAATATCCGCACGCCGAGATGTCGCTTTCCTGTCCACGTCTTCGTCCTATCATCAACAATGATAAGATAAGTCCCATGGATGTTCACGAAAAGCAGCTCTGTCAGATCCTTTGCGCGTATCGCATCTTCCTTCCGTTCGTGGGTATTACCGTATCCTCCCGCGAGAGCGCGGATTTCAGAAACGGCATCGTAAAGATCGCCGCAACGAAGGTTTCCGCAGGTGTTTCCACGGGCATCGGCGACCACGAAAGCAAATACAGCGGAAAAGCAAGCGAAGAGGCACGGGGTGACGAGCAGTTTGAGATCGACGATAACCGCAGTCTTGACAAGATGTATAAGGATATCGAGGGCGAAGGGCTTCAGCCCGTGCTGAACGATTATCTCTATGTATAACCGTATAAGGAGCGAATATGAAAAAACTTGATACAACGCTTTATTTTATCACCGACTCTACGGGCTTTGAGGAGGACGAATTTCTCCGCCGTGTTGAAGAAGCACTCGCAGGCGGCGCAACCATCCTGCAGCTTCGTGAAAAGAACAAAACCACGATAGAGTATATCGAGCTTGCAAAGAAGGTTCACGCACTGACGAAAAAATATAACGTGCCGCTGATCATCGATGACCGTATCGACGTAGCAATGGCAGTAGGCGCGGAGGGAGTACACCTCGGAAAAGAGGATATGCCCATCGCTACCGCAAGAAGAATACTTGGCGAAGATTTTATCATCGGCGCAACCGCAAAGACCGTGCCATGGGCGCTGGAAGCACACGAGGGCGGCGCAGACTACCTCGGTGTTGGCGCGATCTATCCAACGACCACCAAGGTGAAAACCGTTCTCACGTCTACCGAAACCCTGGCAGACATCTGCAAAGCCGTTCCGATCCCCGTGAACGCCATCGGCGGACTCAATAAGAACAACATTGACGTTCTTTCGGGGATTCCCATCGCAGGCATCTGCGTTGTTTCCGCTATTATGAAGGCCGAATCTCCCCGCAGGGAAACCGAAGCGCTTCTGTGCGCGGTCAAGGAGCTGATAAAGAAATGAAAACGGCATTATCGATTGCGGGAAGTGATTCAAGCGGCGGCGCAGGGGTTCAGGCAGATATTAAAACGATGACGGTGAACGGCGTTTTCGCCATGTGCGCAATTACCGCGCTCACGGCGCAGAATACCCTCGGTGTACGGTCGGTTGTTGAGTCCACGCCTGAATTTTTGAAGGATCAGATCGATGCGGTGTTTGAGGATATCCGCCCCGATGCCGTGAAGATCGGAATGGTCAGCTCGGCAGAGCTGATCAGGGTCATTGCCGATCGCCTTGTTTATTATAAAGCGGAAAACGTTGTTGTTGATCCCGTGATGGTCGCAACGAGCGGCTCTCGTCTGATGCGCTCCAATGCGGTGTCGGTGCTGAAAAGAGAGCTTCTTCCGCTTGCCGCTCTTGTCACGCCCAATATTCCCGAGGCAGAGGCTTTATCGGGAGAACGCATCCAAGGCAAAGAAGATATGGAGCGTGCGGCAAAGCACATCGCCGATACTTACGGCTGCGCCGTCCTTGTCAAGGGCGGTCACAGTGTGAGCGATGCAAACGACCTTTTGTATGCAAACGGTGTTTGCAAATGGTTTGACGGAAAGCGTATCGATAATCCCAATACCCACGGCACGGGCTGCACCCTCTCGTCCGCCATTGCCGCAAATCTTGCCAAGGGCTATGATCTCGAGGCGTCCGTTCAAAGAGCCAAGGATTATATCTCGGGCGCGCTTGCCGCGATGCTTGATCTCGGTAACGGCTCGGGACCCATGAACCACGCCTTTGATCTGAACGGAAAATTCTTTAGATAAATATGCCTGAAAGGAACCAAAAAATGAGAAGCTATACTACACAAATGGATGCCGCGAGGCAGGGCATCGTCACCCCCGAAATGAAGGCGGTTGCCGCCAAGGAATACAGAACCGAGGAAGAGATCAGAGAGCTCGTTGCTAAAGGTCAGGTCGTGATCTGCGCAAACAGAAACCATACCTGCATCGATCCAAGCGGCATCGGCTCGATGCTGCGCACGAAGATCAACGTCAATCTAGGCGTATCGCGGGATTGCAAGGACTATAATATTGAGATGGAAAAGGTGATGGCGGCGGTGAATATGGGCGCGGAGGCAATTATGGATCTTTCCTCTCATGGCAACACACAGCCCTTTCGCAAAAAACTGACGGGCGAGTGCCCCGCAATGATCGGCACGGTGCCCGTATACGATAGCGTGATCCACTATCAGCGCGATCTCGCAACCCTCACCGCCAAGGATTTTATCGACGTGGTAAGACTTCACGCAGAGGACGGCGTGGATTTCGTCACCCTTCATTGCGGTATCACACGCAAGACGATCGAGCAGATAAAGAAGCACAAGAGAAAGATGAACATCGTTTCCCGCGGCGGCTCTCTCGTGTTTGCGTGGATGTGCATGACGGGCGAGGAAAACCCCTTCTACGAGTATTACGATGAGATCCTCGAGATCTGCCGCGAGCACGACGTGACCATCTCTCTTGGCGACGCCTGCCGACCCGGTTGCCTCGCGGACGGCAGCGACGTGTGCCAGATCGAGGAGCTCGTGCGCCTCGGTGAGCTGACGAAGCGTGCGTGGGAGAGGGACGTGCAGGTGATGGTGGAGGGCCCCGGTCATATGCCGATGGATCAGATCGAAGCCAATATGAAGCTCCAGCAAACGATCTGTATGGGCGCGCCCTTCTACGTGCTCGGCCCCATCGTCACCGATATTGCCCCCGGATATGACCACATCACCTCCGCGATCGGCGGTGCAATTGCAGCAGCATCGGGTGCCGCCTTTCTCTGCTACGTAACGCCTGCCGAGCATCTGGCCCTTCCCAACGTGGACGATGTCAAGCAGGGAATTATCGCCTCTAAGATCGCCGCTCACGCGGCCGACATAGCAAAGAAGATCCCCCACGCAAGAGATATCGACGACCGTATGGGCGATGCACGCCGCAAGCTCGATTGGGAGGCGCAGTGGGAATGCGCGCTTGATCCCGAAACGGCAAAGCGCATCCGTGAGGAGCGCAAGCCCGAGCACGAGGATACCTGCTCGATGTGCGGAAAATTCTGCGCCGTGCGAAGCATGAATAAGGCACTCAGCAATGAAACGGTGGATATTTTGCAATGAGAGGATGCAGAGATTGCCCCAAAGTGTCTTTGACTTGCCTGTGACAAGCAACCGGATCTTTTTCGAAGCTCTTGAACATTTTCATAAAGTATGCTATAATGGGGAAAACGCAATCAAAAAAATGCTTTCACGGCAAGAATTGCGTATATGAAAAAACGTTATTACGTCAAATGAAAAAATCTTCGAGGCTTTTATGGACAAGCTTTTTATCTTTAATTTTATTCTGATTGCTTTGACCACGCTGGGACTTTGGCTGATCAAAAAATACGTGAGAAGGGAACAAACGCAAAACGTCATTCTCATTATCGCGGCATTCTTCACCATCCTTCTGCATTACAGCTCGTTTTTATTCAAGCTTTTGTCGGGCGGCTCGATGGAGTACTTAAGCGATACGCCCAATCTGATCCTGCCGATCTATCCCTGCAACGTGGTTATGTGGTCTGCCTTGATCTTTGCGTTTCTCAGGAACAAGAAATCGAAGCTCGGTTCTTTTTTTGCAGACTATCTGTTCTGGTTCGGAGTCATTTCCACCCTTGTCGGCATGTTCGCAAACGTGGATTTTATCAAAAATCCGACTCTTGCCGATTATGAGAATTTCAAGAGCATTGCCGCGCACGCCACGCTTCTCTTTAACATTCTTTTGCTCCCCCTCTTCGGTTATGTAAAAATCAATGTAAAGCGGAACCTGCTGAACATCATCATATCCATTTTCATGATGGCGGTCATTGGCGGATACTGCAACCTCGTTTTTTGCGCGCTCGTATCCGCGGCCGCCGCGTATGACGTCAATTCCATGTTCTTAATCCATTCTCCGTTTGAAGGACTCGCATTTTTGACCTATCCGGTGATCGCCCTGATCGCCATTCCTATCTATTTTGCCGTTTTCGTTATATGCGACCTGTGCGCCCATAAAAAAGGGAACCGCTTTTACAATAAGATGCAGAAAGACAATACGTGAGAATGATCGCGCAGGTTCTCTCACTGATCAATCAATAGTGATATAAAGAGCGAGGGCTGACCAAGCGGTCAGCCCTCAAAAATTGTTTACTTTCATGCCGTGGAAAGCCGTTGCATCATCATTTTACAAGCAAAGGTTTTTCTAAAATTTCCTCTTTTCTTGCGATCAAATCGTTCGTCGCAATTGCCGCTTCGAGTATATCCGCGCCAAGTCTGTCGATTGCCGCGCCAAGACGCTCCTTGACATATCCGTTTTCCTTATACCAAAGCATAACCTTTTCAATAACGGTCGGAACTTCATCTGCCGAATATACATTATTCAAAAGTGTTCCCATACGCTGAGTCTTTCCCCAAGTTCCACCCACAAAGATACGGCAGACCGATGCCGCTTCCTTGGGAACAGCGCCGAAAGGACATTTTCCAACGCAAACGCCGCAGCTTGTGCATTTATCCGCATCGATCACTGCCTTTCCGTTGACAACGGATACTGCCTTTGAAGGACATCCTTCGGCAACGGCACATTTTTTACAGCCTCGGCAAAGCTCGTCATCAAAGGAGAATGCACGGCATCCCTCAACGCCTACGTCATTCAGACTCGGCTTCATACAGCTGTTCGGACAGCCGCCTACTCCGATCTTGAATTTATGCGGAAGCTTCACGTCGCGCATCCCTATGTAAAACTTATCGTATATGACCTTTGCAAGAGCCTGTGTGTCAATGTTTCCGTAAACACAGGTCGTGCCCTTACAAGCGGTAATAGGACGAACCTTTGCGCCCGTTCCGCCGAAATACAATCCGCGTTCCGACATAAATGCTTCCGCTTCGGGAATTTTATCAAACGGAATTCCAACGATCTCTGCGGCAAGTCTTGCGGTAAATATTACTTTGCCGTTGCCGTATTTCTCGGAGCATTCGGCGATAGCGTGAAGCTGGTCGGGAGTAAAAAGTCCTGCGACCGTAAC
>JAGBCA010000017.1 GCA_017938205.1 Clostridia bacterium
AGAAAAAACGAAGTCAAACGGAGAAAACCGTAGGTTTTCAACCTCGATACCATTTAAATACCTATATAACAAAAGTGGAGGCACTATTTCAATGTCTCCACTCGTTTTTTATTCGGTTATCCCTAAATGCGACAGCCCCATTTACTTTTGGTGACAATTATGATATAATATGCCTATCAATAGAAAATAGGAGCATTCCATGAAAAAATCAAATGAAAAAACGAACGTGATGCGCATTTTAGAGCAAAACAAAATGCCGTATGAGAGCCACTGCTATACGGACACCGATGCGATCGGCGGCATGGAGGTTGCGACCGTATTGGGTCAAAATGCAGACCAAGTTTTTAAAACCCTGGTCACGGTTGGAAGCAGCAAAAATCATTACGTATTTCTGGTTCCCGTTAACAAGGAATTAAATCTGAAAAAGGCGGCGAAGGCCGTCGGTGAAAAAAGCATAGAGATGATCAAGGCCAAGGAGCTTTTACCTCTCACGGGATATATCCACGGCGGTTGCTCCCCGATCGGGATGAAAAAGCCGTTCAAAACGACCGTGGATAGAACCGCTGGGGGCTTTGATACAATATTTTTCAGCGGCGGAAGGATCGGATACCAGGTTGAGCTTGCCCCCGATGCACTGAAAAAGATATTGGATTATGAGCTTGCCGATATAAGCGACTGAAACGGCTACCGAATACATGGCGAAGGAGGGTGCAAAAAAATGAAGACCAACGCATCGGAGATCGAGCTTCGGCTCAAGGATGAGGAATGGCCCTTTACATACGTGGATCACGACAGAGAGATCGTGCGCGCGATCGTTTTTGACGAGGAAGGATACCTTTATTTCGTGCGTGCCGAGCGGGATGACGATTTTGGAAAAGCAACACTGATCGAGACCTCCGGCGGCGGTGTTGAGCCGGGGGAGGATCTGCGTACGGCCATCTGCCGTGAGCTGAAGGAAGAGCTTGGTGCGGAGGTGGAGATCCTTTGCAAGATCGGCACCGTTAGCGACTATTATAACCTCATACACCGCCATAATGTAAACAATTATTTTCTTTGCAAGGTTATTTCCTTCAAGGAGAAGCATTTAACACAGGATGAAATTGATTATTATCACCTCTCTACCCTGCGTCTTTTCTACGAGGATGCCGTGCGCGAATACGAGGCGCGCGCGACCACGAGGCTTGGCAGATTGATCGCGAGGCGCGAGCTTCCGATCCTCGCGAGAGCGAAGGAGATCCTGGATAAAACAAATATGTAAAAGAGAATACATTGAAGTCACAAGAATGGAGGAACATTATGGAACCCGAGGTTTTGATACCGCTTATATTTGCAGGCGTGTTTCTTTTGATAGATGCTTTGATGCTCGTCCGAATGATCTCGCTATTAAAGAAAAGCAAGGATGAAACGGTAAAGGATCTGGGAGATAAATTAAATCCTTATCTGTATGCGACGGGGATCGTCAGCGTGCTGATGGCGATCTGCATGATCGTGGTCGTAAGCATAAAATAATAGCGGTACGGAGGAGAAAATGTTTCGAGAGCTAACAAGAAAAAACAAGAAGCTGACACCCGAGGAATGCATTCGCATTCTGATGGAGGAAAAACGCGGCGTTCTCTCGGTGAATGGGGACGGAGGCTATCCGTACGGCGCACCGATGAACCATTATTATAACGAAGCGGATGGAAAAATATATTTCCACTGCGGAAACGGCGAGGGGCATCGTTTGGATGCGCTGAAGAAGGATGGGCGCGTTTGCTTTTGCGTTTATGACGGCGGCGAATACAAGGACGGGCACTGGGCCTTGCACATAAAAAGCGTGATCGTTTTCGGAAAAATAGAGATCGTTTCGGATCCGGAGCGGATCGCAGAGATAGCGAGGCGTCTCAGTCTTAAATTCACCGCGGACGAAAGCTACATCCAAAAGGAGATCGAGGGGCACGCGCACAGAACTCTGCTTCTCGTACTTACGCCGGAACATATCTGCGGCAAGCAAGTGGTGGAGGCGTAAGCGGCTTTATAAATAACAGGGGGTGCTCTGCATGAGCGCCCCAATTTTTATCGATATGACATAGATGATTATCGAAAAAGCATTGACAACCCATTGCGAAAATGATAGAATAAAGGCAACAAAACAGTGAGGAACTATCATGCTTGATACCTTTTTGGCAACACTGAATCCGATGCTGACACTATTTATCTGCATCGCGGTTGGTTACATAGCAAATAAAACGAAGATCCTGCCCGAAAATGCGGGCAAGGTAATGGCAAAGCTGGAGACCTGGATCTTCTGTCCCGCGCTCTCCTTCAGTACCATGGCAAAGAACTGCCGCCCCGAAACGCTTAGCACGCACGCAAAAAACATTCTCCTTTCCTGCATATTGGTGACGTTTTCGCTTACGATCTCCACCCTGCTTGCAAGATTTTTCGTAAAAGAAAAAAGCGCAGAGCGCGGTGTGTATCTCTACGCGCTTGCCTTTGCAAACTCCGGCTACATCGGAGATCCCTTGGTGCTTGCGCTTTTCGGAGACGTTGCTCTCTCGTATTATAAGCTTTTCTGCTTACCCATCAGCATCACGATCTACACCTGGGGCATCAGCGTGCTTGTGCCCGCAGGGGAAAACAAGTCCAATTCCTTCAAGCGCTTGCTTACCGCGCCGACCGTTGCGATGCTGCTCGGTATCGCTGCCGGTCTCACGGGTCTTGGCGCCATCATGCCAACGCCGATCATCTCGGCTCTGGATTCGCTGAAGGCCTGCATGGGCCCCGTTGCGATGCTGCTCGCGGGCTTCACGGTGGCAAGATTTGATCTTGTGGGAATGCTGAAAAACAAAAAGGTATATGCCGCAAGCGTGCTTCGGCTTACCGTTATTCCCGCGGTGATCATTTCGGCACTTTTCGGGATCAAAACACTTTTGAATCTCGCTTTTGGCATGGGTATCGGTAACTCCGTGCTCTTCCTCGCCTTTTTTGCGATCGCCGCGCCGCTCGGACTGAACACGGTTGTTTTCCCCGAGGCTTACGGCGGTGATCCAAAAACCGGAGCGAGCATGACGCTGATCTCACACACGCTCTGTATCCTTACGATCCCGATCCTCTATGCCTTGATGATAGAGCTTTTCGGCGCGTTTACAATCTAATAAAAGGAGAGTTTCAAATGAAGAAAAAAAGCGGCTTGATCTCTACCGTGGTACTCGGCGTTTTCCTTTGTATCGCACTCTTTTTTGCATATATGCTCCTTTCCTTGAATTTGAAGGAGGGGCTTACAACGTATGCGGCTTCACTCGGAGAAACAAACACCGAGGGCATGGGCGAAATGATGCTCGTGATCGTGGCTCTGGGCGGCCTCGGTGCACTTGCGCTGATTCTGATCTCATATGCGTTTGCCGTGATACCAACGCTGATCTCAGGCATTTGCCTAATTTTTTCCATAAGCAACAGAAAGCGAGAAAGCACCACGATCCGCGGTATAAATCTTTTTTATGACATTGCTTTTTCTTTGATCCTTTTGCTTGGAATTATAAAGATATTTTTATTTTCCACGGGCATTGGATAGCTTTTGACAACAATACATCACATTTTGGAGGAATATATGGTAAAAGATGCTTTGGAGGCACTAAAGCTTCCGCCTCTATTGAAATTTAAAAACGGAAAGACCGTCAAGGATATTGCGGGCTTTGAAAGACGGCGCGCGGAGCTAAAGGACATTCTGCAAAGGGAGGTCTACGGATATCTGCCAAAGGCACCCGAGCATCTGACAGTTGAGACAAAGGAGGAAGAAAGCGAAAGCTTTCTTGCAGGCTTTGGCATTTACCGCAGCCTTGTTTTCCACTGCGAGATCGACGGCGAGGATGCAACCTTCCCCGTAACGCAGATCATGCCGAAGAAAGAGGGAAAGATCCCCGTTTTCGTTTGCATCAATTTCGGCACGGACATCGTACATAAATATCTACCCTTAGAGGAGATCATTCACCGCGGCTACGGTCTTTTCGTGATCAAATATCAGGACGTTGCCAAGGACAGCGCAGATTTCCGCTTCGGAATGGCGAAATATCTTTGCAAGAGCCGCCGTGCTCTCTCCGCTCCCGGAAAGATCGCTATGTGGGCTTGGGCGGCTATGCGCGTGATGGACTATCTTCCCCGCTTTGAAAACGTGGATCTTGACCACGTTGCCGTGATCGGACATTCGCGCCTTGGAAAAACCGCACTCTTCACGGGTGCTATGGACGAAAGATTCCGCTACGTGATCTCCAACGACTCCGGCTGCAGCGGTGCGGCGCTCTCGCGCGGCAAGGAGGGCGAGACGATCGAGAATATCTGCGACCGTTTTCCCTACTGGTTTTGCCCACGCTATAAGCACTATATCGGAAAGGAACACGAGATGCCCTTTGATCAGCACTTTTTGCTTTCGCTGATCGCACCGCGCCATCTGATGGTTGGCTCCGCAGAGAACGATCTTTGGGCAGATCCGAGAAATGAATTTCTCTGCACCGCCGCCGCAAATGAGGCCTACGCCCTCTATGGGATGCATGGGCTCGTGCACCACGATGCATTTCCCTCTCCGGACACCGAGCTTGCCGAGGGTGATTGCCTCTACCACTACCGAAGGGGCGGGCATTATCTTTCCCGTCTTGACTGGAATGCTTATATGGATTTCATTGATAAGAAGCGAGAGAAAGAATAATCCTTTTATTAAAACGACAGCGGGAGAAAGCGTTTGCTTTCTCCCGCTGTCGTTTTTTTAAGGAATGAACCTTAAAAGGGATTATATGCATTGCTCGGCGGCGTGATCTCAAGCTCCGTTTCCACACCGTCACGCAGAACCTTAAAAATGATCGTTTCTCCGGGGCGCAGATCCAGCCCAACGTCCGTGACGTTATGGATCCTTATGATCTGCGTGGTCTTATCTCCCACGGTAGCGCAGATCAAGCGATCTCCCACCTGATATACACCGTCTGCAAGACTGCCCTCGGAGATCTCGATGACCTCGATCGTTTCCACGATGTCGATCAGTCCCGTCTGCTCGTTCAGAACGGCCTTGGAGTCCACGATCTGCACGGTTATGCCGAAGGTGGGCTTCAGCGGAGTAACAAAATCACCGTCCAGGCAGTGGTACAAAATATTGTCTACGATGGACTGCACCTTATTGATCGGGAGCGCAAAGCCCACGTTTTCAATATTTTCCACAATGCTCTTGGCGCTGACGATTCCGATCAGCCTGCCCTGCGAATCGAAGATACCGCCGCCGCTGTTTCCGCCGTTCACGGCGGTATCGATGCGGATCACGCGAAGCGAGATCTCCGTCACGTCGTCACAAGCGGTGGTTTCCAGAGTTTCGGTGACCACGTTCACCTTTCCGTAGGTGGCACTGATGCCCTTGCCCTGCGGATTTCCGATGGCAATTGCCGTATCGCCGGGATGGATCGCATCCGAGTTTGCAAGAACGGCGGCCTTCGCAATGGATTCCTTCATGATCGTGCTGCCCTTTACGCGAAGCACGGCAATGTCCTCCTTCATCGAGCCGCCAACGAAGGTAGCCGTGATGGCCTGGCCGGACAGGGGACTTCCGTAAACGAACACCTGGATCTTATCCGCGATGTTGGCGGCATCGGCATCGTATACCACGTGATAATTGGTGATGATCAGGGCATCGCCCGTTGCTTTATCGATCGAATAGATCACGCCCGAGCCTGCGCTGGATGCCACGGTGGCCGAGGTAATGGGATCTGTGAAGGTACAATACACGCTGACAACGCTCGGCGCAGCGGCTGCAACGATAGCGGCGGCACTCTCTGCATCTCCCGTAATATCTATGTTCACCTCTACGTTATTGGACGTGCCGGGCGCGCCTTCGCCGTCCGTGTTTCCGATCACGCCGAGATTTTTGGTGGTGTTATCCGAATAATGAAGGATCAGCTCACCGCTTTCATTGACCTCTGCAGAGGTTACGTAGACCGCGGGATCCTCCTTTTTCTCGGTAACAACACCGAGATTCTTCGATGTGCCGTTTGAATAATAAACGATCAGCTCGCCATCCTCATTGATCGCCGTTGACGTAATGGAGGCGGGGATCGTCAAGGCGGCGTCAAACATACTGCAGCCCGAAAGCGTGCCGACCGAAACGAGAAGCATCGACAAGAGCAGAAGAAGTGATGCAAGTTTTTTTCCTGTTTGTTTCATATTATATCCTCACTGAAATTATTGACTTTTAAGCATCCAGGCAAGAGAGTGCTTATAAGGGGCTTTATCCTCTGCCGTGGGGCGGATCTCCAAAAAGACGGGGGCTTTGCATAGACGCCCGCTCTCCCACATACGAAAGAAGGTAGCGTACGAGATCAAGGCGCCGTACGGCTCCGTGATCGGCATATGGTTTTCCATTTTTCCATCCCGCAAAAGCACCTGATGGATATGGAAGCCTACGGTTTCCTTGCCAAGCTCTGCCATCCATACACCTTGCGTATAGATTTGCGAGAGGGGGATATTGTTGCGCGCGTGGCCCGTGTCAAAATGGAAGCCCACGGGGTGCTTTGTGCGTGCGCGAAGCAATTCGATAAAGCATCTGCATTCCTCGGGCGTATAGCCGAAGGCGCGGTCCTGCATACTGTCTTTTGCCGTCATATGCATATTTTCGATACCGACGGCACACCCCTCGGGCAAGGCATCGATCACCATTGCAGCGAGATCCGCAAGGCGGGAAAGCAGATCGGGATCCTTCTCTATGGCAAGAAGCGACACCGAGGGTGCATGGAGCGTGATGCGGTCCCCACCCGCTTCGCGGACGAGCACGGCAAAGGCAAGGAGCTCCGATACATCAGCGGGCGTTCCGTCCCGCGCGGCAAGGTTCGGAAAATGGAAGGAAACGCATTTTCCTCCCGCCTTGCGGAAGGCGCACAGCCCTGAAAGAAGCGCCTTTCGATCCTCGTTTACAACGGAGGGACGAAATTCCACGGCATAGAGTCCTTTTTCGGTTGCGTACGCAAGATCCTCCAAGGCATGAAACGCGGAAATACCGAGATAAGATGAAAAATCTGCAGGCTTCGGGCAATCAAAATGCGTTTTGGAAAGTGCCCTCGTTTCTGTATCGTAATAATAGATACAGGGGGGCATTCCGATGGCCTTATCGGGATCGGATGCGTTCAGATAATAGGTGTTCCCTTCGCGCTTTTCGATATGTGCGTGGCCAACGAAGATCGGCACGTCGGGATGTTTCTCGCGGAAAGCCGAGAGGCGCGTTTTGCTTTCCTCTGCAAGCGATTCGATCGGGTGGTGAAGAAAGATCAAAGCCTTCCCATCGGCGGTATCAAGAAGTGCAAGGTCTTCCCTCGGTACTCTTCCCTCGCCGTCGCGAAGGGCAAGCACGGTATACTCGCCATAGACGTGCTTCGTTTCGGCCGTGACCGAGCGAAAATATTCCTTCGTTTCCGGGTTGCGGAAGTCAGCATTTCCCGTCATTACGATCGTGGGGATGGAAAGATTTTTGATCGTCTCAAAAAAACATTCGGCGGTCGCCCGATTTCCGTCCGCGGTGAAGTCCCCGGGCACGACCAGAAGCTCGGCCCCCTTCTCCTTCATATCAGCAAGATAAAACGAAAGTGCCTCATACTGAAGTGCTTCTCTATGATACGGAAGATGCAGATCCTCCATGATACAGATTTTCATAGCATTCCCTTTTTCTTTTTTCTACAGTATACTACAATTTTATGAAGATTTCAAGTCTTATGCGCAGAACGGCGCGTTTTTTTGAATCGGCAAAGTAAAATCTCCGCACTTCAAAAAAGGTAACCCAAATATACTTTGTAGCCTCACGATCATGCACATTATACCAAACAAAAAATACGGAAAAATTCTCAAAAAAATATGTAAAAAGGGCTTGACAAACGCGAAAACTTCTGTTATAATATAATACGTTCGAATGCTGGTGTGGCTCAATGGCAGAGCAGCTGATTTGTAATCAGCAGGTTGATGGTTCGACTCCGTTCACCAGCTCCAAAAGAGTTCCGGTATTCGACTGAACTCTTTCATATGGGGGAATTCCCGAGCGGCCAAAGGGGGCAGACTGTAAATCTGTTGTCACTGACTTCGCTGGTCCGAATCCAGCTTCCCCCACCAAAAAAAGAACACCGATCCAATCGGTGTTCTTTTTTTGTCGGTGAAGCTATCGGCCGGCGAACGCGGGCCGCATACCGCCGCCGCAAAGTAAAATTTGAGCCTCTCAGCTCTCGCGGTATATTGCGTTACACGGCGCACCTCGCTTTCCCTATATCCCAAAGCGGAACAATCACCAAAAAGCACTCTCCGTGTAGCAACTGATAGCTTCCCCCACCAAAAAATGACTGTAATTTTGATACAAAATTGCAGTCATTTTTTTATCCATTACGGAGTAATGGTATATCATCACCGCACGAAGTGTGGTGGATATCATCAAAAAGAGCGATTTATTTCGCTCTTTTTTGCATATCATCACGCTTTTAGCGTGTATTAAAACTCCGTAATGATGATATACAATGCTCCGCATTGATGATATACCGCAATAAATTGCGGATGATATACACTTTCTGCGAAAGTGATTAAAAATATAAGCCTTTTTTGTTTTTACCCGTAAAATATAAATCGTTCATTTTATACCCCTTTCGTTCAATTTATGGGGTATCGTTCAATTATTGATTTACTGAAGAAACGCCTTGATTATAGCTAGATATTATGTTATAATAAACTCACCGATAAACCTGTTACTGTTTGTCAAGAGCTTTTTGAAAAAATACAAATAAAAAAGGCGTAACAA
>JAGBCA010000018.1 GCA_017938205.1 Clostridia bacterium
AATAGAAAAAGCATATGATGGTAGCGTTCCGCCATCCAAAAGAGATCCGTGTACAACTGTTTATAAGTTGATACAAGCATTAAAAGATTATATAAAACCATTATTATAGTGTTCACACAATATAACAAAAAATGTTTCTAAATACTCATAACAGCGCGAGGCGATGCTCATTTGGGCATCGCCTCGTTTTTCGCTCTCGGTATGCGTATTCATAAGCACCGGGAACATCCCTTGCAAAAGCGCTTTAGCTTCTCCTTGTCGATCGGAATTTCGGGGAGTGCTGTGGGAAGGATATAGGACTTAGATATCATTTGCATATCGTAGCAGCATCCGTATTCAATTTGTTTTTCAAGATAGGGGCAAAAAACGAAATTTTCTTCCGTATTTCTCTTGGAACTTGAAAGCTTATCCGACAATGTGCGCACCTTCTTACAATCATTTATCTTGTTCATTATTGATCCTTTATATATTTCAGTATATTATCTACATCACAATCAAGATAGGTGCACAAATCATTTAGAGTAACGGTGGTAATAGGTTTGTTGTGCTTTAATCGATCGAGCAAACTTCTGCTAACATTAAATTCATTGATCAATTTGTATGATGTGATGCCTTTCTCTTTTAGCGTTTTATAAAACGGTTCGTAAGAAATCATAATTTTATCTCCCTTGCTTTATTATCCCCTATTTTTCATTATATTTTATTATCTTTATATTGACAATTGTCGATAAATAGAGTATAATTATTATGCCTTGGGGTAATTAAGAAAGGATTATAAGGATTATGAAGAAAAAAGAAGTAACCGAATTGATGAAAAAATTTTATATGTTTGGAGGAATTCCTTTTGTAGCAGGCGCGCTTCTTGCCCTGATTATGGTATTCGTAAACACCTTGCTGATGCCTGTATTTTTAATAATCGGAATGATTCCGGCACTTATTACGTTTTTCATGTTTTACGCAAAAGCGAAAAAGATGGAGGCCAATGCTTGCATAAAGTGTCCCTCGCAGAACAAAACGAAAGTGAGCGAGGATGTGCGCCTTCCTGATGAGATGATCGATGGAGTCATGTGTGAAGTACATAAAGTAACACACACTTGCGAGGATTGCGGGACGGAATATACTTGCATTGAGTATAAACGCACAAAAGTTTGATAGAATATGATTCCAAGGCAAAAACAAAAGAGGCTGCGCCATTCGCTTAATGAAAAGCTTATGACACAGCCTCTTTTATTATGTAGTTAATTTTTCTTACAGCTTTGCGATCTCCTCGTGGAGAGTGGGCCAGGTATCGTCCGCATAGAAGCGGTGGCCCTCGGCGCCGATCACGTGGTGCAGACGGTCCGGCACGCCTGCGGCGGCGAATGCGAGACTCGCAACCTCCACGCAGGCCTTTGCGCCCGCGATAGGGAAGATGTCGTCTGCTACACCGTTGACGACGATCAGCGCGCGTGGTGCGATCAGCTGGCAGAGCTCGCCCATATCGAAATATTTTGCGATGTGGGGCACGTAGTTGCAGGCGCAGTGCGCCATGGCGGCAATGGAATCGCCGTAGCGGCAAACGGCGCAGGAGGGAACGGCGATCTTGATGCGCTCATCCATTGCGGCCGCGTAGGTCGTGGCGGTGCCACCGCCCGAGTTGCCGAGGCAGATCACCTTATCGGTATCGCAAAGATCGGAAAAATCTCTCTGCAAAAGGTCGATCAGGCGCATAATGTCCCAAACGCGTTCGCCGATGATGGTGCGGCCGAGCATAATGGCGCGAAGCCCGGTCAGCTCGCAGTTGGTCTGGCCGCCGATCTCGCCGCATTCGCCAAAGCATCTCTGCTCCATCGCGATGGCAACGATGCCTTCCTTTGCGGCTCTTTTGGCAAAATCACGGTCACCGCCGGAAATGGTAATATGATCTCTTTCATATTTCGGACGGCCGAGAGAGATGTGCATACCCGTGGAATGCCCCTGCAGAGAGATCATCACGGGCAGCTTGCCTTTAGCATCCTTCGGGATGCAGATATGGCAGGGAACGGTTACGTTCTCCTCGGTGGTGAAGCGGATGCGGATCTCGCGGCAATCGAGGTCCTCTGCATAGCGGTCGTATTCGATCTCGCATTCAAGGGGGCAGGCAAATTTTTCGATCTCGCCAAGGCCGAGAAGCTCGGAGAGCTTGGCTCTCGCATCTCTTTGCCAAGCGGCAAGATCGCCCTTTTCAAAATGGAAGAGGGGCTTTTGCTCGTTCACGAGCGTATGCATATGCTCCTGGGGAAGAAGTCCGATATTCATAGGGGTGTCTCCTTTTTATCCATATATTGTAATTATTCTATCACGCACACGGTGCTTTTGCAAGGGACTATCTTGCTTTTTTTCTTATTTTTTGTACTTTTTTGTGAAAATTGTTGATTTTCGTTGTTGGTTGTGCTATAATTATTCGGTTATGAGTGAAAGATAGACGATGTGGAAGAAAGGACTGTTTATATGAAGCGTACAGATCTTAGAAATATTGCGATCATTGCCCACGTTGACCACGGCAAGACCACGCTGGTGGACGAAATGCTCCGCCAGGGCGGCATTTACCGTGACAATCAGGAAATGGCTGACCGCGTGATGGACTCGGGAGACCTCGAGCGTGAGCGCGGCATCACCATTCTGGCAAAAAATACCGCCATCCATTATAAGGGCGTGAAGATCAACGTGATCGACACCCCCGGCCACGCCGATTTCGGCGGTGAGGTGGAGCGCATTCTGAAGATGGTAAACGGCGTTATCCTGCTTGTGGATGCGGCCGAGGGCCCCATGCCGCAGACGCGCTTTGTTCTGGAGAGAGCGCTTGCGCTCAACCACCGCGTGATCGTGGTGGTCAATAAGATCGACCGTCCCGATGCCCGTCTTGACGAGATCGGTGACGAGGTGCTGGAGCTGCTTTTGGAGCTGGATGCAACGAACGAGCAGCTGGATTCTCCGATGCTCTTCTGCTCGGGCAGAGCAGGCACGGCATCCTTCGATCCCCATGCGCCCGGCAAGGATCTGACGCCCCTTCTTGATACCATTCTTGAATATATGCCTGCACCCGAGGGTGAGGAGGAAGAGCCTCTGCAGCTCCTCGTTTCCTCGATCGACTATAACGAATTTGTCGGCCGTATCGGTATCGGCCGCATCGAGCGCGGCTCGATCCGCCAGGGCCAGGGCGTTGCGATCTGCAACTACCATTCGGCAGACGGAAAGTCCCGCCCTGCAAAGATCGTTTCGATCTATCAGTTTGACGGTTTGAAAAGAGTTCCCGTGGAGGAGGCCACCGTGGGTGACGTGGTGTGCTTCTCGGGCTGCGAGGATATTTCCATCGGCGATACCGTATGTGCGCCCTCCAAGATCGAGCCCATCGAGTTCGTCAAGGTGGGTGAGCCCACGATGGAGATGACCTTCTCGGTCAACGATTCTCCCTTTGCGGGCAAGGAGGGTAAGTTCGTTACCTCACGCCATCTGCGCGCAAGACTGTATAACGAGCTTCTGCGTGACGTTTCCCTCCGTGTGACGGACGGTGAGACCACCGATAGCTTCCGCGTTGCGGGCAGAGGCGAGATGCATCTTTCCATCCTTATTGAAAATATGCGCCGCGAGGGCTACGAGCTTTGTTGCTCCAATCCCCGTGTGCTTTATAAGGAGATCGACGGGCAGAAGTGCGAGCCGATCGAGAACGTGATCGTGGACGTGCCTGAGCAGTACGTGGGCGCGGTCATGGAGAAGCTCGGCGCAAGAAAGGGAAATCTTGTGGATATGCAGCTGCACGGCACACGCCAGAAGCTCTATTACAACATTCCCACGCGCTGTCTGTTCGGCTACAGAAGTGAGCTTCTGACGGATACACGCGGAGAGGGCCTGATCTCCTCGATCCTCGCGGGCTATGAGCCATTCCGCGGTGAGATCAAGACCCGATTCACCTCCTCTCTCGTTGCTTCGGAGACCGGCGTTGCCACCACCTACGGACTTTATCAGTCGCAGGATCGCGGACCTCTCTTCATCGGCCCTGCCACCCCTGTATATGCGGGCATGATCGTTGGCGAAAACCCGAAGCCCGACGATATTGAGGTCAACGTCTGCAAGGAAAAGCACCTCACGGCGGTTCGCTCCTCCGGTGCGGATGAGAAGCTCACGCTGATCACCCCCATCCAGCTTTCCCTTGAAGAGGCGATCGAGTTTATCACCGAGGACGAGCTGATCGAGGTGACCCCGAAGAGCGTTCGCCTGCGCAAGACCATTCTGGATATGGCGCAGAGAAAGCGCATTCAGGCGGCGAAGCGCGCGGCTCTGAAAAAATAAAATTTATGCGGCAAGGCCTTCTTACGGAAATCACCTTGCCGCATTTTTGTAAATAATTATTTGCTTTTGGAGTGAAAACGGATGATAAAAGAGATTTTGAAGCTCGGCGATCCCGTGCTGTATGAGAGAAGTGAAGAGATCAAAGCGGAAGAAAAAACGAATCTTTCCGCGTGGGTCGAGGATCTGCACGACACTTTAATGGAATACCGCAGAGTGCACGGCGCGGGCCGTGCGATCGCCGCGCCGCAGATCGGCATCAAAAAGCGTCTACTGTATATGCACACGGATAAGCCGTATGTTTTTATCAACCCATTGCTTTCCTTTCCCGACGGGGAGACCTACGAGCTTCTTGACGACTGTATGTCCTTCCCGGGACTCGTCGTGCGGGTACGCCGCCATAAGCGCGCGGTCATTTCTTATCTTGACGAGAATTTTTTACCCCGAGAAATGACACTTGAGGGGGATCTTTCGGAGCTTTTACAGCACGAATACGATCATCTTGACGGCATCCTTGCCACGATGCGCGCCGTGGATGAAAAATCTTTCTTTATGATGGAAATGAAGCGGGAGCTTGGATCGGTATGAGATACGTTGTATCCGATATTCACGGGGAATATACGCTTTTCAAAAGGCTTTTGCAGAAGCTTGATTTTTCGGACAGGGATGAGATGATCGTTTGCGGAGATATCATCGATAAGGGGGAAAGCTCCGTTGCCCTGGCGCAGTATATTTCTTCGCTCCCGAACGTTCGCTGCATCGTGGGAAATCACGAATATGCGTTCTTACAATACTATCACTCGCTATTAGAGACCTCACCGAATGATTTTGATGCGGTTTTAAAGCAGCTGCAGGCCTATTTTCCCGAGGACGGACACCTTCTGGATTGGGATCTGGTGGACTACCTGGAGGGACTGCCCGCTTATATTGAGGAGGCGGATCTTATCTGCGTGCACGCAGGGATCCCGCTGGATGCTTCGCGCCGTCTGCTCCCGCTCTCGGAGGTCTCTGTTGAGCAGCTGGTAAACGATCGGAAATTCAAGGATCCCGCGGTGCTTCCCAAGGATGAAAAATGCGTATTTTTCGGACACACGCAGACGGATTGCATTTGCGGCGAGAGTAAAATTCTCGGCTATCGCAGAAACAGCCGCGTGCCTGCCGCAAGCATTCGCGATTATTTCAAGATCCATTTGGATACAGGCTCGTGGAGCAATGGCGTTCTCGGCTGCTTTTGCATCGATACGCTGAAGGCTGTTTACGTAAAAAAAGATTAAGAAACAAAGGGGCTGGCGCATTTAGGGATAACCGAATAAAAAACGAGTGGGGACATTGAAATAGTGCCTCCACTTTTGTTATATAGGTATTTAAATGGTATTGAGGTTGAAAACCTACGGTTTTCTCCGTTTGAATTCGTTTTTTCTATAATCAAGCAATTTGCATCGAGGAGCTTGTTCATCAGTGCAAATGCGAAGATTGCTCTGCACGCGTTGCGACAAAGTCGCAACAAAGCACATCGTGCAAAGCGCAATCGCGCTTGTGCGTGCAAAGAGCATCGCCGTTTCCTCGCTCGGTGTACCCTTGTACACCTCTCGC
>JAGBCA010000019.1 GCA_017938205.1 Clostridia bacterium
AAAGGCTCGTGGAGCAAAACGGCCTGTGCGCCCTCGCCTACTATTATAAGAGTGAAAAAAACAATCCTTACGAATCGCTGGCAGCCAACCTCATCATCGGAAACACGCTTCTGACCTCGTCCGGCATTCCGCTGGCGGGCGAAGCGGATCTCAAAACCGCGGCGGCCATGCTGATCATGAAGGCCCTCGGCGGCGGCGGCTCCTTTGCTGAGATCCATCCCTTTGACACCGAAAGCGACGTAGTTCTCGTTGGGCACGACGGGCCGCACCATATCGGCATCTCCGAGGGCAAGCCGCGCCTGCGCAAATTAAAGAAGTATCACGGAAAATCCGGCGCGGGCATCGGCGTTGAATTCTCCCTGCGCTCCGGGCCGATCACGATGCTCTCGATCTCCGTGAACGAAAACGGAAAAATGCAGATGATCGCCGCCGAGGGCGAATCCCTTCCCGGCGAGATTCCGCAAACGGGCAACACCAATACGCGCGTCAGCTTCGGCTGCCCGATCCACGAATTTCTCTGCCGCTGGTGCGAGGCGGGGCCAACGCACCATTTCGCCCTCGGCATCGGCCATCATATGGCAAAGCTGCGAAAATTCGCAAAAATCAGCGGAATCGAGCTGATCGAAGTTCGCTGACGATACAAAAGGAGGCACTAAAAAATGTTTGAAAATATCACGTTGGAAGTAAGCTTGAAGCCCTTTAAAAAAACCGAAGCCTCATACGTTCAAAGGGTATGCGCTCAAATATTCGAGCAATGGCGTCCTCTCTTAAAAAACAGAAAAACGGTTTCGATTATGCTGTGGTGCGCAGACGGAAGCGAAATTTTGGATTATGCGGGCAAGTTAGACGAGGCCTTCGAATGGTGCCGCTTTTTCGGAACGGCCAATCTCCCTCCTTTGGCAAAAGGCGAGCCAACCGAAACGTCGCCGCACAAAAGACGGCAGGATTATACAGAAAATCCGCCCGTGATGACCTATCGCATTTTGAAATCGATCGTTTCTTGCCTGAAGGAAGAAGGAAAAAAAGCCTTTCCCAACGCCAAAATACGCGTGAGCGAAACCTTTGATATCGGCCCGGAATTTGCAATTTCGGAATTTAAATACGAGCGCCACCCCGAGATCATCGGCCTTCTGACGCTTCAGGATAAATTCGGCTTTGTCGATGCAACCTCCACCCTGCACGCCGACACGCATACCTATGCCGCCTATCCGAGCGGCATTCCGGAGGGCACTCCCTTCGGAACCTTCTTCGGCAAGCAATCCGAGGCTTTTCTCTCGGATCTCGGATTCGATTATCTTTGGCTCTCCAACGGTCTCGGCTTCAGCGATAACCCTTGGGAGGTAACGGGAAAGATTTTCGACGGCGAAAGCTATCATCTCGAAAAGCTTGAAAAAGCGAAAAAGAATATTTTTTATTTCTGGAAGCTTTTCCGCAAGGAATGCAGCTTTCCTCTGGAAACGCGCGGAACAAACAATTCCGTTGGCATTGACTATGCCAGCGACGGCGTTCCTCTTTACGATATTTATAGTGCCGATCTGGACATCACCGCGCCGCCAAACTCCCCCTGGGCCGCCCTCAACGATAACTACGGGCTGGAAATCATGGGGCATATGACGAGAATCTGCGAGCTTCCGAACGAAAAATTTCCCTTCCGCTACTATCTCCACGATCCGTGGTGGATCAATTCCCCGTGGTACGACCGATATGACGGCTCTCCCTGCGACGTCTATCTTCCCATGGCAATTTCCCGCATCGATGCCGAGGGAAAAACGCAAACGGCAAGCTCGCTGAACATCCTTTCCATCGACAACTCCTACGGAGATATGCCCGACAACTGCGTGAACGAGCCGCTCCCGCATCTTTTGAAGGCAGAAAAGGATGCCGCCGATGCCCCTGCCCCCTTCGTTTGGATCTATCCGATGCGCGAATACACCACCTCGCACGACGAAAGCCTCCTGCGCGAAATGAATCTTGGCGACCACTATATATGTGACGCTATCAACGACGGTGTTCCGCTCTCCTGCGTTACCTCCTCCGACAGCTTTTTGAAGCACGATATCTCCGTATATCGAAAAAGCATTCTGCTCTCGCCCGTTCCCGAAAACAAAGCGGTGCTTGAGAAGCTGAAGCACCTTGCAAGCCAAAGCATCGGCGTTATCATTTACGGAACAAAGGAAAAATTGCAAGCGGTACAAAGCTTTGCGCAGTGCAAAAAGCTGGACGTGGAAATGCCGCAGGAAAGCCTGCGAAAGGCCTTGGCCGCCTTTGGATATTCCATCACCTTTGATAAAAAAGAAGAAACCGTAAAGCCTCCGACGATCGGCATCGCACGCCGCGACAACGCGCTTTTCTTCTCGGTTTACAATGCAAACACCACCACCGATACGGCGTTTAAATTCCCGATGGGAGCGCCTATCCTTTGCGGATGCGAGGCAGAGATGAAAAACGGAGCCTCCTCTTATCGCTTTGCGCGCGGCGAGCATCGCGAATGCCGCATTTTCATAGAGCAAGAGAGCGGCGTTGTTTCCTGCCGTGAGGCAGCCCCCGTCAACGCGCGCTACAGGCGCGCGATCCGCATCAGCGGCTTACAAAGCGCAACCCTTCGTCTCTTTCCAGAAAGCGGCCGCGAAGCGGCGGTTTCCACCGCGCCGATCACCGATTACACTCCGATTTTCGATTCGCGCTTTGAGGAAAAATACGATGAAAGGCACGGCCGATATCTGGAAGGCAAAAATATCAGCGGTCATATCTACTTTCTGATCGGCAGAGAGAATAAGCCTGCTTTCTGATCGGCAGAAATACAAAAACCGCATCATAGGCTAATAATCGACCGAAAAAGGGAAAAATATGAAGAACGAATGCTTTAAAAACCCCGCGCCGCTTTTTTACGGCACGGATTTCTGGATGCTCAACGGTGCGCTCAGCGACGGGGAGATCGAGCGCCAGCTGACCGAAATGAAGGACAAGGGTGTGCGCGCCGTGATCGCGCGCACCTATCTCGGCTTGCGCTCGGATTACCCCGGCAAAGGCTTTATGGGGCATATGAAAAAAATCGTTGCAGTCGCGAAGGCGCTTGGAATCAAGCTCTTTTTGCAGGCGGGCTATATGCCCGAGGCCGTGCCGGATCTGCCCTCCGATCACGCGCTGCGCTATATCTACCCCGTGAGGACGGGCGAGGAGGCGGGGCGGCGCATTCTCTGCCAAAAAAACGGCATCAGCTTCGTGGAGCATAATTCCGAAACCTTCCTCGATATGTTTGACGAAACGGCGATGGCGCATTATCTGAAGGTTTGCTACGAGGATATGTGGGCAGAGTTTTCGGACGAATACGGAAAAACCGTGCTTTCCATCTGGGTGGACGAGCCGAGCTACAACGGAAGCTATCTGCCATGGACAAGCACGCTTGCCGCGCGCTTTGAGGAGCGCTACGGCTACACGCTCCCCGACAAGGTTTGGATGCTCTATTATGACGGCGAGGGGGCAGAAACGCTGCGCTATCACTACCGCACGCTGATGCGCGATCTTTTGCAAACCAATTACTTTGAAAGGGTGCGTGAGTGGTGCAATGCGCACGGCCTTCTCTTTTCGGGGCATCTGATGATGGAGGAAACCACCGAATCGCAGATCCGCCGCGCGCAGGCGTGCATGCCCTACTACCGCTATTTCGATATCCCCGGCATCGACGTTTTGCGTGCGAGAATGCCGTTTGCAAGCGATCCCGTAACCGATCCCGATCCCACCGAGCGGCAGTTTAACCTCTACACCACCGCGCTGCAATGCACCTCTGCCGCAAGGCAGGCGGGCAAAAAG
>JAGBCA010000020.1 GCA_017938205.1 Clostridia bacterium
AAAAATTGTATCATATCCTGCCGTAGCAGGCTATAACCTTTTTAGAGTCTTTTCTGACTATCTTTTATTACTTTGTTGAGTTTTTTTCAAAGAGTGCTTCCTTGATTTCTCAAGAAAACATTAACGAGATTCTTTCGCACTTACATGTGCTAAAAAATTTCCTTTGTTGTTCAATTTTCAAAGAGCAAGTGCCCTCAAAAAGAGTTCCCTCTCGAAGCGGGCTTGTCTATTATATCAAAACTTTTTTCGTTTGTCAACCCCTTTTTTCAAGTTTTTTTATTTTTTTCTGTGAAAGTTTCACAAAATTCATTTTTTGCTTCAAAAGGGGCAAAAAACAGAGAAGCACCGCTTATCGCGCACATGTATATTATATATAAGGAAGAACTTGAAAATGCATCAAAAAAAGAAAAATATTTTCTATTGACATTGAGAAAAGCATGTGCTATACTCACTTTAAAAGGAGGCGCTCATATGACGTTATACGAAGAGCTCTATTTTGAAATTACGTTAAAAGGCACCAAGGATGAGCTGCGAAAATTTGAAAGATACCTGCGCAGCGGCGCCTTGGATGATTTTTTCGAGGTGCAGGACGATTATATCTGCTATGACGACGGCTTTGCTGCCGCAGACGCAAGCACCGTCTGTGAAATGACCTTTACCAATGACGATTTCGGTATTGAGATCGATGAATTTTGTCCCGAGGAATTTTTGGACGAATTTTGCAAGGCCGCACGTGCCTTAGAGGTGCAGGGACATATGTACGACATCGACGACGAGGAATTCCACTTCGTAAGCGACGCAGGAGATTCGTACTTCATCAACAGCCGCAAGGCCCACTCCTTCAACGACGAGCTTGACGCACAAGCAGATGCTGAGAGCGAGGATGACGAGGAATAAGTCCATAAAGAAAGAGAGAACGCTGTTCTCTCTTTTCTTTTTGCATAAGCGCGCGCGTACGCGGGTATTCTTTACTATATGAAGAAAAAGGCGGCGAAACCAATGAAACAAGTGCTTGGATACGATACGGAAAATCTCAAAGATCGGCGCGCGAGGGGAGCGCTTTTTTTGCTTTGCGGCATGGCGTTTCTCGGCTCGGCCGTGTATTTTTTTGTTTTGGAACGGTCGCAAAGCGCCGTCCTGTCCTTGGTTTTCCTCCTGCTTCTTTTTCTTATACCGAAAAGCGAGCAGCTGCTTGGGCTGCAGATCCCACCCCTCACCTTCGTTTTGATCTTGTTCTTGATGCTTGGCTCTTTGCTTGGCAGCGGATATGATTTTTACATTCTGATTCCGTTTTGGGACACGATCCTGCACACGCTCTCGGGTCTTCTTTTCGCCTGCATAGGATACGCAATATGCAATCTTTTGTTTACAAGGCAAGGGAATCGGAGCGAGTTTCCTTACATTTTTGTTGGAATCTTGTTCAGCCTTGCCGTTGCACTTTTGTGGGAGCTTTTTGAGGCGGGTGCCACGCGCTTTCTTGCCGTGGATATGCAGGAGGACACGCTCGTATATAACATCAAGTCCTTTTATCTCAGCGGCACGCACGGTCACGCCGCCTATATTGCGGATATAAAGGAGACTGTGATCCGCTACGGAGACGGACGTGAGCTTCGGCTTGCGGGGTATCTGGATCTCGGACTTGCCGACACTCTGGGAGATATGGCGGTCTGCGTGCCGGGCAACATTCTTTTTCTCCTACTTTTCCCCATAGACCGCCACCTTGGCGGCAGGCTTCTGCCCCACCTATTGCCAAGGCGCGTGACGCCCCTCTTTTCGAGAGGCAGAAAAAACGGAGAAGCAGCCGTTTCCGACCGCCCCTCCGAATGAGATTACAGAGTTATTTTAAACCGCGCAGGATCTTTTTAGCCAGCGTTTGCATCCCCTCCGCGTTGGGGTGCCAGCCGTCAAAGGTATCGTAGGGCTCGCTATCCTTCACAAGATCGATCACGCGGCATCCGTATTCCTCGCCTCCAACGGCGGCGATGGCCTCGCAGTATTCCGAGATATGCCGCCCGCTATAGGTATAAGGAAACTCATACTCCGGATAGATCGACCAACGACAGACCGAGGGCGTGATGCAGATGATCTCGGCCTCGGGATAATTTTCTCGCAGCTTGCGAAGCATCTCCCGATACGCAACCGAGAATACCGCGAGATCATTCTCCTCTCCCGCTTTGGGATACACGCGCGCCGCACCGCCCCAATCGTTCGTGCCGAGATACACGAGGATCACGTCCGGCACAATTCCGTCCCGCGAGAGGGCCGAGGTGCGCGCATCGCTGCAGCCGTAGGATTCGATCTCGCAGGCCGGGTGGCGGATCACCTTGCTGCCCGAAACGGAATGATTGACAAGAAGCCTTGCCGAAAGCGCATCGATCACCTGCCCCCACCAGGTATCCTCGGGGTAGTAAACGTGGGATTTTTCTTTATTCCGAAAGGTATAAAAGGCGTGCTCATTCGGCTCCGTGTAGCCCCAAAGGGTGCTGACCGAATCGCCGAGGATCGATATATACTTTCCCGCAAAGCGCATATTTTTTCTCCTTACCGACCTTAACCGTCGTTTCTTTTCTGCGCCGAAAGATAGATCAGAAGCACGCTGATATCCGCAGGGTTGACACCGCTGATGCGGGAGGCCTGCCCGATGTTCAACGGTCGGATCGCGGCAAGCTTCTCTGCGGATTCGAGCCGCAGGCCGCGGATGCTCGCATAATCGAGATCGGCGGGAAGAATTTTATCCTCCAAACGCCTTTGCCGCTCGGCCTCGGCCTCTTCTCGTGCGATATAGCCTGCGTATTTCACGGAGATCTCTGCCGTGAGGATCACCTCGGCAGGGAGCTCCTCGCGTTTCTTATCGATCTGTGCAAGTCCCGCGTAGGAAACCTCCGGGCGGCGCAAAAGCTCCGAGAGCCGCGCACCCGTAGAGATCGGAGAGGATCCCATGGAGGCAAGGCAGGCGTTGACCGCCTCGGAGGGCGGCACGACCGTGGAGGAGAGGCGCAGGATCTCTCCCTCGATCGCATTTTTCTTTTTTAAAAAGGCCTCGTATCTCTCCTCTGAAAGCAGACCCACGCGGTGTCCGATCTCCGAAAGGCGAAGATCGGCATTGTCCTGGCGAAGAAGCAAGCGATATTCGCTTCGTGAGGTCATGATACGATAGGGCTCCTCCGTGCCCTTGGTGACGAGATCGTCGATCAGCGTGCCGATATACGAGGAGGAGCGCGGCAGGATCATCGGCGGCTCGCCCTTCAGGGAAAGCGCAGCGTTTACGCCGGCAACCAGCCCCTGCACGGCGGCCTCCTCGTAGCCCGAGGTGCCGTTGAACTGCCCTGCGCCGTAAAGCCCCGAGACGGTTTTAAATTCCAGCGTGGGATACATCTGCGTGGGATCGGCAAGATCGTATTCGATCGCATAGGCGTAGCGCATGATCTCCGCATTCTCAAAGCCGGGAAGCGTTTTCAGCATCTGTCTTTGCACGTCCGTAGGCATAGAGGTGGAAAAGCCTTGAATATACATTTCGTCCGTATCCTTGCCGCAGGGCTCAACGAAAAGCTGATGGCGCTCCTTATCGGCAAAGCGAACGATCTTGGTCTCGATAGAGGGACAATAGCGCGGCCCCGTGCCGACGATATTGCCGGAATACATCGCGCTGCGATCCATATTCTCGCGCAGGATGCGGTGGGTTTCGGCATTCGTATACACGATGTGGCAGGGGATCTGCTTGATCGCGTTCAACGCCTCTCTGTCCGTCAGAGAGGAAAAGGGCGTGATCTCACTTTCGCCCGGCTGCTCCTCCAGCACCGAAAAATCAATGGAACGGCGATGCACGCGCGCAGGCGTTCCCGTTTTAAAGCGCATCATGCGGATGCCGAGCTCGGAGAGCGATCTCGAAAGCCCCTTGGCGGGCATGAGCCCGTCCGGTCCGGAGGGATATACCCCCTCGCCGATAAAAATACTGCTTTCAAGATACGTGCCCGTGCACAGGATCACACGCTCAGCCTCCCAGCACTCGCCAAGCGCGGTTTTCACGCCCGTAACGCGATAGGTGTCGCCGTCCTTCTCGGTGAGAAGTGCCACGACCTCGCCTTGAAAGAGCCGCAGATTTTCCTGCCGCTCCAGCGTTTGCTTCATTAAATTGCGGTATGCGGCGCGATCCGCCTGCACACGCTTAGAATGCACGGCCGCGCCCTTGCCAAGATTCAGCGTGCGGGATTGGAGCGTCACGCGGTCAGCCGCGCGCCCCATTTCTCCACCCAGCGCATCCAGCTCAAACACCAGATGCCCCTTTCCGCTGCCTCCGATCGAAGGATTGCAGGGGAGGTTTGCTACGCTATCTAAATTGAGAGTGAAAAGCACCGTCTGAAGCCCCATGCGTGCGGCGGCAAGCGCCGCCTCAATGCCTGCATGGCCCGCACCAACGACGGCCACCCTCGTTTTCAGCTCATTCATCATCGTTTCTTCCCGTCATATTCATTCAGAAGGAGATGCGGCGAAGAGAAACGGTTCGCCCGCTTTTTTCGTCGATCTCAAAGATCACACCGTCCGCACACACCTCACCCGCAGCGGGGACAAAGCGATCCGGCAGATGCGAACGCATCTTCGTCACAACACCGCAGGGCTCCATGCCGAGGATACCGCCGCTCTCGCCGCACATACCGAGATCGCTGACGTAGCCCGTACCGCAGGGCAAAATCCGCAGATCTGCCGTCGGCACGTGGGTATGCGTTCCGAACACGGCGGAAATTTTTCCGTCAAAGGCATAAGCCACGGCAAGCTTTTCTCCCGTTGCCTCCGCGTGGATATCCAGGATGGCAAGATCGTATCTACCTGCCTCCTTTTCCAAAGCGCGTTCAATGAAGGAGAACGGCGCATCCAGCGTAGGTTCGATATGGATATTTCCCATAGCGCAGAGCACCATCACGGCAAGACCGCCGATACGAAGGATCGTATATCCGCGACCGGGCGCACCGTCTCCGAAATTGATGGGGCGAAGAAGCGCCTCGTTTTCCTCTAAAATGCGTAAGCTTGCACGCTGGCGCAGGGTGTGATTGCCACCGCTCAAAACGTCCGCACCTGCCATCAGCAGCCGTTCTGCCTGCTCGGGCGTGTAGGAATACACCACCGAGGCGTTCTCGGCGTTGACGATGCAAAAATCAATCTTATTGTCCCTGCGCACGCGCCAAAGATTTTTTTCCAGATGGGCAACGCCGCCCGGACTCGTTACGTCTCCAATTGCTAAAACTCTCACGATTTTTTCCTTACTATCCCCTTCGTGGGTGTGATTTCAGAAAAGAAACTGCCGCAGCAATGCGGCAGTTCTTATTTCTCTTTGGGGTTTAGGTTGCGTACGCCACCTCGCGGGATTCGCGAATGACGCTGACCTTGATCTGACCGGGATAATTGAGCTCACTCTCGATCTTGGCGGCAATATCTCTTGCAAGGATCTTCATCGTATCATCATCCACCACCTCGGGCTTGACCATGATCCTTACCTCGCGGCCTGCCTGGATCGCGAAGGTCTTGTCCACGCCGTTGAAATCACCGGCAACCTCCTCGAGCTTCTGCAGTCTCTTAATGTAGTTCTCCACGTCCTCACGGCGTGCACCGGGTCTTGCGGCGCTGATCGCATCGGCGGCCTGGATGATGAAATCCAGAAGCGATACGGCCTCAACGTCATTATGGTGCGCCTCGATGGCGTGAACGATCTCCTTGTTTTCGTGATATTTCTGTGCGATCTCAACGCCCAGCTGGATGTGCGAGCCCTCGGCCTCGGCGGTCACAGCCTTACCGATGTCATGCAGAAGTCCCGCACGGCGCGCCATCGTTACGTCCGCGCCAAGCTCGTCTGCGATCACGCCGGAAAGCATGGAGACCTCAATGGAATGGCGCAGGGCGTTCTGGCCGAAGGAGGTGCGGTACTTCATACGGCCAAGCAGCTTGATAAGGTCGGGATGCAAGCCGTGCACACCCGTCTCAAACACAGCCTTTTCGCCTGCCTGCTTCGTTGCGTTTTCTACCTCGCGGCGTGCCTTTTCCACCATCTCCTCAATGCGGGCGGGATGGATACGGCCATCGGAGATCAGCTTCTCAAGCGCGATCCTTGCCACCTCGCGGCGCACGGGATCAAAGCCCGAAACCGTAATGACATCCGGCGTATCGTCGATGATCAGCTCAACGCCCGTCAGATTCTCGATCGTGCGGATATTTCTACCCTCACGGCCGATGATACGGCCCTTCATTTCATCGCCGGGGATCTGCACGGTGGAGATCGCAACCTCGCTCACGTGATCGGCGGCGCATCTCTGAATGGCCAGGGAAAGAATATCCTTTGCCTTGGCATCCGCCTCCTCACGGAAGCGTGCATCGTATTCTGCGATTTTGAGCGCCGTTTCATGGCGCATCTCACTGTCAAGACGGGCAACGAGCTCGGCCTTCGCCTCCTCGCTTGTAAGCCCTGCAATTTTTTCCAGATTTTCTATCTGCTTTTTGAGAGTTTCTGTGACCTGCACCTTCAGCTGCTCGGCCTCCTGGAACTTCTCGGCAAGATTTGCCTCCTTCTTCTCAATGCCCTCAAGCTTTGCATCGAGGGTCTCTTCCTTCTGTGCAACACGACGCTCCAGGCGCGAAACCTCTTTTCTGCGCTCCTTCACGTCAAAATCCGCTTCCTTCTTCATCTGGAAGATCTCTTCCTTTGCGCTGAGGACCGATTCCTTACGAACGCTCTCTGCGTTCTTCATGGCATCGTCCAGCATACGCTTCGCCTGCATTTCCGCACTTCCGAGCTTTGCCTCGGCGGATGCCTTGCGAACGAGATAGCCAAGTGCCACACCTGCCACCAGCGCACCGGCGCCGATGATCGCGGCAACGTACCACTCTAACACTTACAAACACCTCCTGTCGATTACAAAATCTTTTGTAACCATCTTTCGATAGATAAAATTTTTAAAATACAAACGGGGGGGACAAAAACCCTATTCATACAGATATATTATAATAGAAAATGCGCGTAAAGTCAAGAGAATTTTTTGCAGGGGCGGAATTTTAACATTTTTTTACATTTCCGAAAGAAAGAAAAAGCGCCGTTCTCACCCGTTTTTCTTGCGAGCGAGTCCGGCATTTTTTCATATTGATCGTTGTTTTTTGAACACAAAACTGTTTATTTGCAAATAATTGTTTGCAAATATGCGTTTTATACTCTGTGATACAGAGAAAGCATCGCGCGAAATCTTTCCCACGGCGCGTGCTCCACCTGTGCCTGCGTGAAGCGAAAGATCCAGTTCCCCTCGGGGCGTCCCGGAGTATTGAACCGCGTATCCTCGCCGAACAGAACGAGATCCTGCATGGGGAGAATGACCGTATCGGCCGCCGAGGAGAGCACCGCGCGCAAAATCCCTCCGTAGACCGCGGGGGTATTGAAGTCCTCACCCTCGCGCCCGATATAGGCAAGCACGCGCTCGCGCGCCTGCGCGGGCAAATTGAACATATAGCCGAGAAGGGTGTTATTATCGTGCGTGCCCGTATAAGCCACGGTATTCTTTTCATAAAAATGCGGCAGATGCACGCGATCCTCCTCGGAAAGGAAGCCGAACTGCAGAACGCGCATACCGGGGAAGCCGCTGTAGCGCACGAGCTCCACCACGTCCTGTGTGATGTTTCCGAGGTCCTCCGCGATCACGAGCCTCCCCTCCGTGAGAGGGCGAAGGGCATCCAGAAGCGCCCTGCCGGGGGCCTGCATCCACGCTCCCTCTCTCGCGGTCGGTGCATCGGCAGGCACGGCCCAGAAGGCTGAAAGCCCGCGAAAATGATCGATGCGCACGCCGTCAAAAAGCGTGAGCATATATTCAATGCGCGCGCGCCAAAAGGCAAAGCCGTCCGCCTCCATGCGCTCCCAGTTATAAAGCGGATTGCCCCAAAGCTGACCGTCACGGCAAAAATAATCCGGCGGCACACCCGCAACTGCCGTGGGATGCCCCTTCTCATCGAGAAGAAACCATTCCTTATGATAAGCGACCTCGCTGCTTTCGGCGCTGACGTAGATCGGGAGATCTCCGATGATCTCGATGCCGCGGGCATTCGCGTACGCCTTCAGGGAAAGCCACTGCGAAAGCGCCTCGCTCTCCACGAACTGCCAGAACCAAAGCCGATCCGCCCCCTCGCGCTCAGCCATATAGGTGCAAAACTCTGCAAGATACGGAAATTTTTCCATTGTCTCGCGCACGCCTTCACGAATATCCGCGCGCAATTCTGCGCGCTCTGCGGCCACGGCAAGCAAGGCCATGCGCTCTCCCTCGCGCTCGTATTCGCAGGTATAATCCACCCTCTGCACGGCGCTCTGCCGCTCTGCTTCGGTGAGAAGCCCGCCCTCTGCAAGCAGGCCAATATCCACGAACCAGGGGTTTAAGGAAAAGGAGGAGTGCGATTTATAGGGGGAATGGCAATCGTCCGTCAGACAAAACGGGAGCACCTGCCAATAGCGGAAGCCGCCCCGACGCAAAAGCTCTACGAACGCCTCGGCCGCATGGCCGAAGCTGCCCACGCCGTAATCCCCCGGCAGAGCAAAGATCGGCATCAGAACGCCGCCGCTTCTCCGATTTTCCATCTGTTTTCTCCTAAATATTTATTGATAATAGTATAGCACGAACGCCGTGATCTGTCAACCTTAGTTTTCGTTTCGCGGCGTTCTCTTATGCATATTTATCTGACGGTCAGCCCGTTTTCGTCAAAGTCCAGCGTATATACGGTATCGGGCGCGGGATCTTCCGAAAGGATCCTTCTTGCGAGAAGCGTTTCGGTCTTGGATTTTATATAACGCTTCAAGGGTCTTGCGCCGAAGATCGGATCGTATCCCGCCTCTACGATATGCTCGATTGCCGCCTCCGTGACGGTCAGAGACAGGCGGCGCTCCGAGAGACGGCGGGAAAGATCCGCGATCGCAAGCGAAACGATCTCGCGGATATTCTCACGGGAAAGGGGCTTGAAGATCAAGGTCTCATCCAAACGGTTGAGAAACTCGGGACGGAAGGTGCGGCGAAGCAATGCCTGCACGGCCTTTTCCGCCTCTGCGGTGATCTCGCCGTTCTCAATGCCGTCAAGAATGATATCCGAGCCAAGGTTGCTCGTCAGAATGATCAGCGTGTTTTTGAAATCCACGGTACGGCCGTGGCTGTCCGTGATGCGGCCGTCGTCCAGCACCTGCAAAAGCACGTTGAAAATATCGGGATGTGCCTTTTCCACCTCGTCGAAGAGGATCACGGAGTAGGGACGGCGGCGCACCGCCTCGGTCAGCTGACCGCCCTCATCGTAGCCCACGTAGCCGGGAGGCGCTCCGATCAGGCGAGAAACGCTGTGCTTCTCCATATATTCGGACATATCGATGCGCACAAGGTTCTTTTCGTCGTCAAAAAGTGCCTCGGCGAGTGCCTTGGAGAGCTCCGTCTTTCCAACGCCCGTGGGGCCGAGGACGAGGAACGAGCCGATCGGGCGGTTCGGATCTCCGATGCCCGCACGCGAGCGCAGAATGGCGTTTGCCACGCCCGTAACGGCAGCATCCTGCCCGATCAGGCGGCGGTGCAGGATCTCTTCCAGCCGCAAAAGCTTTTCTCTCTCTCCCTCCATAAGCTTTGCCACGGGAATAGAGGTCCATCTGGCAACGATCCCCGCGATCTGCTCCTCCGTAACGCTGTCGCGCAGGAGGGTTCTTCCCTCTCCGCCCGCATCTGCGGTCTGCTCGGCCTCTGAGAGCTCCTTTTCAAGTGCGGGAAGCCTTCCGTATTTCAGCTCGGCCGCCTTGGAAAGATCGTACGCCGCCTCGGCGTGCTCCATCTCGGCCTTCACCTGCTCCAGCGCCTCGCGCAGCCTTTGCACACGGCCGATGCTGTTTTTCTCATTCTCAAAGCGCGCCTTCATCGCGCCGTACTCCTCGCGCAGTCCCGCAAGCTCCTCGCGGATGGCCTGCAAACGCTCGGCGGAAAGCTTATCCGTTTCCTTGGCAAGCGCGGCCTCCTCGATCTCCGCACTGCGGATGCGGCGCAGGATCTCGTCCATCTCCGTGGGGCAGGAGTTCATCTCGGTCTTGATCAGCGCGCAGGCCTCGTCCACGAGGTCGATCGCCTTATCGGGAAGAAAACGGTCGCTGATATAACGATCCGAAAGCGTGGCGGCGGCAACGAGCGCACCGTCATGGATCTTCACGCCGTGGTAGACCTCGTATCTTTCCTTGAGTCCGCGCAGGATGGCAACCGTATCCTCCACCGTGGGCTCTGCCACCATCACGGGCTGGAAGCGGCGCTCTAAGGCGGCATCCTTTTCAATATATAAGCGATACTCGTTCAGCGTCGTTGCGCCGATGCAATGCAGCTCACCGCGTGCAAGCAGGGGCTTTAAAAGATTGCCCGCATCCATTGCACCCTCGGTCTTTCCCGCGCCGACGATGGTGTGCAGCTCGTCGATAAAGAGAAGGATCTGCCCCTCCGAGGCCTTAACCTCGTCCAGCACAGCCTTCAGGCGCTCCTCAAACTCACCGCGGTACTTTGCACCCGCAACGAGCGCACCCATATCCAAGGAGAACACCGACCGATTCTTCAGATTCTCCGGCACGTCACCGCGCACGATCCTCTGCGCCAGCCCCTCCGCGATCGCGGTCTTGCCCACGCCGGGCTCACCGATCAGGCAGGGGTTGTTCTTCGTCTTTCGGGAGAGAATGCGGATCACGTTACGGATCTCCTCGTCCCGCCCGATCACGGGATCAAGCTTGTGCGCACGCGCCTCGGCCACCAGATCGCGGCCGTATTTTTTCAGAACGTCATAGGTGCCCTCGGGATTGTCCGTATCCACCGATCGGCGGCCGCGCAGTCCCTGCAGGGCCTCTAAAACCTTGCCGCGCTCCACCCGATGCTTTTTCAGAATATCCTTTATCTTACCGCTCTTTAACGAAAGCAGAGCAAGCAGAAGATGCTCCACCGAAAGGTATCCATCCCCCATCTTCTCCTTTTCCCTCTCCGCATCCTCAAGCAGGGAGGCAAGCTCGCCCGATGCGTGCAGAGCCTCGGAATTATAGCCGCTGCCGCCAAGCTTCGGCAAAGCGGAAACAGCCTGCGCCGTATCGGCAAGCACGGCTCTCGCATCCGCGCCAACGGAGGAAAGCAGCTCCGGCACGAGCCCCTCCTTATCGCCGAGAAGCGCAAGGAAAAGATGCAGCGGCTCCACCGCATAGTTTCCGTTTTCGGCCGCAAGACGCTGGGCATCCGCCAGAGCGGCGCGGCTCTTCTGTGTGTACTTTTCGATGTTCATATACCATCCATCCTTTCCATCAAAAGTCTCTTGTGCTTATATTGTACGGCAGTTTTATGAATTTTCATTGCGAATATGTTGTATTTTTTGTAAACATTAGCACTCTCGTGCAAAGAGTGCTAAAAACAGAATGTGAATTTTTCGGTGAAGTTGTAAAAATATTTCGCCACCTCTTGACTTTTCTCCTTAAATATAGTATTCTATAGAAGCCAAATTGAGAGTTACTCTCATTTTTTTGCGTAAGCAACCTGTAAAGGAGAACCGTATGACCTATAATACCGGGCGCGAGCAGGCACTTCTCGCGCTTCTTCGCGAAAGCGGGGAGCAGGGGCTTTCCCTCTCCGAGATATGCACGCGCCTCACGCCGAGCGGAAAAGGAAAAAGCACGATCTTCCGTCTGCTCGCCTCCCTCGTGGAGCAGGGCAAGGTGCGCAAGCTGCCGGACGGGCAGAGCCGCCATTTCATTTATCAATATACAGAAAGCGCCCATTGCCGCTCGCACCTGCATCTCAAATGCGTGGAGTGCGGCCGCTTTATCCATCTGACGGAGCGGCTCTCACGCCTGCTTTGCGAGGCGGTAGAGACCGAGGGAAACTTCTCTCTCGATGAGGAAAAGACCCTTCTCTTCGGCCGCTGCGCGGTCTGCGCGGGAGGTGAGAGCGTATGATGCTTTTGCACACACACGCGCACGCGGGCTATCTTGAGGAGGTGCTTCTCCATAGCCTCATAGATACGCTGACTATTCTTCCCTTTTTATTCCTGACTTATGTGCTGATGGAATTGCTTGAGCATCGCGCCTCGGACAAAATGCGCCGCGCGATCGAAAAATGCGGTCCTCTTGCCCCGTTGGCAGGCGGCGCGCTCGGCATGGTTCCGCAATGCGGCTTTTCCTCAGCGGCGGCAAGCCTTTACGCCGGCCGCACGATCAGCCTCGGTACGCTGGTGGCGGTATTTCTCTCCACCTCGGACGAGATGCTTCCCATTCTCATCTCCGGGCGTGCAAGACCCGCCGCGATCCTGACGCTGGTGTTCTCCAAGGCCGTGATCGGCATCGCCGTCGGCTTTCTCCTGAACGCCGTCATGAAGCTGAAAAGAGGCAAGGGCACGGCGCACATCCACGAGCTCTGCGAGGCGGAGGGCTGCCACTGTGAGCGCGGCATTCTTCTCTCCGCTCTCTATCATACGCTGACGATCGCGGGCTTTCTCTTTCTCGCAACGCTGGCGATCGATTCGCTGGTATTTCTCATCGGCGAGGAGAGCATCAAGGCGTGGCTCTTCGATATTCCCGTGCTCTCTCAGCTTCTCTGCGCACTGCTCGGCCTGATCCCAAGCTGCGCGATCTCCGTGGTGCTGACCGAGCTTTATATGGAGGGACTCCTTTCTGCGGGCGCATTGCTCGCAGGACTGCTCCCGGGCGCGGGCGTGGGCACGCTCGTGCTCCTTCGCACGAATAAGAACGCAAAGGAAAACGCCTGCATTCTCACGCTTTTGGTAGCGGTCGGCTTCGTTTTCGGGCTGCTCTTCGATCTTTTCGGGATCTCACGGCTCATCGCGTGAGTGCGTATTTTTTCCTTCGCGCACGCATAAGATTTTTTTGCAACACAAGGTGGAAGGTTCATTATGGAAAAATGGAAAAAACGAACGGTAGAATTGGTAGCGGGGCTCTCGCTCTCGGATAAAAAATACCCCTCCGTGACCCCCTATCAGCCGAAAAAGCCGCATATCTGCCCGCGAGAGGCACTCTATTTCAGCCGCGTTTCTCCCGATCGGCAGGGGATATCCACCGCCACGCTGCGCTGTATGCTCTCGGAGCTGGAGGCGGAAACGCGTGCCAACATCCACTCCCTGCTCGTGCTCTCGAACGGCGGCGTGATCTGCCGATGCGCCGCCCCGGGATACGACGGTGCGATCCCCCATCTTGCGCACTCCATGTCCAAGACCGTTACGGGTATGGCGATCGGCTTTCTCGTTGCGGAGGGGCATCTCTCGGTGGACACCACGATCGCACGCATCCTTCCCGAATATCCCGTCACGGATAAGCGACTGCGCACGGCCACGGTCAGACATCTTCTCAGCATGCAAAGCGGCGTGAAATTCAACGAGGCGGGCGTCGTAACCGATGCAAAATGGACGGAGACCTTCTTTGCCTCCTCGCTCTCGGCCGCGCCCGGCACGGTGTTTAACTACAACAGCATGAACTCCTACATTCTTGCCCGCATTGTCCACCGCGTAACGGGCGAGGGACTCGTGGATTATCTGATGCCCCGTCTTTTTGAGCCGCTGCACATCGAGCGGCCGCTCTGGCAGCTCGGCCCGGAGGGTGTGGAATGCGGCGGCTGGGGACTCTTTCTGACGGATGACTCCTGGGGCAAGCTCGCCCTGATGCTCATGCAGAACGGAATGTTTGAGGGCAAGCAGATCCTGCCAGAGACCTACATCAGAGAAATGCTCTCCACGCAGGCAAAAACCCCCGTGAGCCTCGGAGATTTCAACTACGGCTTTCACATTTGGGTGGGGCGCGAGACGAAGGAATTTCTCTTCAACGGTATGCTTGGACAGAACGTCTGGTGTGATCCTACGCGCGGTCTGATCGCCGTGATCAGTGCGGGCAACAACGAGATCTTTGCGCAAAGCCCCGCGCTCTCGATCATTCGCCGCCGCCTTTGCTTTCCTCTGCCCGCAGAGGAGCACCGCTTTCTTCTGCACAGGCGGGAGTACGCCAATCAGCAGGCCGCCTTCTTCTGCCGCCGCCATTGGATACGCGCGTCCGCGCCCGCAGGCGGGTTTTTGAATTTTCTGCGCCACCGCGGCACCTCCTACGACACGCGCTGGGATGGGCTTCTCGGCTCGTATATATTCCGCCAGAACAACAACGGCATTCTGCCGCTCTTCGTCAGAGTGATGGAAAACTGCTACACCGGCGGCATTGACAGTCTTACCCTTCGCCGCCGCGGAGAGCGGCTTTGGATGACCGTGGTGGAGGGCGGAACGCCGCTTTCCATGGAGATCGGACTGAAGGATTTCGCAGAAACGGTGCTGACCTTTCGCGAGGAGACCTATCTTGTGCGTACCATGGGAGAGGTCGTTGCCGACGAGGACGGCCGCCCCGTCTACAAGATCGAGCTCTGCTTCCCCGAGCTGCCGAATGTGCGCCGCATCAAGATCTTCGAAACGCCGAACGGCTGCTACAAAATGCGTATGGAGGAGCTTCCGAATCAGAATCTCGGCAAGGCCTTCATCGATTCCTTCCCCGCCAAGAACGCGCTTCTCAACGAAATTCTTGAGCGCAGACTCGGAGACGGGTATCTGCACAGGCTCTTAAAGGATATGTTTTCGCCCACCCTGCTCGCCATTCCCGCCGAAAAGGAGAATGCGCTTCTCCTTCTTGAGGAGGAAGAAAAAAAGCGCGCCGCAAGGCGGCGCTCCGTGAGCTTTATTACGGGAATCGTACAACGCTTCTTCGTTGAGCCCGAGGAGAGGGGACAGCCCGCAAAGCGCGGCCTGATCTCCGAGCTTTTCTCCAAGATCACCGCGCCGATCAAGCGCGCAGCGAAGGACGAGCGCGGCAAGGCGGCCGCTCCTGCAAAGCCTCCCATTCTCACGCAGGAAACGCCCGTTCCCCTGAGTCCTGCCGCAGAGGCCGAGGTCGAAACGATCCTTGCGCTGATGGAAAACGCCGACACGCAGGAGGGAGAATGCAATGCCTCCGCACGCGAAAAAGCAGAGGCCGACAGCATAAGCACCTCCGATCCCAAGGCCGAGCCGAGCGCCGAGGAGCTGCAGGAGGCGGAGGCGATCGCAGAGGCCCTCGAGGCGATCGATCTCGAAAGCACGGCCGAAGCACTCGCCGCCCCGCCCGAGGAGGACGAGGAGGATATGCTTTGATCGGCAAGAGGCATTGCGCCGTGCACTTTCCACTTCGGCGCACCGCCAAAAAAACAAATACGCAAAACAAATTTTTTGATAAAAAAAGGGAGAGAGGTTCATATCCTCTCTCCCTTTTTTGGAACTCAGTCAAGGTTCAGCGCATTCAGCATATCACGCAGGATCTTCGCTTCAGCAGCAGAAATGGTAACGCCCTTACCCATCTTCTCATGATCGGGTGCCCAGGTGCGCAGATCGTACACAGGCTCTCTCTCATTCCAGCTGATCAGGTTGAGCTCCTTATTCCAGCCGTTGGTTCCTTCGCTCACAACACCGATCTTCTCGATCAGCTCATACTTGATCTCAGGCATTTCTCTTCTCCTTCTTTATTTTGTTTTATACATTTAATATATTTATATTTGTTATGGCTATTGTAGCACATCTTTTCCCGGTTGTCAAGGAAATTGTAGAAAAATTGTAAATATTTTTTTATTTTGAAGAAAAAAGAGAGGATCACGGCACATTTTTGCCGTCCGCCGTTATTTTTCCGCGTTTTGAAGTGCAAGCATCCGTTCGGCGGCCGCCTGTTTTGCGGCGCGCTTGCTGCGCCCGCGCCCCTCGGCGGTTTTTCCGAGATAGGTGCAGGTGGCAACGAAGGCGGGGCACTGCACCGTGCTTTCGGGTGCCTCTGCCTCCTCATATACGGGTGCAGGCAGGGCGTGGGAGGCGGCGTGCTCATACAGGCGGCTCATGGCCGTATCTGCAGGATGGCGCACGGCAGGAGGCGCGGGTGGCGCGCATTCGGTGCGCAAGCGCATCAGCGCATTCTCAGCCGCGGCCGTTTCTGCCGCACGATGGTTCTTTCCGCTCCCTCGCCCGTATTCCACCCCATCGATCTCGCAGGCGAAGATGTATTCCTTTTTATGCTGCGGACCGCACTCGCTCACCAAGCGGTACACGGGCGCACCCATGCGCCGCTCCTTGTCGGCACAAAATTCCTGCAAAAGATTTTTCGGGCTCTGCGATGTTTTTCCTTTTTCGAGATATTCCCCCACGTCCAGCATGCGAGAAACCGCATTTATGACAACATTCATTTGCATTTCGCAGTCAATATAGATCGCTCCGACCAAGCTTTCAAACAGATCCTCCATAACGGACGGCTCGTTCTCCATGCCCATTTTCTTATCTCCCGCGCCCATAAGAAGATACCTTTGCAGCCCCAAGCGCTTCATGGAGACCGAGAGATTGCTCTTATCCGAGAGATGGGACTTGACGTTGGAAAAATCCCCCTCCGAGAGCGCGGTGTGAATGCCGTGGGCATAGCGCGTGGAGGAGGTGCGGATCAAAAGAGAAATGATCGCGGCGCTGAGCACGGCGTCACCGAAAAACTCCAGCACCTCGTTTGACTGATAATCCTCGTCCGCCTCCCTCGCGTGATGCTCGTTGCAATAGCTCGTGCGCGTGAAGGCCTGCACGAGAAGCGCCTTATCCTTGAAGGTGTAGCCTAAAATTTTTTCTATTTCGGGTATGTGTTTAAAAATACTCATACGCATCTCCTTTGCTACCATTTTATCACAAACGGCGCACGCTGTCAATCCGCAGTTTAAGAAAAGGGTTGACAAGCCGAACAAAAAATGCTATGATAATCGTGATAAACATTTTATTTTATTAAGAAAGGAGCACGCAGGATGACGCTTTCCACCGACAAAGAGATGAACGAAAACGCCGCCGACATATTTTTTGGCAGCCGGTTTTATCCGCCGTTCGTTTGCCTGCTCGTGCTTCTTGGTTATTTCACGGGGCAGGAAATGATCTTTGGCTCGATCAACATTCTGCTTTTCTCGCTTTCGCTTTGGTTTGTGAACAGCGCAAAGCACAGCCTGATCGTTGGCGGCACCTTTGTGTACCAGATCGCCCCCGGCCACACGCCCGTTGTGCCGGATAACTCGGACTACTTTTTCACAGAGGGGCGCCCCTATATCATTGCCGTGCTGATCGTTGTGCTGGTCGCCTCCTTCACCGCCTACACGGTGCGCACCCGCGCCTACCGCGATCTCACCTTCAAGAAATGCCCGCTCCTGCTGCCTATGCTCGTGCTCGCCGCCGCGTTTATCACGAACGGTATGTTTTCGGATACCCACACGGGTGCGGATCTTTTGCTCGGTCTTGCAGAGGCCTTCGGCTACTTTGCCTTCTTCGCAATTTTTTATTTCGGATTCCGAAAGCAGGATCTTCGCGAGGCGGACGGCTACCTTTGCTACTCCACGCTCTGGATCGCCTTCGTTGTGCTTATGCAGATGGCACATCTTTACCTCACGGAGGACGTCTACCGCGAGGACGGCGCGATCAATGTGAACGCCATACGACTTGGCTGGGGCGTTTCCACCGTCGTGGGCGCGGCACTCGTGGTGCTGATCCCGATCCTTCTCTACGGCGCGATGCGCCGCCGCTACCCCATCCCGTATTTTCTGATGGCCTTTCTCACCCTGATCGGCTGCTTTCTCAGTATGTCGCGCACGGCGCTCGGCGTTGGTCTGCTCTTCTTCGGCATCAGTATGCTGATCGGCTGCTTCGTCGGCGAAAGAAAAACCCTCTTCCAGATCGCCACGATCGTGATGATCCTTACGGTGATCATAGCGATCATCGGGTATTACGATGAGCTGTACAAATTGTTTGCCGTATATTTTGAAAAGGGCTTTACCTCCACGGGAAGACTCTCGCTTTGGCAAAAATGCGTGCAGGGCTTCTTTGATCATCCGCTCTTCGGCGCGGGCTTCTTTGGTCTTGCACTCGGAGAGAGCGTTTCGCATTTTGCGCACAACACCATCTTCCAGATGCTCGGCGCTTGCGGCGCAGTGGGCATCCTTGCCTATCTCATTTACCGTATTGAAACCATATTCGTATTTCTGAAGCGTCCCACGCTCTTCAAGGTCATGATGGGCGTTTCCGCCGCCGCATTGGTTGTGGCATCGCTTCTCGATATTTTCCTCTTCTCCTTCTTCTCGATGATCTATCACTCCGCGCTTCTCGCCCTGGCCTCGATCATCAACCGAGAGGAAAAGGAAGAGATGAGACTATAAAATTTAAGTAACAAAAAGAGCAGACACGCAAGGCGTGTCTGCTCTTTTTGTTTGCATAAGAGGCTAAGCTTCTCCTAAGTTGTTAGACAGATTTTACCATCAAAACCAACGATTTGCAAATAACGCTTTACAAAATGTCCTCCGTGTAGTACGCCTGCGTATCCGCACGGCGGCCGCGGTCGTCCTGCACGAACAAGCGAACATAGCCATCCTCCGAAAGGATCTCAAACGCCGCCTCCGTGAGCGCTTCGCCCTCCTTAGAGAGGATCGCGCCGTGACGCCTTCCCTCGGTGGAAAAGCCGATCATCGCGGCGGGAGAGGTCTTGATATGCACCTTGCCGTCCTCCACCCAAAGGGCGTGGATCTCGGGGGCTTGAGAGGCATAAAAATTGCCGGCAAGAAGCGCATCTATGATATTATCATAGGTCAGTGCCTCGGCATTCACCATAACGAACGCGCCGCCGCAATGGTCCTCTTTGTGGTTATCGTCACCCACAGAGAGAAGCACGCGCTTTCCGTCGCGAAGCATATCGTCGTGTACATTGATGTCGTACTCGTATATACCTTCGCTGTGGCAAGCGTGGTTGTAGATCTCAACGCCCCAAAGTCCCTCGTATTGCGAATACTGCTTGTAATTCTCCAAGGCCCAGCGAGGGTGGTTATACGCAACGAAATACCCCTCTTCGTTTGCATAGCGGATAAAATCGTTGATCCCCTCGGCGGAATACACGCGCTGATAGCCGTTGTTATATTTTTGCATCAGCTGCTCACGGCGCGCACCGCTTGAATAATGGTCATACACGGGCGACCACCACGGCACGGCCGTGGTATCCGGCTTCTTTGCGTAGAAATTGAGGTGACAGCACTTCATTTTCTGATTTTTCAGGGTGGACTGCTCGGGAAACTCCTTGATCGCAAATTCACCGCTCGTGATCGTCAGAAATCCCTCGTCGTTAAGATAGGAATTATCGTTGATATGATCGTGATCGGTGATGGCGAGGAAGTGATACCCCCTCGCCTTATAGAACGCCTTGAGCGCCTCGGGTGTCATCTTGCCGTCCGAGAGTGTGCTGTGGCAATGCATATTGCCCTTATAAAAGCCCTTGGCGGCATCTAAAAGCATCTTTTTCATTTTTTTATCCCAAAACGTCACTCATATCGGAGTCGGTGCTGCCGAAGTCGTTGTTTTCCTCACCGACGGGCGCATTGCACCAATCGCATTTCAAATTCCGATCGGCATCCTCGTGGAAGAGGCAGGCCGCATAGCCGCCGCACCAATCACATTTCTGATCGTGGTTATCGTCTTTGTGCACCTCGCAGGGAACCTCGCCGCCGCACCATTCGCATTTCTGATCGTGATCGTCATCCTTATGCTCCGTGCAGGGAATGCTCTCGCCGCAGACCTCGCATTTCTGATCGTGGTCCTCATCCTTGTGATCGGGACAAGGCAGAGCCACGCCGCAGTCATCACACACGGCGTTTGCGTCCGCATCTGCGTGCAGGCCGAAATCGCAAAGCGCGGCACCGCAGGCATCGCAAAGCGCATTTTCATCCTCATCTATATGCTTTTTGCAGGCAACCGGGGCCTTGCAAATATCGCATTTACGGTCGCCGTCTTCATCCTTATGCTGCGTACAGGGCACGGTTGCCTTGCACCAATCACACTTGCGGTCGCCGTTATCATCCTTATGCTGCGTGCAGGGCACCGCCGTATTACAGCTGTCACACCGCAGGTTGTGGTCCGCATCCTTGTGCTCCGTGCAGGGCGTCTTGCCGCAAGCGGCAAGACATCCGACGCAAAGACAAAGCGCAAGAGCAAATATTAAAGCTTTTGTTTTCATCGTTTCAGACTCCTTTTTCGCGGATTTACGCATCGGGGGATGCGGCGCAGAGCTTTTCCACGCAAGAAAGATACGTATAAAGAAGATCCGCGCGTACTCTGAATGCCTGCTCGAGGCTTGCCTTATAGTCAGCCACGGAGTAGGTGTAGCTCTCCGCACCGCATTCCAGCGTCAGCGTGCCGACCAAGTGGTACACAGGCACGTTCTCAAAGCGGCAAACACCGTCTTCGATCACACCGTCAAAGCGTACACCGCCTTCCGTCACGAGCGTGACGGCCGTGCCGGAGGTACCGCTGATGCTCAAAACCGTACCGTTGTTCATAATGTCAAAGCCGATCGCCGTGATGCTTCCCGAGGGAGCAGGCTTCGTGCCGAGTGCAGCCTCCTGTCTTGCGTAGCCAACGGGAGCCTGCAGGCCAAGATCCTTATTGGCGGCCTCCTCGGCAAGCTCGATCAGCGCATACAGCGCGTGCTTCTCCTCACGGGAGACTGCAGGGTTGGCAAGAAGTCCGGAAATATAAGAGGAGAGCTGAAGCTGGAGCGTTTCCTCTCTGTCGGCCGTTTGCACGACGAGGGGGAGCTTCTGCGCCAGCATAGCGGGCGTGATCACCGTCTGCACGAGATAGTAATCACCCTTATAATCCAGCGTGGAACGGATCTGCGTCTTGACGCCGCTTACGCTGACGGAAGTGATCGAGGAATCCTTGGGGATCCAGAGGTTGAGCGTAAGGCCGCTCTTCCACGAGAGATTTACGCGCATCGTGCCGGGCTTGAGATTCATGCATCCGGCCGTCAGAACGTTGGAATTGGCTGCGACCAAGCGCGCACCGTAGGAATATACGAAAATACCGCCCAATACAAAATCCTCGCGGCAGGCCGTGGAGCCGATGACCCAGTCCTCGGTGACGGATCCGAGATTTGCCTTACCGCTATTGAAGGTCACCTTTGCAACCTGAGAGGGCAAGGCCGATACCCAAAGAGGAACGCGCATCAGCTTATTTCCGTTATAAAACTCCGCACTGCTGTATGCAAGCGTTTGCTCCTGCGGATAATTGCCGATATAGAATGTCTGCAGCTCCTCGATCGTCAGAAATCCCGTGTGACCGTTGAATGCCAGATTCACGTTCTCCGCGGGGGAGAGCACGGAGGCCTTGACGTTATAAAAGGATACATTATTAAAACCAACCCTCTGCGCCTGCGTTGCCGCCTGCGCGGCAGCGCCGCTTGCATTCAGGCAAGCATACGCGGTCACCCTCACGCCATCCTCGGCGTAGAAGGTGCAGTTGTTGCAGCCGGTATCTGCCGCCGCAGTCGCAAGCGTTGCGATCGCGATGGGCGTCGCGTTTTTATCGGAAGGAATAAAGGCAACGCGCACGTAATCCAGCTTTGCCTCGTTTGCAAGCACGAAGGCCGCACCGCTTCCGGTATAAATAAGATTCAGATTTCTTGCTTTAAAAGCGGCACTCGCCTCAAGCCCCTCGTTGAGCGGATTGCCGACAAAGAGGCTTCCCGCAGAGATAAAGCTGATATTCTGGCCGCTGTATACAGCGTTGCTTGCATATTCGTAATCACCGAGGCTGATGCTGCCTCCCTTGCCGCCGTGCGAAAGCGAGAAGATCGGATACTTGGAAAGGTTCTCGTAAACCGCACCGGAGCGGGAAGAATACAGCGTCAGATTCAACGCATCACCGATGCGGTGCACCGCTCCCACGGGCGCGGCATCCTTTGCAACGGTGATCTTGAAGCCGTTCATATCCAGGGAAACGTCACCCTTCGTGCCGAAATCCACGTTCGTGGTCAGGAGAATATCCGAAAGCAGCGTGATCTTGCAGTCGGAGATGCTTCCGAGCTTCATGGCAAAGGTGCTTCCGGTCTCCTCCGGCGTTGCACCCACGAGGCCGTAGCCCTCAATGCCGTCCTTCGTTGTGTAAATAAAGGCAAATACTTGTTTCGTTTTGTAAACGATGCCCTCGGCAGGATAATACCCTCCCGCCTCCAAAACGGCGGGCAAGCCGACGTATTCACCGTCGGACTCCACGTATCGCTCGGTCTCTGTGATCACCACGTGATCGTAAACGAAGGGCTTTGCGCCGGGCTGCCAATAGGTGCGATCATTCATATACTGCACGCAGGCAACCTCGCTTGCAGGCAGGATCTCGCAAGCGGCAACTACGGTGAAGGGATTGCCCAGAATGTCGTAAAGCGTTGCGGTCTTCGTGGGGTTGGCAAGATAGGAGATATAGGCAGGTGCCGAGGCCGTGCCGAAGTTATCGGACGAGCCAACGGAATACGTCGTTTCTCCCTCATATTTAAGATTCAGGTAATTGCTCGTCTGAACCACGGGAATGCCGTAGAAGGAGCAGTTCACAAAGTTCAGCGGGTACTTCTCGTCGATCCAGACCGCTTCCTTTTCAATGCCCGTCTTATCGCGCGAGGCAACCTCGCGAAGAAGCTTTGTTCCGTGCTGATTTACGTAGAAAATACAGTTTTCAAACTTCAAGCCGCTCTTCGTTGCGCTCCAACCTGCCTTCTGCCCGTTGTTGAAGAACAGAGCCGCCTCGGACTGATCCGCAAGGTAAAACTCACAGTTCTTCGCCTCGTAGAGACGGTGGGAGATATTAAGGAACGCATGGTTTGCGCCAACCTGGTAGTAGCGGCCGCCCCAGAGCCAAACACCGCCGCCGTAGTTCACGTGCGCCACCATCTTTCCGTAAACGGAAAGGTTCTTACCGTACTCGGTTGCGCCGCTTTCCAGCTCACCAACGTAAACCGTGCTGTCATCGTCCGAATAGAACACCGCCTCGGATTTCGCGCCCGAGAATACTGCGCCGGGCTCGGTGGAATAGAAATACAGGCGCATGCTGTAGGGCGTGCAGGCCATCGAGCCAAAATGGAAGGACCCGGAGGCACCGATCTCCAGCGTATGGCCGTTCAGGTTGAAATACACCTTCGCACTGTCGCCGCTGACCTTTGAGGGATTGCCGGAGGCATCGTAGGTGCCGCGCCAGGTACGGTCCTGGCACATGATCGTCTCCGTACCGTCCTGATTGAGGATCCCCCACTCCTTATCAGCCGAGCCCCAACGGGGGTCAAACTTTGTGGGATACATGTCCTCATACATCGTGATATAAAACTCATTATCACGCTGACGCAGATAGCGATAGCGAGGCTCTGGGGCGGCGCCGCTGCCCTTGTTCTCACGGCTGAGATAGGTAATCAGACTCGCCTCGTCGTAGCCGTAGATGAAAAATTCACCGCGCATATCCTCGGGAACGGTCTCGTCTACGATCTTTTCGTGAATGGTGTAATACACCTGCTTCGTTCCCAGTGTGCCCGCAACGTCCGCGCTCACGGTCTTGCCAAGCATACCGGAGGTCACCGTCAGATCCGTGAGAGCCTCGCCGTCCAGAACGAAGCGCCACTGTGCGCCCTCGTCCACCGTATACACGAAAGCATCACCGTTTTCGTCAACTCTTGCAAAATCAGACGGGACCGCGATGGGTGCGATCACGTCGCCCTCTGCGTAGGTCTCGGTCACTCCGTTGGCGTACTTCACCGTCAGAACGCCCGTGCTCTCCTGCGCCGTGGCGATCAGCACCGTGATCAGCGAGGCAAGCAGAAGGCAGAGCGAAAGAAGCAAAGCTACGCGCGTACCTTTTGTTTTCATATTTTTCTCCTCTTTTACTTTATTTTTCTTTCATTATAATTATATATTTTATTATATCACATCGCGCGCGCCGCTTGCAATATCCAAAACGCCGAAAATCCGAATGCAAAATTGGTGTGTTTTCACAAAGGGGATGGCGCATCCTGCCACAATCAAATTTTTTCGCTTGCGCTAAGGTTTTACTTATAAATTTCCATAATAAACCTTGCTTTTTCTCTTGACAAATCCTGCTCACATATGATAAAATGGAGGGTAATAAAAACATATTACAAAGGAGAGCGCTTATGGCAACCTACTTTACCGAACCCTCGCACACCTTCAGCGAGTATCTTCTGATTCCCGGATACACCGACGAGAGATGCATCCCCGCCAACGTTTCACTTCGCACCCCGCTCGTGAAATACAGAAAGGGCGAGGAGGAATGCCCCATCAGCCTGAATATTCCCATGACCAGCGCGATCATGCAGTCGGTTTCCAACGACGGTCTCGCAATCGCTCTTGCCAAAGAGGGCGGTCTCTCCTTTATCTACGGCTCGCAGAGCATTGAGGACGAGGCGGCAATGGTTGCCCGCGTGAAGAATTACAAGGCAGGCTTCGTTGTCAGCGACTCGAACCTCACCCCCGAAAACACCCTGGCAGACGTGCTCGCACTCGCAGAGGAGAAGGGCCACTCCACCATGGCCGTGACCGAGGACGGAACGGCAAACGGCAAGCTGCTCGGCATCGTGACCGGCAGAGACTACCGCGTGAGCCGCATGGAGACTGACGAGAAGGTCAAGACCTTCATGACACCTCTGAAAAAGCTGATCACCGCGCCCGAGGGCACCACCCTGAAGGAAGCAAACGATATTATTTGGGATCACAAGCTCAATTCCCTTCCCATCGTAGACAAGAACGGCTGTCTCAAATACTTCGTATTCCGCAAGGACTACGCACAGCATAAGGAAAATCCCCAGGAGCTTCTGGACAAGAATAAGAGCTACCTCGTCGGCGCAGGTATCAATACCCTGGACTATGAGAAGCGCGTTCCCGCTCTGATCGAGGCAGGTGCGGACGTTCTCTGCATCGACTCCTCCGAGGGCTACACCATCTGGCAGAAGAAGACGCTGGATTTCATCCGTAAAAAATACGGCGACACCGTGAAGGTGGGTGCCGGCAACGTGGTGGACCGCGAGGGCTTCCTCTTCCTTGCCGAGGCAGGCGCAGACTTCATTAAGATCGGTATCGGCGGCGGCTCCATCTGCATCACCCGTGAGCAGAAGGGCATCGGCCGCGGACAGGCCAGCGCCGTGATCGAGGTTGCGGCCGCAAGAGACGAATACTTCAAGAAGACCGGCGTTTATATTCCGATCTGCTCGGACGGCGGTATCGTGCATGACTATCACATGACGCTCGCGCTCGCTATGGGTGCAGACTTCATGATGCTCGGCCGCTACTTCGCTCGCTTTGACGAGAGCCCCACACCCAAGGTGATGGTGAACGGCCAGTACATGAAGGAATACTGGGGCGAGGGCTCCAGCCGTGCAAGAAACTGGCAGAGATACGACCTTGGCGGCAAGGCAAAGCTTTCCTTCGAGGAGGGCGTTGACTCCTACGTTACCTACGCAGGCTCTCTGCACGACAATGTGGAGAAATCGCTCTACAAGGTAAAATCCACCATGTGCAACTGCGGCGCGATCACCATCGAGGAGCTGCAGCAAAAGGCAAAAATGACGCTCGTTTCCTCAACGAGCATCGTGGAGGGCGGCTACCACGACGTAACGCTCCGCTCCACCGCAACTATCAAATAAGTAAAGATTGGTTAACATTATGAACCACGTATTTATTCCCGAGGGCTATAAAAGCTCTCCCGACGTATATCGCACGCAAAAGGCGATCTCTTTCATCAAGCAGACCTTCCAGGAGCGTTTGGCGGCGGCCTTGAATCTCAAGCGCGTATCTGCCCCTCTCTTCGTGGATGAAAATTCGGGTCTGAACGACAACCTTTCGGGCAAGGAGCGCCCTGTTTCCTTCGACATTCCTGCCGTTGGCACCAACGCGCAGGTGGTGCATTCGCTTGCAAAATGGAAGCGCCTCGCTCTGAAGGAATATCACTTTTTCGTTGGCAACGGCCTTTATACGGATATGAACGCCATCCGCCGCGACGAGGAGCTGGACAACATCCACTCGATCTACGTGGATCAGTGGGACTGGGAGAAGGTGATCTCGCGCGAGGATCGCACGAAGGAATATCTCGTATCGGTCGGTCAGGCGATCGTGAACGTGATCTGTGACACGAGCGATCATCTGCACATCGATCACCCCGGCTACGGCGTGAAGCTTTCGCGCGAGATGGCCGTGATCACAACGAGAGAGCTGGAGGCTCTGTATCCCACCCTCACGCCGAAGCAGCGCGAGGATGCCTTCCTTAAAGAAAAAAAGACCGCTATGATCCTGCAGATCGGCGTTCCGCTTTCAAACGGCAAGCCGCATGACAGCCGCGCACCCGACTATGACGATTGGGAGCTCAATGCGGACATTATGTTCTATAACCCCGTCCTTGACCGTGCCTTTGAGATCTCCTCGATGGGCATCCGCGTGGACGAGGAATCCATGGCGCGCCAGCTGAAGGCGGCCGGCTGCGAGGATAGAAAAGAGCTTCCCTTCCACAAGATGCTTCTTGCCGGCGAGCTTCCGCTTACGATCGGCGGCGGCATCGGCCAATCCCGTCTCTGTATGCTCATGATGGGCTGCGCACACATCGGAGAGGTGCAGTGCAGCGTGTGGGATAAAGAAACGATTGAGGCCTGTGAAAAAGCAGGAATCAAGCTTCTTTAATCGCAATTTGCAAACAATCATTTACATAATGATACAAAAAACAACCTCTGCGTTCCAAAAATAATGCAGAGGTTGTTTTAAGGAGAAAAGAAAAATGGACATCAAAAATCTCTTTAACGAAAATGAAAAGCCCCTCGATCGTCTGATCGATGACGGCGGCTTTGCCTCGATCTTCCGCACCTTTGCCTGCATTGGCGATAGCCTTTCCTCCGGCGAATTCGAAAGACTGCTCTCGGACGGCACGCACGGCTACTATGATTTTTACGAATATTCCTGGGGACAGTTTATGGCACGCGCCATGGGCTCGAAGTGCTACAACTTCTCGCGCGGCGGCATGACCGCGAAGGAATACCTCGAGGGCTGGGGCCCGCAAAACGACGTCTTTAACCCCGAAAAGAAGGCACAGGCCTACATTATCGCCATGGGCGCAAATGACGTTTCGCAAATGCTGAAAAGCGAATTGGAGTTTGGCTCGATCGAGGATATCGACCTCGAAAACCGCGAAAACAACAAAGAAACCTTCGTTGGCTACTACGGAAAGATCATCCAGACTTATAAGGAGATCAGCCCCGATGCGCATTTCTTCTTGATGACGATGCCGAAGGGCAGCAACTACGATGCAGGAAAGCGCGGTGCACTCAACGATCTGCACCGCGATACGCTGGAAAGACTATGCGAAATGTTTGAAAATACGCATCTTTTGGACCTTCGCACCTATGCACCTGTATATGATGCGGAGTTCTGCGAGCGTTTCTTCCTGCTCGGACACATGAACCCGATGGGCTATATCCTCACCGCGAAAATGACGATCTCCTACATTGATTATATTATCCGCCACGATATGAAGGCCTTCCGCGGTGCGGGCTTTATCGCTTCGCCATACAGAGTGCAGTGAGGCCACTTTATTTTTATAAGTCATTTTAAACCGCTTGACAACAGCAAATTTTTGTGCTATAATCAGTTCAATTGAATATAAAAGCGATGAAAAGAAACAGTAAGCATTTCTTGCGGCACAGAGAGAAGGCGGTCGGTGCAAGCCTTCGCGAAAGGAAATGCCCAACCCCTCTTGGAGCTGCGTGCCGAACGAAAAAGTAAGCATTGCCGGGTTCTCCCGTCACAGAGAGACGGTATCGGTTTTCCCGAACCAATAAGCGCGGATCGTATCCGAATTTAGGTGGTACCACGGACAAATGTATGTTCGCCCTAAGCTGATTTTTTGGCTTAGGGCTTTTTGTATGAAAAACAAAACTTGGAGGTTTTATCTTTATGAAGCTTGAAAAACTCGTTGGAGAAAGATTTAAGGAAAAGCCGTCGGATTGCTCGGTGGAAAGCCACGCCCTGATGGTGCGCGGCGGCTATATGAAATACGTGGCAAACGGCATATTCTCGTCTTATATGCCGCTCAAGCGCATCACGCGCAAGATCGAAGGGATTCTGCGTGAGGAAATGGATGCGATCGACGGGCAGGAGGTCAGCTTCCCCGTTGTAATGCCCGCTTCCCTCTGGCAGGAGTCCGGCAGATACGAGAGCATCGGTAAGGAGCTCGTTCGCTTCAGCGACCGTAACGGAAGCCCCGCCGTTCTCGGTATGACGCATGAGGAGGCCGCCGTGCAGCTCGTGCGCGAATACGGCAACACCTATAACAGATACCCCTTCATGATCTATCAGATCCAGACCAAGTTCCGTGACGAGGCAAGACCGAAGTCCGGCCTGATCCGCGTGCGCGAATTTACGATGAAGGATGCTTACTCCTTCCACACGAGCCAGGCAGACCTGGAGACCTATTATGACAAGTGCCACAAGGCATACGAGCGCATTTTTGCAAGAGCGGGCATTCCCGAGGTCGTTTCGGTTGCTTCGGACTCGGGCATGATGGGCGGCAGCATCTCCCACGAATTTATGCTTTTGACCGACATCGGTGAGGATTCCATCGTGATCTGCCCCGAGTGCAACTACCGCGCCAATATGGAAGCGGCAGAAAACATCATCGAATACACCCGCACCGCCCCCTCCGAGGAGCTGAAAAAGGTCTACACGCCGAATATCCACACCATCGAGGAGGTTTGCGCCTTCCTCGGCTGTGACGAAAAGACCTCCTGCAAGGCGGTGGTATATCAGAGAAATTCCGATGATAAGTATATCGTCTTGTTCCTGCGCGGAGATCTTGAGGTCAACGAAACCAAGCTGACCAACTTCCTCGGCTTTGAGGTTCATCCCGCGCTGATCACGCTCGAATGCGGCTTGAAGGCAGGCTATATCGGCCCCGTTGGCCTTGCAGGCGACCCCATCGTTCTCTTCGACCGTTCCCTCAAGGGCATGAACAATCTCTCCTGCGGTGCAAACGAGGAGGAATACCACTACACAGGCCTGGATATGGAAAGAGACGTTCCGAATGCAGAATATCATGACTTTGCCAAGATCCAGGAGGGCGGTATCTGCCCCGTGTGCGGTAAGCACTCGGTCACGATCTCCCGCGGCATCGAGGTCGGCAACATCTTCCAGCTCGGCACGAAGTACACCAAGGCCATGGATATGACCTATACCGACAGCGAGGGCAACGTGCAGTATCCGATCATGGGCTGCTACGGTATCGGCGTTGGCAGACTTGCCGCCGCCATCTGCGAGGTGCATCATGACGATTACGGCCCGATCTGGCCGATCTCCATCGCGCCCTGGCAGGTGCATCTGTGCGCAGTCCGCTCGGATGATGCCGAGGTCAAGGCGTATGCAGACGCGCTCTACGCAGAGCTTCAGAAGAGAGGCATCGAGGTCATCTATGACGACAGAAATATCAGCGCAGGCGTTATGTTCTCGGATGCTGACCTTCTCGGTGTTCCGTACAGAGTGATCGTCAGCCCCAGAAACATGAAGCAGAGCATCGTGGAGATCGCATCGAGAGATAAGAGCTTCAAGGCAACCGCCTCTGTGGACACCGCGGCCGATGAGATCGAAGCAATCGTTCGCAATGCTCTCCGCGCCATTTGAGGAATATTAGATTTTCTTCTCGGTCCGATACGGACAATATAAAAAAGAGGGTAGCTCAAGTTGCAAAAACTTGAGCTACCCTCGAATGCGTTAAGGGGATAGGGGGATCCCACGCGAAAATTTTCGTTCTTCGAGGCGTGAGGCGTACAAAAGTACGTCGAGCCTCGAAAACGGAAATAGAAAATGACTAAAATTTGATGGAGAAATTCGCAGAATTTCAACCTTAGATCATATTTTTTAGCTCATTTATCAA
>JAGBCA010000021.1 GCA_017938205.1 Clostridia bacterium
GGCGTTGACGGACACATTGCCTTCAACGAGCCCTTCACCTCGCTTTCCTCGAGAACGGGTGTTCGCGCGCTGACGGAGGACACCTTGATCGTGAACTCCCGCTTCTTTGGCAACGATGTGAACAAGGTGCCGAAGACCGCGCTGTCGGTTGGTGTTGGCACCGTTTGCGATTCGAAGCAGGTGATGCTGCTGATCAGCGGCCACAACAAGGCGCGCGCACTGAAGCACTGCGTGGAGGGCGGCGTGGATCACGCATGGACGATCAGCGCTCTTCAGCTGCATAAGGACGGCATTATCGCTTGCGACGAGGCTGCTTGCGGCGAGCTGAAAGTGGACACCTACAAGTACTTCAAGGAAATTTATAAGAACGAAAAATAATATAGAGAAATATTAAAACAGATAAGAGATCACTTGCATTTGTCAAGCACCGCTTGACAAATGCAAGTGATTTTTCCTTTTTATTTTTGAAAAAATATGTTATAATAAAGAAAAAGGGAGGTGTGTTATTATGACGATCGGTGAAAGTATCTTGAAACGAAGAAAAGATCTTGGGTTTTCGCAAGAGGAACTTGCCGAAAAGCTGCTTGTCAGCCGCCAGACGATCAGCCTTTGGGAAAAGGATCAAACGCAGCCCACGATCGACAACCTGATGCGTCTGAAGGAGATCTTCGGCGTATCGATCGATAAGGTGCTGTGTGCAGAAGAGGATAAGGAAACGAAGATCAATTCGGATTCCTTGGATACTGTCTGCGGCGCGCTTGCCTATGCCATGGGAATCGAACCGCCCAAATTTGCCGCCCCGAAAAACCGTGAGCTTGCAAATTACGTGGATAAGGTCTTTGACGGAAAAAAAGCGGATCGCATCGTTATGTATAACCCCGATGCGATCGCGCAGTGGATCTATGAAAAGTATCCGGAATATCTGAATAGCGCAAAAAAAAATACCGGCAAGGAGATCTATCTTTCCAGCGTGATGCCCTCGGTCACTCCCGTTTGCTTTGGTACGCTGTATACGGGTGCACAGCCGAGCGTGAACGGCATTCAGAAATACGAAAAGCCCGTCATTGCCATTGATACGATCTTCGATGCGCTGATCAGAGCAGGAAAAAAGGTTGCTCTCATCTGCTCGGAGGCTTGCAGCATAGGAAGGATCTTTCTTGGGCGCGGTATCGATTATTATTGCTTTCGCCCGGAAGAAGGGGGACTTTCGGCGATAAACGCAAAGGCGATGGAGCTTCTCCTTCGTGATGAGCATGATTTTTACGTTATCTACAACGGCAATTATGACAGTATTATGCATAAATACGGCCCCGAAAGCGCAAGAGCCCTTTCTGAGCTTCGCATGAACGACCATATATTTGGTATGATCTGCAGTCTTATCAAGACGCATTGGCAGCATCATAACACCCTCGTTGGCTTTGCAATGGATCACGGATGTCATGAAATAGACGGAAATTGCGGCTCGCACGGCCTTGATATGCACGAGGATCTCAATATCGTGCATCTGTATAAGGGGTATCTTGCGAAAAAGGACTGATGCCGCAAGACTTGACAATCTTTTTGGCAGATGATATAATACGCTTATACATTCATCAAGCGAGGTGCGTTTATGGTTGCTATCAATATTCCTGCCGACGGGTTATTTCTTGCCATACAGAACAAGGCAAATGGGAATTTTTCCGAGCGCAACTGCGAGCGTATTATAAGCGACTACGTGGACAAATTTTTAGAGGCCTCGCCCGATGTACTTCTTCTGAATGTCTGCTATCGCAGAGCGCTCACACCGTCTGAGGTGTTTGACAGCTATTTATACGATATTGAAACCGATGAAAACGGCTTTGCCATAAAAAATGCATTGGGAAAAAGCCAAAAAAACTTCAGCCCCACGACGGATGGTGTTTCAAAGTATTTTATGTCCTTTGTCACCTGTGCGCGGGAATTGATGAAAAATCAGATCGATATTTATAAAATTGCGATTCGCCGCATCCGAAAAAGCGGTTGCCGCGTCTTTTTATCGATCCGAATGAACGATGGACACTATACGGATAATCCCGCCATCAATTCCTCCTTTGCAATGAAAAACGGCGGGGCGCACACCATCGATCGGGACGGAGCGTATCTTGATTTTTCGCAAAAAGCCGTGCAAAATTATTATTTTTCATATATCGAAGAGCTTGTTTCTACCTACGCGGTGGACGGTATAGAGCTGGATTGGCTGCGTTTCCCACCCGTTTTGCCAAAGGAAAAGCGCACGGATCTTCATATTCTCGGAAGCTTCATGAAGGAAGTCCGCGACCTTTTGGATAGGCAGGGGAAAGATGTCTGTCTCGCGGTTCGCCTGTTTGCAACGGAGGAGGAAAATCTTGCCGAGGGCTTTGACGCTGCCGCCTGGATCGCCGAGGGAAGTGTGGATCTGCTGACGGTTGAAAACTTCTATATTCCCACGAACTTTGAGATTCCGATCGAAGCGTGGAGAGGCAGTATTGATAAAAGAAACAAGGATCGACACGCGTATCGGTTGCTCTGCGGCTCGGATTGGGCAGTTTCCTGCGTGGCGAGATATAGCATTGCGATCACGCCTGCACTCGTGCGCGGATTCACCGAAACCTGCTTGGATCGCGGGGCGGACGGCGTGTACCTCTTCAACTTTTTTGAGGAAAATGATACAAGCTCCTTTGAATTGGTAGTGGATGAACGCGGCGCGCATCTTGAAAATTGCTTTCTTCCGCGTATGAAGGCGGCAAAAATGCCGCAGGAATTGCCAAGGCGGTACGTGCATATCGGAAATTCAAACAAACGCTACCCGATCCTGCTTCATAAAAACGAGAGCTATGCGTTTGAAAAAAGGATCGCACATCCATCCCCGAAATGCAGGATCGTTATCGGCTGTGACACGAAGACGGATTTGTCTGTTTTGGTAAACGGTCACTCCGTGCAGTCTATACACGCGGAGCCGATCTTTGAGGGGTTTGAATTTGTGCCCGAAGATGAGATAGGAAAGAAAAATCATTTTATTTATGCTCTCACGCAGGCTGCGCCGATCGTGTATTCGGCTGCTTTGCCCATGGATTTGCCGAATGCCGACAAGCTTTTTGTGGAAATTCGGAATTCTTCTTGCGAGGCGGTCAAGATTTTGTGGCTTGAGATCGTTTGTGAGTGAATTTGAAGCAAAAAGCAGAGGTGAGTATAATGATAGAATACAACATTAAAGAATTTGGTGCGATCGCCGATGGGAAAACCAACAACGCCGCGGCCATTCAGGCGGCGGTAGATGCTTGCGCTCGCGATGGCGGAGGACGCGTTTTGGTTTGCGGCGGCACGTTTCTGACGGGCACGGTGGTTCTGAAATCCAACGTTGAGCTTCACCTTGCTGCGGACGGCGTTTTGCTTGCCTCCCCCAATCGCGAGGATTTTCCGGAATTTCCCAAACGACACGTAGACGTGTCCAAGCTTTCGCGCTTTTCCGGCGCGGCGATGATTTTTGCCGAGGAATGCGAAAATATTTCTATCACCGGTATGGGAAAAATTGACGGCAACGGCTATGCATACGTGACGCCCTGCGAGCCATATCATTCGGGCTGGAGTTATAAGCGAAACGGTGCGAGCACACTGCCGCGCGTCGTGTTTTTCACGGGCTGTAAGAACGTTCTTGTGGAGAACGTAACGCTTGTAAATGCGCCCGCCGGTTGGGCGTATTGGATTCACGATTGTGATCTCGTACATTTTGATAAAGCGAAGATCCTCTGTCCCTTGGATTTTCCGAACAACGACGGTATCCACATCAACTCCAGCCGTGACGTCACGGTTTCGAATTGCGTGATCCAAACGGGGGACGACTGTATCGTAGTTCGTGCCGCCAATCGCTCACTTTACACACCGAAGATCTGCGAGAGAATTACGGTCACGAATTGCACGTTGATGAGCCACACCAATGCCATTCGCCTCGGCTGGGTGGGAGATGGCGTGATCCGCAATTGCAGCTTTTCAAATCTTACGATCGACGAAACGCGCACGGGCATCACCGTCTATCTGCCCACGGCCAAGGTTGCCTTCAGTGACAATACCCCCGAGACCTGCGGTAAGGGCGGAAAGGGGGATCACGGACTCGGCGCATCCGCCTTGGAAGCAACACACATCGAAAATATTTCTTTTTCTAATATCACGATGCAGAACATCTATCTTTCCCCCGTGGAAATTGAGATCGATCCGGACGAGCAAACGCCTTGCGATTGCATTAAAAATATTTATTTCAGCCATATGTATGCACAGACCTTGGGGCTGCCCGCCATCATCGGAAGAAGGGATCGCAGGGTGCAAAACATTCGCTTCTGCGATTGTGATTTTTGTCAGGTGCGTCCCGAGGACGTTTCCTATTATTTTGAAGCGACCTTGGAGGAGCTTCATCCTCTCATCGTAAGATATGCGGAGAATATTGTGTTTGAAAACACCGCTTTTTCTTCTGAGAATTTATAAGGAAATTTTGCTAAAGATTGAGACAAACTATGAAAAATAACGAAAAATGTGCAGTTTTTATTCTGCTTGGACAGTCCAATGCCGTGGGGCATGGCGTGCCGATGAAGGAAGAGGATAAGGTTCTTCTTCCGATGAAAAACGTCTTTGGGCTTTCGCGCGAAAAGAATCAGAGCTTTGATAATGGCTCTCTTTTTTGGCAAGGCTACACCACGGCGGGCATGAACCTCGCAGAGGAGCAGGATCATACCTATTCCGTGGCAAATTGCCTTGCAAAGCGTTGGCAGGCGGCGATCGATAGCGGCAAAGCCTTGCCCGATCTTTATATCATTCATATCGCGATCGGCGCGCAAGGGATAACGCGCGGTTATATGTGGTATCCCGACCGCCCCGAAAAGATGTTGCCCGGCAAGCTTGGAACGGTGGATATTTCGCTCTATCCCTTCACGGAGCATATCTTTTCGCTTCTTGACGAAAGCTTTCGGAAAATGGGTAAGGATTACGAGGTGATGGGCCTGCATTGGCGCGGCGGCGAAAACGATACCACCGTGGAGATCGAAGAATTGCAGGCGGAGCTTGAAAAAATCTATATCCGCATCTTTGACGGCTTCAAGGCGCAGATCGGTGCATATCCCTTGGTGTTCCATAAGCTCGTTTGCCACGATCGCACGATGGATCTGGATCCCACGGGCGAAAAGCTTCGGAGATTGCATTATATCAACCGTGTGTTCGAGTCGCTTTCAGAGCGCTACGGCGCAGAGATCCTTGATGCAACGAAAGCACCGCAGTTTATCCCCGACGTGCGCGGAAACGGCATTTTCATTGGTGACTGCGTGCATTATACCCCCGAGGTAAACGATTGGGTCGCCGAGCAGATCCTTGCAGCATTTTTGGCGAAAAAGGATATTTTTTAACAGTAACGGGGATCTCGTTTTTGATTGATAATAGTTTTTTTACAATTTAAGGAAAAATTTTTGTGAAAACCATTGCTAAATAGCACACTATGTGATATAATAATATGGTTGAAAAAATTCAGCAAAGGAAGTAAAGCAATGGATTATCAGGGAACTATATCGCGTGGTATTCGTGCTCCCATTATCAAAAGGGGAGATGACCTTGTGAGAATCACGGCGGATTGCATCGTCAATGCCTCGAAGGAGCATGGCTTTCCTTTACAGGACAAGGACGTTGTTGCCGTAACGGAGGCGGTGCTTGCACGCGCGCAGGGCAACTATGCCACCACGGCGCAGATCGCCAAGGACGTTTCCGAGAAGTTTGGAGACGAAACGGTTGGCCTTGTGCTTCCCATTTTTTCGAGAAACCGCTTCTCCATGATCCTCAAGGGCGTGGCAATGGGCGTAAAGAAGCTGATCATTCAGCTTTCCTACCCCTCGGACGAGGTTGGAAACAGCTTTGTTACCCCCGAGCAGTTGATCGATAAGGGCGTGAATCCTTATGCAGATGTTTTCACGGCCGAGGAGTTCAAGGCAACCTTCGGTGACGTTCGTCATACCTTCACGGGCGTGGACTATATTGAATACTATCAGAAGACGGGCAACAATTGCCGGGTGATCCTCGCAAACAATCCCTGCGAGATCCTCAAATATACGAAGTTCGTCATCAATGCGGACATCCATTCCAGAAAGAGAACCAAAAAGGCGCTTTTGAAGGCAGGCGCAGAGAAGGTTGTTAGCCTGGACGAGATCCTGAATCATTCGGTAGACGGTAGCGGCTATAACGAGCAGTACGGTGTTCTCGGCTCGAACCTTGCAACCGAGGATAGCGTGAAGCTCTTCCCGAGAGATTGCCAGCAGTTTGTAGACGGCCTTTCCGAGGAGCTCTTCCGTATGACGGGCAAGCGCATCGAGTGCATGGTATACGGTGACGGTGCGTTCAAGGATCCCGTTGGCGGTATCTGGGAGCTTGCCGATCCGGTTTGTTCTCCCGCATACACGAAGGGGCTTGAAGGCAAGCCCAATGAGATCAAGCTCAAGTACGTTGCGGATAACGAGCTTGCAGGTCTTTCCGGTGAGGAAGCAGTTGCTGCAATGAAGGATATCATCAAGAACAAAGAGCAGGATCTTGTCAACAACATGAAGAGCCAGGGAACCACCCCCCGCCAGATCACCGACCTTCTCGGTAGCCTTGCCGATCTGACCAGCGGAAGCGGCGATAAGGGTACACCCATAATCTTGATTCAGAATTACTTCAAAAACTTCTCCATGTAATTTTTGGCTTCGATATTTTGCGATATTGTTCCGTATTCTCCCGCTCGGCGTAGCGTTCTACGCCTTCGGGTCGAATAGCGAAGCACTATCATCAAAATCTCTTTGCCAAAAACAAAAAAAACAATAGCTCTTTGAGCGAAAAGCATTTAATAAAAAAGAGAAGAGGTCTGATCTTCTTCTCTTTTTTACGTTATTGAAAACAAAACTTTACAAAAAGAGCCGGATCCATAGCAGATCCGGCTCTTTTTTTCTTTAATGATCCTTCAGTTCTTCAAAGAATTCTCCGATGGAAACCTGGCGTTTTTCAGCCATAGAGATGTTGGCCGCCATGCCGATCGCGATGGACATAAGGCCTGCCTCGGCGTTTGCGTTCTGGCCGAGCGGATCCTCTCTTCTTCCTCTGAACAGGCTCTCGCGGATCATCTCGTCCGCACCGCCGTGGCCTTCGCCGCCGTTTCCGAGCGGGATCTCCATACGGATCTTCTCGCCGCGGCGATTGTAGATCGTGATCTCCTGGGCGCTGACCTCCTTGTAGTCAACGATCTGATCCTTTCTCTCGGTGGCCTCCATGCGGCCGTCCGTTCCGTTGATCACGAGGCGGCAGCCCTCATAGGGAGAATGCGCAGTCAGAGAGTAGTTCATGATCGCGCCGCCGCTGTACTGTACGTTCACGGCAATGGAGTCCTCAATATTGATCTCATCCGAGAAAACGCAACGGTCACGGATGTAGCCATCCTCGCCCTCATTCTCAAAGTAGAACTGGCGAAGCTCATCATCTGCTTCAATATCCAGATAGAAGCGGCACTTCTTCTTATAAGGGCAGGTGAGGCAACGTTCGCCGCGCTCCTCGCGGTTCGGGCCGTAGAAGCGAAGCGAGCCAAAGGCGTTCACGTGCACCGGCTTTTCTTCAAGAAGCCAGTTGATAATATCAAAATGGTGCGTGGACTTATGCACAAGCAGAGAGCCGGAGCATTCGCGGCGGCTGTGCCAGCGGCGGAAGTAGTCCGCACCGTGGTCGGTGTTAAGAAGCCATTCAAAATGGACCGAAAGCACCTTGCCGACAACGCCGGAGGCGATCAGCTCCTTGATCCTCTTATAGAGCGGATGGTAGCGCAGATTGAAGGTCACGGTCAGATTCTTGCCGGTCTCGGCCTGCGTTTTGCGAATGGCAAGCGCGTTCTCAAAGGTGGTGGTGAGCGCCTTTTCCACGATGACGTCGTAGCCCTTCTTCATCGCGCGGATCGCATATTCTGCGTGATCGCAGTCGCGAGGCGTGATGATCACGGCATCGGGATGCACCTTGTCGAGCATCTTGTCAAAATCGTCAAAGATCGGAATATCCTTTTCGCAAAGGCGGCTGACGAGCTTCATGCGCCCCCGGTTCGGATCGAAAACGCCCGCAAGCTCCGCACAGTCCGAAAATTCCTTCACCATCGGAACGGCATAGGAAAGAACACCGCGCATACCGCAGCCAACAAGCACGTATTTTTTCATCATTTAAGTCCTCCCAAATATCAAGGATGGCTTTATTATAGCATAGGATACTATCAATCTCAATTCAATATTTTGCAAAAATGGTGATAAAAATATAAAATCTTGCAATTTGAGAGATCGTTTTATCGGATGGTCGCACGGAAGGCTTTCACGCCGGCCTTCAGCTTAAAATCGATCATATAGCAGGGAACGGGTGTGGCGCTGCTCGTTGGCTCGGAATGGATCGAAAGCTCACAAACGGCGGGATCGAATTCCAGTGTGAGCTCCTCGATCTTGATGCATCCCTCGCTCGCCACGGGCTCGATGAGCGTACAAAATCTTTCGATCACCGAAACGTCACCGTCAATCTCGTCGGTCAGCACCACGCGGTCGTCATAGGTTTCAAAGCGGCGCTTCAGCGAGTGCAAGGCCTCGTTTCCGTACGCACTCGCGATATCCATTTCAAAAATTCCGTCCTTGCAGGAAACGGAAGTGGAGCCGTGCTCTTTGCCGACCAGCTGATACGCACCGTCGATCACAGGAACGCTGTGGCTTCTTGAGGAGGGCTCAAGGATATCGTATCTTGTCTTGGAGAAATAAGCTGCGGTATAAGGGCCGCTGCCGATGTCCATCAGGAGCTGGCGTCCGTTTTTGGCAACGATAAAGGAGCCAACGTCATTGTGGTTATGCAGCTCGGCGTTGTGCCCTGCCTTGGCGGCAAAGCTGTAATTTTCACATTTTTTTACATACCACTGTGAATCGGGGGCGTAATACTCGCTTTCACCCTCTTGTGCATCAGGATGATAATAGTAGTCCTCATCGAACCAGATCGCGCCGTAAAGTCTTGGCGCAAGTCTGCCGCATCCAATGTCATAGGTTCCGTATTCGATCGGGAAAACCTTCACGGCATCGGGGTACTCGGTCTTAAGTCTATGCACGGTGGGGATGAAATAATGGAACGATCGGCCGCTGTCCGAAAAGCTGACGCACGAATGCCCGGAGAGGAACATATTCTGCGGGAAGATCGCGAGTGCCTTGGTTTTCGGATGCTTAAAATAGTCGATCTTGCCGCCCGAAAACTCGCGCATCATTTCCGCAAACTGAACGTAATAGTTCACGCCGTATGCCCAGTAGCCGCAGCCCTCCAGGCAAACGCCGTCATCATTGAAGCCCGAAAGGTAGCCGTCAATGCCGCGGCACATACGCGCGATCAGCTCCTCGGTCAAAAGCTCGGGGAAAAGGAGCATAAAGCAGCCCGCAACGCTCGCGGTGCAAACCGCCGCCCAGTTACTTTTTGCGTTTTCCCACCACCAGTTGGGAACGTTGATATAGCTGTCGATCACGCGGCGCTTTACCTCGGCGCGAATACGGCTTCGGATCAGCGGTTCAAGACGATCTCCAAGCAGAATATCCGCCATAGCCATGTGGCATCCGGTTTCGGTTGCGAAAAGGTCAGGGCGCGTGTTGTCATTCGTTTGGATCTGTGCTTGATGCGCGGGGAGACACCAGGTGTATTCATCGCACATGACGTAAATAATCTCATTTACCATATCAATGTACTTTTTTTCCTCGGGGAAAATAAGCGCAAGCGGCACGGAACTCTCTAACGCGCGGCGGCGCGAGAAATATTGCCGTTCGTAAATGCTTCGGTTTCCGGTTTCAAAGAAAAGCTTGAAATCGGAATATTTCAGTGCCTTGAATTCAAAGTTTTCGAGATTTTCGTTCCAATATTTAAGAAGTACCTCTCTGTAATGGCGAAAAGCCTCGCTCTCGCGCACCTTTACCCAAAATTCGGGGCTATGTCCTTTTCCTAAAAGCCTCATCTCTAAATTCTCCGTTTCTTTTTTTGTTTTATAGGTCGTTTTTATATCAGCTTCAGCGCAACCGGCATCAACGTGTAGGCGGGAACATCCAGCACAAGGCGGCCGTTTTCGGCAGAAAATTCCACTTCCTGCCATTTTCCGTCCGGCGTGAGGGCAAGGATCTTTTGCACGGCCGTTTCGCTTTTGAGAACGATCTTGTCGATCGGATCCGTGCCGATGTTGAAGAGGAAGGCGTAGCCGCATCCGTCCGCGCCCTTCGCGTATTTGAGGTAGACCTCCTCGTCGCCCACGTAGTAGAGCGGGAGATTGCCCGCACGGGAGAGGAGCTTCACAAACTGTGCCTTTCGGGACTCTGTGAGGAAGGAGAAGGCCTGGCTGTAGTTAAAGGGCGTGTTTGGCGTGCCTGCAAAGGTAATGCATTTTCCGCCTTTTTCATTTTCAAAATAAACGCAACCGGGGAAGAGCGGAACGATCTCCTTGCCGCCCTTCAGATGGTAGAGCGTGGAGGTTTCCTCCGCGCCCTCGGCGGGGATCAGCTGTAGAGCCTTTTGCTGCCTTGCACACTTGCGGTCAATGCCAAGTCCGATCATTTCGCTTGTGATCTGCGCACCCGTCCAGTCGCGTACCGTTACACCCGTCAGATGCGAAAAGCCGCGCGCCTCGAGCGCTCTTGCAGCTTCGCCCGAGAGAACGACCGTGCCCGTGAGCATCTTCTCGATCTCGGCATCCGAAAATCCGTCCGCCGCCATGTCGTCAAGAAAGGTCGCGCCGCCGTCGTGCTTTGAGAAATAGAGGGGAAGTCCCAACCTCTCCAGCACGCAGTAGGACCAATACTCTTGATCGCTCATGTGCGGGAAGGTATATTTCGGTGTGCTGTGCAAGGGAATGCGGCAGCCGTCAAATTGCAGAGTGGGAACGAGGGCTGAAAGCGCCTCGTAAAAGCCGTTGTATTTGGCAAGCACCCTGCGGTATGCCTTTCCGCTTTCGGGCTCAAAGGTTGCAAGTCTTGTGATCCAGTGCTTGGCACCCGCCGCTCCCTCCAAAATGGAGAGGGTGAAATGCGAGTGCAGGGAATATGCGCCTGTGGAATAGCGGTTTTGGGGGCAGGTGTCTGTCTCCGCAAGGATCACCTTCACTCTTTCGTCAAGAAAGGCCACCTGCTGTGCCATACGGCGGGCAACACCGCTGATATATCTTGGTCCTGCGGGGGTATAGTTGCCGTTGTTCACACGCACGGTGGGAGGATTGCCCTCGCCTGCGAGGATCACGGCAATGTCGCTTGCAAATTCGGTGGACTGACCGCAAAGGCAGAAAATACCCTTCATTTTCGGGTCAACGGCATCGATGCCGGCGCGCATTGCACGCGCCCCCTCAAGAAGCGATTCCTTTACGCTGTCAACGTAAGCCTCCGCGTAGGCCGCATTGTCCTTGTGCTTCGTGTCGCAAAGGATCTCGTAAAGTGCTGCGCGCTCTACACGCTTGCCGATCCGCTTTTCCACGGCGGCAAGGTGCAAGGGGCAGCCGCAACCGTCGGCCTTGCGGTTCATCAATCGATAATCGTCGTCCACCATGATCACCTTCGGGCGATAGGATGCGAGAATTTTAAACTGCTCGTAAAGATATTGCTGAAAATCCTTGTCATAAGGGCAAACGGTGCCGTAGGGCGCATCACCGTTCAGCGGAATAAAGTCCTGAAATCCGTTCTGCTCGTTGAGAGGATAGCCGTGGCCGATCGTGCACTGCACCAAAATGCCACATTCAAGGCCCATTTCGGCAAGACGGTCGCGGAAAAGCTTATATTGCTCGCCTTGCAACCTTGCCTTGTTGATGGCAGGAATGCCCTCGGGCACAAGCTTGATGCAGAAAAGTGCGCAGGTTGCCGCGCCGCTTTCGTATTGCGCTTTAATATCCCGGCAAACCTCCTCCAAATGATCCGTAAAGAGGGGCATGATCGAATAGTTTTCCATAAACGTACCTCCAAAACATTCTACCATAAGAATATCACAAAGTAAAAGAAAAGGCAAGACATAATCTTGCGTTTTTTCCTTGGAAATATAATTTTCTTGCGGTTGTGCGGTAAAAAATTCCCCTGCCCGAAGAGCACGGGCAGGGGATAGTATACAATTAAATGCTTGTATGGATGGCATCGCCGCTCTCGGCGGATCTGAAGGCCGCTTCCATTACGCGAACCACGCGCAGCGCCTGCTCGGGCAGGATCTTGAGGGGCGCACCCTCAATGGCATCCACGAGCTGACGGTAGGTGGGGTCAAGGTTGTCTTCGATCCCTTCGGGCTCGGAAAGCGCGATCTCCTTTACGGTGGAAGGATCTCTCGGCGCCATCGTTTTCGAGGGGCCAACCTTGTTTTGCGCGATCTCCACGCCCCACTTGTCATCGCGGGAAAGCGCGCGCACGACCTTGCCCGTGCCGACCCATTCGTCCACCACCATCGTGCCCTCCGTGCCAAGCACGTAGAAGCGCGGATGCTTCAGAAAATTGTTGGTCGAAACCTCGATGTGTGCCACAAGTCCGCCCTCGAAAGTCATCGTCAAACGGAAGTTGTCATCCACCTCCGGATAGTAGACAGAGAACATCTTGCAGTACACTTCTGTAACCTTTTCTTTACAAAAATACATAACTTGGTCGATCAGATGCACGCCCCAGTCAAAGAGCATGCCGCCGCCCTGTGCCTTGCTCGTGCGCCATCCCTCGGGCATTCCGCGTGAGCCCTCCACGCGGGATTCGATCACGTAGGGCTTGCCGATGTGTCCCGCTTCAATGGCACGGCACATGGAAATAAAGTCGCGGTTCACGCGGCGGTTCTGGTCCACGGTGAAGATCAGGCCCTTTTCCTTTGCCTTCTCCATGATCTCGATCAGCTCATCCGAGGTCATCGTCACGGGCTTTTCGCAGAGCAGATGCTTGCCCGCATCCAAAACGCGGAGCGCAAGCGCCTTGTGCGAATCGTTCGGCGTTGCCACCAGAACGATGTCAAGCTCGGGATCGGCAAGAAGCGCATCAAGGGAGTCATAGGCGATATATCCCTGCTCCACGGCGGCCGCGCGGCGGCTCTCGTCAATATCAAAAATACCCTTCAAGCGTACGCGCACGTTCTTCTTTTCCAGCTGCTTGCGGTGGTTGCCCGCCATACCGCCGTAGCCGATGATACCGAGGGTGTAGATCTTTTCGCTTACGCCCACCACATCGCACCTGCACTTTCCTTAATGATCATAGGCTTCAAAAAATCGATCGCCTTTTCAAGTCCCTCCAGCGGGCTCATAAGGCCGTCCTCGTGCTCAATGCTGATCGCACCCGCATAGCCAACGCTTTGCAGAATGCTGAAAATATCCTTCCATACCTTCGCATCGTGACCGTAGCCAACGGTGCGGAAGATCCAAGAACGGTCGGTCAGATTTGCAAGGCTCTCGGTGTCAAGCACGCCGCGCGTTGCCACGTTTGCAGGATCGATGCGCGTGTCCTTTGCATGAAAGTGATGGATCGCGCCCGCCTTGCCGAGAAGCTTGATCGCCTCGGTGATCTCGATGCCCTGCCAGAAGAGGTGTGAGGGATCGAGATTTGCGCCGATCACGTCACCCACCGCCTCGCGCAGGCGCAGAAGCGTGGTGGGATTGTAGCACATAAAGCCGGGGTGCAGCTCCAGCGCAACCTTCGTCACGCCGTGTGCTTTACAGAACTCCACCTTGTTTTTCCAGTAGGGGATCAGTACCTCGTTCCATTGCCAATCGAGGATCTTCGCGTAGTCCTCGGGCCATGCGCAGGTCACCCAGTTGGGATTCTTGCTCTCCGCGCAGTCACCGGGACAGCCGGAGAAGGTGATCAGGGTAGAAACGCCGAGCTTCTCGGCAAGAAGCACCACATCGTCAAAATCACTTTCAAAGCTCTTCGCGATCTCCTTGTTCGGATGGATGGGGTTGCCGTGCACGGCAAGAGCGCAAAGCTCCACACCGTATTTTTCAAGAAGCACCTTCAGCGCCTCGATCTTTTCGGGATGCGCAAGATAGTCTCCCGCATCGCAAAGTGCCTTGCCGGGATAGCCGCCAACGCCGAGCTCCATCGAATGCACGTCCTGCTTCGCAAGATATTCGATCGCGCCCTCAAGCGAAAGCCCGTTCAGAACGGGTGACATAACTGCAAGTTTCATAATTTTTCTCCTTTTCCCGATAGCCTTTGGGTGGTAAAATGCGCGGCCTGCGAAGGCCGCGCAGAAGCTTTCTAATTACAGACCGTATGTCTTTTTGAGATACTCGCGGCTCTGCTTCACGGCCTCAAGGCTGGAGATCTCGTAGGACTGATCCTGCTCCACGATGAGAGTGTCAATGCCCGCATCCTCGGCGGCGGCAAGAACCTTGTCAAAGTCAACAACGCCCTGGCCGACGGGACGGAAGCGGAAGAGGTTTTCTTCCTTCGATTTCTTCACCTGGCCGCCCTCGATCAGCTCGTAGACCGCGCCCTTCACAGCACCCTGGCAGGTGAAATCCTTAAGATGCGCCATCGTCATATTCTTGTGGGCGTATTTGCGGATGTATTCTGCGGGTTCGGAGCCGCCGTAGGTCACCCAGCAAACGTCAAACTGCGGCGCGATCACGCCCTCGGGGAGCTCGGTGTAGATCTTATCGATGATCTTCTTGTCACCCATCTGCTCAAATTCGAAATCGTGGTTGTGATAAAACAGGCGCATGCCGTACTTTGCTACCTTTTCGGAGGTTTCCTTGAAGTAAGCAAGCGTGCCCTCCCAGTTGTCCTTGAAATCCTGTGCGGCGTAGTAGGGAATGGTGTAATTCTTCACGCCGAGCGTCTGATAGAGCGAAAGCACCTCGTCCGATGTATCTTTCGAATGCACGGAGATCAGCGTCAGTCCGATCTCTTCAAGCAGCGCCTTTGCCTCATCAGCTCCGAGGCCGTAGAAGCCTGCACCCGCGGACTCAATATAGTCGTAGCCCATCGCCTTCACAGCCTTCAGCGTGCCGACGAGATCCTTCTCGATCGCATCTCTGACACTGTAAAGCTGGAGGCCGATCTTGAACTTTTTCATGTATATATCTCCTTAAATTTCGGGAATGTTGACCTCAACCTCGCGGCCGAGCTTGGAGGAGGTGTTGATCGCATCGATCAGTGCCTGGTTGATGATGATCTGCGAAGAGGGAACGGGAGCGGCGCCACCGTTCTTCACCGCATCCAGGAAGGAGCGGATCTTCAGATAGAAGTTGTCAAACTTGTTGGGGGCCGCCATCGGGAACTCGGTGATCACGTCCTTGCCGGCCACTCTCTGATAGAGCTTGAGAGGACCGCCGATCGAGCCGTTCCAGCACTCGGTGGAGGGAATGCGAAGGCTGCCCTTCGTACCCATGATGATGGTGTCACCGGGGGTGTCAAGATGCATTGCCCAAGCGATACGGAAGTCGATCACGATGCCGCCCTCCATGCGGATGAAGGCCGCGCCGAAATCGTCAACGCCGAAGATGTTCGCATACTCTGCGGGCTTACCCTCGGAAACGAAGTAATCGGGATCCTTGCCGAAGAAGTCGGAAACGTAGCCCGAAACGGTCAGAGGCTTCGGATAGCCGATCGCGTTGAGAACCATATCGAGAGAATAGCAGCCGATGTCGCCCAGTGCGCCGATCGCGCCCTTGTCCTTCTCAATGAAGGTCGTGCCGAACGGAGTGGGAATACCGTGACGGCGGCCGCCACCGGTCTGAATGTAATAGATCTTGCCGAGAACGCCGGATTCAACGATCTTCTTCACCATCTGCATATTCGCATCAAAGCGAGGCTGGAAGCCGATGGAAAGCACCTTGCCGGATGCCTTTTCCGCCTTGCAGATGGCAACCGCCTCGTCAAGCGTTACGCACATAGGCTTCTCAAGAAGCACGTGAACGCCGTGCTCCAATGCGTAGATGGTGCACTCTGCGTGCGTTGCGTTGTAGGTACAAACGCTGACGGCATCGCAAATGCCCGCATCGATCAATTCCTTGTGAGAGCGGAAGCACTGCACGTTCTCGACACCGTATTCTTTGAAGAAAGCCTCGGCCTTTCCTTCAATGAGGTCTGCGCCGCCAACGATCTCCACGTCAGGCATCTCGAGATATTTTTTTATATGAGAGCCGGCGATCCATCCTGTACCGATGATACCGATTCTTACCTTTTTCGTCGTGTCGATGACCTGCTTGGACTGATCAAACTTGAAAGCATCCAGATCAGAAACCTTTGCCATTTTCATATCCTCCTTAATTTGGGGTTGATTTTTCAAAAGAACTGTGCTATATTTATAGTAACACAAAAATTTACCTTTCGCAAGCAATAAATTGGCTTTTTCTTGCACAATATTTACCTTTTGGAGAAAAAATGAAAAACGAGACCATCATATATAAAAATCCAAACCGCCCGGCGAAGTGTGTTTGGGGTTTGCCGCGCGCGAGAGGAAAGGTCGGCTCATATCTGCATTTGCATCCCGAGCTTGAGTTCCTTTACGTGGAAAAGGGAAGGATGAATAACGTTCTTGAGGATTGCGAGCAGATCACGCAGAACGGAGATATTATCTTCTTCAATAGCCGCGTGCCGCACGCAACGCAGTTTCTCGAGGACGGAACCGTGCAGCACATGGTGCAGTTCAAGGTACCGTCTACCTTCCGCGGCTCTTTTCGCTATCTTTCCTATCTTCTCGGCCGCACGGTGAAGCCGTTTTTTGTCTTTCATCCGGAGGATAAGGATTATGAGGATCTGAAGTCGCATTTTATCGATATGATCGAGCAGGAGGCCGAGGCGGGCGCGGCGGGGGACTACCGTGTGACGGCAGACATCTTCTATATTATGTCGATCCTTCAGCGCCGCGGCCTTTTGCCGGACGAGCGCGCCGCCTTCGACTTCGGGCAGCTTCAGAAGCTCGTGCCGCTTTTCGAATACATAGACGGGCATTTTGCCGAGGAGATTACGCTTGAATCCTGCGCGGCAATTCTTTGCCTGAATAAAAGCTATCTTTGCCGCGTGTTCCGTGCCGCTACGGGCACAACGCTTTGGGATTTTATCAATTTCGTCAGAGTGTGTAAGAGCGAGGAAATGCTCGTTTCCGAAATGAGCCTCTCCGAGATCGCCTATGCGGCAGGCTTTTCCTCGCCCTCGTATTTCCACCGCACCTTTAAAAAATACAAGCAGATCTCCCCCTCGGAATTCCGCAAGCTCCATCAGGGCACGGAGCCGATGCTTCTCGGCTGATCCCTTTGCTTATCCGCCCACGGCGTATTTCTTCGGAGATACGCCGATTTCCTTTTTGAAGGCCTGGCTGAAGGTATAAATATCGGGATAGCCGAGCGCGGCAGCCACCTCGCTGACGTTCATACCGTCCAGACGCAGAAGGGTGCAGGCCGCCTGCGCCGCGAGCGCATTTTTATAGCCAACAGGAGAGCGGCCGAGCTTCTCGGCAAAGAGGCGGCGCATATGCCCCTCGGATATGCCGCAAAGCTCTGCAAGCTCTGCGCCGTAGATGCGTTGCGTATAATTTTCGCGGATGTATTGCACGGCGGGCGCGATTTTTCCAAGATGCGTGCTATCGTTCGGCGTTCTCTCTCGCAAAAGCAGAGAGATCATCCAGTATAGATCCGCCAGCGCAACGAATCTTTCGGTGTGCAGATGCGAAAGGATCTCGAAAAAAAGCGCTTGCATCCCGGATCTGCTTCCGTCCCGCTTCAGAACCGTGGGGGACGGGCAGATCGGCTCGATGCGCTTTATCCCATCGACCTCTGCTTCAAGGATAAATTCCACGTAGATGCATTCCACACGCTCGCTTTTGATCTCGTAGCTGTATTCCGAATGGATCGGAAGATATACGGTATCCCCCCTATGGGCTTCTTTTTTGCCCTCTGCCGTTTTGTAGTAGTAATCGCCCTCCAGAATGTATAGGAATGCACAGGTCGATCGCCCTTTGTTGTGAAAGCGCATCAGGGAAGGCACGTACTGCACGGCGCGTATATCCCTGATCGTATAATTCAATTCTTCATTCATATAAAATCACCTCTGCTTTCATTTTATCAATTCCTTTGATAAAAGTCAATGCAAAATGTTCGAATTACTTAAAAAATATTCGTTTTCAACATTGTTTGTGTTCTTTTTAGATGGTATAATGGGTGTGTAAACCAAAAACAAAGGAGAAAACTATGAACGCAAAACAGATCAAGGAACTGGCCTATCGCTGCGGTGCCGATCTCTGCGGCATTGCGCCATTAGACCGCTTTGAGGGAGCACCCCCGAACATGGATCCGCGCTTTATTATGCCCGAAGCGAAGAGCATGATCGTTATGGCCTTTCGCGTGATGCGAGGCTCACTGCGCGGCATCGAGGAGGGAACCTTCTTCTCGAACTATTCCGCTATGGGCTACGGTGCGCTGACCTACAACTACATACCGATGACGGTGATCAATATGTGCCGCGTGATCGAGGACGAGGGCTACGAGGCCATTCCCATCGGTCACCAGAGCGACTGGCGCGGTATCGACAACGACGGCAACGAGCGCGTGCGCTACTCCAAATCCGTGGATGGCGTGAAGCCGCAGCCCGATATTATGCTGCATCTGCGCATCTGTGCCTACCTCGCAGGACTTGGCGAGATCGGCTATAGCAAGATGCTTCTCACGCCCGAATTCGGCCCCAGAGTGCGCATCGGCGTGATCCTGACCGAGATGGAGCTTGAGCCCGATCCCATTTACGATGGCCCCAAGCTTTGCAACAAATGTATGGCCTGCGTGCGCGAGTGCCCCGGCCATGCCATCAGCCCAACCAAGACCGTCAAGGTCACCCTTGCGGGACACGAGGTGGAATGGGGCGAGCTGAACTGCGATGCCTGTGATATTGCCTTCCGCGGCGGCGAGCTCTGTCCCGAGGGCGAAAAGGGAACCTATCAGGAGGGACGCGACGACGTGAAGCCCGGCTCGCATTCTCCCTTCTATTTCAAGCCTGCAAACCTGTATAACACCGGGCAAGCCGTTTGCGGCGCAAAGGGCTGCACGCGCGCTTGCATGATCTCGCTGGAGAAGCGCGGCGTTCTGAAGAATAAGTTCAAGAAGCCCTTCAGAAGACAGCCGCTCTGGAGCGTGGACTGGTCGGATTACGAGCCGCTGGAGGGCGGCAATACCTCGGTCAGCGCCCTCGGCGCAATGTCCAAGGTAGGCAAAAAGCCCACCGAGGAACAAAACGAGCTTTCAAAAAAGCACGATAAGGAAGCAGACTAAGGAGAGACACCGTATGCTGAAGCTGTCGGTTGGATATCAGGATAGCGAAAAGTTTTGCTTTTCGGATATAGTGAAGACCTATTCGTCCGCCATTGAAGAGGTGTATTTTGCCTGGATCGGCGAAAAAAGCGGCCGTTCCGCCATCGGCGGCTACGACGGATATTGCGATTATTCCCTGCAGGCAAGGCTCGTTTCCGAGCTGAAAAGGATCCGCGCCCTCGGGGTGAAGCTGGATCTGCTCTTCAACGCCAATTGCTACGGCGAGGATGCCATGAGCGAGGTTTTACGCGGCCGCGTTTTGTCCATCCTCGAATATCTTGAGGGAGAGGGGCTTTTGCCCGAAACGGTGACCACCGCCTCGCCCGCGATCGCCACGATCCTGCGCGAGAGCTACCCCGAAATGGAGCTTCGCGCCTCGGTGAATATGCGGATCGGCAGTGTCAAGGGAATGCAATACATGGAGCATCTTTTCGACAGCTTTTGCGTGGCAAAGGAATGCAACCGCGATCTTCCAAGGCTCTCTGCCATGCGTGACTATGCAAGGGCCGCGGGCAAAAAGCTGATCCTGCTTGCCAACAGCGGATGTATGCGGGATTGCTCGGGGCAGATCTTTCACGACAATATGGTGGCGCACGAGGCAGAGATCGCAAAGCAGAAAAACATAAAGCTTCTGCCTTATGCCTGCTGGAATTATCTGAAGGATCCGAAAAACTTTCCCTCGGTTTTGCAGAACACCTGGATCCTACCCGAGGACATTGACCGATACGAGGGGCTTGTGGATACGGTGAAGCTTGCCACGCGCGCCCATGCGCTTCCCGGCATGGTCATCGATGCCTACGCAAGGCGGCGATACTATGGCAATCTTCTCGATCTTTTTGAGCCGGGCTTCAGCCCTGCCTTCGCCCCTTACGTGATCGATCGATCCCGCTTGCCCGTCGATTTTTGGGAGAGAACCGTTCGGTGTAACAAAAACTGCGAGAGCTGCAGCTACTGTCAAACCGTTCTCGAAGGAGCACTCATCAACGCGGAGGAATAAAGGATGGAAGTCACAAAGCATTTTTATAAAAGTAGCGAAAGCTATGCCGTGCCGAAGGGGATCGTGTATCACAACGTGAGAGAAAACGGAAATATTTCCGTTTTCGGACTATATAATTACAGAACGGAGCAAACCTTCAAGCGTATGCCGACGGCGGTGGCAGAAACCGTCAACGACCGCGTGCGCCATCTGCATACCAATCCTGCGGGCGGCAGAGTTCGCTTTAAAACCGATTCCAAAAAACTTGCGATCAAGGCGGAATATCCGCGCCTCACGCCCCGCAGCATTCTCACGGCGCAGGCATCTATGGGCTTTGATATTTACCTCAGAAAGGACGGCGTTTTCACCTTCCACACCGCTCTCTATCCTCCGATCGACATGACGGATGGATATGAAAAGTGTATGCATCTCGGAGAGGGAGAGCACGAGGTGGAGATCTATATGCCGCTGTATAACGATCTTGACAGTATGTATATCGGTATAGAAGAGGGGGCAACGCTGGAAGCGGCCGCGCCGTATACGCACTCCGTGCCCATACTGTACTACGGCTCGTCCATCACGCAGGGGGCCTCCGCATCCCGTCCGGGCAATGCGTATTCCGCCATCGTGGAGCGCCGCTTGGATGCCGATTTTATAAATCTCGGCTTTGCCAGCGGTGCGCTGGGGGAGAAAGCGATGGCAGACTATATTGCAAGCCTTTCCTTCTCGGCCTTCGTTTGCGATTACGATTATAACGCGCCGAGCGCCGAGCATCTTGAAGCCACCCATTTTCCGCTCTATCAAACGATCCGCGCATCCCATCCCGATACGCCCATTCTGCTGATCACGAAGCCGATCCTCTTGGCTTATAGTGACAATGCGGATAATGACCGCCGCAGAAGGATCATCTATGAAACCTACCGCCGAGCAGAGGCGGCGGGCGACCGCAATATTTATCTCCTTGACGGTAAGGAAATGTTTGCCCCCTACGAGGCGGGGATGGCCTGTGCCGACGGCGTGCATCCCGGAGATTTCGGTATGTGGGTAATGGCGGAAAATATCGTGCGCGTGCTGAAAAACGCTCTCGGCCGAAAGGAGATGGGGAAATGAAGAAGATCGGAACGCTCAAGCACTTTTCCTCAAAAGAAATAAAGACTTCTCGCATCAGCATCGGCTTTGAATGCCTCGACCGTGAGCTTTTTAAGCCCGAGCCCTGCTACGATCCGTTGGCGAAAACGGGCGTTAAATACGCCAGATGCCAAACGGGCTGGGCAAGATGCGAAAAGGAACGTGGCGTGTATGATTTTTCCTGGCTCGACACGGTGGTAGACAATCTGTGCGGCCGCGGTATTGAGGTCTGGATGAACGTCGGCTACGGCAATCCGCTTTATATGAAAAATATCCCCAACAAAACGGGTGTCGGCTGCGTGCCGCTCTTCTTCGGTGAGGAATGCCTTGCGGCTTGGAAAAAATACGTATCCGCGCTTGCCGCCCATTTTGCGGGGCGCGTGCAGCTGTTCGAGATCTGGAACGAGCCTGAGGCCGATCATTTCTGGTATCCCGAGGCGCCCGATCCCAAAGAATATGCCGCGCTCTTTCGCATCACCTCCGAAGAGATCCGAAAGCATATCCCCGATGCAAAATTTGCCGCTACGGTGGCCTCGGGCTTTGACTTTGGCTTTATCCAAGGGATGCTCTGTGCGATGCACGGAATGCAGATGGACTATTTCGCCTTCCACGCCCACTCCAAATATCCGGAGATCTCCTTCGGGCAGGGGCGGCCGTATCTTGATAACGTAAAGCACCTGCGCCGCCTTCTGGATGCGGCAGGCTTTGAAAAAACCGAATTGATCCAGGGCGAGGCGGGACAGCCCTCCTGGGCGCCGAAGGGGCATTGGCTCTATAAAAACGGCTTTGACGATCCTCGCGCCCAAGCGGTTTGGCTTTTGCGCCGTTTTGCCTTGGATCACTACGCGGAGGTCGCGCTCTCGTCCTTCTTCATGATCGCGGATATATGGGAAAAGCCCTATGAAACCGCCACGCAGATCCTGCCGCGTGCGCAAGCAAACGGTATTTTAAACGGTCTTGTGTATACGCCGAAGCCCTCCTATGAGGCCCTGCGGCACACCGTCTCGGTTTTTTCGGGTGACGTTAAGAAAAAGGAAGCCTATTTTACCGTTGAAAGCACGGTGGACGATCCCTGCGAGACGGCGGCAACCGTTCGCCTTTCCTTTGAAAAAAACGGATGCCCGATGCACCTTTATTATCTCCCCTCCGCCCCCACCGAACAATGCCGCCGCGAGGCGGCCGTATCGGCGTATCTCTCACAGCCTCTATGCGAGCCGGTGCTTGCGGATCTTCTGACGGGCGAGGTATTTGCGCTTTGCGAGGGCGAGGCCGTTCAAGGCCTTTTTGCCTATCGAGGCTTACCCTTGGCAAATTATCCGATGCTCTTGACCGAGCGCGCAGCCATCCAAATTGAGAAAATTTAAACCAACAAAAAGGGACTGCTCCATGTAAGCATAAACGAAAAAAAGAGCGAAGGGGCTGTCGCATTTAGGGATAACCGAATAAAAAACGAGTGGAGACATTGAAATAGTGCCTCCACTTTTGTTATATAGGTATTTAAACGGTATCGAGGTTGAAAACCTACGGTTTTCTCCGTTTGAATTCGTTTTTTCTATAATCAAGCAATTTGCATCGAGGAGCTTGCTCATCAGTGCAAATGCGAAGATTGCTCTGCACGCGTTGCGACAAAGTCGCAACAAAGCA
>JAGBCA010000022.1 GCA_017938205.1 Clostridia bacterium
GGGTATGCGAACCCGATAGGAGGCGTGACGCGTACGGGTAGACGCCTCGCCCTGAAAGGCTTCCGACACGGAAGCGGCGAGGCTATTGTTCGAACCAGATTCGGGGCGCGAAGCACCCCGAGTGGGTTCGAAAGCGTACGTGGCGCAAGCGATAAAAAAGCACCACGTTTCGTGGTGCTTGTTTATCGCTGGTGACGCGTACGGGAATCGAACCCATGTTACAGCCGTGAAAGGGCCGTGTCTTAACCGCTTGACCAACGCGCCATCATATGGTAGCGGAAGTCGGATTTGAACCAACGACCTGCCGGGTATGAACCGGACGCTCTTGCCAACTGAGCTATTCCGCCATGTGATGCGATTGAGTGAGACCTCAAACCTCGCTGAAGTATTATATCATATACTTCCCCATTTGTCAAGATTTTTTTCAAAAAAACTTTTTCTTTTTTGAGAATTTGGAAAAACGATAAAAATATGTCATTGCCATTTGAAAATATTCGTCATTTTTTTCACAAAAAACTTTTTATTTTCGTTGACAAAAAGATTTGATAGGAGTATAATAAAAGGTAAATAAAATACGCATCGCGCTCCCGAGCGAGATGCGCCACATTAGAAAGGATAGAAAAATGAAAAGAGTATATAACTTCTCCGCAGGTCCCTCTATGCTTCCCTTGGAGGTTCTCGAAAAGGCGCAGGCCGAGCTGCTTTGCTACGGAGATTGCGGTATGTCCGTAATGGAAATGAGCCACCGCACCCCCGAGTTTGAGGCAATTCTGAACGATGCAGAGGCTGCACTCCGCAAGCTTTTGGACGTTCCCCAGAATTACAAGATCCTTTTCCTGCAGGGCGGTGCATCCACGCAGTTTGCCTCCGTGCCGCTGAACCTGCTCTCCGAGCATAAGTGCGCGGACTATATCGTTTCCGGCCAGTTCTCCAAGAAGGCCTACCTGGAAGCAAAGAAGTACGGCGATATTGCCATTGCGGCATCTTCCGCAGGCGCAACCCCCACCTTCTCCACCGTTCCGGAGACCAAGCGCAGTGACTTCCGTCCCGATGCAGACTACGTGCATATGTGCTTCAATAACACGATCTACGGCACGAAGTTCCACTATATCCCCGACACGGGCAACATTCCCCTCGTTGCGGATATGTCCTCCTGCATCATTTCCGAGCCGATCGACGTTTCGAAGTTCGCTCTGATCTATGCAGGCGCGCAGAAGAACGTTGCACCCGCAGGTCTGACGCTCGTGATCGTGCGCGAGGATCTGGTTGGCAACGCGCGTCCCGATACCCCCGCCATGCTCGACTACAAGGAGATGGTGGAAAACAACTCCATGTATAACACGCCTCCCTGCTTTGCGATCTACATGGCGAAGCTCGTGTTTGAATGGATCCTCTCCATCGGTGGCCTTGAGGAAATGAAGCGCCGCAACGAGAAGAAGGCAAGCCTTCTTTACGATTATCTTGATAACCAGAGCTACTATACCGCACCCGTTGACAAGAAGTGCCGCTCGATGATGAACGTTGTGTTCGTTACCGGCGATGCCGAGCTTGACAAGAAGTTTGCGAAGGAAGCCTCTGCCGCAGGCCTCAAGAACCTGAAGGGCCACCGTTCGGTTGGCGGTATGCGCGCATCTATCTACAACGCTATGCCCTACGAGGGTGTTGAGGCGCTGGTTGCCTTCATGAAGAAGTTTGCTTCCGAAAACCCGAAGCTGGATGCATAATCCTTTTTCCGAAAGAACAGGAGAACAATCATGTATAACATTCAACTTATGAATAAGATCGCCAAGGTCGGCACGAACGTTTTTGATAAAACGCAGTTTGCCATCGGCGAGCAGTTTGACGAGCCTACCGCTATGATGGTGCGCTCCGCATCCCTGCACGAGATGCAGATTCCCGCCTCGCTTCTTGCGATCGCAAGAGCCGGTGCCGGCGTGAACAACATTCCCCTTGACACCTGTGCCGAGGCCGGCGTGGTTGTTTTCAACACCCCCGGTGCAAACGCAAACGGCGTAAAAGAGCTGGCGGTTGCCGCGCTGATGCTTGCATCCCGTGACATCGTTGGCGGTATTGAGTGGGTAAAGGCCAATGCGGCAGACGAGAATCTTGCCAAGAGCGTGGAAAAGAACAAGGCGCAGTTTGCAGGCTGCGAGGTGTTCGGCAAAACGCTTGGCGTTATCGGTCTCGGTGCGATCGGCGGTCTTGTGGCAAACGTGGCGCATTCGCTCGGTATGCAGGTCGTGGGCTGTGACCCCTATCTGACGGTTGGTGCGGCCTGGAGCCTCTCCCGCGCCGTTCATAAGGCTGAAAGCTACGATGACATCTATGCCACCGCAGATTACATCACCCTGCACGTTCCCTCCACGCCCACCACGAAGGGCATGATCAACAAGGAAACGATCGCGAAGATGAAGGACGGCGTTCGTATCATCAACCTCGCAAGAGCCGATCTTGTGAACACTGCCGACATCAAGGAAGCGCTGGAGAGCGGTAAGGTTGCCGCCTATATCACGGACTTCCCGATTCCCGAGACCGTGAATCTGCCCCACACCGTGAACATTCCTCACCTGGGCGCATCCACCGAGGAGAGCGAGGATAACTGCGCGATCATGGCTGCACAGTCCCTCGTTGAATATCTCACCACGGGTAACATCCACAACTCCGTGAACTACCCCTCCGTTTCCATTCCGCACACCGGCGCAAGCCGTATCTGCCTTTGCCACCGCAACGTTTCGGGTATGCTTTCGAAGATCACCGCGATCCTCTCCGCCGAGGGTATCAACATTGAGAACCTCTCCAACAGCGCAAAGGGCGATTTCGCATACACGATCATTGAAAGCGGCGTGAAGGTTTCGGATGCCGCCGTGGCAGTTCTGAACGCGATTCCCGACATGATCCGCGTAAGAGTGATCGACTGATCAAAATACAACCGAAAAAAATCACTTGCTTAACAGGTGATTTTTTTCTTTTTCCCGCATCTTTGTTCACACGCAGTGCGTTTTTTCATGCTATAATAATAAAAAAGAAAGGAGGCCGCTCGCATGGAAAGAAAAGAAAACGAGCCGTTATCGTTTTTCGAAACGGAAACCTTAGATGCCGTATTGCAAAAATCCCGCGGCTTTATCAAGCTTATGACCTATTATCGCTGCGCGATGATGGAAATTGAAACAAAATTCAAGGTTCTCAACGAGCATTACTCCTTGGAGCACGATCGCAATCCGATCCAGACCGTGAAAACAAGGCTGAAAAGTCCGATCAGCATCCGCGAAAAGCTTCAGCGCCTCGGTCTTGAGATGCAGGTTGCCACCATTGAAAAAAATCTGCATGACATCGCGGGCGTGCGCGTGATCTGCTCCTTCGTTGAGGATGTGTATGCGCTTTCAAATGCGCTTCTTGCGCAGGATGACGTCACGCTGATCGAGAAAAAGGATTACATTCGATCCCCAAAGAAAAACGGCTACAGAAGCCTGCATCTGATCGTTTCCATCCCGATCTTTCTTGCAAACGAAAAAAGAGAGATGCAGGTGGAGATCCAGCTGCGCACGATCGCAATGGATATATGGGCAAGCCTTGAGCATCAGATGAGCTATAAAAAGGAGATTGATATAACCGAAGGTCTTTCCGCCGAGCTTTTGGAGTGCGCCGAGCTTGCCTACGCTTTGGATGAAAGGATGAATGCCATCCACCGCAAAATAACGCAGAATAAATGAGTTTTTGAAAATAATTATTTACATTTTAACTTTAAAAGAGGGTAGCTCAAGCTTTAAAAACTTGAGCTACCCTCGAATGCGTTAAGGGGATAGGGGGATCCCACGCGAAAATTTTCGTTCTTCGAGGCGTGAGGCGTACAAAAGTACGTCGAGCCTCGAAAACGGAAATAGAAAA
>JAGBCA010000004.1 GCA_017938205.1 Clostridia bacterium
AGAAAAAACGAAGTCAAACGGAGAAAACCGTAGGTTTTCAACCTCGATACCATTTAAATACCTATATAACAAAAGTGGAGGCACTATTTCAATGTCTCCACTCGTTTTTTATTCGGTTATCCCTAAATGCGACAGCCCCATGTATTCTTTTATGCCTTTAATACAAGCTTTAGTTCTTCTTGCTTTTTTACAAAGCCTTCAGTGATGATCACCTCGGAAACATCCGTTCGGGAGGGAAGCGAGTACATCGGCTGCAGCATAACCTCTTCAATAATAGAACGAAGTCCTCTTGCGCCTATCTTTCGCTCAATTGCTTCGTGTGCAATTGCGCGCAGAGCACCGTCTTCAAACGAAAGAGACATTCCGTCCATAGAGAAGAGCTTTTGATACTGCTTATAGAGCGCGTTTTTGGGCTCTTTGAGTATGCGAACAAGCGCATCCTCATCAAGATTATCCAGCGCAACGATCACAGGCAAACGTCCAACAAGCTCGGGGATGATACCGTATTTTACAACATCATGTGCGGTAACGTCCTTGTATACTCCCTTTTCAACGCGCTCCTTTTTCGTTTCTTTTTCGGTGGCAAAACCAATGATCTGATTTCCTTTGCGTTGTTCGATGATCTCTTCGATACCGTCAAATGCACCGCCGCAAATAAAAAGTATATTTTTTGTATCGATCTGGATAAACTCTTGATTCGGATGCTTACGCCCGCCCTGCGGAGGTACGTTTGCTACAGTCCCCTCCAGAATCTTGAGAAGTGCCTGCTGAACGCCTTCTCCGGAAACGTCTCTCGTAATAGAACGGTTTTCACCCTTGCGAGAGATCTTATCGATCTCATCAATATAAATTATACCGCGCTCGGCAAGTGCCACGTCATAATCTGCAGCCTGGATCAGACGTAAAAGAATATTTTCAACGTCCTCGCCAACGTAGCCGGCTTCGGTCAGGGTGGTTGCATCCGCAATAGCAAAGGGAACCTTAAAGCTCTTTGCAAGCGTTTGCGCGATATAGGTCTTACCAACACCGGTGGGGCCGAGAAGAAGAACATTGGATTTTTGAATTTCCACTTCATCCTCGGTCTGCTCGGATTTTTGTCTTGATTTTTTGTTTTTCTTTCCGTTTTCGGGAAGAAGAAAAATGCGCTTGTAATGATTGTAAACGGCAACGGCGAGTGCAAGCTTTGCTCCATCCTGTCCGATAACGTATTCATCGAGCATGGCTTTAATTTCTTCAGGCTTAGGAAGAGATTCAAAGCTCATCTCTTCATTATCCTCGCTTAGTGGAAGCAAATGCTCGTCAATAAAATCCGCACAAACGCCAATACAGCTGTCGCAAATAAAGCAAGTACCGTCTTTTCCGGGGATCAAGGCCGCAGCCTCTGTCTCGCTTCTGCCGCAAAAAGAGCAGCTGCGCACTACGCTTTTTTTATCTGCCATGTCTTACTTCAAGTCCTTTTTTGTAATTACTTTATCGATTAGTCCGTATTCCATCGCCTCTGCAGCAGACATAAAATTATCCCGCTCGGTATCTTTTTGAATGGTTTCAAGCGGCTTTCCGGTCTGCTCGGCGAGAAGGGTATTCAGCTTTTCACGAATGCGGAGAATATGATCTGCATGGATCTTGATATCCGATGCCTGCCCCTGCATTCCACCGAGAGGCTGATGGATCATCACCTCTGCGTTGGGAAGAGCAAATCTCTTGCCCTTTGCACCGCTGGAAAGAAGGAATGCGCCCATAGAAGCAGCCATACCAATGCAAATCGTAGAAACATCGCACTTGATATAGTTCATAGTATCGTAGATCGCCATGCCTGCGGAAATCGAGCCGCCGGGGCTATTGATGTAAAAATAAACGTCCTTATCCGGATCCTGCGCTTCAAGATACAGCATCTGTGCAACGACCAGGGAAGCGGTGGTGTCATTTACTTCATCGGCAAGAAAAATAATTCGGTCATTTAAAAGTCGGGAATAAATATCGTAGGAGCGTTCACCGCGCGAGGTCTGCTCCACAACAACAGGTACAAGTGCCATATAAGTATCTCCTTTATTAAATTATAAAAAGCAGCCGAAAGTCAAGAAACTCTGACCCTCGGCTGCAAAACACCTTTGGTTTACTCGGTAACGGCGTTGTCCTTAACAAACTTCATTGCAGCCGCAACGCAAAGATCGGCCTTGATATCCTCAGCGGCCACCATCGTCTTTACGTTCTCTTCGGGAACATTATAAGCCTCTGCAATTCTCTTGTACTCAGCCTCTACCTCTTCATCGGTAACGGTAATGCCTTCCTTCTTAACGATCGTCTCAAGCGCAAGGCGAACCTTAACCTGCTTTTCAGCCTGAGGACGCATTTCCGCACGAAGCGCATCCAGCGTCATACCGGTGTATTTAAGATAGGTGGAGAGATCAAGTCCCTGCATCTTCAGTCTGTTGTCATAGTCGCGCACATAGTTCTCGGTTTCAGCCTCAAACATAGGCTCGGGAATTTCGCCGATGAGATTCTTAATAAGAGCCTCGGCCAATGCGTTTTCAAAATCGCTCTCAGCCTTCTTTTCGTTTCTCTTAACCATTTTATCCTTAATGTCGGCTTTATATTCATCCAGCGTATCAAATTCGGAAACATCCTTCGCGAACTCATCATCCAGAGCAGGGAGCTCCTCAAACTTAATGCTGTTGAGAACCGTCTTAAAGGTAGCCTCCTTACCGGCAAGCTCCTTTGCATGATAATCCTCAGGGAAGGTAACTACAACGTCGAACGCATCGCCGATGTTCTTTCCAACGATCTGATCTTCAAAGCCGGGAATGAAGGAACCGGAACCAAGCGTCAGATCGTGGTTCTCGCCCTTACCGCCCTCAAAGGCAACGCCATCGATAAAGCCCTCATAATTGATGTTTACGATATCGTTCTTCTTTGCAGCTCTGTCGGTGATCTCAATGGTTCTTGCGTTTCTCTTGCGAGCACGCTCTACCTCTTCGTCCACTTCCTTCTTGGTCACTCTGGCAACCTTTTTCTTTGCCTTGAGTCCCTTATACTCCTTGAGATCCATCTCCGGCTTAACGAAGCCCTCCGCCTTCAGGACAATATCCCCCTCGGTGGAAACGATGTCAAACTTAGGAGTGCCAACGATGGAAAGTCCGCTTTCCTTAACTGCCTCCTCAAATGCCTCGGGAAGGCAAGCGTTGATTGCATCCTCAAAGAAGATACCCTTGCCATAAAGCTTCTCAACGATGTACTTGGGTGCCTTGCCCTTTCTGAAGCCGGGAATATTCATATTCTTAACGGCTTTCTTGTATGCGTCCATTTCTGCTTTGTCAAAAGCTTCCTTGCTAACGGAAAACTCCATCGTAAAGCCGGACTTTTCGGTTAACTCCTTTTTCAAAAGGCTCATTGTTTTTCCTCCGGAAAATATATTATTTAATTATTTGTCTAATAAAACCATTTAATTATACAATAAAAGAAATGTTTTGTCAAGCCCTAAAGCACAGATAAAAAGTTGAATTTTGCAACAAATTTGATTTTTCAAACAATTTTGGGAAGAAAATCCAAATAATCTGCCGAAATCAAGTGAAAAGAAATGCCGTCATAGTCGAAATCCTTGGGGAGTACATACCCACCGTGGATATGACCGAAAAACACCTCTTTTATCTCATATTCCTTTAAAAGCTCGTAGATTCCCGGCGTACGTTTATCGTTCCACACAGGAGGGAAGTGCAAGAATACAAGAATCTCCTTATCGGGGGCATGAGTCTTAAGACGAACCGCCTCGGAAAGGCTCGTCCTTAAACGCCCCGTTTCTCTTGCAATGATTTTCTCAAAATCCGCCGGCGTGACGGTCTTCATCGCATCTGCCTCCAAATACCAGCCACGCGTACCGGCAATAATATATTTCTCGGTTTCGTGCGCGTTGTTATAAAGAAACGAAATGGTACGGATCCCATGTTTATCAAAAAACTGTCTGTGCTTTGACATCGTGGACCACCAGAAATCATGGTTGCCCTTTCCGAGAATTTTTTTGCCGGGCAGAGCATCCAAAAATTTAAGATCCATGAGCGCCTCATCCAGATCGATCGCCCAGGAAGTATCGCCGGGAACAACCACGGTATCGGTATCAGAAACAACAGAGCGCCAGTTTTTTTCCAGTCTCTGCATATAATTTTCCCAGCGTTTTCCAAAAATCTCCATCGATTTATTCGTTGCAGCAAGCGTTGAAAGATGAAGGTCGGAAATGGTAAATAATGACATTTTTGTTTTCTCCAAAAAATGAATAATTGCTGCGTAATGGAGGCAAAATAGAATCGCAAACAAAAGGTTTGCAGAAAAGAGATTAAAGATGGAAGACAAAAAGTATTCTACCGAATGTGAGACCGGAAAATGCATCAAGGGCATCGTTTGCGATGCCGCACATTGTGCATATAATAACGGTCACAGTGCGTGTTGCGCAAAGCAGATCACGGTCGGCCCCGCCGATGCAGATTGCTCCTCTGACACAGTTTGTGCCACCTTCAAGCCCAAAACTTATTAATTCGCAGCGAATTTCATGACCGCATCTGCCATCTCGTCCTTGTCGATGATCGTGCTGAAGCGAACAGATTTACGATCAAGGCCGGAAAGCGGCGCAGGGATCTCGGTTGCGGTTGCGGATCTGAGCGCCTCCAAAGCTTCAAGGCCGTCAATATCCTTGGAGGGATCTAAGGCATTCAATACGTCCTTGGCGAATTTATAAGGCGAAGCGGTGGAAACCGTCAGCATTTTTCTCTCTGCCTTATAGATGCTCTTATATTGCGCGGCAGCATGTGCTGCTACAGCAGTATGAGTATCTATAAGGTAGTTTTCTTTTTGGAAGATAAGGCGGATCGTTTCCTTCGTCTGCTCCTCTGTGGTATAATAGCCGACAAAGGTTTCCTTGATCTTCGCAAAATCCGCGTCGGTAAGCTTGTACGATCCGTTCTCCGAAAGTGCTTTCATATAGTTTGCCGTTCTATCCGCACCGCAGACAAGATATAAAAGTCTCTCAAGATTTGAGGAGATCAAAATGTCCATAGAAGGCGAGATAGACGGCATAAAGGGGCGATTGCGATCATAAACGCCGTTTGCAAGAAAATCCGTAAGAACGTTATTGCGATTGGAGGCGCACACAAGATGATGGAAGGGAAGACCGCAGAGCTTTGCGATATAGGCGGCAAAAATATTACCGAAATTTCCCGTAGGAACCGTAATGTCGATCTCCTCACCCATCCGGATTGCACCGCTTGCAACCATATCACAATAAGCGGATACATAATACGCAACCTGCGGAACGAGACGCCCCCAGTTGATGGAGTTCGCGCTGGAAAGAAAAATATTGTTTTTCGCAAGCTCCTCGCGGATCGAAGCATCGGAAAAGATCCTCTTAACACCGGTTTGCGCATCATCAAAATTGCCGCGAATGGCCATTACGGAAACATTTTCTCCTTCGCCGGTCTGCATCTGCAGCTTCTGAACACGGCTAACGCCATCCGTGGGGAAGAACACCTGGATCTTCGTTCCGGGAATATCTCGATAGCCTTCCATGGCCGCTTTTCCGGTATCACCCGAAGTCGCAACCAAAATAAGTGCCGTTTTATCCTCGCCACACTTTTTGAGCGCGCGGGTAAAAAGACGTGGCATGAGCTGAAGCGCCATATCCTTGAAGGCGCAGGTCGGGCCGTGCCAGAGCTCGAGCACGTGCATATCGTGAAGAGAAGAAACGGGCGCAGGTGATGGGCCGAATTTCTCCTCAGCATATGCAAGAGCTGCATCTGTCAAAAGCTCCTCCTTGGTGTAGTCCGTCAAAAAAGCAGACAAAACGGCAGAGGAACGCTCTGCATAAGAGAGCGGAATAAGAGATTTTATAAATTCTGCCCCGAATTTAGGCATCGTTTCCGGCATATATAATCCTCCGTCGGGCGCAAGACCTCGCTTGATCGCCTCTGCGGAGCTTACATTATTTTCAGCAAAACCTCTTGTGCTTACGTAATTCATAATTATCCTTTCCAAATATCTCAATGCGTTTTATATGCTGAATTCATATCGAATGCGTTTTCAATATGAACAAGCTTATGTACCTTGATTTTGTTTTTTTGATTTTTTTCCGTATAGATTTCAATTATATCCATACGCATCATGCATCCGATTTCTTTGTGTGTGCGACGTGCGTATTCGTTGGCAACACGTATCAGTCGTCGTTGCTTTTCCGGATTTACAGATGCAGCAGGACGTGCCTCAAAGCCTTCTTCCGCTCCTATGCTTCTCGTTTTAACCTCAACGAAGCAGAGAGTGTGCTTTTTTCGAGCTATTATATCTATCTCGCCCCATTTGCCAACATAATTGCGTTCAAGTATCCGATATCCTTTACGGCGAAGATATCGAGCTGCGGTCGTTTCGCCGTAATTTCCAAGTTGACGGCGAGGGGTTAAAATCTTTAAAATATTCATTTATCAAGAAATTTTAAAAAACTTTTTCTATATATCGGCGATGGTCCATGAAGCCGTACCGCATCCATATGATCCTTCGTCGGATACCCCTTATGCTTTGCAATGCCGTACATAGGATAGGCGGCATCAAGCGCAACGCACATTCGGTCACGCGTTACCTTTGCCAAAACAGAAGCCGCAGCAATGGACATAGATTTGCTGTCTCCCTTCACGATCGGGAAGGCGGGCAGAGAAAATCCGCGGTTGCAATTACCGTCAATCAGTGCACAATCGGGACGAACAGAAAGCATATCGATGGCTCTTTGCATAGCCAGCATAGAAGCATTTAATATATTGATAGAATCGATCTCTTCCGGCGATGCCTCGGCTATACCGTATGCCAACGCTTTTTCGGTGATTATATCGAATAGTGCTTCTCGTTTCTTCTCGGTAAGCTTTTTGGAATCATCGAGTCCATCAATGGAAAGTCCGAGAGGAAGAATAACGGCCGCCGCAACAACCGGTCCGCAAAGTGGACCGCGCCCCGCTTCATCACAGCCGCAAACGACTGTATATCCTCGCGCTTGCATTTGAGTTTCAATTTCAAACGATGGCATTGTTACCTCCTTCCGGCAATTCCAAACTGATGCGTCCGATCACACCGCCGCGAAATTCATCCAAAAGCATTGTAGCGGTTCGTTCCGTGTTGATCTCACCGCCGGATACAAGAAAACCGCGCTTTCTACCAACTGCCTCAAAAATATCATATCCGTCAAGATCGGCAATCGCTTCATATTGCAGACGGTATCTTTCGCAAAAGGCCTTTGGAGCAACGTCAACCAAGCGGCGGCAAAGAATCATCGCCATTTCCTCGATATCTAAGATCTGATCGCGTATTGCGCCGGTCAAAGCAAGATTTTCGCCAACGGTGGCATCCTCAAACTTTGGCCACAAAACACCGGGCATATCCAAAAGATCCAAGCCAATTGTCGTAGGGATCCATTGTTTATTCAGGGTAACGCCGGGTCGATCCTCAACCTTGGCTTTTTTTGCGCCTGCAAGGCGATTGATTAGGGAGGATTTTCCTACGTTGGGAATACCAACGATCATGGCCTTGATCCGTCTGCCCTCCATCCCCTTATTCTTATATCGCTCAAGCTTTTCTGCCATAACGGATTGTATGCTTTCGGAGAGATCGGAAAGACCAAGCCCGCTTTGTGAATCGATCAGTACGCATGCACGCCCCAATGCGCGGTAATAGCTGACCCAACGACGGCTGATTGCAGGGTCTGCCAACGAAGACTTTGTTAAAACCGTAATGGTTGGCTTTTCTTTAAGAATCGCTTCAATTTCGGGATTTTTAGAGCTTTTGGGAATGCGTGCATCGAGCAGCTCAAAAACAAGATCCACAGAAGGCAGGCACTCGGCCATTAGACGGCGTGTTTTCGCCATATGTCCGGGAAACCATTGTATTGGATTCTTTTGTTGCATAACCGGTCCTTTCTCTTACAAGGAAATTTAAATCTTATTTTACTGCGCCAAAGCGGTCAAAAGGAAAGAAACGAAGAATGACCTTGCCGAGAATGGCATCCTCACTGAATGTTCCGGCCGCACTGCGAGAATCCAGCGAAACGTTTCGATGATCTCCCATCAGGAATACACACCCCTCGGGTACGGTTGTGAGCGGAAGCTCATTATACTGATAATACGGATCGTCAATAAAAATATAAGCACTTTCATCAAGGAGCTCACCGTCAACGTAAACCTCTCCGTTGGAGCGTATCATGACCGTTTGTCCCTCTGTGGCAATCACGCGCTTTACGATGGGCTTTGCAAGCGTATTATGAACGCCCGCCTTGGACGCGTCCTGAATTACAACAATGTCTCCTTGTTTGGGAGAATAGAAAAGATCAGAGATGATCAAATGCTCCTTATCATACAGCGTATTCTCCATAGAGCCGCCGTCAACAACGGAATGACGGAAGAAAAAAGCCATAGCGACAAGAACAAAAGCCAACGCAAAGACGAACATCTCCAAAATGTCAAAGCAACTGTCGATCCTGCGGGTTGCGCTTGTACTGCCATTGCTGTTCGGCTCTGCATTTTGATCGCTATTTTCGTTTACCTCATCCGAGGAAGACGCACTTTCAAAATCGCTTTCTGTTTCTTTTGTTTCGGTCTGCTTCTGTGAGGGAAGAGAAGCAAGCTCTTCATCGGTAAAAAGCTCATTTTCATCGTCTAAAAAAGCATCCTCATCATCCGAAAGAGATTGCGGAAGCATTTCCGAGGTGTTGCTTTTTTTCGATTCTTCAAGATCATCATTTGCATACGCATCATCGGGAACAATAATCTCATCCTTCGTATTTTCATTGAAGGCCATATCGTCCTCGGTGATCGGCTCAGAAGCACAACTTTTATTTTCGTGATCCATACGTAAACCTCACCAAAATAATTTATAAAATATATTTTATCATAAAATTATTTAAAATACAAGTGTTGAACAGCGGATTTCATATATTTTTCAAAAAAATAAAAATTTAAAATCTGTTTCGGTAAAAAAAACAGAAAAAAACGCAATTTCACTTGACAAAAGAAGAACTTTCGCATATAATGTTATAATAAAAACACTTTAGAGGTAAAGCAATGAGTTTGAAAGTTTTAAAATTCGGCGGTACGTCCTTGGCGGATGCAGAGCATTTTCGTCAGGTCGCAAATATTATTAAAAGCGAGCCCGAGAGAAGATACGTAGTAGCCTCTGCTCCCGGAAAGAGATATAGCAGTGACATAAAGGTCACGGATATGCTCTATAAATGCTACGAGCTTTCTATCAACGAAGAAAGCGTTGACGAGATCTTTGAGGAAATTTGCGAAAGATACAATTCGATTATTCGCGATCTGGAACTGGATATGGATCTCTCCGAGGCTTATGCAAAGATCCGCCTTTCTTTGGCACATAATTCGGGCCGTGATTATATCGCCTCTCGCGGCGAATATCTTAACGCCATGATCTTGGCTAAATATCTCGGCTTTGACTTTATCGATGCGAAAAAGGTGATCTTCTTTAACGATGACGGTAGCTTTGATGCAGAGAAGACCAATAACACCATGAAGGAATATCTCAGCCGTCATACCTACGCGGTCATCCCCGGCTTCTACGGCTCTATGCCCAATGGAACGATCAAAACCTTCTCTCGCGGAGGATCGGATATCACCGGCTCGATCGTTGCAAGAGCAGCCAGTGCATCGCTTTATGAGAACTGGACGGACGTTTCCGGCTTCCTTATGGCTGACCCCCGCGTGGTTCCCGATCCCAAGCCGATCGATGTGATCACCTACAAAGAGCTTCGTGAACTCTCCTACATGGGTGCTACCGTACTGCACGAGGACTCGATTTTCCCTGTGCGCTATTCCAAAATTCCGATCAATGTCCGCAATACCAATCGCCCCGAAGATAAGGGAACGATGATCGTCCCGCAGGACGATGCCGCCGTTGGTTCGATCGTCACGGGTATAGCAGGCAAGAGCGGCTTTTCCACGATCTCGGTAGAAAAGGATATGATGAATTCCGAGCTTGGCTTCGGTCGCCGCGTTCTTCAAGTAATTGAGGAAGCAGGCATATCCTTTGAGCATTTGCCCTCCGGAATTGATACACTTTCCGTTGTCCTTTCCTCCAAGGAGCTGGCAGGGAAGCGTGCCGACATAATGGCAGGAATCTGCAAGGCAGTCAACCCTGATAATATTTACGTAGAAGAAAATCTCGCTCTCATCGCCGTTGTAGGCCGCGGTATGGTTAAGGCCAAGGGTACCTCTGCAAGAATTTTTGCGGCGCTTGCGGCAGCAGACGTTAACATCCGTATGATCGACCAAGGCTCCTGCGAGATGAACATTATCATTGGCGTTGATGCAAACGATTACGTTGTTGCGCTCAATGCGATCTATAATGAATTTGTAAAATAATTCTTATTAAAAAACGCCGTGCGCTCTGCTGAGTACACGGTGTTTTTTAATATTAAGTAGATAATTCAGAGCAGAAATACAATTAACCCTTGCGATTTTTATACCAGTTTTTCGCCGCTGTCAGCGTTTTTACGCAACTGTCGTGCACGTGCATCCAATCGGGATCGATTCGCTCCCAGCTTGTTTGCATCATGCCTAAGAGATGGTCGCCGCTAAGATTTTCAACGCAATATTTCGTCAGACCTTCGAAGTTATCCACCTTTGACCAAACACTTCCGGTTGGAACCTGATCATAGCCAAGAGCATCCATCTTTTTGAATGCATCCAGACTGCCGCCCCAATAGTCACCAAGCGCATCACGGTCAAAAATATTGGTATAATACCAGTTACATTGAACGATGGATCTTGGCATCTTTGAGAAAAATGCATCCGGCTGCGACCAGGACATATCTGCCCAGATCCATGCACGCGCATCGTTCTTTTCAACGCAATCCACAAGATAATACAGATCATGCCACCAAAGATCCCCCTGACGGATAGCGGCAAAATACAAACCCTTCTGATTCTGAGCAGTTTCTTCGTCCATACCAAGATGGAAATGCTTAGGCTTAAAGAGGGAACAGACCTCATCGATCAGATCCTTGCACACCTGATAATACGTCGGCGTAGAAAGCATACGGGAATAATCCTTGAGCCATATATCATGTGCTGCGGAAAAATTCAATTTAGGAATCAGCTCAAAGCCCATCCCCTCCAAACGTTTGATCTCCGCGCGCATCATATCATGATCCCATGAATTGCGTACGTTGATCTCGGGATGAGATTCATATTTGAGGGCCTCTGCAACATCAATTATCAACGTATCTATACCTGCGGTTCGAAGATCTTCAGTGTGCTTATTCCAGCAATCTCTATCGAAGAGGAAAACAGGGGATGCCTCAGGTGTAGACCGATGTTCACGTCCCTTAGAATTTCCTTCTTCGCGCCAAAGATTGGAACCAAGATGCAATAGCTCTATCCATCTGAATTTATTGTTTCCCATAAAAGTCTCCGTTTCTTATATAATGACATTTTCATTGTAACACACATTGTTTTTTTATTCAAGGTGAATTTTCGGATTAACCTTTTTTGGGAATAAAACAACATTTTTTGGATAAAAAAAGGCTTTGCAACAAAAACAAAGCCTTTTTTTATAAAGAATAGGGAATTACGCAAGCACGCTAAGAGTTTTCTCGACCCAAGCCTTAACGGTTGCCATTTCCTCTGCAGAAACATTTTTAAGGAACTTGAAGGGAAGACCTCCGTTGATATAAAGAATATCCTCGATCACGTTCGCATTATTCGTTTTTGCCATTTCAACAATTTTAGCAGCATTCTCAGGTGTACCGTCAATTATGAAAGCGATATTTGCAGTTACGCTCTTTTTTAAGGAACGCATAAAGCGGCAAAAGCTATCGGGCATAGAAGGCTTCGCAGAAGCCACGATCACGATCAGTCTTTCACCATCACAGGGATAAGCGGGCATAATAACGTCCGTTGCCTTATCAGCCTGGATCAGCTTCGTAACCTCATCTGCAATAGCAAGAAGCTTTCCCTTGCTTGTCTGGGTCAATACACGCATTCTCATTTAAAAATCCTCCAAAAAATAATAGATAATTCATTTTAACATACCGAGAAGCAAAAAGCAATAGAAATCGCAGAAATTAACGAAAACGACAAAAAAAGCACGCTGAAGAACCATAGGGGATATTTATTGCAATATATATCCAATTATACAAAAGGCAAATTTTGTATAATTGAGGGAACTATTTTTAAGCTAAATAGGGGTTTTTGATAAGTTTTTCGGCTGATTTGCGGATTTTTCAATTTTAATAATGGATAATAACAAATTGTCTAAAATAAGAGATAATTACTATGAAGATCATTCTGATTTAAAAACATTTCATTCAATGATCGCAAAAAAACAAAAAAGCAAAAAGGGAAGCCAAAATTTGCGTATTCAGGCTTGTAATTTTTGCTTTTTTCATTTATAATGTTTATAGAGACTAAACGATGCTCCGATGACGATTTAAGTATTTTATTCTCGTAGCTTCCCCGCCACGCAAATGACGCTCGGATTTATTTTTATCGAGTATCTCCTTGGCGCGCTGATACAAAACCGGATTTACGTGCTTCAGCTTTTCCGTTAGATCTTTATGTATCGTGCTTTTGCTTATTCCAAAATGCAATGCGGCGCCACGCACTGTATCTTCGGTTTCGATCACGTATTCAGCAACGGCCTCGCAACGTTCTTTTCCATACCAATGCATATGAAAAACCTCCCGACATTCTCTACTCAAATATATGAAAGGCATTCTCAAGATATGATCAAAGAAGAAACAAAATTCGTTGATTCCTATGTGTTCGAAGGAATGACGTCGATACGTGCAATTCTTAAGGGCATCGATACCGGAACTAGCGACCGAACAATAAAAAAAGTGATTTTTGATCAAGAAAAACTTAAAAAAATAGCAAAAGAAATAGGATATCTTAAGGCAGTTTCGAAAAAATACGGTTTTGAAATAGAGGGAAGCGATAGTGCAACCATCGATTCATATACACTCGGAACATCTCACGGCGGAATTATCGCTTTGTGCTCCGAGCGAACAATACCTCCTCTCTCTTCCCTGCCGAACGAAACGGAAAAAAACGGCTTTTTTGTTATGATCCAAGGAATCGAGGACCCTTATAACTTTGGATATTCATTGCGCTCTCTTTACGCTTGCGGTTGTACAGGAATCATTCTTCCAAAGCGAAATTGGATGAGCGCAGCCGGCGTTGTAGCGCGCAGCTCTGCCGGTGCATCGGAGCTCTTCCCTATGTATTCCGCAGAAGCAATCGATGCCGCTCATTTTTTCAAGGATCGCGGATATACGGTTGTATGTGCAGATGAAAACACCGAGAATGTGCTCGGAAAATGCACATTGAAACTTCCTTTATTGCTGATCGTTGGCGGTGAGAAGCGCGGCATTTCCTCCGCGCTGATGCAGCTTGCTGACACAATCGTCAAAATTCCATACGCACGTCACTTCCCCGCTTCCCTTTCTGCCGCATCTGCAACCACGATTCTTGCATACGAGATAGCACGTCAGAATTTCTGATTTCCCCCTAAAAAAAGAAGCCGCCCGATCCCATTGTACAAACGCAACTCAAGGTCGGGCGACAACATTAAATCAATAATTATCTGTTTTTTTGACCTTTGCTTTCATTATCTGTTTCCGCAGCCACAGCCTCCGTTGTTGCGTTGCGGCGTGTTCTGCTCGCAGAATACACCTTCACCTCCGCGGAACTGCGCAACGGGAAAGGCGATCGTTCTGAAAAGAGCGCACGGATTTTCATCATTCGTTGCGGCAACACATTCCTTTTCGGGAACGCTGTAATCGGAGGCCTGAACAAGGATCTGCGTCGGACGAACGATACGAATGACAGAAAAAATGCCAAACGAAACGTATACACGCGTACCCGTAGGATTGTTCACCAAGGGTCCATCCAGCTCTATGCTGATCGAATCGGGGATCTCGGGAATCAAAGTCGGGCACTGCTCGCAGGATGGAGAGCAATCGCACTCTACGCAAGTTCCAAGCACGATCGGCTCAACGGTTTCGACGATAGCAACCGGGGCGTTGCTGCTCACGGTATCAACGTCCGCTATGTTGCAAGCGTTGTTTTCGGGAGAGGACGAAAAGGTTGTAACTCTTCCTTCCCCGCCGAAAAGCACCACGTCCTTTTCAAAAATACTGATTCCTCGGAAGCTCTGCGTACGTCCTGCAAGGCAAGCCTCCAAATCTACCTGAACGTAATAGCGCACCGTGATACGGTAAAAGCCGCAGTTAAACGGCACCTCGTCTACGCCTACGAACGCCCACAGAAGCTCAGCGCTACGCGTGCGAACGTTGGTCGCATTTTGAAGGATCTCTTCCCCGCTTGCCGTGAGATATACGCGCGTATTCTCAAAGCAATCGCGATCACGGCAGCTATCCAGAATCCGATGCGTATCAATGGCAATCGTACCTCTGGTGTTACAGGAGAGCGTATTGTTGTTGTTTCTGTTCTCCAGCATATAACTTCTCCTAAGCTGTTATTATAGGTTTAAACCACGAAGTCGAATATCAACCTCAATACTATTGTATGATAAAATATCAAAAGCGTTATTTCTTGTAATTTCACATTTTCATGATCAATATTTATATTCTTCGCTTTAGGAGGCTTTATGGGAAAATTTGACGGTATTCTCCTCTGCAGTGATTGGGACGGCACCATCTCCGATGGTGGAGCTTTGCTCCGCGCAAATACGGATGCGATCCGATATTTTCAGAGCGAAGGGGGCTACTTCACACTCGCAAGCGGTCGATACGCAGGGCATTTCAAGCAATTCGAGCAGGATATCGTTCCGAACACTCATATTATTTGTGTCGGTGGATCATGTATAATGAGCAAAGAAGGCGAAATCCTTTATGAGCAATTTTGCAATGAGCATTTTGAAGAATATGCAAAGCTTCTGCTTCAAGAGGACTCTCCGTATCAATACGTCCAAGTCACGCTCCGCGGAACCGATCCTGTTCATTTTGACAAAAAATCGATTCTTACAGAGCAAGCACACGCGATTCTTTCAAGTCCTACAATATATAAAGGAATTTTTCTGACGGAAATGACGGACACGGCTGCCGCCGCAGCACTAAAATATGTTGCTCCGTTAACCTTTGAAGGTTATATGCCCATGCGCAGTTTTCCCTTCTCTATCGAGCTAATTCCTAAAAACGGAGGAAAAGGCAAGGCAGTTCGTTGGTTAGCTGAAAAAATCGGTGCCAATCTCGTGGTTGCCGTTGGTGACTACGAAAACGATTGTGATATGCTTCGTATGGCCGATTACGGCTACGCTGTTTCCGGCGGATCACCGCTCGCGAGAGCGGCCGCAAACCGTTTTGCTTCTTCTGTAAAAGGAGGGGCTGTTGCATCCGTTATTGAAGAGCTTGACCGCGAAATTTCATAAAAGCACGCCGCGAGCGCAAAAAGCACTCACGGCGTTTATACTTTAATCTATATCCTCAACAACAGTTGTTGGCGGCTCATCAAGAATTTCAGGATGCAAAAGGATCCTCTTCATTCTTTTCATAGCAGAGGCGTAATAATAACCGTCACAGATTCTCTCATCCGTTACAACCTTGAAGGTAACAAAATGATGTCGCTCCTTTGTTCCGTCCCGCTTTACCGCATCGGCCGAATAAATGCTTCCGTATGAAAGAAATACAGGAAGTGTACCAAAATCATACAAATGATGGTAAATGGCAGGAATACCAAGTGATCCCATCGAGGTAATAAACATGGAACCGTGAAATGGGCTGACACGTAAAAGAAATTTAGGAAGAAGACCGAAATAATCTAAGAAGCGAAGAACGGCAACTGCCCCACGGAACAAAAGGCCCGGCAGGCATTTCGTCAGAACCCTTGCAACATTATCAAAATCAGAGGGGGCATCCAGAGCCTTTTTTGCAACGGTTTGAAACTTCTTATACACGTTAAGGGCTGTATCACGCGGATCAAATTCTACCTTAATACACGTATCGGGAGATGCAAGCGTCATCTCCTTTTTTATAACCATATTGCATTCGATATTTTTTCTTGCATAGATCTTCTGCCCTGCAATAAAACGATTGATGCCGGGGCGTTCTGAAACCGTACGCACATAGGCCGCCAATATAATGTGAAGCAGGGTCATGTCCGTATAGCCTTCTTTGCGCTTCTTGTCAATATAAAGCTCCGCGTTATGAATATCTATAACGTCCTCAAAGTGGTTTTGTGCATCGGAACGAACCTTCATTATGTAGGGTTCAACATACGACATCGGAGGCAATGTGCGGACTTTGCGCCCCTCCTTTCGATCACCGAGGCGACGACGTCTTTTTTTATAAGCGGGTGTATCGTAGGTTACGATATCTTCATGTCTGAAATCTTGCATTGGATTTCCTCACAATCCGGATTAAATTTTAAAATCGATCCATAGCGACATTTTATCACAAAACAGTACAAATGTCAAGTTTTTTCTTAACCACGGGGAAAATGGCTCCAAGAAAAAACGGTCGGGCAAAAAATCCCAACCGTCTTTTCTTCATATTAACAGAAAGAGATTATGCGTATGCCTTGATCGCGTCGGGGCAATCCTCAACCGCGATAGAAGCAGTCATAACAAGGTTTACGTCCTTCGTGATATTCTCAAGCTTTTTGAGCATTACCTCAAAGCCTGCCACGTCATCGCCGCATATCTTCAAGGAGGAATCGATAAACAGATCGGTGATATCACTGTTGGATGCCAGAATACCGGAAATAAATCCATAAAGCGAAACGGCGTCAACAATACCGTATGCATCGGTATCAATGAGTCTTGCCTTGTATGTAATGTCGAGCTTCAGCTTATCTCCTTTTTCGACACAAACAACAGAGCCATTAGAGGTAGCAACCGCGTTATTGACAAGCTCGATGAGGGTCTTGGTTTTTCCGCTTCCCTTTGCTCCGATAAATAATTTAATCATAGTTCAAGTCCTCCTGAATTTTAAAATGCCGACCGTATGGTCTTCGTATATATATTCTATATCAAATAAAGAAAAATTGCAAGTGTTTTTTTCAAAAAAACAAGCATTTTTAGCAAGTTTTTTTACAGTTTTCACAATTTTCACAAAAAAGATCAGATTTTTTTGATACCTTTCTCCAAAACCTTCGCAAGCTCTTCATATCCGGGCTTGCCGAGAAGTGCAAACATATTCTTTTTATATGCTTCAACGCCGGGCTGGTCAAAAGGATTAACGCCAAGAATGTATCCGGAAACGGCGCAAGCAAGCTCAAAGAAATAAACGAGATAGCCAAAGGATGCAGCCGTTCTGTCCTCAAGCTCGATCACAATATTCGGAACACCGCCGTCGTTGTGTGCCAAAAGGGTTGCAAGCATTGCGGTTTTATTCACATAATCGAGAGTTTTACCTGCAATGAAATTCAGACCGTCTACGTTTGCTTCGTCCTCGCAGATGGTGTAATTTCCGCCGCAATCCTTGACAGTCAAAACCGTTTCGAAAAGATTTCTTTGCCCCTCTTGGATATACTGACCGAGAGAATGCAGGTCGGTGGAAAAAATAACCGAATCAGGCAAGATGCCCTTATTATCCTTTCCTTCGCTCTCGCCATACAGCTGCTTCCACCACTCGTTCAGCATCAAAAGGAAGGGCTCATAGCCTACTAAGATCTCAACGCACTTCCCTTTTCTTGAAAGCGCGTTTCTGAGAACGGCATATTTCAGCGCTGCGTTTTCTTCAATAGATTCGGAAGAAAGCTCGCGCATAGCTTCTGCCGCCCCCTGCATCATGGAATCAATATCAATGCCCGCAACTGCAATGGGAAGCAAGCCCACAGCCGTAAGAACAGAATATCTTCCTCCAACGTCATCCGGAACAACGAAGGTTTCATACCCCGCCTCATCCGAAAAATGCTTCAGCGTTCCGCGTGCTTTATCCGTGGTAACGAAAATACGCTCTCTTGCACCTTCCACGCCGTATTTTTCAACCAGCAGCTTTTTAAATACACGAAAAGCAATGGCGGGCTCGGTCGTGGTTCCGGATTTGGAGATCACGTTGATGCAAATATCCTTGCCTTCGCAAATGGAGAGGAGATCGTTCAAGGCGGTTGCGGAAATCGTATTACCGGCAAAGTAAATATCGGGCGTATCCTTTTTCAGATTGTTATAGAGCGGGCTCTTGATAAATTCGATTGCGGCTCTTGCGCCGAGATACGAGCCACCGATTCCAATAACAATAAAAATATCACAATTGCTTTTAATTTTTTCTGCCGCGATTTTTATTCTTGAAAATTCATTTTTGTCATAATCTGCAGGAAGTGTTGACCAACCAAGAAAATCATTTCCTGCTCCTGTTTTTTCTTTTACTGCGCGAAGCGCAAGTGCGGCGGCCGCAGAAAGTCCCGCACACTCATTCTCATTTACAAACCCTTTGACAAAGGTATCAGACACATGAAGCTTCATTTTTATCTCCTAAATGTTTTTGTTATTTATTATACACCATACGCGTTTGTTTTTCAATATCTTTTTGATTTTTTTGTGTAGTTTTTTATCTAAGATCCGCACGTGCTCCCATAATAAAATTCATTACCATACGAATAAAGACATTGAGATAGGATATTTTATTTACGTCCTCACAAACAACGATGTCGCTTTCGCCGATCCGCTCTCCATCCAGTTCGTAATAGATTTTTCCGACAGCATCTCCTGCATTCAGCGGCGCCCGTAGTGTCTTCGGAATTTCATACACGCACTCCACTGCGCTCCCGCTTTTTTTGATCACGGCAGAAAACGGAGTGTTTTCTACCCATACTGAGGTTTTGACCCCGCGCAAAACAGGTACGGCCTCCAAAGTCTCGCGCTCTTTACTATAAATTCCGTAATGTGCAAATCCATAGTCTAGCAACCCGGTTGCAATGGAATTTCGTGAATCACGACTCTGTGCCCCCATAATTACACAAATGAGAGAAAGCCCGTCGCGCTCTGCCGTTACACTGATACAATACCCTGCTTTGTCTGTTGAACCCGTTTTCAAGCCCGTGCAGCCTTTATAAAACCGTACGAGTCGATTCGTATTCGTAAGAGTAAAAGCACCGTCTCTGATGGAATCCTGCCACAAACGGCTGTATTCTGTGATTTTTGGATGCTTGATCAGTTCTCTCGACATGATTGCAATATCCTTTGCGCTCGTGAGATGGGCCGTTGTAGTATCATCAAGACCTGTTGTGTTCTCAAACTTCGTCGACGCGAGCCCCAATTCTTTTGCGCGCTCGTTCATTTTTGCAACAAAGAGCTTTTCAGTACCACAGGCATGCTCCGCTAAAGCGACGGCCGCATCATTCGCACTCGCGATCACGCAGCATTTCAAAAGCTCCTCTACGGTAAACTCCTCGCCCTCCTTCATAAAGACCTGGCTACCGCCCATGCCGGCGGCGTTGGCACTGATCCTGACAATGTCCGTTAAAGCGATTTGTCCGGCCTCAATAGCCTCCATGACGAGTAAAAGCGTCATTACCTTCGTGACAGAAGCAGGAGAGAGTGCTTCACTCTCGTTTTGTGAAAACAAGACGGTTCCTGTCGTTGCCTCCATCAAAACGGCGCTCTTCGCCTCTACGGAATACGGATCCGTTTCCTCTGTTGCAAATCCCCTCACCGGGGTCATGGCACAAATCATAACGCTAGCTATCATTAAGATCAAAAAGATTCGCTTCATATATTTTCTCCTTGTGTTTTTTCTATACATTTTATACGCGCACTTTAGAAGAATATGACTATAAAGAAAAATTTAGAGGGAAATTGTAAAGTTTTTGCTTTTTCTTGTAAATGAAAAAAAAATATGCTATACTTATGTTTGTATACATTTTTTAAGGAGTTTTGCTGTGAAAGACCAAAATCTCAGAAAAACCTTCAGATTATATGATCCCGCAAGAGAAGGCAAGGGTATCAGTAAAAGCGCCTCCGAGCTTCCGATGGGCTTTCGCCGTTTTTTTATTTCTTTCAGAGATAATATCGGTAAGCTTGTTTCGGTAAATATTATTATGGTACTCGGTAATTTCCCTTTGCTTTTTGCGATTGCAGCCTTGGCCGGATATACGCAGAATGACGTTTCGTTGCCTGTGTCCGATCTTTTTCAGAACGTTCGTCCATTGCTCACCTTAAACGAGACCGATGCGCTCTCGCTCGTTTTTTACGGCATGGAGGGGATGCAGCATCAAACGCTCACTCCAAGCATTGCAACGTATGTTTTTTATGGCATCGGCGTTCTGTTTCTCTTTACCTTCGGCGTTGTAAACGTTGGATGCGCATACGTGCTTCGAAATCTCGCGCAGGGAGAGCCCGTTTTTGTATGGACAGATTTTTGGTACGCCGTTAAACGTAATTATAAGCAGGCGATCCCGATGGGAATTATTGATGCACTGATCTGCGTTCTTCTTCCCTACAATATTTATTCGATGCTTTTGAATACAACGACCTTCTTCGCCTCCTTCATGCTTTGGTCAAACATCTTTATCTTCCTTGCGTTTTTCTTTATGCGGTATTACATTTACGTGCAGATGGTGACCTTTAAGCTATCCATTTTCAAAATCATTAAAAATTCCCTGATCTTCTCCTTACTTGGTATCAAACGAAATCTTGTAGCCTTTCTCGGCATACTGATCGGCGTGATTCTTGAAGCGATCTTCATCTTCTCATTTGGCGGTCTTTTGCTTCCCTTTGCACTTGCCGCTCCGCTGATCCTATTCCTTTCGCTTTTTGCCTATATGAAGGTTTTTGCAGCATACGCAAAGATCGATCAATATATGATCGCCCCCTACAAAGAAAGCGCACCCGCCGAAACGGAAACAGAGGAGCCGATCATGCGCGATGATGTTACGGAAAGAGAGCGTCTCGCCGAAATTAAAAGAAAAAACAATATCGAATAAGCATCAAAGCAGATGGATTTTCCATCTGCTTTTTTAATTAGTTTTTTAATTATGGTAAAGATTTAACTAAAAGTAATATTATATATAAAATCTTCTGTAAAATCTATTGACATATTTGGGATTTGATGGTATGATATATGTGGTGAAAATTGGACTATTTCAAATAAACGGTACAATAAACACCATCACTTTGTTATTATTAAGGAAGGAGAGATTTGCCTATTGGCAAATCGGGAATTCAATTTGGACAAATTTACAACCCCCGAAATTTCTGCGCTTCAGACGGCAGAAGAGCTGCGTGAGCAGCTGGAAGCTACCCAAGGTGCAGAAATCAGAACCCAGCTCGCTCAGATCTTTGATGAGTCGACCTTCGTGGAGATCGGCGCTTACGTGAAGCGTTCCTTCTCCGATTATGTAAAGACCGAGAAGATGGACGAGCTTGAGGGCGTGATCTGTGGCTACGGTGCTATTGACGGAAAGCTGGCCTTTGTATTTGCAGAGGATGCTGCAAGACTTGGCGGCGCGATCGACGATCGTCATGCAAAGAAGATCACCGATCTTTATCAGCTTGCCGTGAAGAACGGTGCTCCCGTGATCGGAATCTTCAACTCCACCGGTGCTGATATATTTTGCGGTGCCTCTTCCCTTGCGGCATACGGAAAGATCATCAAGGCTGTAAACGATGCATCCGGCGTTATCCCCCAGATCGCATACGTTGCAGGTAAGTGCCTTGGAACTGCCGCAACCATTGCCGCTATGTTTGACTTTGTTATCAAGGCTGACGGCGCAGACTTCTACGTTACCGCTCCGAGTCTCACCGGCGCAGAAAATGCGCAGGCTGACAAAATTTCCTATGTCGGTGACGGTGCACAGTGTGCAGGCTTCATCCGCTCCCTGGTTGCATTTCTTCCTGAGAATGCCGCTGTCGGCGCAGATGTTGGCGAGTGTGCGGATAATCTGAACCGTATGGTTGGCGATCTCGACTTCGGCGGTGATGCGCTCTCTATGATCGCAACGATTGCAGATAACGGCGTATATTACGAAATCGGTAAAGATACAGCTCCTGCACTTTCCACCGTGTTCACTACCTTTGGTGGCGTAAAATGCGGTGTTGTTGCAACCTCCTTTGCAAAGAATGAAGGACGTCTGACCGCAGCTGCGGCTAAGAAGGCGGCGGATTTTGTATCCTTCTGCGATCTTTTCTCGATTCCCGTTGTGACTCTCGTTGATTCTCTCGGTCTTGCAACCGATGCGGAGAACGAAAAGGCATTTGCTGATGCACTTGCAAGACTTGCCGTTGCTTACGCTTCCTCTGAGAATGCAAAGGTAACCGTGATTGCAGGTCATGCCATCGGAGCCTCCTTCGTTTTGCTTGGCTCTAAGGCACTGGGCGCAGATATCGTTTATGCAACGGATGACAGCGAGATCGGTGCGCTTGCCGCAGATAGCGGTGTTGCATTTGCATGGAATCGCTACGTTACCGAAGAGACTAAACGTGAGACTCTTGCAGAGGCGTGGAAGGCAAGCGTTGCTTCTCCCGTTGCCGCAGCAGCGACCGGCGAGATCGACGATATTATCAGTGTTAACGAGCTGAGAGCTCGCATCTGCTCTTCCCTCCTTATGCTCTCCGCAAAAGGCAAGCATCTTGCTCTGTAATACGGAGGTCGTGCTATGTATACTTTATTGGCTATTACCCCCGACATGTATTCTCAAAAGCTGATCAGCGGCAATGTCCCCCCTCTTGAAATTCTCGGCTTCGGCGCAAAGATGATGGGAATTGGTATGCTCGCAGTTTTTTCTGTTCTTTGTCTGCTGTGGGGCGCACTCACGCTTTTCAAGATCTTTTTTTACGATCTTCCTGCGAAGAAAAAGACTGAAAACGAAGCACCCGAAGCTCCTGCTCCGGCGGCTCCCGCGGTTGCACCCATTCCTGCCGCAAATGAAGATGAGGAGCTGATCGCCGTTCTTGCCGCCGCCATCGCGATGGCCGAAAGCGAATGCATCGGTGCGAAGTTCAGAGTTGTTTCCTTCAGAAGAAAATAAACAAATGGTAACCGCCACGCCGAACAAAGTGGGGAGAAAAGGATTTTAAAATGAAGAAATATAATATTACTGTTAACGGCAACCTCTACGAGGTATTTGTTGAAGAAGCGGATGCAAGCGGCGCCGTTGCCGCTCCCGTAGCCACCCCTGTTGCTGCTCCTGTTGCGGCACCCGTAGCCGCTCCCGCTCCCGCAGCTGCACCCAAAGCTGCCGCTCCCAAGGCAGCTGCTCCCGTAGGTGCTGCCGGTGCTACGAAGGTAAACGCTCCTATGCCCGGCACGATCCTTGACGTTAAGGTTTCTGCAGGCCAGGCAGTTAAGAAGGGCGACGTTATCTGCGTTCTTGAGGCCATGAAGATGGAGAACGATATTCCCGCTCCCTGCGACGGTGTTATCGCTTCTGTAAACGTTCAGAAGGGTGCTACCGTAAACGCCGGCGATCTTGTTGCATCTATCAACTAAATTTTTAGAAAGTACAGGTACCAACTATGTCTGATGCTATCATGAATTTCCTTAGCAAGACGGGTATCGCGGCTTTCTTGGGTTATGGAGAGAATGGGCTCGAGGATGGGCTCTGGTGGAAATATCTCGTAATGTACGTGATCATCGGAGTGCTCTTTTATCTTGCAGTTGTAAAGAAATTTGAGCCGCTTCTTCTCCTTCCGATCGCCTTCGGTATGCTTCTTGCAAATCTGCCGCTTGCAGAACTTATGCACATGGAATATTTCTTTGATGAGTTCTACCTTGCAAAGGATAGCGGTACATTAAGTTATCAAGTCGAAAATTTTGTTTCTTTGTTGCGCGACGAAGGCTTCAAGCTCAGTGCACCTATCATTGAAGAAGGAATGTTCACCGGCGAGAGCCTTTATGATTTCAAAGCCGCTTTTGCTTCAGTTCTTGATGCGAATGGAGAACTGACTAAGGATGCTATGAAAACGATCAAGGTATGCCTGGAAGAATCCGGCCTTGCGCAAAGCGTATCGTTAAAAGAAAGCGGCGCGATTACGGTTAAGATGTCTACAGTGATTAAACAGGTTGTCAATTACGGCGGCCTTGTAGATATCCTCTACCTCGGCGTTAAGCTCGGCATTTACCCCTCATTGATCTTCCTTGGTGTTGGTGCAATGACCGACTTCTCGCCCTTGATCTCCAACCCGAAGTCCCTTCTCATGGGTGCGGGTGCGCAGTTTGGTGTTTTCGCAGCCTTCTTCTTTGCGCTTTTCCTCAATTTCTCTCCCATGGAAGCAGGCGCTATCGGTATCATCGGCGGTGCGGACGGTCCTACGGCGATTCTTGTTACCAAAACCCTTGCTCCGCAGCTTCTTGGAGCGATCGCCATTGCTGCTTATTCCTACATGGCTTTGATCCCGATCATTCAGCCTCCCTTTATGAGATTGTTGACTACCGAGAAGGAACGCAAGATCCGTATGAGTGCACTCCGTCCTGTATCCAAAGTCGAAAAGGTAGTCTTCCCCATTATTGTAACACTTCTTGTTGTGCTGATCGTTCCCGATGCCGCACCGTTGGTTGGTTTCCTTATGCTTGGTAACCTCTTCAACGTTTCCGGCGTAACCGACCGTCTTTCCAAGACCGGTCAAAATGAGCTGATCAACATTGTTACGATCTTCCTCGGAATTTCCGTTGGAGCAACTGCCAATGCCAAAAACTTCCTCGATTTGCAAACAATTTACATCATCTTCCTCGGCCTTGCTGCCTTTGTTGTTTCCACTTGCGGCGGTTTGATCGTCGGTAAGATCATGTGCAAGCTTACGGGCGGTAAGATCAACCCCTTGATCGGTTCTGCAGGTGTTTCCGCCGTTCCTATGGCGGCACGTGTTGCGCAGGATGAGGGCAGAAAGGCCGATCCCGGAAACTTCCTTCTTATGCACGCCATGGGTCCCAACGTAGCCGGCGTAATCGGCTCTGCGGTTGCCGCAGGTGTATTCCTTAGCTTCTTTGGTTAATAGAAAGGAAAAATAGAATGTCGAAAGTTTTAATTACCGAAACCGTGCTGAGAGATGCCCATCAGTCTCTCGCCGCTACGAGAATGACCACGGAGGAAATGCTCCCCATTCTCGATCAGATGGATAAGGTTGGTTACTATTCCCTGGAGGCATGGGGCGGCGCTACCTTTGATTCCTGCCTTCGTTTCCTGAAGGAAGATCCTTGGGAAAGACTCCGCACCATTCGTAACCACGTAAAGAACACGAAGCTCCAGATGTTGTTCCGCGGTCAGAACATTCTCGGATATCGTCACTATGCAGATGATGTTGTTGAGTATTTTGTTCAGAAATCGATTGCAAACGGTATTGATATCATCCGTATCTTTGATGCTCTCAACGATGCAAGAAACCTCGAAACTGCAATCAGAGCCACCAAAAAGGAAAACGGCCATGTGCAGGCTGCGATCTGCTACACCACATCTCCATATCACACCAACGAGGGCTTTGCACAGTATGCAAAGCAGCTTGAAGAGATGGGCGCGGATTCCATTTGTATCAAGGACATGTCCGGTCTTCTTAAGCCCCTGGATGCATATCAGCTCGTAAAAACTCTCAAGAACACCGTAAAGGTTCCCGTTCACCTGCATACGCATTACACCGCAGGTCTTGCCTCCATGGCGCTTCTCAAGGCGATTGAGGCAGGTGTTGACGGTGTTGATACCACTATTTCTCCTCTTGCAATGGGTACGTCTCATACTCCCACCGAGGCCCTTGTTGCGACACTTCAGGGATCTCCCTACGATACCGGTCTTTCCCTTGCTGATCTTGACGTTGTTGCAAAGCACTTTAACGGCATCCGCGAGAAGTATCTTGCAAACGGTCTGATCGACCCCAAGGTTCTTAAGGTTGACGTAAATGCACTTCGTTACCAGGTTCCCGGCGGTATGCTTTCCAACCTGCTCTCTCAGCTGAAGATGGCAGGCAAATCCGACAAGCTGGAGGAGGTACTGGAGGAGGTTGCGAACGTTCGTCGCGATGCCGGCTTCCCGCCCCTTGTAACGCCTTCCTCTCAGATCGTTGGCACGCAGGCTGTAAATAACGTTCTCTTCGCTGAAGAAGGCCGTTACGCACGTGTAACGAAGGAGTTCAAGGCTCTTGTTCGTGGCGAGTACGGTAAGTGCCCCGCAGAGCTTGATCCCGATTTCAAGAAGAAGATCATCGGCGATGATGAGATCATCGACTATCGTCCCGCTGATAAAATCGCGCCCGAGATCGATTCCCTTCGTCAGCGTGTTGCTCCTTATGAGGAGCAGGAGGAGGATCTTCTCTCTCTTGCGCTCTTCGAGCAGGTTGCAATCAAGTTCTTCGAGCAGAGAAAGCAGGAAAAATACGGTCTGGATGCCAATGCCGATCCCAAGAACGGCATTCACCCCATCTGATCGTTGCTGCATATAAAAAAGCTTATGGCGAAATTCGCCATAAGCTTTTTTTATAATTTGAAATCAAGGACGACGCATTTTTTCTACGTAATAAAGATGCACAAACGGCGTTTCCCTGTTTTCAAAGGAAAGACGCTCGGCAGAAAGCTCCTCGATCGTTTCGATCTCGCCGCAAAGATATGCATTGACACGCTGGATCGCACGAGAAATTCTTGCACGAACACCACCAAAGCGCATATCCTTTTCCTCAAAGCCAAAGGGCTTGTTACATCTGTAATAGCGCGCCGCATACAGCTCGTGCAATTGATCGAGATCCGAAATCAGCGCTTGCATTTTGGGTATCAAGGCTGCAAGCTCCGCATTATCCTTCGAATCATACGCTTTCTTCAACCGAATACCGAGATCGCATTTTTGCATTATGACCCTTGCATAAGCTTCTATAATTTCAAGAAGCTCACCCTCAAGCCCTTTTGCCTTGCATTTAGCGATCCGTGCATACGCCTCAGAAAAATGTTTTTCTAAATTTAAATAAGAAAAGTTTTTATCAAACAAGCCAACCAACGGATCCTGATAAAATACCTGCTTTGAAATAACCGGGATATTGTGCTCCACCTCCGCAAAGGAGTAAGGAGCGTCGTAATCGTATTGCGGATTATCGCAACCAAGATCATCAATATCCATTGCAAGGAAGCTTTCCGCCTCCATCTCTGTGCATGCTCTGAATGCTTCTGCAAGCCGCGCGGGCGTTACATCGCCGCCGGCGTGAAACTCCGCATACAGCTGAAAGCCAAGCAATGCATTAAAAAAGTCGCATTCGCTGTAATCCGAATTCCAAACCGTAGCAAAAACATGATTGATACCCTGCTTTCGGCACATTTCAAGTGCAGGATACGTGCTTTCCATCGTTTGTCTGTATTTGGGAGCAAATCCGGTCCATGTCCAAACACCTCCGGCAAAAATAACGTCCCCCATTGCCTGATGCGCGCTCAGAAGCTTTTGATAAGTATTGGCATTCGTATGATAATAGTCCCAATAAACAAGAGAAAGCCCCTCGGGGATCGTTTCTTTGATATTCTCCGGAATTTTTGCAGTTATATCATAGTAATCGTTCGTTTTTGAGCCCAAGCGGAAGAACATATCGCTCCACATCATAGGAACGAAATCATAGCGGCGGCAGATCTCCACCACGCGTCTGAGATGGCGAAGAAGCGTTTCATAGCGATTGGTGGGGCCATGCAGCTCGTAATATTTACCCATGCATACACCGTGCGCCTCATCCATTCCGATATGAATACGATTTGTTTTAAATACGCGACGTACCGTTTGTATCATACACTCGATAAAACGGTAAGTTTCTTCACTGTCGATCAAAAGAACCGAAGGATTGTCAAACAAATGCGCATTTGCCTTCCAACGCTGCACCTTGCTAAGGTGTCCGAGCGTTTGTATACAGGGCACGACTTCAATGCCGAATTTTGAAGCGTAAGCCACAATCTCGCTAAGCTCCTCCTCCGTATATGCGCCTCGCATATAGCCAAAATACGGATATTCCTTTACTACGTACATATCCTCGGTATATACCATCAGCATATTCAGACCCATACGCGCCATATACGATATAAAGGTCTTCCACGTCTCAACCTTCGGTGCCGTTCCACCAAGAGAAACGTCAATCATCACGCCGCAGGTCTCAAAAACCTCATCTTCTTTTATGTCAAGATCCTTGTCCGCACCAAAACCTTTAACGTGATGCACGAGCAGCGTAAAAGCACGCATCGCTCCTGCGATCGAAGAATATTCAATACAGCAGAACCCGTCCCGTAATGTCACAGAATGCCCTTTATCTGTTTTTCTGAAATTAATTTTCAGTCCTTCGCAAGATACGTTTACATTTAAAATCTTGGCAAGAGCAAAAAGCCCGTCGTGAAGTTCGGAGCATTCTCCGTAAAAGCAAATTTTCATTTTTTCCTCCTATAATAGATCAGCATGCGATCAGTAAGATCGAACCGATCGCAAGTGCAACGCCGATCTTCTTACGTACCGAAAGCTTTTCTTTCACTAAAATTCTTGCAAAAACCGCGGAAGAAACGATGGCACCGCCGTTAAGCACAGAGAAAACGATCACACTTGGAAGCACGCCGGAAAGATAAAGATTGAGTATATTCGCTCCGGCCATACAAAGGCCAATAATGATAGCGGTTTGATAAAATCCTTTTTTGGGCTTCGGCCGTTTTTTGGGCATGATGATCAGCGTAGCAAGAACCATGATCGCAAATGAGATTACAAGAAAACCGTACATTTGATTTTTTTGCTCAGACATACGGAAGACCTTTTGGATCACAGCAACACTACCCGCAGCAAGCATAGCAGAAACTGCATACAGCAACCATTTGAGACTTACACCACCGTTCTTTACTTTAACACCAACGGCAAAGGCAACCAGCAAAATCGCTATACCTATATATTGGCGTAGGATCGGATATTCACCGTAAGCAAAGGCACTGAATATGATCGGAACAAGGAATCCGGAGGAATAGAACATAGACGTGAGCGCAACGTCTCCATGCTTCGTAGCCTGCATCAAAAGGATCTGACTTGAAAGAGTGAAGAACGCATATAAAACGGCCAATATGAGCGTCTCCCAACGAAGAGGAAATATCTCACGCCAACCAAGCACAAGAAAAATAATACCGCCCGTCAAAAACAAAAACAAGTTAAACGTATAGATGTTATTCTTCTCATCCAGGCAATCATTCGATTTTTTGGAAAAAACACTTTTTAATCCTGCGCACAATACACTGCACAGGAGCAATACGTATTTCATTTTTTTCACCTCACATTTTTATGATTCCATCTTAACATAGAAAACACAAAAAATAAATGGAAAAAATAAAAAATATATGGACTTTTTTGTTTTTCTATGATAGAATTAAGATACTCGCAAATGGAGGCTAAAGCATTGTTTTATTCAGAGAACGAACTATTTTTTGACCATTGGATCCAACTTCATATAATTAAATGCGGCAAGCGTACGAATGCGGTGGATCATTCCTTTGGCCCAAAATCAAGAAAGCATTCCTGGCTTATTTTTGTTAAAAACGGAGAAGGCGTACTAAAAACCGGAGGCGGTTCGTACAAGTTTCACGAACACTGCGTTTTTTCGACCTTTCCGAATCAAGAATTTGAGTACACGTTTTCAGGATATTCCGACATTATGTGGATATGCTTCGACGAAGCGGTTTCTATTCTTCCGAATCATCTTGGACTTCACCCACATTCACCCGTCAAATATATTGAAGATTTCGGAAAAGTTGAGGACGCCTTCGATGCTATGTATTCCCTTTCGCGTTCAAATCTCCAAAGCGATCAATACAGAATTTTATCACACTTTTATGCGCTTTTTGCGATATTAACCGAAAAAACACGAGAGGTTCGGATACCCGATGCTTCATACGCGGATTATGCTATTCGTTATTTTGAAAACAATTATATGAATGATATATATATAACCGATTTAGCAAAAACACTTGGAATAGAGAGTAGCTACTTATCTAAGCTCTTTAAAAAACAAGTGGGATGCAGTCCCATCGAATATCTTACAAAAGTACGTATCGATAAAGCCAAGCAGCTTCTGAAATTTCCACCCTATTCAATAAAAAACGTCGCAAAGGCTGTCGGTTTTTCGGATCCTCTTTATTTCTCAAAAATATTCAAGCATTATACCGGCTTAAATCCTACTGAATTTACAAAAACAACATAAAAATGCGCAGTATGAGCGGCTCTTCGCTCATACTGCGCATTCAAATTATTAAATATCTTCGCTATCATCCTTGGAATCGGTGGATTTTTCATCCGCACGGAGATTACCAAAAAGCCCGTCGAGATCAATAGGCGGATTGTTTTCTGCCTCTGCCTTCGCCTTAGCCTCTGCCTCTGCGCGCTGTCTTGCCTCTTCCTCTTCCTTCTGCTTCTTTTCATAAGCAGATTTGTTTTCGGCTTCGCTCTTGCGACGTTTTTCGTCCGCAATATTCAAAATATCCGTGATGGTAGGATTCTCCATTTCCATAGCGGCACGGAACTGCTCCTCATCCATCGATTCATTCTTAAACAGATATTCTGCCACAAAATGAAGCTTATCGATATGCTCGGTAAGGATCTTTGTGCAACGCTCGTATGCATTCGCGATGATGCCGCGAATCTCTGCATCGATCTCTGCCGCCGTTGCCTCAGAGTAATTTTTGCCGGAGGAGAAATCTCTGCCAAGGAATACCTCGTCAGAGGAGTGCTCCGATCCGTAAAGCACCGTGCCAAGCTTTTCGCTCATACCGTAGCGCGTTACCATAGAACGAGCGATCTGCGTTGCCTTCTGAATATCACTGGATGCACCCGTGGAAATATCGTCAAGAACGATCTGCTCCGCTACGCGACCGCCGAGAGAGAGCACGATCTGATCGATCATCTGATTTTTGGAGGTGGTCATCTGATCCTTGGTGGGAACGCTGACGGTTACACCGCCGGCACTTCCCGCGGGAATGATCGTGATATGCTTCACGGGATCGGTATGCTTACAATAATAGGATGCCACCGCATGACCTGCCTCATGGTAAGCGCAAAGCTTGTTGTCTTCGGGGGTACGAACCTTCGCCTTCTTTTGAGGACCAAGGAGGAGCTTCATATACGACTGCTCGATATCCTCCATACCGATCAGGGACTTACCGCGCTTAGCGGCAAGAAGCGCTGACTCATTCATAAGGTTGGCAAGCTCAGCACCCGTGAAGCCGATGGTAGTCTGCGCGATCTTGCGAAGATCCACCGTCTCCTCCAGGGGCTTATTGCGACAATGCACGCGAAGGATCTCTTCTCTGCCGCGCATATCGGGATAATTCACCGTCACACGACGGTCAAAACGACCGGGGCGCAGAAGCGCGGGGTCAAGGATATCCGGACGGTTGGTTGCCGCCATAACGATAACACCGGAATTGGTGCCAAAGCCATCCATTTCAACAAGCAGCTGGTTCAACGTCTGCTCACGCTCGTCATGTCCGCCGCCAAGGCCTGCACCTCTGTGACGTCCAACGGCGTCGATCTCATCGATAAAGATAATACTTGCAGGCGTTTTTCTTGCATTGTCAAAAAGATCGCGTACACGCGAAGCTCCAACGCCCACGTACATTTCCACGAAATCCGAGCCGGAGATCGAGAAGAACGGAACGCCCGCTTCACCTGCAACAGCCTTCGCAAGCAAGGTTTTACCCGTACCGGGAGGGCCTACAAGCAAAACGCCTCGGGGAATCCTTGCGCCGAGCTTTACGAATTTGGCAGGATCCTTTAAGAACTCAACAACTTCCTCAAGCTCCGCCTTCTCCTCTTCACATCCTGCAACGTCGGCAAATTTCACGGCATTTTTATCATTCACGTTCACCTTTGCCTTAGACTTTGAGAATCCTCCCATTTTGCCGCCTCCCATAGAGGACGAGCGCATCACGAAGATCCAAAGCGCAATGAATACAACGGAGATAATAATATAAGGCAGATAAACCTGATACCAAGGCGTTTCGGCAACCTTCGCAATATCAAACTTTTCAAGATGCGTATTTCCCGCATCCTTCATTGCGACAGCCTTTTCGTGTATCGTATCCAGCTGAATGTTATAGCTAAGCTCATATTCGACAGTCGAATAATCCGGTTTGCCATCCTTCATCTTGTAGACATACGCAACGGCATTTCCCTCTTCGTCTACCAGCTGTCCACTTGAATCTCTTCTGGTTTCGTCTATAATATTTCCGTTTTTGTCCAGAGGATTCCCGTTTTTATCCTTCTCTATCTCCCATATTTTCATGGTCAGGCTGAGATTGCCATCCAGCTCAAATTCAACAACCTGATCTCTATCAAACATTTCCAAAATATCTGAATAGACCTTCTCTTCGCTCTTACTCAGGTTGCGATTGAAGATCGAAACTCCGACAACAACCGTCGCTACCACAACCAAGAGAAGGATGATGTTCTTAAAATTTGCCTTCATTCAGGATTCCGTACCTTTCTTTGTATTAAAGGGATCATTTCCCCCGTTTAGAAAAAGAACGCGGCGGTGAGCGCATTTTCCGAATGCGCACCGTCATCTCGCACGCCGAAGCCGGGCACCCAAACAATGCCCTTTGCATCACATAGAATGGGAATCGTTTCCCTCTCTCGCAACGGAAGCTTCCGGTCGTTAAAAATCTTTTTCAGTTTATGTGTCATGCCACCGTAATAATAAGCATCACCGTCCCTGCGATAACGCACGAACAATTCGCCTTCAATTATAGCAGAGGCTAAATTTACTTTGATTGAAAAATTGTAAATATTTGGCGAAAAATTTTCACACTCGCCACGTGTCAGCAGAAAAGCGCCTCGCGTAAGCAATAAAGGACGATCGATCTCCAGGCTTTTTGCAAAGCTTTCGCTTCCTGTCTCGTTCTTCTCTCGCTTTTTCAAATAGCAAATGTCCGTATCGGCAAAAAAGCAAAGATCTCCTGCAAGATCGAATGAAAAAGGGGTATTTTCAGCAATGCGCGTACCAATGGCATCTATCTGCTGTCGCGAAAGCCTTACTCTGTGATCTTCACACCATTTGAGCATAACGCGGGCAAATATCGCAGGATGAAGCGGCGCAAGTTTATCGCGGGAAATCCCATCTTCTTTTATCAAGGAATAAATCTTGTCAGCCTCTCTGTTTAAAAAATCATTATCACATATTAGGTTGCGACAAACACGGCGAACCGATACCTCCGGTGAAGCAGAAAGACGAGAAAGCTTCGGTAAAATTTCATGTCGGATATAGTTTCTCGTGTACGCCGTATCAAGATTCGTTTCATCCTCGATATATAAAATACCTTTTTCGGAAAGAGCGGAGCGAATATCTTCCTTTGACAATCCGATCAATGGACGAATAATATTTTCACGTACGGGAGGGATCCCGGCGAGACCGCCGCTTCCGCATCCGCGCATCAGATGAAAAATAACGGTTTCAAGATTATCCGTGGAATTATGGCCAAGTGCAATCGAAGAAATATCATTTCTGCTTTGAATTATATTGTAAAAACAAGAATATCTTGCATTTCTTGCCGCTTCTTCTATGCCAATGCTCTCACTTTCGGCAAGTGCAGGAACATCGGTATGCAACAGACAAAAATCCACTCCGAGCGATTTGCAGATCTCCTCGGTAAAGTGCGCATCTCGGTCAGCGGTTTCACCACGGATGCCATGATGCACGTGAACCGCGACCAAAGGAAAGCGATTTTCTTTTTGATACCGTAAGAGAAGATGTAGCAAGAGCATAGAATCCGCTCCGCCCGAAAAGCCAACAAGCACACCGCGCAAAATCTGCTCCTGCATGCCATACTCTCGAATCGTCGAAAGAAAGCTTTTGTACGCTAAGTCAAACGTCATTTTATTATCCTTCATTTCGAAGGTCTTCCTCGAGCGTTCTGAATTTTGTGAACTGACCGATCCAGCCCATCTTCACGTTACCTACCGAGCCGTGACGGTTTTTAGCGATAATGACCTCTGCGGTATTTGCGCTCTCTGCTGCCGCATCATCGTCAGAACCGCTGATATCCTTATAATATTCATCTCTATAAAGGAAGAGAACAATATCGGCATCCTGCTCGATAGATCCTGAATCTCTAAGATCGGCAAGCGTCGGCTTCTTTCCTGCACCGGGACGGGATTCGGTTCCGCGGTTCAGCTGTGCGCAACAAATGATAGGAATACCAAAATCCTTAGCCATGATCTTGAGATTTCGGGAAATATCACCAACGGCAACCGCACGGTTATCCGTATTCATCGTGCTCTGCATAAGTCCGATATAGTCTATGATAACCATACCGAGATTGGGAATACGGCGCAGCTTGGCCTTCATATCGGTTGCAGTGATCGCTGACGTATCATCCACGTAGATCTCACAGCCGGAGAGCGTCGTAATTACTCCTGCAATATTATCCCAGTCCTCCGGCTTAAGCTGGCCGGAGCGAAGGCTGTAAGAATCGATCAAAGCCTCGCTGGAAAGAATACGTGTCACGAGCTGTTCACCTGACATCTCGAGCGAAAAAATACAAACAGCCTTACCGGAGGCCTTTGCGGCGTTCACTCCGATATTCATGGCAAACGAGGTTTTTCCCATACCGGGACGAGCGCCTACGATCACAAGATCGCCGGCACCCATTTGCACGAGCATTCTGTCAAGCCCCGAAAATCCTGTTTTCTGCCCCGATATAGCCCCTTTATTTTCGCATTTTAATTCCAATTCTTGATACACGTTTTGCATAATATCTCGAATATGGCGAAAATCCTTAGTGGTATTGTTATGCGAAATATCAAAAATCTTCTGCTCGGCGGCATCCACGATCTCACGCACGGGAGCGGCCGCCTCGTACGCAGAGGTATTCACCTCGTCGCAAATCTGAATGAGTCTGCGAAGCGTTGCATTATCCTTTACAATTTTCGCATAATCCAATACGTTGGATGCGGAAGGCACGGATTGTGTCAATAAGGAAATATACTGAATGCCCCCTGCCTCATCTCGATCTCCCTGCTCAACCAAAGCGTTCACGAGCGTAACGGCATCGATCACCTTGCTCTGCATAAACATTTTAACAACCGCGCTGTAAATATGCTGATGCTCAGCCAGATAAAAATCCTCCGGCTGAATCATCCCGCCGATTTTGTCAAACGCCTCGGGCTTAATAATAACCGAGCCGAGCAATGCCTGCTCCGCTTCAACGGAAAACGGCATTTGTTTCATGTATCCGGAATCCATAACAGTCTCTCTTTTCAAAATCATTCGTGAACGAGAACCTCAAAGGTAGCACCGATATCGGCGAGAATTTTAATATCCACGGAATAATTTCCGTATGCCTTGATATTATCCTTCAAGGTGATCTTTCTCTTATCTACGTCCATGCCGATCTTTTTTGCAAGCGCCTCGGCAATATCCTTTGCAGTAACCGAGCCGTAAAGACGTCCGTCTGCTCCGTGACCCATCTGAATGTCGATCTTAATTCCCTTGATCTTCTCCGCCAGAGCCCGTGCAGCCTTACGATCCTCCTCGATCTTAAACTGCTTTGCCTCTTCCTTGCTCTTCAATTCTCCCGTAGACTTTGCATCGGCGATCACAGCCTTTTTCTGAGGAAGCAGAAAATTGCGTGCGTATCCATCGGATACGTCTACGATCTGATCCTTCTTTCCCTGCCCCTTAACGTCACAAAGCAAAATTACCTTCATTGTTTATTATCTCCTTTATTAAGCATCAAAAAAATCGTCAATTGCGGCCTTCAGCGTCTCGATTACGGACAAGGTGGAGTCCGCCACCACCTGCGCTCCGGCAACGTCAAAATGGCCGCCGCCATGGAATTTTTCCAAGATCAACTGCACATTGATCTTACCCGTGGATCTACCGGAAATATGAATTTGATCTCCGATTCGAACCAACGTGAACGCTGCCTCTACGTTTTTCAGCGTCAACATTTTATCCGCCGCCTTGGAAGCAATAACGCGGAAGCTTGCATCCGTTTCGCCCTCACAGCTCGAGATCGCCACACAATCTCGGTACATCGTGATGGAGGTATGGAAGCGCGCCTCCTTGGACAGATCCTTCGGATCGGTCTTAAACAGATCATACACATCCGAGGGGCTTGCACCTGCGCCACGCAAATACTGTGCGGCCGCAAAGGTTCTCGTTCCCGTATTTCTTGTGAACTGCTTGGTATCAAGCAAAATGCCTGCAAGCAGAAGATCCGCTTCGGATTTGAGCAGCGTTTGAGAGGTTGCCGCATTTTGGAGCATCTCCGTTACAAGCTCACAGGCGCTGGAAGCAGAGGGCTCAATATACGAAAGCTTGACCCGATCTTCCACCTTTTCCATTTTTCTGTGATGATCGATGATCGCCACGGAATTGACACGAGCAGCAATATCTTCAAATTGTGCTCTACCCAAGGTTCCTACGTCCACGATGATCAAAAGCGTATCGCTCGTAACAAGATCCAGCCCCTCCGCGTTATCAACGAAAACCTGCGAATAGGAAGGCTCTGCCTGCATCAAGCGAATGCACGGTGCAAGATTTTTATCACGCATATCAACGGCAATGTTGGTTTTTGTACCACACATCTGCGCAAGCTTCGCAATTCCCACGCAGGCACCGAAGGAATCAAAATCTCCATACCGATGTCCCATGATCAGAACGTTGTCCGAGCGAGCGATCAAGGCCGTCAGCTGATTTGTGAAGGTTCTTGAACGAACGTTGGAGCGCTTATAAACCGATTTGGTTCTGCCGCCGTAATACTCAACACCCTCACGGGATTTATACACTGCTTGGTCACCGCCGCGCTGCAAAGCAAGGTCAATGGCCTCACTCGCCATTGCCTCGCGCTCTGCAAGCGTTTCACCACTGCACGAAACACCGATAGAAACAGTGATCGAAATACCGTCTCCCAAACGCGTATCACGAATGGAATCGAGAATCGAAAAGCGATCCTCTATGCAAGCAAGCATAGCCTTTTGGCTGAAGAGCATGATATACTTATTGTTTGTATAGGATTTTATGACACCGTTCATATCGGATGCCCAACGCTTCAGGCAATCATCGACCTCGTTCACCGCATTCTTATACTTCTCATGCACGTACTGCAAAACATCCTCGACGTTATCGATTGCAATATACGCCACTGCAACCTGCTCATCGTTATATTTTTGCTCCATAACCGAAAGCTCGGTAATATCCGAAAGCATCAATAAAGAGAGCTCGTTTTGACTGTCCAAGGAAAAAACCTCGGTTCTGTAAACCGTTTTGTCAACCCGAACAGTTCTGCGCTCATCTTCACTGTCCGACAAAGCAAGATCGCCAAGAAGGACCTCGATATTAAAACCGATATAATTTTCATCCTCAGGCAATATTTTACGGGCCGCATCATTATACCACAGCAAGCAACCGTACATATCGAGGATAAAGGAAGGATACGCCGTATTGCGCAGCATACCGCCAAGCGCATGATTCACGATCGAATGCACGTCTGACCTCGGTGCTACACCCGTACGCTTGCGGCGAATCAAACCAAGAACCATCACCTCGATCAAAAGAGCAAGCGCCGATATAAGGACAGCCAATGCGGGAAGCATAGAGGTGTAAGCCATTAAAATCGCAAGCACGACCATATGCACGCAGGCAAAGGCAATTACGGTAACGTATTCATCTCGAGAGGCAAACGGAACCTTATCTTTCTTTTGCTCGTTAAAAATCAAAATAAACCCTCCTAAGTCTAAATATCTTATTCCTTTGAAACACGGTTAGAAATGATCGTAACGTACGTGCCAAGGAAGGAAAGGATCTGCACAGCAGAAACATTCAAAAGGATCAACAAAAAGCCGATAACAAGAAGTGAATATCCTCTGCGTTTCGCTTGTGCGGCAACGAAAATCAAATGACGAACCCCGATATAGGCAAAGACCGCCATAAATATAACCAATAGATTTTGAACCGAGCCGCCAAAAACCGACTCACCGGAGCCTGTCAAAAACGATAGCACGACAAGCAAAATATAAAAGTACGCCGTTATTCTTGACGGAAGAAAACGCCATGCACGAATATAAGCATCGTCATGCTCGGCATAAGCAACCATGCGCGAAAAAATCTTGCACACAAGGCCGCAAAGCGCGAACGCAGCAACAACGAGGTAAGAAACCGAAAGCCGAGCCACATTCAAAAGCATCTCCTCGGAATCCTGCCGCGAAAACAAATAGATACGTACCCCGTTTTCGTCCGTTACGTAAAAGTCTGATAGCAGATCGATCAAAGCAACCTTTTGAGATTCCAAAAATGTTCCGAGATAGTCCGTAACGGAATTTATACTGTATTCTTTCGTTATACCTGCAACGGACAAGAAAAGAGCAAGCAATAAATAAACAACGAAAAAAGCAGTCATAGCAAGAACTGTATCCGTTTTATTAAGACGCGCCCGATACATGAACCCAAGAATAAGGCCACAGCAAAGTCCGGCGCAAACCGAAAACACTCCGCGAACGCCCCCAAGGAAAGAAACCGCGATAAGCGCTAATGAGATCGACGCGCAAAGAAGCTTTGATTTTGGTGCAAACCAAAGCAAAAGTGCGAAAAATGATGCAAGCGGTAGAATTAAAAAATCAAAAAAGAAGATAGCACCAATGCCAAAAAGAATCGTTAGCACGGAAAGAAGAGCTATAAAGCTCTTTGGAGTGATGCCCTCTTTAAAACGCTGTTTCATAAAAATGCGCTCCTGAAATAAATTACCATTCTATATTATACCACTCTTTATTCAATTTGTAAAGGATTAAAAGCAAATTTATTTTAAATATATAAAGTATTGTTAAAAACGCATTTTTCTCTTGCAATCGGATGAAAAATGATGTACAATAATGATATACAAAAAAGGAGGTGCGACTTTTGAAGGAAGTACTGCGTCTTGATGACTGTGTGTCATCTCTTCGCGGCGTTGGCGCCGCAAAAGCAAAGCAGCTTGAGAAGCTTGGTATTCTTTCCGTTCGAGATCTACTGTATTATTTTCCGCGTGCATACGAACGTCGCGGAGATATTCGCAAGCTCTCAGAGGCAGAAGAGAATCTTTCAAACTCCTTTTTGCTTACTGTTGGAACAAAAGTCACAACTGCAAAAATACGTAGTGGTTTTTCTATATCAAAGTTTCGCGCCTTTGACGAGAGCGGATCTGTGGAGATCATGTTTTTCAATTCCCCGTTCGTCAAAGACGTTTTCCATCTCGGAACCGTTTTTCGTTTCTATGGGAAGCTTTATTTCCATAAGGGACGCCCAACACTTTCTAATCCCAAATACGAGGCTTATATAGAGGGCATTCCGCTAAAAAATTATGTTCCTGTCTACTCTTTAACAGAAGGATTGACATCAAATGCAGTTACCAAGCTTGTAGAGCAATGCATGACCGATGCTTTAAGTGCGCTATCGGACCCGTTGCCCGAGCACATTCGTCTTTCACTCAAGCTTCCGACTTTGAGTTATGCGATCCGTGCCGCGCATTTTCCGCAAACAGATGCCATGCTTTCTGCGGCGCTTCGCCGCCTTGCTTTTGATGAAATGCTTTTATTTGCTCTTCAGATTGCATATGCAAAGAAGGAGAGGGATACTCGGATCGGTGTAACCATCCCCCCATGTAAGGTTTCTGAGCTCACTGCGCTTCTACCTTACGAACTAACTGCATCGCAAAAGCGCTCCGTTAATGAAATCTATCGTGATATGACGACGATCAACAAAGAGGGATATACACCCACAATGGCGAGGATCCTCGTTGGTGACGTTGGATCGGGAAAAACCGTGTGCGCTGCTTTGGCAGCTTACATCGCCATAAAAGGTGGATTTCAGGTTGCCTTCATGGTTCCGACCGAAATTCTCGCAAGACAACATTATACCGAGCTTTCCTCCCTCTTTTCAAAGCTTGGCATAAGAACCTCACTTTTGCTTGGAGCATCCACTCAAAGCGAAAAAAACAGAGTTTATTCCGAAGCAGAAAAAGGCGAAACAGATATTATAATCGGTACGCACGCCCTTCTTTCCGATAAGGTCATCTTTAAAAATCTCGGTCTTGTTATTACCGATGAGCAACACCGCTTCGGCGTTGTTCAACGTGCAACGCTAAAAGAAAAAAACAGTGCCGCGCATCTTCTCGTCATGAGTGCAACTCCGATACCGAGAACACTTGCGCTCGCGCTCTACGGCGATCTTGATGTTTCGCGATTGACAGAGCTCCCTGCAGGACGAAAACCGATCGATACCTTTGTAGTAGATGAAAGCTACGAGTCACGTCTGATCGCTTTCATCGAAAAGCAGGTGAACGAAGGCGGACAGTGTTACGTTGTCTGCCCTGCTATTGAACAGGATGAAGAGGAGGAGTATTTCTCTCCGGAGCGTTTAAATGTATCTCCCACGGTGACTTCCGTCAGCAAAATGAAGAGTGCAATAGAGTATGCAGAACGTCTTTCGACATTACTTCCCTCTCTTCGCATTGGTTGCTTGCACGGCAAAATGAAAGCCGCACAAAAGGACGAAATCATGCGTGATTTTTCCGCCGGAAAAATTCATGTTCTTGTCAGCACGACCGTCATTGAGGTTGGAGTCAATGTCCCAAACAGCAACCTGATGATCGTTCAGAACGCAGAGAGATTCGGACTTTCACAGCTTCATCAGCTTCGCGGTCGTATAGGTCGCGGAAGCAGGAAGTCCTATTGCGTGTTGGTTACCGGCGATAATGCAGAAAGCGCTCATGCGCGCTTATCTGTTATGAAACGGACGACCGATGGATATGAAATTGCCGAACAAGATCTTTTGCAACGGGGTCCCGGTGATTTCTTTTCTCAGAATTTATCAGATAATTTCAGGCAGAGTGGCGGAATTTCTTTTCGCTTTGCAAAATTGTGCGAGGACACCTCTCTATTCGATTCTGCTTTTTCAACTGCTAAAAGTATAATTCAAAGCGACCCATCTCTCGACCATCCCGATCATCAAGCGCTGAAAAAAATCCTTATCACCGCAAAAATTTCAGACGTTGCCTCTCTCTCATAACGAAAAACGAAAGGAACATCTATATGTCATACCAGCCTTTGGCCGATCGTATGCGCCCTACGTGCTTTGACGAAATTGCGGGCCAATCCCACCTTGTTGGAAAAAACGGGATTTTGCGAAAGCTTTCCGAGCATGGCCGTATTCCGAACATGATATTCTTTGGCCCTCCCGGTACGGGAAAAACTACGGTCGCAAACATCATTGCCAAGGAATCCGATATGCAGCTTTATAAGCTGAATGCGACCACGGCCTCTATCTCCGACATCAAGGAGGTCATACAATCCACGGAAAATATGTTTGCGCAAAACGGCACCCTTTTATATCTCGATGAAATTCAATATTTTAACAAGAAGCAGCAACAGTCTCTCCTGGAATTTATGGAGAACGGAAAGATCACCTTGATCGCATCCACAACGGAAAACCCCTATTATTACGTTTACAACGCGTTGCTTTCACGTTCCTCTGTTTTTGAATTTCACTCTGTGAAGCCGGAAGAGTGTATTCCTTCACTTCAGCGAGCGATCGACAGTCTGAATGAAGAATTTTCAACAAAGAAATTTGCAAGCAATCAGATTCTGCATACGATCGCATCCTGTTGCGGCGGAGATGTTCGTATGAGTATTTCTGTGCTTGAAAATGCATTTTATATTTCCAATGATGAGATCACGGAGGAAAACGTGCAGGCATTGCTTCCCTCTGTTTGCGGGCATTTCGATCGGAGCGGAGACGTACACTACGATCTTCTCTCCTGCCTGCAAAAGTCTATTCGAGGCTCGGATCCCGATGCAGCTGTCTTTTATCTTGCAAAGCTTTTAGCCGGAGGAGAGCTGCTTTCCGTTTGTCGACGCTTGCAGGTCATTGCAAGCGAGGATATCGGTTGTGCTTATCCGATGGCCGCTGCTATTACGCGCGCATGCACCGAAAGCGCCAAGGAGATCGGGCTGCCCGAGGCAGCAATTCCGCTTGCCAATGCGGCTGTAATTTTAGCAACCTCTCCTAAATCCAACTCCGCACACAATGCATACTTTGCAGCAAAAGCCGACCTGGATGCAGGACTTGGAATAGAGGTTCCCTTCCATTTGCAAAGTCCCGGCTTCGTTGGGTATAAATATCCTCACGACTACGAAAACTCCTACGTAGAGCAACAGTATCTGCCAAATGATCTCATAGGTAAACGGTACTACGTTTTCGGAAATAACAAAACCGAACAGGCAGCCAAGGTTTATTATGACCTGATTCGAAAAAACAAACGCACGTAGCCCCTCGCTTCTTTCATTCTCTTCAACCTTTCATAATAAAACTTGACAAACTGCGTTTTATCTGCTATAATTAGTTTACATACTTTGTCAAATATTGTATCAAGTGCAAAAATGCATTTCTGCGATCGGAGAATGCTATGATATATCATTTTATACTCAATCCCAAGTCCGGTAAAAAAACGCGCGATCTCGGTTTTGAGGATGCAATCAAGGCCGCTTGTGTCAAGCGCCAGCTCAGCTTTCATATATATTATACCACTTGCGAGGGAGATGCCACCGAATACGTGCGCTCCATGGTTCGTATATCCTCTGAAAAGCAACGTTTTATTTGCGTTGGAGGCGACGGAACGATCAACGAGATCGTGAACAGCGCACCCGAAAACCCGAACGTTGAATTTGGCGTTATCCCCCGTGGCTCGGGAAATGACTTCGTGAGGAATTTTACCAACGGAAAAAAATTTCACGATATCGATGCGCAGATCGACGGAGAGCCGATTTCTTTGGATCTGATCCGTTGCAACAATATGTACTGTGTCAATATGGTGAACATCGGTTTCGATTGTGCCGTTGCCAAAGAAGCGGATTACATGAAGAAAAAGCGCATGGTTCCCGGCTCGCTTTCTTATATCGTAGGTGTTATTAAGGTGCTTTTCAGAAAGTTCGGAACGCCCATGAAGCTTATTTTTGACGATGGCGAAGTGATCGAATCTGAGCTTTTGTTGACTGCGATCGGAAACGGTCAATATTGCGGTGGTGGCTTTGATGCTGCTCCGAAAGCGGTTTTAAATGATGGATTGATGGACATTTGCATTATCAATAAAATCTCGCGTTTTACATTTATCAAGCTTGTAAAAAGCTATAAATCAGGCACCCATCTTGAAAATAAAAAGGCAAAAGAATTCATTCGATATCGCAGAGTTTCTCATTTCCGCATGGAATTCGAAGCCCCGATTCCCATTTGTGTGGATGGCGAGATCAAGGGCGCAAAATCCATTGATTTTGATGTTATTCCTAACGGATTTCGCTTTGTTATTCCTAAGGGATCAAAGATGAAATTTTCCGCCGCACAGGAAAAGGAAGCGCTCCCTGTTTAATATTTTTTCTTATTGGAGCTTTCAATATGAGTTTTTTCGAGAAAAGACCGCTCAGCATAATACTTTGTATTTTGCTGGGCGGATTTTCTCTTTTTACGCTCGTTCCCTCGAGCATTCGAATTTTCGTGCTTGGCACGATCGCACTTCTCTTATTATTGTTTTTTATTCTGCACAGGAAAATCGGATTTCTTCCGTTCGTTTCCATGATCGCGCTTCTGATCTCCTTCGCTCTCTCATTTTTATATTTCGAGCAATTTTTTCCAATATACGATCGTGTCACCGGCCCTACGGTAATCACGGGACGAGTTACCGATATTACATATCAAGAATCGTTTGGCGCTATGTTCACCATGAAGACCAAAAGGATCAATCGTCTCCCATTCTCCTCTTCAAAAATTCTTGTCTGTTTCACACCGGAGGAGGGGCAGGATCTCGACTTTGAAATTAACGATGAGGTTTTGCTCTACGGAGAAATCGAGGCACTTGCAAGCACGGATTCAGGCTTTGACGAAAAGCAGTATTATGAAGCTCGTGGCGTGCAAGGCATCGTCAGAGACGCAGAAGCCGTTTCTTTTACAAAAAATACGCATTTTTCTCTTCTAAAATGGATCAAGAACATTCGAGAAACGGTACAAAATTACATAATGCGTGCATCGGACGAGCAAACGTCAGGACTTTTGGCAGCACTGATTCTTGGCGAGAAATCTGCGCTCCCCGGTCAGATTCGCCTTGATTTTAAACGAATCGGTCTATCCCATGTTCTTGCTGTCAGCGGTATGCATCTTGCCATTCTGACTGCAGGATTGCATAAGCTTCTGTCACTCGTAGGCTTGGATAAAAAATGGCGAAGCCTCATCTCCATGCTTTTTGTAGTCATATACATGGGGCTCACGGGATTCCCCGTCTCAGTTCTCCGCGCCGGCGGCATGGTTTTAATATCCAATCTTTTGTTTCTGCTTGCAAAAACGCAGGATCCTTTTACGAATCTCATGATTTCCGTATCTGCAATATGCTTGATATCCCCCTATGCGGTTCATGATCTTTCGCTTTTACTTTCCTTCTTTGCAACGGTCGGCGTTCTCGTTGCAGTTCATATTTTTGAAGATGTTCCGTACTATATATCCTGGTGGCTGAAGGGATTGATCGCTATCCTCTCCTCCCTCTTATCCTCCTTCTTTGCAATCGCCTTAACGCTTCCCTTTTCCGTTTTCAATTTCGGAAGAATGTCCTATATTGCCCCCATAACTACGCTCATCTTTTCGGTGCTCGTGGAAATCTTCATGTACCTCGGAAGTATATTTCTTCTCGTCGGTGCACCAAAATTTCTCTCTTTCCCGATCGCTTGGCTATCGGACTTTATCGTGGATCTCTCGGCATGGTTTGCAAAGCTCACTAACGTTTATATCATCGCTGACACACTGATTGTAAAGATCCTTTGCGTTGTATTCTACACGCTTCTGATTCTCTTCCTGATCATAAGGATCGAGCATAAGAAGACCGCGCTTGCTCTCCTTCTCATTCCATTTATTTCGATTTTTATTTTCGGATACGTAAGTACGGTACAGACAGTCCAAGACGATCGCATCGTATACTTTTCCGACACAAATAAGAACGAGGTTCTTCTTGCAATCCAAAACGAAACCGTCACGGTAACAAACCTTACGAACAACACCAATGCAGGGCGTAGCTATTTATTAGAGCAGTTAGATCGGGAAAATATTCTTACCTTGGATTTTCTATGGATTCCTCAATATACCGCAAATCTGCCAAAGGCGCTTTCCGATATACTTTCAAGCATCCCTATCCGTCATATTTATCTGCCAATGCCAACAAATGAGGCGGAAGAAGAGGTATACGCATCTACAAAGGAGGCACTTGCCGATTTTCGTTGTACCTTTAGCAAATACGAAACCGGAGAAACCATCGCAAACAAGGATCTTCGGCTATATCCCGTATATCGCGCACCGATGGAGGATGGATGCAGGGTCATCCTAACACTGAAGTTGAACGAGAAATATTATACTTATATTTCAAACGGCGCTATCGAAGAGCGAAACACGGATCTTGCAAATTACGTCATGGCAGTCAGCGATACGGTTATTTTTGGTTGCCGCGGAAGGAGCTATACGAAGGATTATTACCTTGAACAATCATCTCCGCATACAAAAACATTGATATTCGCGACGAACGATATCTATATCACACAAGACGTTTACGACGACTATAAATCACGCGCACGACTCTTATATCGTCCGAAACGTGTTGTACTCACAGAGTAAAACAGGCCGTCACAGATGCAAAAAAGCATTTGTGACAGCCTGTTTTATATTTATATCTTATACGTTGAAAAGGAATTCTACGATGTCGCCATCCTTCATAACGTATTCCTTACCCTCGCTACGAAGTAAGCCCTTTTCTTTTACCTTGTTGCGATCGCCCTCGCGAACAAGATCATCAAAAGCAACCACCTCCGCACGGATAAACCCACGCTCGAAGTCTGTATGTATTTTACCTGCCGCCTGCGGAGCTTTCGTTCCCTTGGTAATCGTCCAAGCGCGAACCTCCTTGGGGCCGGCCGTTAAAAAGCTGATAAGACCAAGAAGAGAATATCCGGCACGAATAAGCTTGTCCAATCCGCTCTCTTGGATTCCGAGATCGGAAAGGAAGCTCTCCTTCTCTTCTCCTTCAAGCTCTGCAAGCTCGGCCTCGATCTGTGCGCTGACGGCAATGATGCCGCTTCCCTCGCTTTCTGCGTGCGCCTTCAGTGATTGATAGAAGGGATTACTTTCATATTCTCCCGCAACCTCACCCTCGCTTACGTTAGCAACGTAAATGATCGGCTTCAAGGTCAAAAGGCGGGATTCCTCGATCCAGGCAAGCGCATCGTCACTCAAATCAAGGCTACGTGCACATTTGCCTTCCTCAAGACAGGTCTTGATCTTTGCAAGAACGTCAAGCTTTTCAAGAAGCTTCTTATCGGCTCTTGCGGCCTTCGTTGTTCTTTCGATCGCGCGCTCAACGATCTCAAGGTCAGAAAGTATCAACTCAAGATTGATGGTTTCAACGTCACGGATGGGATCGATCGAACCTTCTACGTGAATAATATCATTGTTCTCAAAGCAACGGACAACGTGAACAACGGCATCCACCTCACGAATATTAGCAAGAAACTTATTACCAAGCCCTTCACCCTTGGATGCGCCGCGAACAAGACCGGCGATATCCACAAATTCGATAACGGCAGGTGTATATTTCTCAGGATTGTACATCTTCGCAAGAACGTCAAGCCTTGCATCCGGAACGGCAACCACGCCTACGTTGGGATCAATCGTACAAAACGGATAGTTTGCGGATTCGGCACCCGCATTTGTCAAAGCATTAAAAAGCGTGCTCTTTCCCACGTTAGGAAGGCCGACAATACCAAGCTGCATATAAAATAACTCCTTTGGGTTTATCCTTGCTTATAAGCAAAAAAATGGTGCGGGCGACAGGACTTGATTCTCGCGCGAACTACGCGCTGCGGTCATTCGCGGCTCTGACAGTCCACCGGACTGTCATTCAGTTCCGCTCCTACTTCAAGTCCGTCGTACAACCTACACTTGCTTACATAAAATGGTGCGGGCGACAGGACTTGACTCTCGCGCGAACTACGCGCTGCGGTCATTCGCGGCTCTGACAGTCCACTGGACTGTCATTCAGTTCCGCTCCTACTTCAAGTCCGTCGTATAACCCACACTTGCTTACATAAAATGGTGCGGGCGACAGGACTTGAACCTGCACATCGGAGATACCAGATCCTAAGTCTGGCGCGTCTGCCAGTTCCGCCACGCCCGCAAAGCTATTAGTATTTTACCATAAAGGTAAAAAAAAAGCAAGCCCTTACGGTAATCTTTTTGCGATAACGCAAGAAAAAGTTAAAAAAAGGGGTTGACTTTCTCTGAAAGTTCTGTTATAATATAGAAGTCCGTTGGAGAGATGGCCGAGTTGGTCTAAGGCGCACGACTGGAAATCGTGTAAACCCTAACCGGTTTCATGGGTTCGAATCCCATTCTCTCCGCCATAATATAAGCACCCCATTATGGGGTGCTTATATTATTTTATGGCTGATAGAATGAGGATGAGAAGCCATCGTCGCGCAGCGACTTGGGTTCGCATACCGCGCGAAGAGTGCGTCAAGCTTACTTGTAAGCGGCGAGCGACGGTATATTCGAGAGATTTTCTCGAGAACAACCATTCTCTCCACTATAAAAACGAACTTTTGTCTACCAGATAAAAGTTCGTTTTTTCGTATTTTTGAGCTTATATCTCACTAATAAAACATCGGTGTTCTTTTTATTACTCTTGGCTCAAATAAAAAACGCCAAAAAACTTGCAACAGAAGAAATTCAAACACCCCTCAAAAAACTATTAAAAAACTATTGACAACTTATAGTTGATATGTTATAATTGCATTAAGAAAAGGAGGATGAATATTATGGAGTACGAAAAAATAATTCTTGATTTATTGATGCGAGTTAAAGAGTTGGAGGAAAAAGTAGAACAACTTTCAAAGGAAAAGAAGAACAATTCAAAAAAGCAACCAGGAATAGCTGAAATCAGAGAATACATTATAGGGCTAAAACAGAAGGCAGCAGAAGATGGACTTCCCTATATTGTCTTAAAAGCCAATGACATACACAAAGCTATGGAATTAAAAAGCCGTATGCCTGCCGTTTGCAGTGCTATGAAACAATGTATGAATATGGGAGATATTGTTTTGCATAAAACTGCAAGCGGATTTTCCTCAACATTCGAAATCCAATATACAATTTAATGGAAATACAGAGCTATACTGATTCGTTTTTGGTGATTGAAAGTGCACGGACACAAATATTCTTCAAAAAAAGAGAAGTGGATTAGTAATGGTCACGGCGGCCATGTATTAAAACGGACATATTCGTATAACCACACTAACGATGTATTTACGATTTTCCTGCTGTGTTTTTTATTTGCTGCGCCCTTTTTGATTGCACGCAACCTAAAAGAGCGGAGGCGATTTTCAAATCACAAATCTTTTATTAAACGGTTAGAGGAAAGCCAACAGCGCAGCTTGGAGAAACTACAGCAAACAAGGCAAAGCCTTTGGAATACTATAAAAAACAAACGCAAAGGCGAAAGTGATAATCATTGGATCAGAAGACTAAAAAGATATGGTTTTACAACAGATGGAGTGCATATAAAAACAGGAATAGAATATCAACTCAAAACAGAAACGGAGAAATCTAAAATGAATGTTTATATCAAGGACAAATTAAAGAAGTTAGAAGGCGAAACTTTTTACACTGTAACAGGCAAACCATATACATATGAATTCGTGGGCGAAAACATAATAAAGCCGAATAGAGCAAATTATAGGATTCATTTATCGAATTTTGAAAAAGCAATAAAAATAAATCCAACTGAATTACGTCAAATAAGAGAGGTTAGAGGCCCTTCTTATGTATTTGGAATAATAACGGATAAAAGATTTTGTTAAATGTAGCGGAACGGTATTTGGATCATAATACATCTTTTTGCTACTCTTTCGCATAATATTAGCACTCCATTTTTTGGGTGCTTATATTACTTTACGGTGAAAAATAAGGATGGAATAACAAAAATGAGGCAGAGATCCAAGCTCGGATCTCTGCCTCAAAAATATTTTTCAGGTTGTTTTAAGCATCCTTTTTCGCTTCGGCAATGATTTTATCCGCAAGGTTTGCAGGAACCTCGTCGTAGCGAATAAACTCAAAATCGAATCTGCCGCGGCCTTGCGTTGCGGCGCGAAGTGCGATCACGTAGTCGGTCATTTCCGCGAAGGGTGCCTCCGCAATAACAACCTGCGTATCAGAGCCATCCTCTGCCGGCTCAATTCCCATTACCTTGCCACGGCGCTTATTGAGATCGCCCATAATGTCGCCAACATAGCTATCGGGAATGTAAACCTTCAATGCGCCAACGGGCTCAAGAAGCACGGGAGAAGCCTTGGGAAGGCCCTCACGGTATGCAATAGCTGCTGCGAGCTTGAAGGAGATTTCATTCGAGTCTACGTCGTGATACGAGCCATCATACAGATTTGCCGCAAGATGAACCATGGGATAACCCGCCAGCACGCCCTTCTGCATGCACTCCTGAAGACCGGACTCAACCGCCGGGAAAAAGTTCTTCGGAACAGCACCACCAAATACGCTCTCGGTAAAGGTCAAGCCCTCTGCCTCACCGGGCGAAAACTTGATCTTTACGTGACCGTACTGACCCGAACCGCCGGACTGCTTCTTATGCTTACCCTCTACCTCAACGGACTTCTTGATCGTCTCGCGATATGCAAGCTTCGGCTTCGTGAGATTTACGGATGCACCAAAGCGCGCCTTCAGCTTGGAAACGATAATATCCAGATGAATATCACCAAGACCGGAAACTGTCAACTGCTTCGTCTCGGGATTGTTTTCATATTTCAGTGTCAGATCCTCTTCAAGCAGACGCGCCATACCGCCGGAGATCTTATCCTCATCCCCCTTTGCAGCAGGTGTGATCGCCATTGTCATATAAGGCTTCGGATAAGAGATCGGTGCATAAGAAACATTGGCCGCGCCCGTCGTCAGCGTATCATTCGTATTCGCGCTGACAAGCTTTGCGGTAACACCAATATCGCCGCAGGCAAAAGCATCTGCCTCAACCTGCTTTTTACCGCGAAGCATAAATATCTTGTTGAATTTCTCGTTTGTACCGGTACGAACGTTTCGAAGTGACATATCCTTGCGAAGCTCACCGTTCATAACCTTGAAGTAAGACATCTTTCCTACGAAGGGGTCTGCAACGGTCTTGAATACGAAAACAGAGGTATCTGCAGCTGCGGGATCGATCGCGATATCAGATCCGTCTGCCAGCTTCTCTACCTTTCTTGCAAGAGGTCTCGGGAAGGACTCCGCAATGGTATCAAGGAAGGTTTTAATGCCCCAGTTCTTGATCGCCGCGCCACAGAATACGGGAACGATATCACCCGTAATAATCCCCTGGTGGATCGCTTCAAGCGCTTCCTCGCGGGAAATGGGCTGCTCGTTGAAGAATTTATCCATCAGCTCATCGCTCGTCTGCGCGATCGCCTCAAGAAGAATGTTATGATATTCATCGCAAACATCCTTGAATTTATCGGAGATCGAGCTACGAACGTACTCACCCGTTGCCTTCTCGAAAGTATAAACGCACATTTCAACAAGGTTAGCAAAGCCGATAACCGTATCACCGTCAATGATGGGGATCTGAATTGGGCAAACCGTCAATCCGTATTTTTCGCGGATCGCACCGAACACCTTATAAAAACGAGCCTCGGGATCATCAAAGCGGTTGATGAAAAAGGCCTTTGGGATACCTGCATCGTTTGCCATTTTCCAAGCAAGCTCCGTTCCAACCTCAATACCCGCCTTACCGTCAACTACGATAATAGCAGCATCTGCCGCGCGAACACACTGACGTGCCTCACCTTCAAAATCAAAGAAGCCGGGCGTGTCAAGAATATTGATCTTTGTACCATTCCAAAGCATCGGGGCCATTGCGGCAGAAACCGAATAGCCTCTCTTGATCTCTTCGGGATCGTAGTCACAAACAGTGTTACCGTCTGCAATCGTTCCGGGACGATCCGTCAGACGAGAAATATATAGCATGGACTCCGCGAGCGTCGTCTTTCCACCCCCGCTATGTCCGAGGAGTGCAACGTTTCTAATGCTTTTTGTGAAAACTGTTTCCATTTTGTTTGGTTCTCCTGTATGCTATGAATTGATGTCCAGCACCTCTGCCAATACATCTTATTTTAATTATACATCATAAAAAACACAATTTCAAGAACTTTTTTTGAGTTAAACCAACATAGAGCGTAGAATTTTCCTTCTTATTTTTGTTCACATTACACAATTTTTCTAAAAAAAGAAAACGAGACGGTGCTTGAAATGGTCAAGCGCTCCGTCTCATGAATTAAATACTTATTTATGCTTAATTTTGACTAAGTCCGTCCGCATCATCGGCGGCTTGCTTACGAAGCTTCATATTCGCCAAGGCCTGATAGATATTTTCGATTCCGATCAAAGCAATTCCCTCTGGCACGCGCAAAGCCGGCGTAATATTTTTCTTAGGAAGGACGATTTTCGTGAATCCGAGACGCACCGCCTCCTTTACACGATACTCAATATGCGATACGGCACGAACCTCACCGGCAAGACCGATCTCACCGAAGGCGATCAGATCATCTGCGATCACGCGGTCGGTAATACCGCTGATCAACGCCATTGCAATTGAAAGATCTGCACTCGGCTCATCCAAACGAATGCCACCGGCAACGTTGAGATATACGTCGTTCTCATAAAAACGGAGTCCCATTCTTTTCTCAAGCACCGCCATTAAAAGACACATACGGTTATAATCAAAGCCGTCTGCCGTTCGCTTTCCGACGGGATAGGTCGTTTTCGTTACCAAGGCCTGGATTTCGGAAATGATCGGGCGGCTTCCCTGCATCACGCATCCGGCGCAGGAGCCGCTGGTATTTTTCGGCCGCTCCGCCATTACCACCTCGCTGGGATTTGGTATTTCCTCAAGTCCGCGTTCACCCATTTGAAAAACGCCGATCTCATTGGTTGACCCAAAACGGTTTTTGATGGCTCGGATGATACGGTAGGAATTGGTTCGCTCACCTTCAAAATACAAAACGGCATCCACCATGTGCTCGAGAATTTTAGGACCGGAGATTCCGCCTTCCTTATTCACGTGGCCAACGAGAAAAACCGCCGCGCCACTGTTTTTTCCATAATGAATAAGAGAAAGCGCGCTTTCCCGCACCTGCGTTATACTTCCCGGCGCTGAGGAAAAGCGCTCGATCGTAAGTGTTTGCACCGAGTCAATGATCAAGACCTGCGGCTGAATCCGATCACATTCGCCAAGAATTGCCTCGACGTCCGTTTCCGTGAGAAGAAAAATATTCTCTCCTTTGATCCCAAGTCGTTCAGCACGAAGCTTGAGCTGACCGGTTGATTCCTCACCGGATACGTACAAAACACGCCGATCTCTTGAAAGCTCATCACATATCTGCAAAAGAAGAGTTGATTTTCCAATGCCGGGCTCGCCCGAAAGCAAAACCGCACTTCGCTCAACGAGACCGCCCCCCAACACACGGTCCAGCTCAGCCATTCCTGTTTTTGCACGTAAATAATCGGGCTGCTCAAGCTCCGAGAACGGAACTGCCTTGTTTTTCGGCGTTGCACGCACGGAGACTTTTGTTTTTTCCTCCTGCATCTGCTCCTCGTCATAGGAATCCCATGAGCCGCAATCCGGACATTTTCCGATCCAACGAATACTCGTTGCGCCGCATTCACGGCAAACAAACATGATCTTTGGTGTTTTCATTGTAACATCCTTTTAGTTATTCTTCGATTCCGTTTCCATTATACCACAAAGAATGGCAAAACACAATTGCTTTTGATATTCTTTTTCACAAAGTTTTTCACATTCCACGGGATTAGAAAGAAAACCGCATTCGATAAGCACGGCAGGACACGAAAGATTTTCCAAAAGATATAAGCCATCCCCTGCTCGAATGCTGCGGTTGTTCTTTGGTTGTAGCTTTTCCTTTACCTGCCCTTGAATAGAGGCAGCCAATTGATAACTGACCGCATTGTTTTCAGAATAAAAGACCTGCAAGCCGCTGTATTTAGGATCGGAAAAGGAATTCATGTGTAAGCTGATAAAGGTAGCATCTGAATACGACTGTGCAACCTTTACCCGATTTTTTAAATCATATATTTTTCTTAGGCCCTTGATATTTTCTGCCTCAGTATAAAGCAGCTTATCTTCGGTTCTTGTATAAACAACCGTATATCCAAGCTCTGTAAGCTGACTTCCCAGTTCCATTGTGATTTCAAAATTCAGATCTTTTTCGTATACACCGTTTTGACCTATCGTTCCGCAATCCTCGCCTCCATGCCCCGCATCCAAAACATAAATTTTTTCCTTGGCATCGTTCCATGCGGGAATACTGTCGGGATGCGATAAAAATATCGGCACAGCACTAAATAGCAGAGCCAATGAAAGCAAAAAGGAAAGAAACACGGCTTGCAGTCGAAATTTCCTATCATAAATAATATGAGTAGATAACATTACAGCCTCCATACGATACACCATATGGAGGCTGTAAAAAAAGTATGCTTATTTTTGTTTTTTCATTTTAAAAACATCCATGATATGACGGCATCCGCATCCCATACGATATCCAAAGTGCACAACGAGAGCTGCGCAGAAAGTTAAAATGAGGAAACCAACAGACTGCCAAAGGAAAAAGAAATCTGTTGCCGATCCGTTGAGGGGCTCAAAAATAAATTTCAGCGCACCCATATACATCGCGGAAGTGAAACGTAAAAGAATGTTGGGAATTGAGAAAAGGGCATCAAAAAATCCGATACCGCTTAAAATGTAAATTCCCTTCCCAAGAATACTCAGGATCGCAAGCACAAAGTTCGGAACACCGGCAAAAAGTCCAAGATAAAGACCCTTGTTTTTATTGTATTCCATACGCCCGGCATCGATGCGGATACGATCCTTCGCGCCAAACTCCCATGCTGCGAAATAAAGCAATGCAAAAAAGAAAACAGTGGAAAAAAGCGAAACCAAAAGATAAAGCGTCAATGTCCAGGTGCTGTCCAAAACTATGGAAGCAGAAAAATAGAGCATCAGCGCAAATATGGTGATTCCAAACTGATTGATGTATAAGCGAACGATATCATATGAGTTCTCTTTAAAAAATCGCATAAGTACTCCGTCTTATTGTATTTACACCTCTATTCTATCACAGCATAAAGAAAAAGCAAGGCAAAACGATAAATGTTTACACTTTATCCACTAAAATTAAAATTTATTTTGTATAATAGAAGTAGTGAAAATCAGGAGGTATTCCAAGTGGCAGTTCTCACAATGAATAATGCCGAGTTCCGCACTTTCCCATTGATTTTGCGGGATTATGCATCCTACACGACCGCGATCCGCGGCAACAGTAAAAAAACGGTTTGCGAATACCTTCTGGACCTTCGTACCTTTTTTCGCTTTATGCGTATGCGAGAGGAAGCGTTGGATCTGACCATGGACGAATTTGAATCGCTTTCGATCAGTCATATGGATTTAGAAGATGTAAAACGCATTACAACGCAAAATATCATTGATTTTTTGATGTTTATCGGAACGGAGCGAGATAATTCAACCACCACGCGTATGCGCAAGCTCAGTGCGATCAAATCCTTTTTTCACTATCTATACACAAAAAAACATCTGATCGACAGCAATCCCGCCGCAGACGTCGAAGGTCCTAAAGCAAAAAAAGCACTTCCGAAATATATGACGCTTGAAGAATCCATCCGTTTTCTCGAAGCTGTCCAAAATGATTCGGAATCCAAAACAGTAACGCGCGATCTTTGTATTTTCACTCTCTTTCTGAACACCGGTATGCGACTCAGCGAGCTGACAGGTCTGAATCTCGACAGCTTTGATTCCGATCTTACACAGGTCAAAGTTCTTGGTAAAGGAAACAAAGAGCGTATAATCTATCTAAATGATGCTTGCAAGACAACATTGAAAGATTATTTACGCGTTCGTCTGGACCCAAAATACATTCGAACAGATGAAAAGGCGCTCTTTATCAGCCGTCTGGAAACGCGCATTTCTGCCAAAACAGTCCAATGGCTGACGGGTAAGTATCTTAGTGCGGCGGGACTTGGCCACCGTGGCCTTTCCGTGCATAAGCTTCGCCATACGGCGGCTACGCTGATGTACCAAACGGGAAAGGTGGATATCCGTGTTCTCAAAGATATCCTTGGGCACGAGCAACTCAACACCACACAAATTTATACGCACGTAGTGAGCAGAAACATGGAGGAAGCGGTCGCACAAAATCCGCTTGCTTCCCTGCATAAGAAAAAATAAACGGAGATATTCATGAAATTAGGAGAAAAAATCAAAGCAGAAAGAAAACGACTCGGTTTGACGCAAAATGCGATCGCCGGTGATCATATCACGAGAAATATGCTCAGCGCTATAGAATCCGGGAAGGTCCATCCATCGCTTGAAACGCTCCGTTATCTCTCATCAACACTTGGGCTTCCGATCGGCTATCTTTTGGACGATGAAGCGGATCTGTTTTTTTACAAAAAAGAAAAAAGCATTACTGCCATAAGAAAAGCATTTGCGGATAAGAAATACAAGATCTGTCTTTCAATGATAGAGGCACTCGGAGATACGGATGACGAGATCTGTTATATTAAGGTTTGTGCTTCCTTCTTTCTTGGCAAGCAAATGACGATCGCCGGAGATCTTTCACGCGCGGCGCATTGCTTCGAAACCTGTCTTTCCTGCATGGATGCCTGCATATACCCTACAGAGGAATTCCGGACTTTAATTCCCCTCTATTCCGCCATTATCCGCAATGTTCAATCACCACTTCTGGAGCTTGATGCCGAGGCATTTGAAAACGCGTTCTTCTCTTCATATGACTACGAATTTTACCACTATCTGAACCTGGATTTTGATTACAAATACACGAACAGAGTTTTCAAGCTTCATATGCAAGCAAAGGCGCTCATGCGTTCCAGAAAATACACCGAGGCAATTTCGATCCTCGAGCAGCTTGAGGATATGAAAGGGCCGGATGAATACAACTCCTGCGTGATCCTCGGTGTATATACCGATCTTGAAAATTCTTATAAGGAAATGATCAATTTCGAAAAGGCCTATCGTTATGCAACCAAACGAATTTCGCTTCTTGAGGGATTCCGCACCTAACAAATATCCGAAAGAGAGCCAAAGCTATATCCCATAGAGCGCCATTCCTTAATTAGTTCGGGCAATATTTTCGCATTCGTGGACGAGGTTGGGTGGAGTAAAATAATAGCACCGTTGTGCGTATTATTCAGCAAGATCCGCTTTGCTTTTTCACAGTCCATCTGACGGTCATTATCCCAATCCGCGTATGCAAGGCTCCAGAATACGGTCTTGTATCCGAGATCACGCGCATACGCTAAATGCGCTTCGTCATAGCGCCCTTCGGGGAAACGGAAGATTTTCTCCATCTGTTCGCCGGTGCGCTCGGTATAGACACGCTCAAGGGCTTCGAGATTATTTTTCATCTCATCCTTTGTACAACGCGTCATATCCGCATGATTTTCCGTGTGATTGCAAACAATATGCCCCTCTGCGCTCATTCTTTTGACAAGATCTGTATTTTTTCGTATAATATGGCCGAGCAAGAAAAAAGCACCGGGCACGTTCTCTGCTTTCAGGACATCCAGAATTTTTTCAACGTTTCCGTTTTCATACCCCGCATCAAAGGTAAGATACAGAACTTTTTTCTCGTCAACGTCACTTCTGTTCTCATCAATAAATATAGCACCATATTCTTCGATCATTTTTTCATCATCTGGCAAAATTGGTCTTTGATGCCCGTTTTTCTTGATATAAAAGCTTTGGGGACGGCCTTCATATGCCTGCGCCGATAATAGCAACGCAGAAAAAAGGAATAAAACCACTACAATTAAGGTTAATGCTCTTTTTTTCATCATACGCATCCTTTCAAAGAGATCTTCCCTTCTATTTTCTCACTATTTTTGATTTTCACCCAAGGAAAAAATGCGCATAAAAGGAAAAGCTATCGCTAAGCAAAAATGCAAAGCGATAGCTTTTTGTTTTAAATTCAATCATGCATTGCCCCAAGCGGAGGCAACACCCAAATACGAATGGCAGAACGAAAGATGATTGCTCTTTCTTGTGGCAGGCAGACGTGGTTCATCGAGTTCCTCGATACAGTTGATTTTTCCATCCAAGTATGCCCCGACAAGATAAATCGCAGTATCCAAGCGTGCAAGCACACCGCCAAAGCGGCGGTCAATCACATCCAGGCCAAATGCCTGATTACGCATAAACCAAAGATCTCTGTACTTCTTTCTAAGCACCTTCACGCTCTCGATAATTGCAGGAACATCCGAATCAATCAGCTTACGCAAGGCATCCTTGTTTTTCGAAAGATATGCATTACGCAGGCGAACGCCGATATCATACTTCTCCGAAAGAGCATCGCAAAGCGCAATATACATTTCAAGCGATACTTCAAATTCCGGATATTTACCTACGTACTGCAAAAGCTTTGCCTTCTGCTTTTGAAAATGCGCCTTAAAATCGAGTTTAATTGCCTCGGTATCAAACAATCCCGCAAGCGGATCCTGCCACATAAGATAGAACGTAGGATTCACAAGCGATGGAGAGCTATCAAGGGATCGATTCGTAAGATTTTCGGGTGCCATGGAATCCACAAGATCATCCTTCATTGCAAGGAGATCCTCTACCCCCTCAGCATTGTCGATGTCAGCAATATCCAAAATCATTTGTGCGGGGGCTTTTACACAGAAATCACATCTGTGCTTGATCTCATCAAAGGTGGGCGCATCATTATACATATGCTCCGCATAGAGCTGATAGCCGAGAAGGTTGCAGAAGAAATCTCTCTCCGTGCTCTGATCTCCCCATGTTGTAACGATTATGTTTTTTACGCCCAGATCCTTACAAAGCTTCAGCGAAACCTCAGATGCGGCACGCGTAAGATAGTAGTTGACGCAAAAGCCGTGCCAATCCTGAACCGCACCGCCAAACCACATCGTGCGTCCGCTCGACTTCAAGGAACGGATCTCGCGTTCAAGGTTCGTAGTATCCAAGGAGGTATAATCCCAAGCCGTCAACTCAATATTTTCCGGAATCTTGTTTTTCATTTCCTCGGGAACGTCATGGTTGGTAATATCAAATCCAACCGAAGATGCACCGATGCGGAAGAACATGTCCGCCCAGATGTTGGGTTGCAACCCCATGCGCTCACATATTTTTGCAACACGTGCAAGATGCTCACAGAATATATCCTCACGCGGAACGAATCCGTGCTTTGCAAAATAAGCACCCGTGCCAAGATTCATCGTTTCATCAAATCCGATGTGTACACGCTTGGTGCGAAGCGGGCGCATCGCGGCTTCCAGCATACATTCAATAAATTTATAGGTTTCCTCTTCTCCGACAAGCAAACAGTTGCCTGTATCTCTGATCGGCGCAAACTGCCCCCAATGCAGAGTATGCCCAAGATGTCCAAGACACTGAATGGCGGGAATGATTTCGATACCGAGATTATAGGCGTAGTCATCCAGCTCCTTGATCTGCTCGTCTGTATGACGGCCTCTCATGTAACCAAAATACTCATATTCTGGAACGTGATATGACTCTTCTCTATAGAAAAGAAACATATTGAGTCCCATCATGGCCATCTTACGCATGCAGCTCTTGAGAGCGTCCACGTTCATCAATGCGCCGTGTGAAAGATCCACCATGCCGCCGCAGATATCAAACTTTGCATACTCTTCTTTTTTAAACGGCTTTTCACCGTCCTTGGATTCTTGCAAAAGAAGGCCAAGCGCTCTGAAAAATTCGCAGGGGCGGCTATAAACGATCTTTGCTTCCTTTCCGTCGAAAGAAACAAAGAGATGATCCCCTTTATCAACATAGGTTTTGATTCCGCACTCACACAAGCCAAAACCGTAATCAGGCGCAAGGATTTCTATACCCTTCTGCACCGCGGAAATATCGCCAATAAAATTAAAATTCATAACTTACATAAAACCTTTCTAAAAATCAAAGCACCTTATAAAGAGGTCCATATGCGGCACAAGCTCTGTAATCCTGCCCCTCTTTATCGCTACCGAAGGCGTTCCAAGCAGCGGGACGGAAAATATCCTTAGCTGCCACGTTGTGCATACAAACCGGAATGCGAAGCATGGATGCCATCGTGATCAAATCAGCACCAATGTGACCGTAGCTGATAGCGCCGTGATTTGCACCCCAATGGTTCATCACCTCATAGGCATTTTCAAACGGCGATCCGCTAACACCATCGCAACGAGGAACAAACCAAGTGCAAGGCCAAGTATAGTCCGTTCTCTTCCAAAGTGTATCCGTCACCTCGTCGGGTAAATCAACCGTCCAGCCCTCCGCAATTTGAAGCACGGGGCCAAGCCCCTTCACAAGGTTCAAACGGATCATCGTGCAAGGGATCTCAGCGTTCGTAACAAAACGGGACGAAAATCCACCGCCTCGGAAGTATCCTGCATCGGCAGGCGCCCATTCAACGGCATCCATAATCGCCTTTTGATCTTCGGCAGTTACGTTGTACCATTCCTTCATCAAGGCCGTTCCATCTGCATCCTTCGCACGGCAATTTGCATCCAGACAAGCGGCGCCGGAGTTGATCAGATGGATAAATCCGTCCGCTTCAGCCGCACGCCCCTCGATTTCATACCCGGTCGCGCGTTTAACTGCCGCTCCCGACCAGTAGGTACGTACATCTGCAAAGATCTGCGCGCGGTTGGTCAGCAGCTTCATAAAGAGCATTCCGATACCGTTGAGCGTATCGTTTTCGGTAGCAAGAATATAAGGCTCACGTGCTCCGTTCCAATCGAAGGAGGTATTCAAGATAGCCTCGCCAAAATCGCAGTTCGGATAAAAATCCGTCCATTGACGCTGTCCCTGGAAGCCTGCCGCGATCGCATTGTGACCAACGGCCTCTTCTTCACAGCCCTTAGGAAGATTTGCGTTTCCGTTCATAAGATCCTTGATGATCACAGCCATCAAAACGCAGAATTCAAAATCCTTCTGCTTTTGTTCATCCGATTTACGCAAGGAATCCGGGTTTTTATCAAATCCCATTTTACAGTTCTCTTTCGCCCATGCCAGTGCGCGTGCATATTCTTCCTTGTCGTAGATCCCCTCGCTCATGCGGCGGATCACCTCAACCTCATCCACCGATTCCACACGAAGTCCAAGATACTCCTCCATAAAACTTACATCGATCTGTGAGCCCGCAATGCCCATACAAAGCGAGCCGATCTGAAGGTAAGATTTGCCGCGCATCGTTGCAACGGCAACAGCCGCTCTGCCAAAGCGAAGCAGCTTTTCCGCAACGTCTGCCGGGATCGAAGAATCGTCCGCGTCCTGAACGTCATGTCCGTAGATACCAAAAGCAGGCAAGCCCTTCTGTGCATGACCGGCCAGAACTGCAGCAAGGTATACTGCACCGGGACGCTCGGTTCCATTAAATCCCCAGACAGCCTTGATCGTATGAGGATCCATATCCATGGTTTCTGACCCGTAGCACCAGCACGGAGTTACCGTAATGGTAATGGCAACACCCTCTTTTTTAAACTTCTCTGCGCATGCAGCAGCCTCGGCTACACGGCCGATGGTTGTATCTGCAATTACAACGCGAACAGGATCTCCATTCGAATAGCGGAGATTCGCTTTAAGAAGCGCAGCAACACCATCTGCCATACGCATGGTTTGCTCTTCAAGAGACTCTCTTACACGAAGAGGACCGCGTCGTCCATCGATCGTTGGACGAATTCCAATTACGGGATAATCACCGATCAATCTGTTTTTTGCCATAAAAGTTCTCCTTTTTCATCAATACTTATTGACTTTATTATAATTCAGTGATACAATTTAGTCAATCCATAAAACACATCAAAATCTTAACAAAACTTAGGTGGTATTCAATGAACCCTTCCGTTTCTCTCTCATCCAACGCCCATTACGACGATTTCGCGGTCTCTTTTGCAGAAAGAAGAGACGTAGGAGACGAATGGAATCTGATCGAATGGAATAAAAAGCATCTTGAGATCGATTGTCACCGTCTATATTACAGAACCGATCATAATGGCGGAAAAGCGATGCTGCACTTGATCGACCGAAGCATTGAATTAGAGGCAGGCAAGCTGTATTTTATCCCCGCATTTACGATTCTTCAAAGCAAAATTGACGGACGGATGAATAAATATTACATTCATTTTCGTTCGAATTCCCCCGAATTACGGCTTCACCGCTTTTTATCCAATCAGTATTTTGTTGATAGTACGCCGATGACCGAAGCGCTTTTTGAGACAGTCATCGATAATTATACCAAAAACACGGTTCAGGCAGGCATGAAGGTTCGCGGAGCAATGCAGCTGTTGCTTTCTGATTTTTTTAAGGACAGCTCCTCTGCTCATAAGGATCTTTCGCGTTTTGAATCCGTTCTTTCTTATATTGAAGAAAACTACAGCACAGATATTCCGCTCTCTTTCCTCGCATCTAAAATGAACGTAAGCACCATTTATTTCTCCAATTATTTCAAGGCAACCTTCCATATCAGCCCTAAACAATACATCTTAAATAAGCGACTCGCGGAAAGCCAACGCCTTCTCCTCGAAACCGATATGACCATCAGCGAAATTGCAGGCGCCGTTGGTTTTTCAAATGAAAACTATTTTTCTGAATATTTTTCTGAAAAAATTGGCATATCCGCATCCAAATATCGGCAGCGTGCTCTTCCAAAAAAACGAGAATCGATTTTTTAATTATAAAAAACGCCATCCTCATATTATATTTTTTGAGGATGGCATTTTTTATTGAATTTTTATCTTAGCAGAATCATTTAGCGTAGAAATACATTGAATAACCGTCAAGGCTAATTGGTAAAGTTGGTTCTTCAGTACCATCTGCGTATGTGGTCATAGCAACTACCGCATGGCCTGTTTTGTTTCCTATTGTTATACGGTACTCCGTGCCTTCGGGATTTCTACCCGATACGGTATAGCTTCCTTCGTAGATATTATCATTCGTAATATCTGTAATCCTGATCTTTCCATCAATCGCATAGAGTCGCATATCAATCGTCTTTGCTTCGGGGTGCGTGCTGCTTTTTTCTGCTACCGCATCGTAGACAACTTGATCTCCCTCTACGTGCATAATCGTCCGCATTTTCCATTCGTAATCTTCAATTTTTGTTCGTTCAAATCCGCAAGCAGAAAGAGTCAGCATCAATGATGCGATAAGCATAAGAATGGATATTGTTTTCCTCATTTTATCTTCTCCGCGTTTTGTAAACACCTATAACCGATACAACTGCAAGCATGGCCGCAATAACAATTCTGCCAAACTTTAAGTTTCCATTTCTAATATATATATCCGTCGGGCCGTCATAACCGCCTATATTCGAAACGTTTGAATCGATTTCATCCATAGCGTGTAGAAAATATATGTACTCAGTCAACACTCTTGCAATCAAAAGAAGCGTAAGCACAGCCAAAACAATAAATACGATCCTCCATACCTTTCTATGAGTTTCGTTTTTCTTTGCAAACTGCTCATTTAACATTTCAAGCTTGGCTGCTAATGCCTGTATTTCGTTCGTTTCGGTCGGCACTATAGCTTCTCCGAGCAGCATATTTACAGTTGTATCCAATTTCTCTGCAAGATTTATAAGCATTTCAGAGTCCGGAACGGATAATCCCTTCTCCCATTTTGAAATAGTCTGTCTGACAACGTTTAGTTCGATAGCCAATTCTTCTTGCGAAAGCCCTTTTGCTTTGCGGAGGTTCTTTATATTCTCACTTAACATAGATAAATCCTCCTTTTCGATAATATTATACACCAAAATTTCCGTTGCATCAAGCAACGAATGTTAACATTGCTTTTTTGCGTGTTTTTTCTAAAGTTATACCCTCGCTCCATTATAGAACGAGGGCATTTTTTAGTTCTTTTTATCTTTATCCGCTACCCAATTACATAGCATCATTACGATCGGAAACAAAACGCCGCCTATTGCAAAAACTAACCAAGAGATATGCCAATGATTTGTAAGGAAACTCCATGTAAGATATATTGCCGTGAGAACGCCCCAATAGGCAAAGCCTACTGCTTCTTTTACGCTCGTTCTCTTTTTCTCTTTCTCGGTAAATTCTCCTTCTTTGAGTAGTTTCTGCATACTTGCATTTTGAACGCCCACAACAATGAAAATACTTGCGCCTATTCCCGCAACAATTATCAACAAAGCAAGCATCATTATCGAAAGAAATTCATTATCCGCAAAAGCGGAGACGATCAACGGAATCGGAGAGAAAATGCACAGACAAGTCGCTATAATGTTGAACTTAATATATGTATCTCTAAACTTCTTTTTTCTTTCCGTTACCATTCCTTTGACGCCGTATTCAAGCTCAAACGGGATATTCTTATCGAGAAAGGCATACGGCTCATTCTTGAAGCCGCAATAAATGTAGATCGGAACGGCACACAAAACAAATGCAAACAGAACGGTTAAACCAATCGCCCCCGCCAGTGTTTCCGTCATAATCGGATCGGATAGCTCTGATAAAGTACTCAATACAATAAGAGCAATTGGAGAAAGGATGCATAAGAGAGTGGCAAGAGCAATACGAAAAGAGGCAAGTTTTCTCTGTTCAAGATATGTATTTGCTTCTTCGATTGAAATCTTCTTTACAGATGTTTCCAAAGAAGCATCATTTGAAAATTCCTCATCCTCAATGTTATCCTTCAAAAGATAGTCCGTTGTGACACCGAATAACGTGCTAAGCTGCAATATCTTTTCCAAATCGGGAATGCTTTGTGCGCTCTCCCACTTGGAAACTGCTTGCCTGGATACGTTCATCTTTTCGGCAAGCTCCTCTTGTGACCATCCGTTCCTTTTTCGCAATCTGATAATTTTGTCAGCTAAAATCATAAAACTACCTCATTTAACAATTTAGCAAAGCGCCATGCTTCACCGTGTCTTTATTATATCAAAAAACACAGTTGCGCGCCACCCCCCAATGGCTTTCAATGTGTCAACCATCGGTTGCTTTTATCTGATTGTTCCCTCGCTCCATTATGAATCGAGGGCTGTTTGCTAAGAAACAAAGAATACAACGATGGAACAAATGAATATAAATGCAGCCGTTCCGATACTGAAATAAGCTACCTTGCGACTATTGTTCCATTGCATATAGCTTTGGCAAAGCATAGTTACACCCATCAAAGGCATAAAGACGTTGATGGCCTGATCCCAAATATCAAATATCTGCAATACCGCCAATACCACAACAGATAGGCTTGCAAGAACTGATATTACGGTAACGACCTTATGCAATAAGGGTGCGTCTTTCCAATTTGTTTTCATTGTCAGTTCTCCTTTTCGGCAGTTGAGTTTTTGCTTGAAAATTTCTTCTTAAAGATCAGACCAGCAACGAAGAACGCCAAGCTCGGCAGAAGGTACTCAACGGCATCTACGAGCGCGTAAGCGTACAGAGGTGCCGAACCTAAATAACCGCCGGTATTGTATTTGTAGGCATCCACACCAAAGGCAATTGCAAAGCCTACGACCAACAAGGTAGCCACGATATATAGGAGCTTATAGATGTTTTCTTTTTTCATCACAATTACTCCTTGTTTTCTTTAACTTCGTAGATAAAGAGGGTGTCGGAAATAATGGCATAAGATACCGTTTTACCAACCATTTCTTTTGCTTCTTCGTTGCT
>JAGBCA010000023.1 GCA_017938205.1 Clostridia bacterium
TTCTTCGAGGCGTGAGGCGTACAAAAGTACGTCGAGCCTCGAAAACGGAAATAGAAAATGACTAAAATTTGATGGAGAAATTCGCAGAATTTCAACCTTAGATCATATTTTTTAGCTCATTTATCAAAAAAAGTGAGTTTTCATTTGATTTTCGTCATTTTCGCTTGCGCCCAAATGCGCCATCCCCGTTTTGTTTTTTGATGGATTATTCCTCGGGCTTATCCTTCTTTTCGGGCGTTCTGGTCAGAAGCACCGTGGCACCGATGATAATGCCGATAACGATAAAGATACCGAGAAGTCCGATTCCCATATACTTCAGATTGTATATGAACTGCATGGGATCCCATTTAAGATTGATGAGCATTTTCGTTTCCTCCTTATCTCATAAAGAAGTTGAGAACCAGGCCGCCGGCGATAACCGAGGCGATCTGGCCGGATACGTTCACGCCGATGGAGTGCATAAGCAGGAAGTTCTGCGGATCCTCCTCAAGGCCGAGCTTGTGAACTACGCGGCCGGACATGGGGAAGGCAGAGATGCCTGCGGCACCGATCATGGGGTTGACCTTCTTCTTCGAGAAGAGGTTGAGAAGCTTTGCAAAGAGAACGCCGCCTGCCGTATCAAAAATGAAGGCGAAGAGGCCGAGGCCAAGGATCAGAAGCGTTTCCGGAACGAGGAACTTGGAGGCCACCATCTGCGATGCAATGGTGAGACCGAGGAAGATGGTGATCAGGTTGGCAAGAACGTTCTGCGCCGTGTCCGAAAGAGAGTCCAGAACGCCACACTCGCGGATCAGGTTACCGAACATAAGGAAGCCGACCAGCGCAACCGAAGAGGGGGCAACGAGACCTGCTACCAGCGTGATAACGATGGGGAAGAGGATCCTCGTTCTCTTGGAGATGGTCTTGCCCTCGTAAGGCATGCGGATCCTTCTCTCCTCCTTGGTGGTGAGGAGCTTGATCACAGGGGGCTGGATGATGGGAACGAGCGCCATGTAAGAATACGCCGCAACCATGATCGCGGGCAAGTATTGCGAGTTAAGCTTCTGCGCAACAACGATCGCCGTCGGTCCGTCCGCCGCACCGATGATACCGATCGATGCCGCATCGGGAAGATCAAAGAAGATCGAAGCAAGGCAGAAGGTGAAGAAGATACCGAACTGCGCCGCCGCGCCGAAGATCATCAGCTTGGGGTTCGTGAGGATCGGTCCAAAGTCGATCATCGCGCCGATACCGATGAAGAGGATCAGCGGAAACAGCTCGTTGGAGATACCTGCATTAAAGAGCGTGGTCAGCGGTCCGTGCTCGACGGTGGTACCCACGAGCTGATCGATCGCACCGGAGTGCGGCAGGTTTACGAGCAGAGTACCGAAGCCCATGGGCAAAAGAAGCGTAGGCTCCATCTGCTTTTTGATCGCGAGATAGATGAGAATGCCACCGATCAGCCACATAACGATCATCTTCCAGTTATCGCCCTGGAAGAGCTCCACGATGTATTTGTAGAGAAGGCTGAGGCTGGCTTTGTTTTGTAAAAGAGCTACCATACAATTCCTCCAAATTTTATATACTTATATATATTACCATATTTTTACCGAAAAGTCTGTGAACATTTTGTAAACACGTGGCAAAGAGGGAACTAAGATCAAAAAAATAGGAAACACTCTTTGCAGGTAAGCCTTGTAAAAGAAAATTTTTTGTGGTAAAATAAAAAAAATCAAAAAAAGTATTGACAAATGCGAAAAGATATGTTAGAATGAGTCTAAAATAGAACAATTCTAAAATCGAAATCCGAAGTGAGGAAACAAAATGCATTGCATAAGAAAAATTACCGAGGATCTTCTCTGGGTCGGTGCGGATGACCGCCGCCTTGCCATGTTTGAGGGTGTGTATTCCGTGCCTCGCGGCGTGAGCTACAATTCCTATCTTCTTCTGGACGAGAAAACCGTTCTGATGGATACGGTGGATCGCGCGGTGGAAAAGACCTTCCTTGAAAACGTGGCATACGGTCTTGGCGGCCGCAATCTTGACTACGTGATCGTGCATCACATGGAGCCCGACCATTCGGCAACGCTGATCCGCTTACTCGAAAAATACCCCGAGGCAACCGTGATCTGCAACGATAAAACCAAGAAAATGATCGAGCAGTTTTTTGGAAAGACACCGAATGCTTTGATCGTCAAGGAGGGAGAAAAGCTCTCTTTCGGTAAACATGAATTTACATTTTACATGGCTCCCATGGTGCATTGGCCGGAGGTTATGATCTCTTTTGACTCCGAAAACGGCGTTCTCTTCTCGGCGGATGCCTTCGGCACCTTCGGCGCTTTAAACGGCGCGCTCTTCTCGGATGAGGTGGATTTCTTCGGCGAGCATCTGGCCGAGGCAAGACGCTATTATACCAATATTGTAGGAAAATACGGTCCGCAGGTGCAGGCAGCGCTGAAAAAGCTCGCGCCCCTGCCGATCAAGATGATCGCACCCCTGCACGGCTTTGTGTTCCGCGAGGCGGATGCCATTTCGGCCTTCATCGCAAAATACGATGCATGGAGCACCTATACCCCCGAACGCACCGAGGTCATGATCGCGTATGCCTCGATCTACGGTAATACCGAGAATGCGGCAAATATTCTGGCCTGCCGTCTGCGTGAAAGAGGGATTGCGGTGGATATGTTTGACGTATCCGTTACGCCCGCCTCCGAGATCGTGGCTGCGGCCTTCCGTGCCTCGCATCTCGTGTTTGCCGCTCCGACCTATAACAATGGCGTGTTTGTAACGATGGAGCAGCTGCTCCACGAGCTTGCGGCACACAATCTGCAAAAGCGCACGGTAGCTCTGATCGAGAACGGCTCCTGGGCGCCCTCGGCGGCAAAGTGGATGCGCGAGATCTTGGCTTCCTGCAAGGAGCTGAATATCCTTGAAAACGATCTCACGGTTAAAAGCGCTCTTGGCGCATCCGATGCGGATGCCTTTGATGCCTTTGCGGAGGCGCTTGTTGCCACCGTTCCCGAAAAAGCATAAAATTATTTTAAAAGCAATACAATAAACAAAATAAGAAAGGAACTTTGAATATGAAGTTTTATCAGTGCGATCATTGCAAGAATATCATCGTTTATGCCTACAGCAAGGGCGTTCCCGTGTTCTGCTGCGGCGAGAAAATGAAGGAGCTTGTTCCCGGAACGGTGGATGCCGCAAAGGAAAAGCATATTCCCGAGGTTGCGATTGACGGCAATCTTGTGAAGGTGAAGGTTGGCAGCGTTACGCATCCCATGACCGAGGAGCATCACATTGCGTTCATCGTTTTGGAAACGGATAAGGGCTTCCAGAAAAAGGATCTTGATCCCACGGGCGCACCCGAGGCGGTGTTTGCGCTTGCAGACGGTGAGAAGCCTGTGGCTGTATATGAATACTGCAACCTCCACGGTCTTTGGGTGAGCGACGATTTTCGGTAAGAACGAAAATGGTTTTGAATTATTTATAAAAAGAGCCTCCATAAAGCGTAGTGCGAATGTGAGAAGGAATTAAGGATGAAAAACTGCGTTTTTCTTCCGTCTTAATAAAAACCATTTTCTATTTCCGTTTTCGGTGCTCGGCGTACCCGTGTACGCCTCTCGCCCCGAAGAACGAAAATTCTTCCTCGAAACTCCTCTGCTCACCTGGTGAGCGACGATTTTTGATAAGAACGAAAATTTAAAACATAATACAATATAAAAACAAGGAGATAAAAACTATGGCAAAATATGTATGCGATCTTTGCGGATATGAGTATGACGAGGCAGCAGGCGAGCCTGCGAACGGCATCAAGCCCGGCACGAAGTTTGAGGATCTTCCCGACGACTACGTTTGCCCCCTCTGCGGCGCGGATAAGGATTCTTTCTCTCCCGCTGACTAAGCAAAGAAAAAAAGAAAAGCGCCTGCGGCAAAGCGTGATGTTCTTAACGAAGAAATCACACTAACCGAGTAGGACAAAGAAAAATCCATCATGGACGGAAGTCTGTGATGGATTTTTTCTATGCGGCACGAGTTAACAGTTTGTTTACTGGACTTTTTCCTCTTTTTGTGGTAGTGTGTTGTGCTAACAGGAGGTGCAACAAATGAACAACACAATAAAAGACCTATGGCATGGGAACATCTGTCCGCAAACGGACAGCCGAAACAACTCTCCCGAAATGAAACAGCTTATGGAGTATATGGCAAGACATCACGATGAACTACTCAAAACGATGACTGACGAGCAGAAAGTAATATTTGAAAAGTTCGATGATTGCTGGAGCGAGTACGCAAGCCTTGCTGAATCTGCAATATTTGAGTATGCGTTCAAATTGGGAATGAATCTCGCCATTGAAACACTATTTTGTGACTGAAAGCAAGAACACCAAGACATTTGCCTATGGTGTTCTTGAACAAATTATTTAAGTGATTTTAAAGATTTCAATTCGCCAATATATGTTTCGTTAGAAAACTCAATTAGAATATCAATCATTTCGTGGAATTGTCTTCTGCTTCGTCTGCCACAACGGTCATCCCTCAACATCCGTAGCTTTTCTTCTTTCATTTTTGCAAAATTTAGCATTGGAACGACCTTTGATAAAACAGAAGGATGTGTTTCTTTTATGTACACTAAAATTTCGCATAGAGTTTTTTCATCCTTGTAAAAATCCAAAATACAAAAATCGCTTATTTTTGATGCTAATTGAGAAACTTCGGAATCAAGAATTTTTTTATACTCAGTTTCGAAAGTATTGCATAAGGCACTCAAAGCAAAAAGCGTTTCACCATTCCAATTGTTTTCAAACAATCGAATTTTTACACCTTTTTTATATAGAGTAATAGTTTCTTCCGGCAAAAACTTGATGTACGGCAGCCCCAATTCCTCAATTTTTTCGATATTTGCCATAAAGAATTGCTTTGCAGTTTCTTTATCTCCAAAAACTATGAAACAAAACAATAAATGTAGGTCACCACTGGTTTTTTTCCATAATGATGATGAACTCCTATTCAAAGCATCATAATCTATAGCTTTGACAATTTGGGAATACACTTTTTTATTATCTCGATAAAGCAAACGACCAATATCAAAAATCCTATGCCAATTTCGAGGTAAACTTTGGCTAACAAAACTTGCTATAGATGTTACAGGTAACGCTTTTACAAATTGTCTTGAAAAATGTCTTTGCTGTTCTGTTGGTTTCCTTAAAGTAAAATGAGAAAGACCACATACGTACTCAA
>JAGBCA010000024.1 GCA_017938205.1 Clostridia bacterium
GAGGACTGAAAATCCTCGTGTCGTTGGTTCGATTCCGACCGGAGGCACCATATGCGGATTTAGCTCATTTGGTAGAGCGCCACCTTGCCAAGGTGGAGGTGGCGGGTTCGAGCCCCGTAATCCGCTCCAAAAAACGAAAGCACCGTCCAAAAGGACGGTGTTTTTGTTTTTCTCGGAGCAGCTTACGGGTGCTGAACCCGCAGGGTTCAGATAATCAAGCGAAGCACATCTGCAAGCTCGCTTGCAAGTGTGCAAGCGCAGATTGCTCCGCGAGCGTTTCGGCATAGGCCGAAACAAGCGCTCCGCGCCACCGCTTATGCGGTGCGGCTCGCAAGGAGTATGCCCGTAATCCGCTCCGTACCCTCACAAATCCCCTTATCCTATCCCCTTTACGCATTCGAGGGTAGCTCAGGTTAAGAAAACCTGAGCTACCCTCGAAATCTAATCCGTCTAAATACAACCCTGCAAAGCAGGATTTCATCGCGAAAGCAATTTTATTTACTATAAGCAGATTGTTTACCCGTCATAGACGGATTCGACTGCGTGATACTCCATTAAGAGTATCGCGCTAAGTCGGAGAATTTTTTAGGTCAAAAGAAAAACGGCGTTAAGAATGATGCAAAGCGCGATGATAACAAAGGAGAAAACCGATATAAAGGCAGAGGCGCTGTAGAACGCCGTTTCCTCTACAGTTGCGGTTTTTTTCACCGTGCCCCGCAAAACCATTGCCCATATTGCCAAAAAGCAAGCAATGGTTGCCGCCGAAAGACTGATAACGGTGAACCGTATTGAAAGCTGCTGCGCCTCTGCTGAAAAAAGCTGCGTCAGTATATCCACCCCCAAATGACCCGCAAACGTTGAGGCAAGGGACAGAACCGACATTGCAAAGGCGAGAATGCTGATAATTATGCTACCGCTATAAAGTCTTGAGAGATTGACCGTGCCCCTCGGACCAAAGGAACTGTTCATCTCGGCCATGAAGCCGTTACCGTTAAATTCCGCTCTCATAGCTTAAACATAATAGGGGTTGGGCTTGAAAAGCAGGGCAAAGAAGTCTATAACATAGCCTATACCGAAAAAGCCAACCGTAAAGATATAAACGAGACCCATAAAAATTTTGCCCTCGTAGAACTTGTGAGCGCCGACGTAGCCGAGGAAGAACCAAAGAAGAAGCGCGACCCACTTGCTTTTAGCTCTTCCATAGGGCATACCGCCGTTAAGCTGGTTTTGGTTTGAGTTGTTGATGACTATCTGCGGCTGTGCCTGCGCCTGCGCCTGTGCAAACATCTCAGTTTGACAACCGCAATGGGGGCAGATTACCGTCTTCGCGGCGATTTCCTTTCCGCAGGTGCTGCAAAATTTCGTGTTGTTTGTTGCGTTTTCCATAATTTTCTCCATTTCTATAAAAAATAAATAAAATTGTCATTTCACAATGCGCTTCGCAAATCTTTTGGAAACGCGGTTAAGCGCGGTCATAAGAGTGTCTGCCGTCAGCCGTTTTTCAACCTTGTGATTATCACGCTCGTGTAAGAGCGCAGAGTAGATTTCCTCTCTCGTCTTACCGAGAACGAGCTTCTCTAATTTTTCCTTGCAATAGAGATACCCATATGTAATCATTTCATCCACCTTGTCCGGATTAAAAACGCAGTTCTCCATAAGGCAACTGTTTATCGGAAACAGGTTGAGCTTCACTACCCTCTGGTCAAAATCACTGTTTTCGAAAAGATATTCCCGCCTGTCAAAGTAAATGCAGAAGATAACGTCAAGACCGGCATCAACCAGGGGATAGACGGGAATATTGTCTAAAAACGCGCCGTCGTAATAGGTCGCACCGTCAAGCCACTGCCTTTTTCCAAAAATGGGAATGCTGATCGAAGCGACCATCTGTTCCCGCCGTTTTTGCTCGGGCAAGGGATTGAATAAGGAATATTCCACGTTTCGCTTCGAAAAATTCCATAACGTAGCATAAAAGCTGGCATTCAACTCGTCACTCGCGCCGACAAGCGCGCCCACCTGCTTGAGAATGTCCTGATTGCCGGAGTATTTTGGGAAAAATCTTCCGTCCTTTTCAATATCAATGCTCTTCCATGCTGCCTCAACCGTATCAAGCCGACCCGTGAGAAAGGAATATCCTATCGGAACGCCTATCGAGGAGGCGCTTATTGCTACTATCTGCTCAGGCTTGAAATGCTCGGATATCGCCCGGAGGCACCCGAGCTGGTAGACGCCCTTCGTCATACCGCCGGCTAAAACAATGCCTATCCTTAAATCCTCTTGCATTATCCTCTCCTAATTCGACATCTATCGACATTATATCACAAATGTATCATATTGTCAATACTTTTGGGTAATAAAATTATTACAAATGTGTAGTATAATGTTAACGATAGGACGCGACGAGATATTCAATAATGCCTTATGGCTCGCCTATGGCTACAAACGGGAGATTGATATGGACGTACTAAAGAGAATAAACACCCTGCGAATTGATCGTGGTTGGTCGGTATATAAGCTTGCAAATGAGTCGGGGCTTGCGCAGTCAACCATTATTAATATGTTTAGCAGAGAGACGCTGCCCTCTATAACCACGCTTGAGAATATATGCTCGGCGTTCGGCATTTCAATGGCGGAGTTTTTCTGCGAGGAGGCAACAGCCGCCTCGGGAAGCGGCTCGCGACGGGAGTTCATCAGGCTTTATGAGTCGCTCTCTCCCGGCGTGAGAGATTCGATTTTTCACTTAATGCAGGAATTAAGCAAGGAAAACAAGACTTAAACTACAAATAATAATTTGCAGAATCCACAAAATAGGGAGTGATGCTCTTGGCTTCGCTTCGAGGAATCCCTATACAAGTAAAAAAGAGATAACAAATCGGTGTACAAGTCCGTAAAAAACAGAGAATTGAAAAAAAGAGCCTCCTACGGTAGAATAAAATTGCTACCGCAGGAGGTTTTTTATGGCAAGAAAACACCCAAAATCAAGCGAATTGCTTCCCGTTATCAAAGAACTAAGTGCACAAGGAAAAGGCCAAGAAAAACAGCAAAACAACGTAGGCTTTCAAGTGCGAATATTCTTATCCGCTTTTTCATTTTTGATGAAAACAGGACATCCGAGGACGTCTGTCCCTACAATCATTCATTCCCTCTCAATACGCCCTCTTTTTCTTTTTTGCAAACAATTCTTTGCTTTTTATCCGTTGTCCTTTAATTCATCGCTTAGCGGATTCTTTCTTTCAAAATAATCCTTCGTTGTTTGTACAACAACGCCCGAAAGCGCGATTAATGCCACAAGGTTCGGAAGTGCCATCAACGCGTTGAAGCAATCCGCCACGAGCCAAACCGTTTGGATCTCGGCCACCGCGCCAACGAAAACGAAGGCCACGTACAAAAGGCGATAAGTCGCCACGGCACCGAGCACGTGATTTTTGAAAATATAACCTACACAGACCTCGCCGTAGTAAGCCCAGCCGAGGATCGTGGAGAGTGCGAAGAACACGGTCGCAACCGCAATTCCGATTTCACCTACATAAGGTATCGCCTCGCCGTACGCCGCACCGCTGAGGGATGCGCCCGTCAGACTCGGCTCTACGCCCGCGTTAAAGGCAGAAAGATAAACATCCGAGGTAAGAACAACAAGGCCCGAGATGGTGCAGATCACGATCGTGGTGATAAACACCTCAAATACGCCCCACATACCCTGCTTCACAGGCTCCTTGGTGGTGGAGGCGGCGTGTGCAATGGGCGCACTGCCAAGGCCTGCCTCGTTGGAAAAAACACCGCGGCCGATACCGTATCGCATTGCGGTGAGCACACCGTAGCCGGCGGCACCGCCAAACGCGGCACGGAAATTGAACGCCTCCTTGAAAATGAGACCGAAGGCCATTGGGATCCTGCCCGCATTCACTACGAGGGCAACGAGCGAGGCAAGAACGAAGAAGATCGCCATCATGGGAACGAGCTTTTCATTCACCGAGGCAATGCGCTTGACGCCGCCGAGGATCACCGCACCCACGATCACCGTGAGGATCAGACCCGTGATCCAGGGAGCCACACCAAAGCTGCTCTCAATGATGCCGGAAATGGAGTTGGACTGCGTGGCGTTTCCCGTGCCAATACACGCGATCATCGCAAAAACGGCAAACACGATTGCAAGCCATTTTACACCGAGGCCGTTTTTGATATAATACATAGGTCCGCCCGCGTAGGCGCCGCCGATATTTTTCTCACGGTATTTCATGGAAAGAACGATTTCCGAATATTTCGTCACCATACCAAGCAGTGCGCTGATCCACATCCAGAAGATCGCGCCGGGACCGCCCGATACCAAAGCCGTCGCAAGCCCTGCAATGCTGCCCGTTCCGATCGTGCCTGCCAACGCGGTGGTGACCGCCTGAAAGGGAGAAACTCCGGCCGCACTCTTTTCATGATTTTTCTTATCAAAAAGGCTACCGATCGTGCCCTTCATCACCGTGCCAAACCTGCGGAATTGGAAGAAGCGCGTTCGCACGGAAAGATAAATTCCAACCGCGATCAGCAGCACCATCATCATAATGCTGAGAATATTATCGTATACAAAGCCAAGCGCCACATCCAGCGCCTTCATTACAGCCGCCATAGGCCCTCCGAGTTTTCAAAAAATGGGAGAATGGGAATATCCAAGTTGTATTATATAGAAAAATAAAAACCGTGTCAAGCGTAAAAATAATAAATTTTTACCCACAAATTGCCACCGCCGAGATCGTACAAGCGATCCTCAAAAAACGAAAGGTTGACAAAACGGTACACCTCGTGTTAAAATAAAGGCATGGCAAATCAGCCGCAAAAGAAAGGAACGTATTATGGGTGCACATAAAGGATGGAAGATCTTCGGCATTATTCTTGCCGTGATCGTTTTGTTTTTCGCAGTGATCAATATCATTCCCCCGAAAAAGAGCGTGGAGAAAAACCCCTTCATCGTGGAAAAGGGCGCACTCCCGATGATCGCGGCGCATCGCGGCGGCGGTGATAACAACCCCGAAAACACGCTTCTCGCCTTCCGCGAGGCAGTGAAGACCATCGGCGTGGACATCATTGAGAGCGATCTGTATCTGACGAAGGATGGCTATCTCGTTTATAACCACGACAGTTACGTGGACGAAACCTGCAACGTGAACGGTGACAAAACGCTCAAAGAGGTAGAGGCTCTTTGCGAGAATAAAGAGAACCGCCACTACATCAAGGATATGACGCTTGCCGAACTTCGGCAATACAATTTCGGCTATTATTTTGAAGACAAGAACGGAAACCGCCCGTATAAGGATGCAGAGGACTTCGCGGAAAAGGGACTGCAGATCGCAACGGCGGAGGCACTCTTTGAGGAATTTTACGAGAGCCATCCCGACCTTCTCTTCATCGTTGAGATCAAGGACGGCGGTGACCGCGGCCGTGAGGCCTGCCGCATCCTCTCCGAAACCTTGGACGCCTATCCCGCCTACAAGGACCGTATCGTGATCGGCACCTTCAACGACGAGATCGAAGAGGAGCTGAAAACGAACTACCCCTCTCTTCTGCGCGGTGCGCCCACGGGCACGGCCGCCAAGTTTATCATCACGCAGTATCTCGGCGTTAACCTCTTTGACGGAGGCGACTTCGCCTGCCTGCAGATCCCGATGTCTTACGATCTCGGCATTGAGATCCCTCTTAACAAAAAAACGCTCGTGCGCCGCGCGCACCGCAGAAACATCGCCGTGCAGTATTGGACGATCAACGATCCCGATGAAATGCGCGAGCTGATCGAAATGGGCGTGGACTGCATCATGACGGACGATCCCATTCTCTTAAAGCAGGTTTTAGAGGAATACAAATAATTATTGCGCAGTTTTGACAATATTTATTTACAAAATCGGCGGCTTGATCTGTTTTTTTAGATCAAGCCGCCGATTGGTGTTATTGTTTTGTTTTAAGAATTTTCGAAATCTTGCAGATCGGACGTTTTAGAAACAGTATAATACCTTTGGAACTTGCTTCTCGGCTTTTCCGGCACGGTCAAAGCGAGCAGGCCTTTGCCGAGCAAAGGCTTCAAATATCTTTTCACCAAATAGTATTCTGCACTGATATTCAGCCGCGCGGCGATATCCTCCTTCGATCTCGGCGTTTGGCAAAACAAAAGGATTCTCTCCTCGACCGATGCATCTATCTGCCCTTTCGCCTCCTCGGCATCGACAAAGCGGCTGTTGTATAGCGTTACCTTAAAAGTCCCGCGACGGCTCTCAAAAACAGGCGGGCGCAGCCCCGCGTTTTTCATTTCCTGCAAGATCGTGGGAATGCCGGAAAAACGGTTTTCGGTATTGATCATCACCTCAAGATTGCCCGCAAGAAAGGGATTTCTCGTATCGGCGGGATGCTTGCCAAGATCCTTCACAGTCAATCTTCCGTAAAGCCCGCCCGGGTTCTCCACCTCTATGCGATCCTTATAGATCACTACGCGAATAGGGCAGTCCTCCGTATGCACGCTGTAATCTCTGTGAATCAAAGCATTCAGAATAACCTCTCTGACCGCTTTTAGCGGATATTCAGGCCGATCCGCACGAACGCCGTTTTCGTTGATCACGGTGGAGACGCGCGTATTACGTCTAACAAACGCCATCGCTCCTTCCAGCATCTGCGGTATCGTTCCATCAAAGCGCTTATTATCAACAAAACGCTCGCCCGATGCACCAAGCTCTCCAAAGGTCACGCCATCCACTACCATAGCCGTAATGCCCATCTGTGGGAAAAATGCCTGTGGATAATCTCCGAGCACCATAAGGCCGGCAACACTCGGCTTTCCGCCCGCCGTCAACCCCTGCAAGGCAAGAATCTTCTCCTTCGAATGCTTTCCGAGATTTGCCTTTTCTTTTCTAATCTTTAAAAAATATTCTTCCAGCGTTTCCTCGTTGAAATCCTCCACCGTTGCTCGCGGTACGGCGCGAAGCTCATCGCGAATTTTTCTTTTATATGCCTCGTAGGAATATACCTCATATTCAGTCATCGGCTCATCGGATTCACCAACGCGAATATACGAGCCGCGAATGCGCCCTGCCGCCTTATAAAAGCACGGCTTCTCGCTTGCATCGATCTCTGATATTTCCGCCGAAACCACAGTCTTGCCTTGATAATCAACCGTCGTAAAAATCGGTCGAACGATAGGCTCCATCTGCAATGCCTGTTGTGTTACCTTTGTTTGCAGATCCTGTGGGTCATAAACGCCCGTTACAGCATATCCCGCCCGTTCATCTATACCGAAAAGTATCGTTCCTCCACCATATTGATTGGAAAAAGCAGAGAGCGTATCATATAGCCTTTCGGGTGTCCCCTGCCCGGCCCTTTTAAGCTCCAAGTTTTGAAGCTCCGATCGATTGGCAATCACTTTTTCAACCAATTCATAAAGCTCTTGCGGCATCATATAGCATTCCCTCCTTGTTTTTTTAACATTATAGCATTTTTCAAAACAGATGTCAAGTTTTTTGTAAAAAAATCAAAAGATTTTAGAACACTTTTAAAAAACTTCGAAACGCTTTAGAACATTTCAGAACATTTTAGAACATTTTTCAAAACACTTCAGATTTTTTAAAGATGTTTTGAAAATCGGCTCTGTTTTTTAGGTGCGGAACCATCATAGCCACCACTTCGCTTTGTAATTTATGTACTCTAAAATGCTATAAGAAGCACCCGCTATTACAAAAATAGCGGGTGCTTTTCACATTTCATGTTAACATCGGCTTTTTGCAGCCGTTTTATTTTTGGTTCACATCGGGGCTCGTCTGCGTGGTGCCGGAGGAACCGCCCGTGCTTCCACCGCTCGGACCGGTCTGCGTGCCATAGCTGAACTCGTAGCTCGGATCATAAAGTGCATTCTGGATCACGCTCTGCGGAATGGTGACCTCGCAAAGACCAATGTTGGAATAACTGAAATTCGCATAGGCCTCCTCTTCGCCGGTGGGCTCTGTGCCCTTCGAAACGAAGAAATACTCTGCAGAAATGTGCGAGATCTTGCCGTCTGCTACCTTTACCACGTTGTTAAAGCAATACATATCCATAGGGATCGGAGTTCCATTGCCCATGAGCGCCACGGTCTTGATGCGATCCGCGCAAACGTATGCACCCTTCTCCGCATCGTAGGTAAAGCTATCAAAGTGATCCTTGAAGGAAACGGCAAGCACGGTCTCCGTAGCCGCTCTCTTCAGGTAAAGATCCGAGGTGTCGGCAAGCTTATTGAAGGGGGTCGCATCGGTAATAAAACCGGTGCCGTTCTTGATCTCCTTGGCATACGTCGTGTACGTACCGTCCGCATTCTTCACGGAGTAGAACTCTCTGACGCCGGGGATGCTGTAATACACACCGTTCGGCGTAACGATGGCAACGTTATGCTGCGTCATTTCACCCATTTCGGCGTATACGTTCATCTCAAAGTTTACGAGCTCCAAATTATCAAAGGCCTGCGTCCAGGAGGCCTCGCCCTGGATCACGGAGGAGATCTGCGTGGTCTCGGTTTTCTGATGGCCGCAAAGCGAGCAGGTATAAACGCGCTTGATCTCGTTTTTATCCTGCGTGATCTCGGGCATCGCAAAATCATGCTCTGCGCGACCGAGGCGCTCAAAGCACCCCTCAACGGTGCAAGCGTACCAATGGAAGTTATCGCTCTTGCTATACGTTTGTGCAAACGAGTGATCGTGCGGCGCTGCGGTGCTTACCTGATCGGATTCATACGCGCAAACGGTGCAAACCTTTACGGCATTGCCCTCCGCGTCCGTACCGTCCTCAAAGGTGTGCTCGGCTCGCTCGCTCTTTTCGGAGCAGCCCTCACTCTCGCAGGCATACCAGTGATAATCCTCATCCGACGACCAGGTGGTCTTAAACACGTGCTCGTGATCGTTACACGAGGCGAGAACGAGGCACGCCGAAAGAAGAACGGCGGCGCACAAAAGAAGATGAAGTGTTCGTTTCATAAAAAGCTCCTTTATTTATTGATATTTCTATTCTATCATATTATTTTCTGTCTTGCAACCCATTTTTACATAAATATTATTTCAGCACAGGATATTCTCCGTCCGAAAGCTGCCAGATCGCGACCGACCAGCCAAGCGTTTCCTCTGCAAAAGCGACAGAGCGCAGCGTTTCCGAGGACATCGCCTCTCCGATCGTATTCGTTGCCTCACCGCTCTGTGCGCCGTTTTGCGTTACGCGGATGTCCTGCCCCTCGGGGCGGTAGCAGTGAGAAACGCCGTTGCCGCTGTTTTTTCCGACGAGGCCGCCCGCATATACCGAGCGGGAGCTCGCAGAGGAGCGCACCGCCCCCACGGCAAAGCATCCAAGGATCTCTCCACCGTTCGTGCCAACGAGGCCGCCCGCCGCACTTGCATATGCCGCCTGCGTGCTGGAGGCACTCACACTCGCCGCGGCGTAGCAATTTTCAATGCTACCGCCATTCGTACCAACAAGGCCGCCTGCGCAATGGCTTTGGCTCACCTCGCCCCGTGCAAAGCAGTTTTTGATCGTGCCCTCCGCATTGTAGCCAACGAGGCCGCCTGCAAGATGGGCATTTTTCACAGTACCGTCAGCGTAGCAAGCCTCGATCCTGCCGCTGTTATAGCCAACGAGACCGCCTGCATATCCTTCATCGTTGTTCGGATCGATCACGAAGTCCAAAGCGCCAAGGCGCTCCACCGTTCCCTCGTTATATCCGAAAAGCCCCGCATGATCCAACGCGCCCGTGATTCTGAAATCGGATACCGTATGGCCGCCGCCGTCAAAATGGCCGACGAAGGGTGTGCTCTCCGTTCCGAGAGGTCTCCATTCCGTGCCGCCAAGATCGAGATCGCAAGCGAGATAATAGCTGCCATTCATGGAAATGCCGCGCAGCTGCTCCGCCGTAAAGATCGGGGTGTAGCCCATTCTGTAGGTCTGATAATACAGCGATACGACGGGCGGAAGCGTACGGATGCCCTTGCTGAAGGCATCGGTGTATGCATTGCCCTCGGCATCGTACCACGCGGCGTGCATTCCGACGGAGATCGGGAAGATCGGAAGCGTATACGACTCCTTATCCGCCTGATACAGCGTTTGATAAACCTCGCCGTTTACGAACAGCGTAACCAAGGAATGATAGGTCTCGCCACTCGCGAGCCGTTCTCCGCAGCCGGAGCAATGGGTATCGCCCGTGCAGCCCGCCTCCGTCTCAGTGGGGGCCTTCTCGTTTCGGATCTCGGTGCCGCCCGTATGCGCGGCCTTGATCACCGTTTCCGAGAGAGCGATCTCCTTTTGCAAACCCGCATCGGAAAAAACCTTACCGCAATCGGAGCAGGACCAATAGGCAATGCTTCCGTCTCTCTTGCAGGTTGCGCTCTTCGCCTCGTGCTTTTCCGGCGTGTGCGAATGCGAGCAGGCAGACAAAGCAAGCATACTGCCGATCAGTACAAAAAGCCCAAGGGCACAGAAAGCAATTCTCTTTATTCTCATCATTATTTCCTTATATTTATTTTAAGAACAGCACCACGGGCAAAAGCGTTCTTGCCTCCATCCCGATGCGAACGGTATTTCCCTCCATCGTAAAGGGAACGCGCTCGCGCACACCGTCCGAGCGCAGATATTCCACGTCGGAAACCGCCTCCGTAACGGTGAGCGGAATATCCTCCAGAGCATCAAAGCCGAGGTTGAAGAACACCGCCATGCGCTCACCGTTTTTCAGGCGGCCTGCGCGCAGATAGACCTCTCCATCCTCGGGGTAATAGATAGGAAGAAGGCCGTTTTTCGAGAGAATTTCAACAAGCTGGTGCTTTCTCGTTTCACAAAGAAGCGAGAAGGCCGTGTGATACAGGAAGGGCATATCCGACGTGCCGCAGAACGCAATGCATTCGCCGCCCATGCTCGTTTTGCATCTCGTGACTGCGGGGAACATCGGGATATTCTCCCCGGTTTTCTGATCCGCGTGAAAGCTTTCGGAAAGGATCTCTATATCCTCTCTTATGGGCAGGAGCTCGCGGAAGTCATACTGCTTCGCGATGCGCTGATCTCCAACGAGCTCTCCGTTGATCACCTTGCCCTCCCAGGGGCGTACGGTAACGCCGATCTCTTCTTTAAAGCCGCGCTTACAAAGCTTCTCCACCGCGCCGACCGAGAGAAGGAGCGTCCCCTTCATAAAGGAACGGACCGTTTCGTCATCAAAGCCATCCACGGAGAAATCATCGAGGAACACCGCGCCCTCGCCCGTGTTTCCGAAATATACGGGCAGGCCGAGTCTTTCGAGAACGCAGGTCGCCCAAGGGGAAAGATTTTTCCCCTGCGAGGCAGGCACGAAGCCGTAATTCTGCATCGTCGTCAGCGGAATGCGGCAGCCGAAGGGCGAGAAGTCCTTCACGTATTCGGTCATTGCCTCATAGAATTTTTCGTGCTTTGCAAGGATCCTGCGATAGGCCTTGCCCGCATTCGGCTCAAAGGCTATCGTGCGCGTGATCCAGTGCTTGGCGCCCGTTGCGCCCTCAAGGATCGAGGCAACGAAATGTGCGTGCATATAGCAGGCGGCCGTGCTGTATCGGTTTTGAGGGCAGGTGTCCGTTTCCGCAAGAAAGACCTTTACCGTGTCCTTCACGTTTTCCTTTAAGATCGCGGCGCGGAAGATCTGCTGCAAAAAGCCGCGCGGCGAAGAAGAAACCGCATAAGGCCCGCCGTTCAGACGGATCGTGGGGGGATGGCCCTTGCCCGCAAAGGCCGCGGCCGTGTGGTCCGAAAACTCCACAAAGGTGGTCGTATAGATGCCCGAAACGATGCCGCGGATCGTGGGATCGACCATATCCAACCCCTCGCGCATGGCGCGCACCGCCGAAACGATGCCCTCGCGCTGGGTGTCCACGTAGATCTGCGTGAGGCGCTTGTCCTCCTCGCTGCTTCCCTGCGTGTGCGCATAGATCTCCTCGCGCGTAAATTTCTTCCCTGCACGGCGGGCAAATTCCGCAAGGTGATACTTGCAGGCGCAGCCCTTCGTGGGCTTATAAAGAAGCCCGAGATCGTCGTCCAGCATCACGAGCTTCGGCTTATGCTCGGCAAGAATGCGGAACTGCTCTCTTATGTAATCGTGAAAATGCGGATCCAAGGGACAGCAGGTCACCTCTCTTGCCTCCCCCGTAACAAGGCTGACGGAGGGCTGAAAGGGGTAGGGCGCAAAGGGCTTCGTTATATGCCCCAAGGTCGCCTGTACCAGAACACCGTATTTTGCCCCTGCGGGATCAAGGATCGCGCGATAGCGGTCGTAGAGCGCGCACTGTTTTTCCGCCTTGTTCACGGCGGGCGTGCCCTCGGGATTGAAATACATCATCAGCATCGCGTGCGTGGTGGCACCCGATCTCTGCTGCTCGATGATATCCGCGCAGGCCTCCTCCACGTGATCGGCCTGCATGGCCATAATGGATAGGTTCAGCATATTTTTCTCCTTAATTGAAGGTGAACACGACCTCGTGAGTTTTCACCTCGCCCGGCGCAATAAATTTCAGCATTCCCTTTTCGCGCATCACATCGCGGCCGTCGGGATAGGCGTTACCCGGCTCAATGCCGAGCACGTATTCGTATTCGCCCATCATCTTCCACTCGGTAAAGCAAGGAAGAGCGGCGGTGTCGTATTCCATCGTAAGAGAGCGGCCGACCGTCGGGTTTTCCACCTTCACGCAGGCCTTGCCCTCCATCTCGTGATAATAGCAGCGCTCCTCATAGCCCTTCGTGGGCTTTTCCATGCGCAGGCAATTTTCAATATCCTCGGCGGCGTGCGCGTTTCTCGGAGTGACCTTCTTTGCAGGAATGGTCACGATCGCATCCTCCGAGAGAAGCGGATAGCCGACGTTGTAGTGATAGAGCATCTGGAAGGGCTCTTCCGTGTTGCCGAAATTCGTAACCTCGTCGCGCACGGAAAGCTTGTTTTCCACGAGCGAAACGGTGTAGGTACGCACGAGCACCAGCTTATGCCCGAAGAAGCGCGTATCCGGCACGGTGGCCTTGATGATCATATTGTCCCCCTCATAGGCAACGCTGTAACTCTCGGCGGGGGTGTTGCCGATCGTGCCGTGCAGGCCGAGGCTCTCGCCGCCGTCCTCACAGGGGTTGCCCACATTGGTCAGACCGCAGGTGGTTAAAAATCCTGCCGTGAAGGACTTTAAAAATCCTGCGCCGCAGGGATCGTAATACGCAGGGGCAACGTAGCCCGCAGGCGAAAAATAGCCAAAGTTCGTTCCCATCACCGAAAGGCGGGAAATATCCGCCGCGCGGTCAAGTGAAACCGTAAAGCAAAGGCCCTTGCCGTTTCTCACCTCAAGCAGGCGCATACCGTCACCTCTGCCGCCAACAAGGCGATGCTCCTCAGCACCAAAGAGCTGTGCATTCTGTCCGATATAAGTATTCATATCTCCTCTTTTCTTGCAAAAATCAGCGTTTTTGCAACCTTTTATTTGCATTTTCATTCAAAGCAAAGAATTCCGTTTTCAAACCAAGCCCTTTTCACAAAGACGGATCTGCCGCTCCAGCCGCTGCCGCTGACGAGATTTGCGTGATATACGCAGTACATCTCGCCCTCCGCCTCGGTAAAGGAGCAATGCCCGGGGCCATACATCCCCTCGGCCTTTGTAAGGATCGGTTCGGAATGCGCATTCCAAGCAGATGCCGAAAGCGGATCCTCGCCTTCCATGCGCATCATGCCAAGGCAGTAATCGTCGCACTTTGAGTCGCTTGCGGAATACACAAGCACGGGTGTTTCGCCATCAAAGATGATGGCAGGCCCTTCCACAACGCCGCTCATCACCGTTTCCCAGTCCCTTTCGGGGCGCTTGATGCAAACGGGCGTGCCCTCGATCGCCGTGGGGCTCTTCATTTTCGCAATAAACATTTCCTTGCAGGTGGTGTAGACCATGTAGCGCGTGCCGCGATAGGAGAACACGGTCGCATCGATCGACCATTCTTCCCCGATGCCCTCCACCGCGCCGATCAGCGCATATTTTCCCGTGGGCGTTTTGTCTTTGGATTTATACACGCAAACGAAATGCGTGTCGCTTCCCCTGCGGCAGGGCGCGGCGTAGATATAAAAATCGCCGTCCAAATAATGGAGCTCGGGCGCAAAATGCTTTTCGAGCACGTCATCCTCGTACACGAGATGCTCACAGCCGTCACCCAGCGCCGAAAGGCTTTCCGCCTCAGCCACGTAAAGCGCATCGTTTGCCACGTAGGTATGATAGTATTTTCCGCCGTAATATAAAACGTGGGGATCTGCGGTTTTATCCTTTTGTGCCGGATCGTTGAGTAAAACGGGTTTTTGGATCTTCATAAAGCCTCCGATCGGTTAATTTATCTTTATTATAACATAAGGGCACGAAAAAAGCAAGAAAATCCTCAGATCCGCTCGACGGCGGCGAGCCTCTTTTTCTTAAATCCGAGAAGCGTAGTGGCAACCGTACAAAGCACCGCCTGGATCAGCATCAGCATCTGCACGCTCGTAAGAGGAATACCGAGAAGCGAAAAGCCCCTCCCTGCCAGGAGAATGATATACTGCGCGCCGAGAAAAGAGCCGAGGAAGCTGGCAAGGGAGGATATCATATAATAGAAGGAATAATACGTCAGCCGATCCTCCTCCGGCATAAAAAGATACACGAAGTTTGTATCCGCAATATTGATGCCAACCGAAACGATCTGAAGGATCACGTAGGCCAGGGGATAGAGCCACGCGACGTTTGCGGGACAAATGCAGGCATACAGAAAATAAACACCGCATTCAAAAGCACGATAGAAGAACAAATTTTTCGTGCAGCCCATGCGGCGGAAAAGGCGCACGGCAAGCGGCGTCAGCACCAAGGAAAGCAGCGGCGGGATCGCACCGAGGAAGGAGAGCGTGCTATAGCTGATTCCGACGTCCATCAGATAATACGTCCAGCTGGATAGCGTCAGCGCGGCAGCCGCCTGCATCAAGGCGCGAAGAAGGATGGCCGCGCGAAATTGCTTATGCCGCATAGGCAAAACGAAAACGTCCTTGATACGAAGCCGGATATCGCTCTGCGGATAAGGATATTCCTTCGCACGGAGGAAAACGAGCACGTCTATCAGAATGAAGAAAAAGCTTCCCAAGCGCAGCCAGATCAGAACGGAGCCCTGCACACCGAGCGGCAAGGTCTCGATCGCGGCGGCAACGAAGCCCGCAAGGATCTGCGTTGCCGCGTTGAAGAGGCCGATGATCACGCCTTGATACGCATAAAACTCCTCGCGCGTGCCGTCCTGCGGCAGAAATTTCAAAAGCCAATCGGAAAAGCCGCCAACGAAAATGCCCCAGATCACGTTGGCAAACGAGAGCAAAAACGCCATCAGATACATCCGCACTCTCGGATTCTCAAACAACAGCGGAACGAACGCAACGCCGCAAAGGCTGACGAAATAATACGCCATCCGCGCCGCCATCAGAATTCCCTTGCGCTTTTTAATATTCCGAAAAACGAAGGGAGAAAAAAGGCAGGAGATATTGGCAATGATCGGCATATAGGTCATCAGGCCCATATCCGCCATGGAAATATCGTTGAGGCGCAAAAACGCGGTATAAAACGCGCCCTGGGTAAAAATATTCGAAAAGGCCTGCATCAGACTGTCAAAGAAAAATGCAAAGCGGCCGTAGGCGCGCTCATCGGAGCGATTAAAAAACAAGCGATGCAGCACATTACCTTTGATTTTTATCCTGCGCATAAAAGCCTCCGTTATATGCGGCAATGAGCCGCAAAAGAAACAAACGAAGCAAAATGTGAAATTGAAAAAATTCAAAAATCAAAGCTTTAAAAAATGCATTCGTTTCTTTTGCGGCTCATACCGAAAATATTATCTTGTAAGGCTATTCTATCAAAACGAAAATCGTTTGTCAAGAGGGGAATCTCCGTTTTTTTCGGTTTTTTCTAAGCGCACTGCGATTTCAAAAAAATGTCATTGTGCGTTTTAAACAAGTTTCCCAAAATTTCGCACAATTTTTACAAATTCCTTGCATTCCTTGAAAATCTGTGCTATAATGGGGGTAATTTTGGTGCATAGCACCACATAATAAGGAGGAAACTATGAAAAAGTTTGCAAAGCTTCTCGGCTACGATCCCGTTGAGAAGCAAACCAACGTCAAGACCGAGATCATCGCCGGTATCGTAACCTTCCTGGCTATGGCTTACATCCTGACGGTTAACCCCGCACAGATCCTTGTTGGCGCAGATCAGGCATATTGGCCTTCCGTATTCATTGCAACCGCGCTCGGTGCGATCATCGGTACGCTTATGATGGCCTTCGTCGCAAAGATGCCTCTTGCGCAGGCATCCGGTATGGGTCTGAACTCGCTGCTCGGCGGTCTTGTTGCTCTTTGGGCAGCCGGCACCTACGGCGTTCGCTTCACCCTCGGTCAGGCGTTCATGATGGTGCTGATCTCGGGTATTCTGTTCCTTGGCCTGACGCTGATCAAGATCAAGGGCAAGTCCTTCCGTGAGCTCGTATTCGACGGTATGCCCGTTGCCGTAAGAGGCGCGATCTCCGTTGGTATCGGTCTCTTCATCGCTTACATCGGCTTCCAGAACGCCGGCGTGATCGTTCACAATGATTACACGCAAGTTGGCTTCGTTGACCTCACCAACTGGGGCGAGCAGACCGTAAACGTAGGCAATCCCGCTTCCTTCGCGGCAAAAACCGCCGTTGTTGCTCTGATCGGCCTTTTCCTGATCGCTATCCTTGATAAGCTCAACGTAAAGGGCTCGGTTATCATCGGTATCCTCGGCGCAACCATTGTTGGTATTCCCTTCGGCGTAACCAATCTTTCCGTTCTTGCAGGCACCGAGACCGTTTCCTGGAAGTTCTGGGAAAACTTCGCAAACTTCTTCTCCGGTGAGCACACCGTATTCGGCTCCTTCCTTGACGTATTCAAGACCGGCCTCGTTCCCGAGGGCGGCAGCGTATTCACCGTGATCATGGTTATCATCACCATGTGCATGATCGATATGTTCGACACGATGGGCACCATCGTTGGCTGCTGCGGCGGTAACAGGATCCTCTCCGATGAGAACAACAAGCCCCACAACTACGACAAGATCATGATCTCCGACGCGGTCGCAACCTGCGCGGGCGCGATGCTCGGTACCTCCACGGTAACCACCTTCGTTGAGTCCGGTGCGGGCGTTTCCGCCGGCGGACGCACGGGTCTTACCTCCTTCACCACCGCTTGCATGTTCTTCCTTGCAATGTTTGCAATGCCTCTGTTCGCCGTTATCCCCGGCGCAGCCACTGCAGCCGCACTGATCTACGTCGGCGTTCTGATGATGAAGAACAACATTAAGGTGATCGACTTCTCCGATGCCATCAAGGCAACCTCTGCCTTCCTTACGATCGTTGTTATGGTTCTTTCCTACTCGATCACCAAGGGTATCGGTATCGGTCTTATCTCCTACACCCTTATGTCCGCGATCGCATACGTGATCGACGCGATCAAGTACGCAGCGACCAAGAAGGGCGAGGCTCCCAAGTGGAACGTTTCCGTGGTTGCCCTCGTTGTAACCGCGCTCTTCCTCGTTTACTTCTTCGTTCCCGTAACTCTGTAATTTTTACAAAGCATAAAACAGCGGCGGCTCATCGAGCCGCCGCTTCGTTGTTGTCAACAGTTTATATGCGAACGAAAGTCAACCCTTTTTAGTTCATTTGTGCTATAATTTTAAAAAAGCAAGGTGGTAAAAAATGAGCGTATATCAAAGACTGCGCGATCTGCGCGAGGATGCAGACAAAAGCCAAGAACAGATCGCAAAAATCATAGGCACCAGCCAATCCTACTATGCTCAATATGAAAACGGCAAAAGAGCCATTCCCTTTGATCGCATGGTCGAATTGGCAAAATACTACAACGTTTCTCTCGATTACCTCGCAGGACTCATCGATACACCGAGAAAGCTGAAATAAAAAAGGTAGATCAAGTTGCAAAAACTTGATCTACCCTCTTTTTTAGTAACATATCTGTCGCGCCTTTTTCTGCGGTGTGTATTGGAGCGCGGGCATACCGTAATTCACGATCATTGCACCCGCGATCATAATCATACAAGGAAGCAAATCGTTTCTCACCAAGGAGAAAATACGATTTAAAAGCATCTCCGACCACGAAAGCTCAATATTTCCAAGCCCGCAATAAACCGTAATAACGATTCGGCAAATCGCGATCACGATTACGAAGATCAAACGGCTGCGCAGCGCCCAGGCGGTATTGCTGTATTCATCCTCGGAATTATCCCAGTTTTTAACGATGCAGTTAAACGTGCGAAGGATCATGGTCGTTCCGATCAAAAGTACGATAGGCTCGATCAAATATATGTATATCGCGTAGATCACATAACGATCCGCTCCCATCTCAACCATAATAGACAAAAGACCGAGATCATAAATAATATCGCGGAAAAGCGGTGAGGTCAACGCATGCAAAGCATAGAAAACACACGCCACCATCAAAAGCAACCGCACCGCATTAAAAATTGAATACGAGATCTTCGCAGGTAATGCAGAAACGGTAAAATACGTATTCACAAAGGCGGCAGCAATCAAAAGCACAACCGCCAATATAAACAGAGCAACTGTATAAGCTGTAGCCTCACAATCGAGAGTCAGCCGACCGACAAAAACAAACACCAACACCGAAAAATGAATGCCAATGTGTGTCTTTAATACCTTGGAAAAGCTCGCCGATCGTCCCTCGTCATCCCTTGCCGCATCAAAAATCTCCTTGCGAAGCGACAGAAGAAAAAAGATCTTTTTTATCATATAGATCAAAAAGCAAAGATAAAATACACCGATCATTGCTTGAGCCAAACAATTGTATATACCGGAAACAGTTTCATACATATCCGTATCTACGATTGCAAAAACCATTCCTATCGCCTCGAATATGGAAACCTGCTTCGTGCCATCTATTAAAAAAGCGCCGTATAAAGCATTCGCAATACCAAGCAAAGAAGCGATCAGCATTAAAAGATATAGCACACGTGTACCGATTTTATATATCTTCATTCACAAGCCCTCCGATCACATCAAATCACCAAGATCGTAGACCGTGGAGGGATCCAGCTCCGGAACCACGGTGTTATTGATATTGGTGAGATAGATCTGTTGCTCACTGTTTACCAGATAATGAATAGCCATGCCATCGATGGTAGCATCATAATCCATTTCGTTGGATAAATCAATGCTCGGTCTTTCCGACTCTGAAAGATCCACCTTCAAAAATCCGTCAACCGCGTTCAATTCTCCAAACACCACGCCCAGCCCCGTCATATCAGGCGACTGACTGTATTGGTCGTGTGCAAACGCCTCAAACGCAACCTTGTTCATCGTATACAGTGTACCGTTCTTACCAAAGGCAGTATCACGCTGCTCATTGATATAAACCTCAAATGCAGTGAAAAATCCATACGTTTTTCCAAGAAGCTGCGAGAACAATTCACTCATATCCATGATTCCGGAAAAAGAATCCAGCGATATCCATTTATCAAGAAGAACCCCAATCCCTTCGGCGCCGGGCATCTGCAAATAATTATATTTTATAAACCATCCGGCATCCTTATCGTAATAAACGGCAAAGCCTAAGGACATACTGTAATTGTTTTCCGCCATCGTATTATCCGTCATATTGATATCGCCGCTACCTTCAAGGTACAGCCGATCTCCGCCGTTATCGATATACCACGTTTCTTCACCCCGAACGTCCATTTGCATAACCTGCGAGCTGCAGGTAATCGTAGCACTCTGCTCATACGCGCCGCCAAACGTCACGGAATCATAGCTCGTCTCGCCCGGCTCGCTCGCAGAAGCCGTTCCGGACAAAAATTCCATATTCGTCATAGCGACAACGCCATCAATCACCGTGGCAAGCTCCTCCATATTGGTTACGGTTTCGCTCGTTCCTTTGCCCTTTCCGGCCATAGGAGCATCATAGTTGATCAGCACCGCCGTAACAAAACACGCCAAACACAAAACGATGGATATGTATTTCTTCATTTATCTTGTTTCCTTTCTCTGACCTTTTGTTTTATATGTCAATTAAAGTATTCTCGAACGTGATTTCCAGTATTTATACTTCGTACGGCCGCAAAACGGACATGTGGAGGTGCTCGTAGTGTCGGTATACTTATAAACTCCATCAAACGTAGTTTTTCCCGGCACATATTGATCATATTCAACGCTCGCACGCTCGTCGCCGTACTGCACGGCCGCCGTTTCTCTTGTCCAATGCCCGGACGTTTCAGAAAATTCTGCACGTGTATAGCTCGCACCGTACCTCAGCTTGCCAGACATAATATTTGCCCTGCGGCATTTTATGCAAGTTTTTTCAAGAAAAACGGGCAGACAGTATATCGTTTGAAATACAATTGCCAAAGAATAAACAAAAAACAAATAATTCATATCAGGCGAATTTACCGCAGATATCCCTTCTGCTTCATATAAAAAGCTGAGAATACCGAAGCCTAAACGTTGCTCCAACGCAAAAAGGCCTGCCTCCGTTTTATTTGTAAAAATCCCAAAAAAGATATCATATTCAAAAAGATTGCTGAATCCTCCAATAAGGAGCGACCCGAACACCAAAATTAAGCACACAGAATAAACGCTGAAATAAGTCGTTCTTTTTTGTCCGTATAATTCCTGCAACAGCCAATACGGAATATCGCTGTAAATAAAAAAGCCCACAACGAAGAAAAAAGCAACAACCGAGGCAACCAAAACCACTATGATAGTGACTAGCATATTATGAAACAAAGAATCTATCAAAGCACCGACAATAAGAGCGGCAAAGCTATATACTACAGCCACAACAGTAAATAATACGCTTAACAAAACCAATGCTAAAATAGGATGTCCTTTAAATTGGAATGTATCCTTTCGTTTTTTTGTTTTCTTTGCTTTTTTAACTTGTTCGCTCATGATTATCTCCCTCTTTGATACAAGTTTTTTTGACCCAAACAACCAAAATTAAAAAATGCAATATACCTCTACCACGTTTTAATGTTTTTAATTTGGGCTATTTATAGCCTTGATTGTATCATATATAGCCCATTTTGTCAAGGGGTTTGGAATATAATAGTACATAATGTCGAAAACACGGAGGACGTTATGAACACCTATTCTGCAGTGAAAAACCGCTTGCTACAGCTCCTTGGAGAAAAGAAAATGTCCATTCACAAGCTTGCCATGGAATCCGCAGTTGCCCCCTCGTCGATCAAAAATATTCTATACGGCAAAAGCAAAAATCCCGGAATCGTGACGATAAAAATGCTATGTGACGGCTTGGGCATCTCCTTGACCGAGTTTTTTAATACGGAAGCCTTCGCATCCCTTGAACAGGAGATAAAATAAAAAACGAGGGCAGTTCAAGCTTTGCAGCTTGGGCTGTCCTCAAGTATATAAAAAAATCAAGCGTAGCTATCTTTTTATATTCCCCCACGCTTTTGATTGCATCCACATACATCTCTCGCTTTTTTATATCGACTCTACCGTGCAAAGATCTCCGCACAGCTCGTAGCCGATCGAGGTGTAACACGCATTGGAGGCGGGGTTGCTCGCATCCGTATAGAGGATCGCGCGCTTGCCCATGGATAAAATGCGCTTTGTCACCGCGTGCACAAGATTGGCGGCGTATCCCTTGCGGCGCGCATCCCGCTTCGTATACACCTTGCCAACGTGCATTCCGTTCGGAAGAGTGCCGATGCGGCAGGAGGCCACCGCCTCTCCGTTTTCCTTTCGCCAAAGGAAAAAATATTGCTCCGCAATCATCTCCCGCCCCTGCGCCCGAAGAACCTCCACAGGTAACGGATCAATGCCGGTCTCCTCCTGAAATGCGAGCAAAAGCTCCGTGACCTCCGCTTCATCTGCAGCACACGCCACGCACATTTTCCCGTCCACCGCACGACGCGGCTCCACCGGCGTTTCGCACCGATAGGCGCAAATATCCGTTTTGATCCGCAAAGTAAAACCGTCCTGCCTTGCACGGCCGATCAGATATTCGGCCATGGTGCGTTTTACGTTGAAGGTATGATCGCCGAAAAAGCCGAAATGCTCCCGAAGCGCAGCATATATGCACGCCTTTTCCTCCTCGGTTACGTCCTCTTCGTTCCAGATCCAGATCGGATACGGATGCGAGGAATGACAGATCACGATCCGCGCCCCATCCGTCAGCGTTAAGGCGCATTTGCCGCGCAGAATGCGCGCAAGGACCGAAAAGCAGTCGATCTCTTTTTCAAGTATGCGAAGATCGATCTCGCATTTTTGGTTTTTATATTCCTTCAGCTTCATTTCCGAACCCACGCAAAGGCGACCTCGCCCGTGCATTTTTCATTCTTCACAAAGCGAATGCTTTCCACCTCACCCGTCACGGGGATCGCGATACGGTATGCAAAGGTATCCTTGCCGATCAAGGGCAGAGCCGTTCCGATCGGCTCAAACGAAACGGCGCGGTCAGAAAGTGCGGTGCGAAGCTTTTCCATATCCTTGATCGCAGGGCCGATGTTTTCACCCCAAACCACGGGATAGAGAGATTTTTCGCCGTTTTTGTAGGTGATCTCGTAGTCACCGATGTAGAAATCCTCGCGGATCACGCGAAAACCGCAGTCAAAGGAATAGTGGTCGATCGCAAAATCGCAGGTGTGGTCTACAAGAATATGCGGTGCGGCGAGAGCTTCCTTATTGAAGAGAGCAAACATTTCCTCCGCCACCTTGCGATAGAGCGGCTCCTTATTTCCCTCGTTGTAATCCTTGTCCCAAGCCACGTGCGCACCGAAGAAAAGGCGGAACAGATGCCCCTCACGCTGTGCGGAAATGGGATCCACGTTGCCCCAGTTGGAAACCGAGAAGCCAAGGCTTCCCGTCTTCGTGGTTCGGCGGCGCATATCGCGGAAGCGATCGGGCGCACAGTTGCCGAAGAGGGTACAAAATCCTTTGGCGGCATGCGTATCCTCATGCATCTCTCCCTCAAAGTAGGACCAGCTGGAGATCTCAAGATCCGAGGGCAGATTTTCAAGGCAGCTCGCCGTTTCCTCCACGAACCAAGCCTCGGTGCTCGGATGCTCCTTTACGTACTCCAAAAACTCGGGCACGGATCGGCACATAAAGCCGCGCCAAGGATAGGTCTTTTCCTTAAACGTAACGGTTCTGCCGTTTTCCTGCGGCAGACGGACATGGAAGGCGGGATTGCCGCCATGCCAAGCCTTAGAAACCTTATCGCCCCAAAGCATGGTTTTCACGCCGCGGGAGGCAAGAAAATCGCGGATCTTCGTCAGATCCCCTGCCAGCAGATCGGCGGCTCTTTTGCCCTTACAGCGCGGGCAACGGCCAAGCACGTAAAGCTCGTCGTGACCAACGTTGATACGCTTCGGCTTAAAGATCTCGATCATATCGTCGAAGATCTCAAAGAGCATCTTATAATAATCGGGATTGGAGGGGCAGCAAACGTCGGGATAGTGATCCTCGGGCACCTCGGCAAATTCGGGATGCTTATAAAGCAGATAATCCGAATGCGAAAGGCAAGGCATCTCGGGAATGATCTCAATGCCGCGCGCATACGCATAATCTCTGATTTCACAAAGCTCTTCTACCGAAAGCACCTTTCCGCCGCCGCTCTCCACGTGGATAGAGTTTTTTGGATAGATAAAGGAACGCGCAATGTCACGGGTAAAGCCGTTTCTCTGTGCAAAAATCGCGCAAAGCTCCTCCCAGCCCTCATTGATTTCGGGATGCGACTTGTATTCTGCCGCGCCGACAAGCTCGATTGTCAACGTATTGTAACCGAGGTAAAGAATCATATCCATCACGCGTTTGTAGCCTGCAATGTCATCCTTCGGGGGAAGATAGGTCTTGTAGCCGCGCATCTGCATATACGCACGGCCGTAGATCATACCCCCACCGATACCGCCGTCATAATTGCGCAGGATCTCATACAACGCATAGATCTTGCTGATCTCGTTCGTGAAGTAAACGGTCACGCCGTCCTCGCAAACGATCAGATAGCGGTCAAAGCCATCGGGCAAGGCTTCGCCAAAGAAGCTCTCCGCCTTTTCTTCTATCTCTTTTGTCAGAGGAAAAAAGGCAAGTGTGCTTCCCTCTCCCTCGGCAAATTTTGCGAGGATCGCATCCAAATGCTCTGCACCGAGCGCCGTTTTTTTGATACGGATCTTTTTATTTAAAGTTAGTTTTTTTAATGTACTCATAGGTATAACCCCCTCATTATGTCAACAATTCTTGTCAAGATGCATGTAAATACGCTGCTTTTCTCCTGTAGGCACCCATCTTGTTTCGCTATGCAAGCGTCCTTCTCTATAAAGCTGATAGAGCACCTCGTAGCCAAGCTGTGCGCGCTGGGTTTGGGAATGCTTTTCGGGCCAGATGTCCGCGAAATTCTTAGTGATATACACCTCCACCTCGGGATAGGTGGTCTCCTTCTCCATCAGGAGCGCCTCGATCTGCCGATATGCCTCGGCAAACACCTTCGGCGTGATCTCTGCCACCTTCTCGCCCTGATGGCACACGTCCGTCACCGTCACTTGACCGCGCTCGATGATGCAAACGTTTGCAAGCGGCAAGGACATACTCTTTTCCTGCAACGCATCGGGGAAAGCAAAGCGGCTGGTGGCAATATAGGTCTCGCCCTCGCCGATCGCATAGTTCATCGGGGTGGAAACCCTCTGCGCGTAAATGCGATCCGGTGCATCCGCCGTGATCAGAACCGAAACGAGATCCATATAGAAGGTCTCGCTGGCAAGGCTCATCGCCGCCTCATGCGAAAGCCCCGCGTTCACTCTGTCCTCAAAAAAGTTAACGAACGCCTCGCCGACTGCGACCGTCTCTCCGCTCGAAAGCGTGGGATACGAGCCACTCTCCTGCGAGAGCTTCACGGCAGAAAGAAAGCGATGCCCTCTCTCTACCAGACCGTCACAGATCGCTCTTCTGCGCACGCGCTCATCGGTGGGAACGCAGCTGCCGCCGTTATGCACGGAGGCCACGCGCTCACTCGTGGAAATATGCGGATGCCCGAAATGCAGATGATCGCCGCCGGGGCGCGAATGAATGATACCGACGGTGCCGGGTAGATCCATCGCATCCGTCTCGCGAAGCAGGGTTTCTACGTCACCAACGACCTTTCGCCAGTGTATTTTTTCCTCGTGGATCGTGGCAATGCCCGTGGACATACCGCCATCGTAAAACTCCTGCCTCTTCAGCATTTCTATCAAGATCGGTGCGGCACGTCTTTGCCCCGCATAGCCTGCAATGTTACACATAAATTTTCTCCTTTTCAATCTATTATCAAGTGAACCATACGTGAGTCATGCTTTATCAATTATACATGTGTGCACTGCACATGTCAATTGTTTTTTCTTCTTACGCATTATTTCCAATCAAATGTCCCCTGTGCCATATCATCTGCAATAAAGGGCACAAAATAAAAAGGAACCGTTAAAAGTTTTTTGCCTTCATCAAAGCCGTAATTACCCGAAGATATTTTAACGGCGCATTCGTACTTATTATGATGGGAAAATTTTTCGAGAGAGTTCAAAACACCACGCCCCTTCTTAACATCAATAGGAAAGAGCTTGTTATCCGACTCAATGATAAATTCGAGCTCACAGGATGCTTTGCCTCGCCAATAAAAAAGCGGATTTCCTTTGGCAATTAGCTCTGAAGCAACAAAATTTTCAAAAAATATCCCGGAAAGTGTGTTCTCGCGATCGTTCGAAACGAAGGATGCCGCATTGATTCCGCTTTGATAAGAAAACATACCAACGTCCCCAAGGAACAAACGGAAGGAAGCGTCACCATCCTTCATGAGCGGCATCGTGATGTGCTCCTTCAGCTGATAGGATTGATTCACGATGTGTGCCATAGATAACCATTCGATAGCGGTCGCAAAATCTCTCGTCTTGCTTTTTTCCTCAAGCAATCCCGGAGAGAAATTTTTCGATTCCTTGTTGAGCTCGCGATAGATATTGGAAAAAATCGTGCGAGAGCGCAAAATTGCCTCACGACTGGCTTGATAAAGATCCATGTCTGAAAGATAGTTATCATACAGCGATTTTAAAATCTCTCTTGCCTCAAACAAATCTCCGCTCTCTATAAAACTCTCCACCGCTTCGGGCATACCGCCGATCAGCAAATATTTATAGATCTGATCCATGACCAGCGTATGAATCTGAAAATCAAGCGGAGCTCTCGCTTTATAAGCATCGCAAACCTTATCATACAACACTTGGTTGCTATTCATCAAAAATTCGTCAAAGGTCATGGGATAAATTGTGATCTGGTCGATTTTCCCCACCGGAAAAAGAAATTTCTCACCGCTTCCGCGCCGATTGGTTACTCTTTGTATTTTAATGCGAACCATAGAGCCCGTGGCAATAACCGGAATCTCACGAAAATCCTGGCAAAAATATTTAAGCGCAGAAACGATATTCGGACACTCCTGAACCTCATCAAAGATGAGCAGCGTTTTCTCGGTAATTCGTTTGCCCTTCAGTAAAGAAATATATTCGATGATTTTCTCTGCATTTGCAGTCTTTGAGCAGAATTGGTTCAGCTCATCCTCTACCTTAAAATCAATATAGATATAGTCGTTTTTGTAATATTTTTTTGCGAATAAATCCTTGATCAGATAGGTTTTTCCGACCTGACGCGCGCCCCAGACGATAAGCGGTTTTCTTCTTTTGCTGTTCTTCCATTGGATAAGCTCCCGAATTGCAATACGCTCCATATATATCTCCGTTCTGTAGATGGTATCCTTATCATAACATAACTTGCACCAAAAGTCAACAAAATTAACTAATTATTTTCACCTTTTTGTATGTTTTTAAAAAAGTTATTTGCACCTTTTATTGTATTTTTAATCAAGAAATTTGCACCTTTTATCAATTTTCTATTCTTTTACGCAAAGTTTCCTACGACTTTTTATAATTGAAAAGAACAAAACCGTGTCAAGGAAAATTTTGCTTTTTCTCCCAATATATACGGCGTTACAAGAACCATCTCAAATTGAGGATGGTTTTCTTTTATTGACCTGCACACCATAGCACAAAGGTGATCAAATTCGCCATAACCTCCGAGGTAAAAGACGATATTTTCCTCTGCACCAATATTTTGGACAATTGCTTCTTTAATTCTTTTCGGCAGATCACCCACATTAAGCAAAGAGCGGTGTCCTACAAACGAAATAATCATATTCTTCCTCCAAATCGTGGAACTCCACGAGAAAGATTTTTCGATCACTCCTATAATAATTGTGGAACTCCGTGAAACAATAAAAAGGAGAGAAGCAAATATGAAATTGAATGATGCAATTATTCAGAGAATCAACGAAATATGATCGAGGAATAAGCCTCTCACAAAGCACCCCCGACGAAAACCGTCGGGGGTGCCTTTTATTTTCTTCTAACGTTTTGACTTTGTTCGTACCGAGGCTCTGTCTTCACAAGCTTTGCGCGAGGAAATTTGCATTCGCTTATGCAGGAAAGCACAGGCCCTTTTTTTATCCAAGCAAAACAAAGGAGCAATACAGCGCCGAATGTCTACCCGGCTCGGTGATCTCCAGCACCACGCGATTCTCGGCCTCCACTGTCTCGCCCGCCGTGATCACGAAATCCAAAGCCCCCTTGCCCGTTGCGTGCGGATCAAAGCCGTGGAGCGTGACGGTGCGTTTGCCGCTCGCCGTCCATCCCTCGGGAAGGATCCAGCGCAAGGAAAGTCTGCGCGGCTCGTCCTCCAAAGAGATTTTCGACTGCAACGAAAGCCGCACGCCGAGCGCACCGCCGGGCATAACGTCCGGCGCATCGGAAAGCGTCAATTGTGCTGACAGGCATACGTTTTCAAAATGCATCGCATACGGGCAAAGTGCCTCGCCCTTCGCACGTGCTTGCGCTGCGAGGCGGCAAAGATGCTCGGCGGCATCAGCCGGTAAATCGTTTTCTTCGCCAAGGCTCACAATTCTCTCGGGATACAAAGCCGAAAGCGGTATCACGGTATTTCTCACGGGATCTTTGAGAAGCTGCTGTACGCTTTCATACAAAACGGAGGGAGCGATCGCGACCACGCGATCGGTCAGCTCGGTGCAACTTTTCGGCAGGAATTTTCCGTTGTTGCCCTTTGCGATCGAAACCGTGACGATGCCGTCACCGATATGGGCGCGCCAATCGGCGGGAATACCTGCCGTTCCGTAAAGGATTCCCAGCGTTGCGCCAACGGTTGCGCCGGTGCAATCGGTATCGTCGCCGCAGTTGATCGCAGTGATCATGCTCTTTTTAAAGTCCCCCTCGCCCCAGAGCAGGCCGATCACGGTGTAGGCCACGTTGGAGGGAGCCTCAAACCATCCGTCGCCAATATCGGCGTTCAGCTGCTGGACGGCGTTTCTCGTTTCCTTCCAGCCCATGCCCTTTTCCCTGCAATCCAGCACGAAGCGAATGCTCTGACAGAGGCGGCTCTTCTCGGGAACGGCCGCAAGACCGACCTCAATGCAATCTCTGAGATCCGAAAGCACGAAGGCCGCGGACTGCATCGCCGCAACGAAGGCGGCGGCAAAGGTTCCCTCCCCCGCGCCGTGATCCACCATGGCATCCTCCATTGCGTTTTTCGCGGCAACGTTCGGAAGGCCGGGTGCGGTGGAGGCCCAGATCTCGGTTCGGATCCATGCGCCGTTGGAGTTTTTCCAATCGTTATCGTAATCTCCTGCCATGGGAGGCGGCAGACCGCGCTTCATATTGGATTTTCCGATACCGTATTCGTTCCAATGCGGGGTGACGAGCGAGAGCCAATACTCGCCAAGCATGGCGGCACTCACCGCGCGTGGACCGCACTGCTCCATCGCATAGAGCCAAACGAGCTGCAGATCCAGATCGTCATTCGGCAAGATCTCTCCCGCCTTGGTGACGAAGCCCGCAATATCGTTGATCTCGCGGCTTCCCTCGTAGGGCGTTCCCATCGTTCCGCCGATATTCTTTCCGATCCAGCAGGCATACACCTTATCACGGTATATCTTCTTATCTAAAATCATAAAAAAGCCTCCCTTGATATTTTTCTACAATATAATTATATCAAAAAGGGAGGCTTTTTTCAATTGATATTTTGACCTTTGTATCGGTCTTTTTTACTTTTTCTCATTTCGTGCGCGGCGAAGCTTGGAGGGGGTTTTTCCCGTATATTTCGAGAAGGCGTGATAAAAACCGCTCCGATCCGAAAATCCGCAACGCGCAATGATCGCATCGGTGGAAAGCTCCCCCTCCTCCAGAAGAGAAACCGCAAGCGCGATGCGGCGGCGCGAAACGTATTCCGTCAGCGAAACGCCAAAGCGGCGGCGAAAGCTGCGCGAAAAATACGAGGGGTTATAAAAGCTCTTTTTTGCAAGCGCCGAAAGCGTCAGCTCCGAGGAAAGATTTTCGTCAATATAGGTGCGAAGCTCCTCCCATGGTCCGCCCGTTTCCGCCTCGGCCAGCGGTGCGTTTTTCCTTAGCATCATCGTGATAAGGATCCGCATATAGTCCTCGATCACCTTGTCGGAAAAGGGGCGTGCCTCGGCGCGCTCCGCAAGCATTTTTTCGAGGATCCATTCCACATCGGAACGCTCTCTGCCGTAAAAGCGAATGCATCCGCTGTTTTTCTCGCCGCGCATCTCGTTGAAGGCAAGGAGCGAGAGAAGCGCCGTTGCGTTTTCATGCGTCAGGATCGAATCCGAAACCACCTCGGGGCAAAAGCAGATGTTCACGTAGGAAAAGCGGTCGCCGGCCTCGAAGGCATGCACACAGCCGTAATTGATAAAAAGCATATCCCCTCGCTCTACCTCGAAGCAAATATCATCGATATAATGACGCGCACTGCCCTCGCGAACGTATACGAGCTCTATAAACTCATGGGCATGCTTTTCCACTGCGGCATGCTCTGCGGAGGAGAAAACGCCGATACGGTGGCCGCTCTCGATATATTCCAAGGACTTATACACTCGCATATGCTTCTCCTCTCATTTCTTTAACGAACTTTTCCTTCTTTTATTGTAACACACGCACGGGCGAAAAGCAATAGCGCACGGAAGGGCAAAAAATTTTTTCAGATTTTTTTCAAAACCCCTTGACAAATGAATTTAGACTGTGTATAATATTCTTAGAATGAATTTAAAAAAGGAGGTCCTATGACACGACAACGCGCAGCAATTTTAGAAGTGATCCGTGCCGAACCTCGCCACTACACCGCCGAGGAGATCTTTGATAAGGCGAAGCAAATTTTGCCAACGATCTCACGCGCCACGGTTTACAATAACTTGAACGCTCTGGCAGACGAGCATCTGATCCGCCGCATCTGCCTCGAGGACGCAGACGTCTATGATCGCAGCTTTGAGCCGCACGTGCATCTGATCTGCGAAAAATGCGGCGGCATCAAGGATATGAAGCTCGACGGCCTTGCCGAAACACTGGAAAAGACTCTCGGCCAATCCGTGTCCTCTTATGAATTTAAGGTGGAATACGTCTGTGACGGATGCAGATAAGCATAAAAATCAAAAAAAATACAATAATAAATAAAAAAACTTTTTTTTAAAGGAGAATTTACTATGGAACTCAAGGGAACGAAGACCGAACAGAATCTTATGACCGCTTTTGCGGGCGAATCTCAGGCAAGAAACAAGTATACCTACTTTGCATCCGTTGCAAAGAAGGAGGGCTATGAGCAGATCGCAGAGATCTTCCTCAAGACCGCACAGAACGAGATGGAGCACGCAAAGCTCTGGTTCAAGGCGCTCGGCGAGCTGGGTGACACCGCGCAGAACCTTGCCGCTGCTGCCGCAGGCGAGAACTATGAGTGGACCGATATGTACGATAAGTTTGCCAAGGAGGCCGAGGAAGAGGGCTTCAAGCAGCTTGCTTACCAGTTCAGAGCCGTTGCCGCCATCGAGAAGTCACACGAGGAAAGATACCGCGCACTGCTTGACAACGTGCAGATGCAGAAGGTATTTGAGAAGGGCGAAATGACCATGTGGGAGTGCCGCAACTGCGGTCACCTCGTTATGGGTCTCAAGGCGCCTGCCGTTTGCCCCGTTTGCGCACATCCGCAGAGCTTCTTCGAGGTTCGCAAGGAGAACTATTGATATAACTTCGGTTAAATAAAAACCACCAGCATAGGCTGGTGGTTTTTCATTTCTTGATCCGGTTTAAGCCTCGCTCAGCCGTACGCCAAAGCCGCGCTCCGAAAGCCAATGCAGAGAAAGCGGCACCCACTGTGCAAAATCCTTGGAGAAATCACCAAAGTCATTCGAGATCGCCGTGGTTGCGCTATTGCCAAGCGCAAGCCCGTGCTTGCCGCGCTCGAAGATATGAAGCGAAAACGGCACCCCCTTATCCTCATAGGCCGATGCCATCAGAAGGCTGTTTTGCACGGGAACGGCGTTGTCCGTTGCCGTATGGAAGATAAAGGCAGGAGAAGAATGCTCCGTCACCAGCGTTTCGGCCGAAAGGCGGCGGCGCAGTGCCTCGTCCTCGCCGCAAAGGTTGACAAACGAGCCGCGATGCGCCTTTCCGAGATAGGTGATCACGGGATAACCAAGCAGAATGGCATCGGGACGTGCGCTGATGCCCTTGTCCTTCAAAAGGTTAAGCTCGGCAGAGTCAAACATCGTGCCCAGCGTGGCGCAAAGGTGACCGCCCGCAGAGAAACCGACCGCTGCGATCTGATCCGCATTCACGCCAAGCACCTCGGCATTCTCACGAATATAGATCACCGCCATTGCCGCCTCGCGCAGAGCCGTGGGAAAACGGCAGGGCGCGACCGAATAAGCGAGCGTGAAGGCCTGATAATCCTCCGAGAAAAACTGCAAAGCAACGATCTCGCCCTCGCGCGGTGAGCGCGCGCAGTAGCCGCCGCCGGGAATTGCGATCATCGCGGGGCGCGTGCGCACTTCGTCCGCAAATGCTCTCGGGTCATGCAGATAGCAGAAGAGAACACCCTCCGCGCCCTGCGGCTTTTCAATCTTGAAATAATCGTAAAGATCAATGCTGTAAACCTTCATTTTTTATCTCCTTTTGCTTCATTTTGCAAATACTTGTTTGCATTTATCAAATGAAATAGATATAACTTCCATCTCCTACCTCGTGAACACCATCGGGCAAAACGATCTTCGCTTTCGTGTTTTTCGGAATCAAAAACTCGTAGCGAACGCGATCTCCCTCAAAGTAATAGGCAGAGGAAAGCAGACCGTTTTCGGTCTGCAAGGAGGCGTAGAGATGGTCGCCAAAGCGGCGATCCGCGATCGGGCGGATCAAAAGATCCGTATAGCCCGCCGTTCCCTCTGCGTTCAGAATGCCGGCGCACGCACCAAAAATAAAGTCGTACACCGAGCCGTAGGCGTAGTGGTTAAAGGAGTTCATCTTTTCGGGCCAGAGCGTTCCGTCCTCCTTCAGGCCATCCCAATGCTCCCACATCGTGGTGGCGCCGTGATCAACGGCATAAAGCCAGGAGGGGTAGCTCTCTTGGAAAAGCAGATCCAAGGCGCATTCGGTCTCGCCGTTTTCTACAAGCGCCCAGAGCAGATTGCCCGTTCCGAGGAAGCCCGTCGTCAGATGCGTGCCGTTTTCGCGGATCATGGAAACGAGCCGCTTGACAATTCCCTCCCTCTCCTCGGGCAAGCAAAGCCCGAAGCGAAGCACCAGCGCAAGCCCCGTCTGCGTGACGGGGTGGATGGGACGATCGGTGGCGAGGCCGTCGTATTTCGGATAGATCACGGTCATGCCGTCTTTCATAAAGGTTTCACGGAAGGCCTTTTTGATGCGTGCGTGCAGATCCTCATATTCCGTCATATCCTTGCCGAGCGCGCGTCCTGCGCGCACCAGAAGCTCGGTCACGTATGCAAAGTAAGCCGAGGCAACGAGATCCTGCTGGGTTGCGCCGTGGCAGTTGCCGACGAGGTGGGGATTTTCCATGCCGAGCCAGTCGCCGTAATGCGCATCGCCGAGCCAAAGCTCCTCTACCTCGCCGCGCGTGCGAACGTAGTCCACCCAACGCTTCATCATCGGAAAATGCTCGGAAAGAAGCGCTTTGTCGCCGTAGGCAAGATACATTTCGTAGGGGCAGATCACGCCCGCATCCGAATAGCCCGCGCTGATGTATTGGAGCGGCCCGTTATTCCAGGGCACGATGCGATAGATCGCGCCGTCCTCTCTTTGGTCGAGCATCATATCGCCAAGCCATTTTTCAAAAAAATTCTTTACGTTATAGTTTAAGGTAGCCGTGCGGCAGAACACCTGCGCATCCCCCGTCCATCCCACGCGCTCGTCTCTTTGCGGACAGTCGGTAGGAATATCCAGGAAGTTGCTTCTCTGCCCCCAAAGCACGTTCTGATAGAGGCGGTTGATCTTCGCGTTTCCGCAGTGGAAATCACCGCTTCTCTCCATGTCCGAATAGGTGGCAACCGAGGTGAAGGCGGAAACGTCCACCGCCTTGTCGGGATATTCGTCGAGGCGGACGTAGCGGTAGCCGTAGAAGGTAAAATACGGGCGCAAAACGTTTTCTCCGTCCTTCAGAATATAGGTGGCAAGGCTCTTTGCATCTCTGTAGTTGGCGTTATAGAAGTTTCCGTCCTTATCGAGCACCTCGCCGTGGGAAAGCACGATACGATCCCCCGCGTGTCCCTTGATGCGGATCTCAACGAAGCCCGCAAGATTTTGCCCGAAATCCAGAACGCGCTCCCCCTTCGGGGTGATGATCAGGCGCGCAGGAAAACGCTCCTTTTCTCTCATCCATTCGCCCATCTGCAAAACGGTGCGCGCCTTGACCGTGGGATCAAGACTTGCCTTGCCAAGCAGGCGCGGCGTATGCGTGCCATCGTAGGTCTCGCCGCCGTAAATATCCGAGGAAAGCACGGGAGAGGAATACACGGAAAAATCCTCGTCCGTGCCGATGACCGTCTCACTGCCGTCCTTGAAAGCGACCGAAAGCTCCGCGATCGCGCTGACGTGATCGGCCATCTGCGCAAACTGCAGAACGCTGACCGCCCAGCCCTTGCCGATGGCGATCGAAAGCGTATTCTCTCCCTCGCAAAGAAGCTGCGAAACGTCGTATTCCTGCACCTGTACGCGCTTTCCGTAGGCGGTAAAGCCGGGTGCAAACAGCGTATCGCTCACGCGATGGCCGTTGATATAGGCGTAATAGATACCGATCGCGCTCGCACGCAGGATCGCGCCCTTCATCGGCCGATCGATTGAAAAGCGATGCGAGAGGATCGCCGTTCCCTCGGGTGCGAGCGCACCGGGCGTGATCCATTTTGCCAAAGAAAATTTCACTTCTTTATCTGCCATAATGCTTTTCTCCAAAACTTATGCAATGATTTAGACTCATCCTATTTTAACGGCTCAATTTCCACCGTATCGCCGAGATGGAGCGAATACACGCGGATGTATTTCGGCCGCTTGCCAAACATCTGCTCCACGGCGATCGCATAATACGAAAGCTGCTCACGGTGCTTTTCCGAAAGGATCGTGACGGCAAGCGCAGGGTCGCGCAGGGCCTCTCGCGGCAGACGGTCGGTTTTATAGTCGATCAGCGTAAGATCACCGTTCTCGTCCTCGTAGAGGCAATCGATCACGCCCTGCACGAGAATGCGGTGCTCTCCGAGTGCCGCCCGTTTTTCCTCGCTTTCGGTGAAGAGAACGGCGGGCATTCTTGCATGGAAGCGCATCTCGCGGTGCAAGGCTTTTGCCGAGAGGATCGCATCGAGAAGGCGGCTTTCGCGGAATTTCTCGATTTCGCCAAGACGCACGCGTGCGCCATCCTCCTCGGAGATAAATTTCTCTCGGATCAGGCGGTCAAGCTCCGCCTGCGCACCGCGCTCGGAAAGCGCGGCAAAATCGCAGAACTGCAAAAACAGGTGCGTGGCGATGCCGCGCCTTGCGCTCTCCTTCTCGCGCCGCCCTGTGACGAACGCGGGAAGCCTTGGCGCGTGGGTGCTCTGCGGCTCCTGCTCCTCGCAGTCGCTCGGCAGATACGAAAGGGGCGCATCCTCGGGCAGAGTGCTCTCCTTTTCCATGCGGTCAAGGCGGTCCTTTGAAAGTGCGGAAACCGAAAGCTTGCGCGGCGTATTTGCCAGCACGGCGTGGGGATAGGTATAACCAAAGCGCGAAACGAAGCGCTCCACCTCTTCCTCGCAGGGCGGCAGGGCGGAGGTGGGGTCCATTTGCTCCTCCGTCTGCACCTCATTGACGGCTGCAAGGTCGCCGTGCTCGATATGCACCTCTGCCCCCGTGGGGCAGGCAAGAGCGATCTTCAGAAAGGATCGCATACGTCTGAGCGAATAGGCATCAAGAAACGGGATCTGATCCTGCACGCGTGCAAGATAATCCTCGGGTGCTGTGCGGCTGCAGGTGCCGAAGAGATAAAGCTGCTCCCTCGCACGGGTGAGCGCCACGTAGAGGATGCGAAGCTCCTCCTCAAAGCCCTTCTCGGCACGGCGGCGAAGCAGAGCGTTCACCGCAGGGTTTTCCACCAAGGAAAGCCCCGAGCTATCTCGCAGACGGAAGGCAAGACCGAAGCCCTCCACGTAAGCAAACGGGCCGCTCTCCGCATCACGGATATCCGTGCCGCAGGCGGCAAGGAAGCAAACGGGGTATTCAAGTCCCTTGGAGGCGTGCACGGTGATAAGCCTGACACGATCATCGTCCGCGCCGTCTTGGCGCTTGGAATCAAAGTCCGTGCGGCTTTCGATCAGATTGTTGATATAATGAATGAAGCTGTAAAGCCCCGAAAATCCGCCCGCCTCGTAGCGCGCGGCGTAGTCCTTCAAAAGCAAGAGATTATCCCGCCCGCCGTTTTTCGCGGCGAGAGAAAGCATGGCGCTCTCGGCGTAGAGCTTCGTCAAAAACTCGTCCACCCGCATTCCCTCGGCCATCAGCTGATAGTGTGCAAGTGAGGAAAGGAAGTGCGAAAGACGGGCATCCTCGGGATGCTCCCTTGCGTAAGCCTCAAGTGCGGAGAAGAGGCTCACGCCGCGCTCCTGTTCCGCGCCGCGATAGCGCACGAGATCGTCCGCCGTAAAGCCGTAGAGCGGGGAGCAAAGCAGTCCCGCAAGATAAATATCTCTGTGCGGATTATCAATAGTATTCAAAAGGCAGAGGCACAAAAGCACCTCGGGCGCAAGAAGCAGGCTTTTTTCGTCTCCCACCGCGCAAGGTATGCCCATGGAGGCAAAAACGCGGGTGTAGATCGGTGCGCGGGAATGCAGACCGCGAAAGATCACGGCAATATCCCCGGGGCGGATCGGCGTTCCGTCGTTTTTCTTACCGCCGTCAAGAAGCGAGAGGATCTTTTTGCCAACGGCGTATGCCTCCGCCTCCACGGCGCTCGGCGGCTCCCCGTCCTCATCCTCGCTCTCCTCGGATGCGCTGTGCGCAGAGGAGACCAGCGTGATCTCGGGAAACGCATTTCCCACAGGGCCGAGCTTCGAGAAGGTGAGGCGATCCTCGGGCACGTAGCCGATGCTCTCTCCAAGATGCCCGAACACGGTATCAAAAATACGGTTCACGAAGTCCACCACGCCCTCGTCACAGCGGAAATTCTGCGACATAAAGATGCTCGCGGCGTGCGAGCGCCCCGCTTTTTCAAGCGGCGGGAAGGTGTTTTTCATCTCGGCAAAGATCGAGGGATCGGCACTGCGGAAGGAATAAATGCTCTGCTTGATATCGCCAACCATAAAGCGGTTGTTCGGTCGTGCCACCGCCGCGAACACGAGATTCTGCAGGCGGTTTACGTCCTGATATTCGTCAATATAAATGGCGCTGTATTTTTCGGACAGCTCTTTTGCATACGCCGAGGGGGTATCCCCATCCCAAAGACAGCGGTACGCATATCTCTCAATATCCGCATATTCGCAAAGGCCGCGCCGCGCCTTTTCCTCACGGAAGGAGAAATCAAATTTTTCAAGGAAGGTACAAAGAATATCCGTCTGTTTGTAAAGCTTTGTATACAATTCGGCAAATTGCTCTACGGTATAAACAAAGAATTTTGCACGATAGGAGGAAACGGCCTCCTTGTATTCTGCGCGCAAGCGAATGGCACGCTCGATCTCGGGCGTTTTTTGCGCGGCAGGGATCGGCGGCTGATTTTTAAAGGAAAATTCGTATAAGCGCGTGCGCATCTCACCGTAGGTCCTTGCCGTGGAGAGATGATAAAAGCGATACTGCTCCTCCGAAAGAAGCGCGTGCAAAAGCGCCGCCTTTCCCTCCAAGGGGAAGGTGGCAAGCGTTTTTTGCAAAGCACCCGTATAATGCGCCGCCATCTCGGCCGTCTCGCGCAGGATATATGCGCCAAGGCGCGTTTCCTCCGGCGCGGTATATTTCCTTGGATCGTATTCCTCGCAAAGCGCGCGCAAAGAATGCACGCCCTTCTCGTGTGTTTCGCACTTTCTGTAGAGGGCAAGGAGCGTGGGCGCAAGCGAGGCATCCTCCTTCACGCGCGTTAAGGCATCGCAAAGCTCGGCAAAATCCTCAGGCGATATTTCATCCGCAAGATCCCCCTCGTATACCGCCGCGATCAGCGACTCACACACCGCGCCGCCGAGAAGCTCGGCCTCTGCCGCATCGGCAATGCGATAATTCGGAGGAATGCCGACCGCGCCCGTATTGGCGCGCAGGACCTCGTTGCAGAAGGCGTCGATCGTGCAGATCGTGGCGGACGGGAGAAGAAGAAGCTGGCGCTGCAAGCGCAGATTGGCAGGCTCTGAGGCAAGCCGCTCACGGATCGCCTTTCCAATGCGCTCGCGCAGCTCGCCGACGGCGGCGTTCGTGAAGGTCACGATCAGAAGCTCGCTGATGTCGGCAGGATTTTCCTCGTCCAGCAGAGAGGCAATGATCCTCTGCGTGAGCGTGGCGGTCTTGCCGCTGCCTGCGGCGGCTGAGATCAGAAGCGTTTTATCTCTTGTATCGATCGCAGATTGCTGCTCTTTTGTGAATGCCATAGATCCTCTCTCCTTTCAAAATTTCGGTAGCAAAACGGCGCTCAACCGGACGGTTGCCAAGCCGACGACGGCAGATCGCTCCGAGAAGCGTCGGCTTTTCGGGCGTTGGGCGTACACCGTACGTCGAGCTCCGAAAAACGGCGCTCAATCGGACGGTTGCCAAGCCGACGACGGCAGATCGCTCCGAGAAGCGTTGGCTTTTCGGGCGTTAGGCGTACACCGTACGTCGAGCTCCGAAAAACGGCGCTCAATCGGACGATATGCCAAGTCGGGGGAATTGCTTTTGGGGAACGATCGCCATCCCCTCTTCCCTCGGTAAAACGCGCCCAAGCGCAAAAAATCCATCGGCATCGCACATCCGAAGATAGGTGCCCTCGGCAAAGCTTTTTCCGATCTTTTTTTGATAGATCGGCAAGCCGTTTTTGGCAAGTCTTGCAAAGAAGGGCGGCAAAACCACCGCCTCGTGCTTCATGAACACGGTTTCCACGGGCAGAACTGCCGCCTCGCGCTCCGCCTCGCTCATGGCCTCCAATTCTTCAAGGGTATGCGCCTCGGCCAGCGTGAAGCCCGAGGCCTCTGCACGGCAAAGCGTTTCCATCACGCCGCCGCAGCCGAGCGCCTTGCCGATATCGGCACAAAGCGTGCGGATATACGTGCCCTTGGAGCAGATCACATCCAAGGAATAGGCATCCTCCGCGATCTTTTTTGCATCAAGGCGAAAGATCGTGATCGGTCTTGCTTCTCTTTCGATCACGATGCCCTGCCTTGCAAGATCGCAAAGCTTTTTTCCGCCAACCTTCAAGGCGCTCACCATCGGCGGCACCTGCATAATTTCGCCAACGAAGCCCGAGATCACTCGCAAGACCTCCGCCTCCGAGGGGATCCCCGAATCGGTTTTTTCAATTTTTCCCGTAATATCCTCGGTATCCGAGGTAAGTCCTAAGCGCAGGGTGGCAATATAGTGCTTGTCCGAGGAGAGCATATATTCCCCCGCCTTCACCGCATTGCCGACGAGGATGGGCAAAACGCCCGTGGCCAGGGGGTCGAGCGTTCCCGTATGCCCGGCCTTGGCCGCACCGAGCAGGCGCTTCACGCGGTTCACCGCGCTCTGTGAGGTCAGCCCCTCTCCCTTATGCAAAATGATGATTCCGTTTTTCATATTCGCCCCCGCGCGCTTTTTTCTCCATTTTATCATAATGCGCCGAAAAATGCAATGCTTTCCCCCTATAAAATAAAAATAAGACTTGCAAAACCGCTCTTAATATGATAAAATAGAGCCACCAAAACAATTCCGAGGAGAAACGAAAATGAAAGCAGTGATTACCGTTATTGGCAAGGACCGCGTTGGCATCATCTCGATGGTGAGCGCCGAGTGCGCAAAAAGCAACGTCAACGTGATCGACATCAACCAGACCGTCCTGGACGGCTATTTCACCATGATCATGGTGGTGGAGATCGGAGAAATGACCGAGAAATTCTCTTCCTTTGCGGACCGTCTTGCCGAAAAGGGCCGGGAAAACGCGCTGGATATCCGCGTGATGCACGAGGACATCTTCAACGCAATGCACAAAATCTAAAAAGAGGATAAGACCGTGATCAATACACAGGATATTTTACAAACCATAAAAATGATCCGCGAGGAAAACCTCGATATCCGTACGGTAACGATGGGCATCTCGCTGTTTGACTGTATAACGGACGATCCGCAGCGCTTGGAGGCCAAGATCTACGACAAGATCACCACCAAGGCAAAGGATCTTGTGCGCGTTTGCGAGGAGCTGGAGCACACCTACGGTATTCCGATCGTGAACAAGCGAATTTCCGTTACCCCCATTTCCTATATCGGCGCAGGGCTCTCGCCCGCAGGCTTCGTTCGCCTGGCCGAGACGCTGGAGCGCGCGGCACAAACGCTCGGCGTGAACTTTATCGGCGGCTTCTCCGCACTCGTGCAAAAGGGCGCGATCCCGGGTGCAAGTGCGCTGATCGAGTCCATTCCCGAGGCACTCACGGTGACCGATCATATCTGCTCCTCCGTCAACGTAGCCTCCACAAAGGCGGGCATCAATATGGATGCCGTGAAGCGCATGGGCGAGATCATCAAGGCCACCGCCGAGAACACGAAGGACAGAGATTGCATCGGCTGTGCAAAGCTCGTTGTTTTTGCCAACATTCCCGAGGATAACCCCTTTATGGCAGGTGCCATGCACGGCTTCGGTGAGCCGGACACGGTGATCAACGTGGGCGTCAGCGGCCCCGGCGTGGTTGCCGCGGCGATCAAGGCGGCAGGCGACTGCGATTTTTCCACCCTTGCAGACACCGTGAAGAACATCGCCTTCAAGATCACGCGCGTTGGCCAGCTGATCGCGAAGGAGGCGGCACGCCGCCTGAATACGCCGTACGGCATCGTGGATCTTTCTCTCGCGCCCACCCCCGCGGCGGGCGACTCTGTGGCGGAGATCCTTGAAAACATGGGCCTTGAATGCACGGGCACGCACGGAACCACCGCCGCTTTGGCACTTCTGAACGATGCGGTGAAGAAGGGCGGCGTGATGGCCTCCAGCCACGTGGGCGGTCTTTCGGGCGCATTTATCCCCGTTTCCGAGGACAGAGGCATGATCGCCGCCGCAGAGGCAGGCACCCTCACCCTCGAAAAGCTTGAAGCGATGACGGCAGTCTGCTCCGTGGGTCTGGATATGATCGCGATCCCCGGCGACACCTCGGCGGCAACGATTTCCGGCATCATCGCGGACGAGATCTCCATCGGCGTTGTCAACACCAAGACCACCGCCGTGCGCGTGATCCCCGTGGTTGGCAAGGGTGTCGGCGAAAACGTGGAGTTCGGCGGTCTGCTCGGCCATGCGCCGATCATGCCTGTGAAGAGCGCCTCCTGCGAGCGTTTTATCTCGCGCGGCGGCCGTATTCCCGCGCCGATCCACTCGCTGAAAAACTGATTTTACCGATTTTTGTAAATAAATATTTGCATTTTTAAAAAAATCAAGCATCGCCAATATGTACGGCGGCGCATTGAGATTTCGCAGAATTTTATAAAAAACGCCTGTCGCAGAGAAAAATCGATGCGGCAGGCCTTTATTTTTCTTGTTTCGCCGTCCTTTTCCCTTCTTCGCGGAAGAAAATTCGTCCTTTTTCGCGCGCCGCCTCTTATACAATAAAGTAGTAAGAAAAAAACAAAGGACGGTTGAAAATATGCTGAAAAGAATACATACGAGAGAAAAAGAGCAAAACGCGCCTCGCAGAAAAAATCTCTGGCAGGCGCAAAAGGAAAAATGGAAAAACGAGCCGATCACGCTCGCCTTGGATCTCGGCGTTTTGCTGATCGGATTTATTTTCGGGCGCGGGCATCTCTTCTTCGGCGCGTATCCCATGGGACTTGCCTTTCTTTCCGTTCTTCCCGTGCATGTGGTGGCGGCGGCGCTCGGCGTATTTCTTGGCGGGCTCTCTCTCGGAAAGACGGGGGTGATCTTCGCCCTTGTCAGCGCCGTGACCTTCATGCTCCGCCTGGTGCTTTCGGGCAGCGAGGACGGCGGCCGCCGCCTTTTTAAGGAATCCCTGCTTTTGCGTGCCTGCGCGGCGGTGATCGGCGGCTTTCTTGCAGGCGTGTATCAGATGCTTCTCACAGGGCTTACGCTGACGAGCGCGGCCTTTGCGCTGACGATGATCATAGTCCCCGGGCTGCTTTGCTTGCTTTTTTCGGGGCTATTCTACGCCTCGATCTCACTGCACGCCCTGCTCTTCGGCAGCCGTACGCTGCTACGCGTTGTGGGCGGCGAGGAGGGCAGCCGCACGGTTTTTTTTCAGATCTCTTTTTTAGGCTTTTCCTTTTTCCTGGTGCTTGCCATGAGGGGCTACACCCTCTTCGGCATCAGCTTGGCCGCACTCCCCGCCGCCGTTCTGACACTTCTGACGGCAAAACGCTTCGGCCCTCTGCGCGGCATGGCCGTTGGTTTTTTCTCCGCGCTCGCGCTTTCGGGAACGGAGGCGGTTGCGCTTGCGCTTGCGGGGCTTGTGGGCGGACTTCTCTTCCCCTTCGGAATGACCTACGCGCTCGGTGCAGGCGCGGCCTCCGTTGGCGTTTGGGGCGGCTATGCAGGAGGGCTTTCGGGCTTTCTGACGGCCTTTCCCGAATTTCTGATCGGTGCGTTGCTTTCCTATCCGTTGCTTCGGCGCATCGGCGCATCCGCACCGCCCGACAAGGTAGAGAAAAACGAGCGGCTGGCCGCCGAAATGGTTGGCAGCATGGCCCTCTCCAAGCGCACGAGGGATGAAAGCGGCCTCGATACCCTGCAGACCGCCGTTGCCGCACTCTCACCGCTGATCGCAGGGCTCGGAAGAGAAAGCGGCCGTCCTACGGCCGAGGAATACGAAAACCTCTGCGTGGACTGTGCAGACACCTATTGCAAAACCTGCGCAGGCTATGCGCTCTGCCTCTCGCAAAGCCACCGCCCCTTTGCCGAAAGTGCCCCCTATCTTGCGGACAAGCTCTATCGCGGTGACCCAATCGGAGAAGCCGATCTCGGAGATCGGATGGGCTTTTGCCGCCAGAAGGACCGCATCCTTGACGCCATTCGCCACAGCGCCGCACGCCTCACGGAGGAAAAATACCGCGCCGAAAAAACGGATTCCATGGCCGAGATCTGCGCACTTCTCTCCCGTATGCTCTCCGAGGCGCGGTCGCAGGAGCGCAGAGAAAATGAGATGAACGAGCCGCTCTCTCTTGCCTTGGAACAGGTCTTTGCCGATCACGGCTTTCCGGGCGGCGTGATCCGCGCCTTCGGAACGGACGGCTCGTACATTCTTGCGGCAGGCGAGGACAGAGACGGAACGAAGATCACCGCCCCCGCCCTGCGAGAGGCGCTGGAGCGCGCCGTTGGCACGCGGCTGGCATCACCCGAATACTTCCGCAAGGAGGATATGGTGCTGATGGAATGCCACCCCGACCGCCGCTACGAGATCGAAAGCGCAGCGGCCTCCCTCGTCAGCGAGGGAACGGAGATCTCGGGTGACGTAACGAAATGCTTTCTCTCGGCCAACCGCTTTTTCGCCATCCTCTCGGACGGCATGGGTACGGGGCGCATGGCAAGAACCACCGCCGCCTTCACGGCCGATTTTCTCGAAAAGGTGAGCGGCACGGGCTGCTCACACGCCACCACGCTTGCCCTCCTCAATCACGTTTTGCGCGGGCGCGAGGAGGAATGCAGTGCTACGGTGGATATGTTTGAATTTAACCTCGCGCGCGGCGAGGCGCAGTTTATCAAAAGCGGTGCCGCCCCGTCCTTTATCAAGCGTGGCACCTCACTTTTCCGCATCCGCTCGGAAACCGCGCCGATCGGCCTGCTCTCCTCCGTGGACAGCGAGCGCATCAAGGTGGAGGTCAAATGCGACGATATCGTGATCCTGATGTCGGACGGCGTTTGCGGCTCGCCGGAGGATGCACCGTGGCTGATGGAGCTTCTCGGCAAAACGCCGCCTCGCCGCCTGAAGGAATACGCCGATGCGATCCTTTCCGCCGCCGCCAAGCACCACGGCCGCAAGGATGATATGACCGTGCTCGTCCTGCGCGTTTTGCCTGCGTAAAGCACGGCGAGAAGGATCGGCATCATCGCGAAGCATTGCAGCCTTTCGCCCTCTCAGTCTCGCTTCGCTCGACAGCTCTCTCACCTGCGGCGCAAGATGCTTTGCATCTTTTGGTCGCGCCGCTTCGCTACCCGAAGGGAGAGCCTAAAAACCGCAGGGGAGCGCCTTGGTGCTCCCGAAAACGGTAGATATAAAAAATGCAAGACGGGAGGAGCAAGCCCCTCCTCTAAACAAGCCTCCACCTTTGGGTAGCGAGGCGGCCGCGCGCCGGTGAATTGCGCTCCATTCCTTCACCGCTACTGAAAAATTTTCACACAAATCGCAAAATCTTTCAGTAGTAGTGAATAAAATTCTTGACAAAGGCAATTTTTTTCAGTATAATGTTGTTGAGGTGATAAAAAAATGATTCAAAGAGAACATTATATTGAGCAGGTACGCCCCTTTTACGAATCCGATCTGATCAAAATTATCACGGGCATCCGCAGATGCGGAAAATCGGTGATCATGGAGCAGATCATCCGCGAAATCAGCAAAAAAACGGACAACATTATCTATTTGAATTTTGAGGATAAAAGGACGTCTGCAAACATAACGAGCGCAGACCGCTTGATCTCTTACGTGGAGGAAAATAAAAAAAACGGAAAATGCTATCTTTTTTTTGACGAGATCCAAACCCTGGACGGCTGGCAGGATGCGTGCAAAACCCTGCGACTTTACGATTATTCCCTTTTTATCACGGGATCAAACTCTAAACTTTTATCCGGCGAGTTCACAAAGGAGCTTGCAGGCAGATACGTAGCCTTTCGCATCCGTCCCTTCGTTTATAAGGAAATCGTTGCATACGGCCAAGAGCTTTCGAGAGAAATATCCGTCACGGATTATCTTGTCTGGGGCGGCTTTCCGAAAAGATTTGAATTTGATTCTCCCGAGGCGGAGCGCAGATATCTGAACGATTTAGACGATACGATCGTTATTAACGATCTGATCCGAAGATACAAAATACGCAAGGAAAGCCTGTTTAAAAACTTGGTGAATTTTATACTACGCAGCAACGGTCGCATTTTTTCTGCAAATTCCATTCATGATTATATCACGCGGGAGCACGATAGCTGCTCCATCAACACGATCATGAAATATCTCGGATATTTGGAGGAAGCGTATATTATTGAATCGATCAAGCAATATTCCACAAAAACCAAAAGGGAGCTTTCGTATTCCGCTAAAATATACAATGCAGACGTTTGCTTCAATTCCATTCGATGCATGAACAATCGCTTTGATCTTTCGCATAATCTTGAAAATATCGTGTATAACGAGCTTGTCTATAGAGGCTATGAGCTCTACGTGTATAATAACAACGGTAAAGAGATCGACTTTTTAGCCACCAAGGGAACAAAGAAATATTACGTGCAGGTTGCCTATAGTGTAGCCGAGGATAAAGCATACCAAAGAGAATTTTCCGCATTCAAAAGCATTGACAATCTTTCACAAAAAATTATAATCACGAATGACGATATCGATTATTCCACAAGCACCGTCAAGCACGTGAAGCTCAAGGATTTTCTTATGATGGAAGAGCTTTGATGCCAAACGGCGGCAGTAAGCTCATCCTCTAAATAAGCCTCCCTCCCGGAGGAAGCCTTTTATATAAACTTTGACACAAGACATTCTTCGCTGATTTTTTAATTGTTTTTTGCTCATCGGCATAGCCTTCATAGAACCCCGCCACTATGCGTGTTATCCTTAACGGAGAACACGCATAACTAAGTTTGCCCTCTGGGCAAGTGAAGTTTACTTCGTAAGTGAAGTTATCCTACGGATAGTGAAGTTTTGCCTTTGGCAAAATGGGCAAACTTAACTTCACTGCGAGCCCCCGCGAGCAACTTCACTGTGTATCACACAACTTCACTTTTGCGACAGCAAAAACTTCACTGACAGAAATAAGATCCGCAAGAAAAATGCACACGGCATAGAGCCGTGTGCATTTTTGCGTTTTATGACCGTTTTTAGGAATTACGAACGAACGGAGAAGGTCATATCCTCCTCGCCATCGGTTTCCCATGCATAGCCGCCCGTGCCAAGGTCGATCGTGGGCGTGTTCCATACGTTTACGGTTCCGGAGGAGGTGATCACGTCCTCCTTGCCGAAGGTGAGAAGCTCTGCCTCGGGGGCAAGATAATTCTTTTTCATCGTGGTGTTCCTCCTTTTTTAGTTTGCCTGTGCAAGCACTACGTTTCTTACGTAGTCGTCTGCATAGTAAGCGTAGTTGTAAAGTGCGATCACGACAGCACTTTCTGTTTCATCCATGCTGAAAGCATAGTTTTCAAGGCTGTAGGTGTAGGTCTCGCCATCCACCTCGATCGTCATTTCGCCAAAGAAATCGTTGACGTAGAGATCCTCGAAGATAACGATGCCGTTCTCGCCAACGGTTGCACGCTCGATGCGTCCGGTTGCAAGCGTGAGAACCACTTCCTTGCCTACGGCAACGAAGGTCTCGCCATCCTTTGCGCTCTGAACCGCAATTGCGATCGTGTCGTTCAGCTGGAAGGCAATGCCGGAAAGAAGCGTGCCTGCGTTCTCGGAGGGAGTCAGTGCGGGAGAGTTGTTATCGTAGCCATCGGGCATCTCTGCATCCTTGCAGAAGTCAGCGTTTCCGTTCATGGCTCTTACGTACTCGATCATAGCGTAGGTAAGCTTCTTTGCGGGAACGACCGCTGCATCCTCGGAGGCAAGAACTGCCATTGCGTAGTTGCCGATACCGGTGGTGAGGTTGTGAACGTGGCCGTTTACGCTTACGGTTACGGGGATGGATTCATCCGCCTTGTCGGGAGCGATCGCAACGGTAAGAACGTAGTAGCCCTCAACAGCCTCCATATCGGAGAGAACGAAGGTCTCGCCGTTTACGGTCACGGTTGCGCCGTAGCAGGCCTCGGCAAGAAGCAGGTTCATGCTGATCTTGCTCTGCAGAGTGAGGTTCATTCTCACAACGCCCGCCTCGATGGAAACGAGTGTTGCAGTCGCGGTGTTGGTTCCACCGGTTACATCAAGGTTTGCGAAGGAGTAAGTGAATACGTTGTCGATCACTGCATCCTCGTGCATTGCAACCGAGCCTACAACCCAGGTCTCGGTGATGCCGAAGCCCCATTCAACGGTAGCGGTTTCAATGGAGGTGTAGCAGCACACCTTGTATTCCTTATCGCCGTAGGTCGCGTTATAGAATGCGGCGGTCTTGCCATCGGGAGCCAAAGGCATGGCGGCCAGGAGGTCTGCCATCGTGGAGGCAACGAGAGAGCCTGCGAAGGTCACGGTGGTCTGGTCGTAGGTCTTGGTCAGATCCACGTTGATCAGCTCGCAGTCCGTGATGTTCAGCGCGATACTTATCGTTCTCTTCTGATCGTATCCAATGGAGAAGGTGTTGTGCGTGGTAAAGCCGAAGAGGGTGGGCTTGCCTGCGGTCGCATATACGTCCACGTTCTCGATCGTGTAGACGCTATCACGGCCGTAGTTGGGAGCCGCAAATGCAGCGGCAACGCTCGGATTCGTCAGCTCAAGAATGAAATCCTTGAGAGTTACGGTGCCGGCAGCGGTGAATGCGGTGTGCGCACCGCTGTAGGTGTACTTACCGCCGATCACGCTTACGATCGTGCTCGTGTTGGGCTCGGTCAGACCAACCACAGCACCCTTGGTAACGACCTCAAGGTAGTCACCCTCGATCACGATATGATTGCGGTCTGCTTCACCAACGGCGAAGAGCACGTAGTTCGTGGGGTTATAGATCTTCGCGCCTGCCGCGGAGGACGTGAGCGTGAAGGTCTTGCCTGCGGTTCCCTCCAGGCCGAAAACAGCTCTGGTGTATTCGCCGTAGCCATTGGCGTTGGAAACGTCAACAGGGCTCGTGAAATCCTCTGCGATCGAGAGCGTCTTGCCGTTCAGGTCAAGGGTAATATCGCCGTTTGCAAGACTCAGATAGTTGTAGTGACCTTCTCCATCAAGGACATACGCACCGAAGCCGATACCGCGAGAGAGCGTCATATCCGCATACAGAGTGATCACGTAGGAGGAGATGGGAGCGTTGAAGATCTCGTAGAACTTATCGCCGATGCCAATTTCATCGCCGCACTCGGAAACGAGAGCGTAGTATTCTACGCCCGTCTTGGTGTCAACGTAGAGGAAGGCAAGAGGCTCGCTGTCGTTGAATACGATCGCAACGGTTTCTTCGCCTGCGGCGGTAACGATGCCGTTTTCGTCAATGCTTTCAAGAGCAACCAGATCAAATGCGGGGTTGGTCTTGAGAACGCCGCCCTCGCGCTTGGTCATGTTTGCTACCTCGCGTGCGGGCTTGGAGCCGATCGCCCAGTACTCGGTGCCGGTCTCGCCCCAGGAGAGCTTCAAAGCCTGATCTGCCGTGGTAACTACGCCGTCAAGCGTGTAGGTCTTTTCGAGAACGGTGATCTCCTTGGAGGTCGTGCCGTGTGCAAGGAACTGCTCGGCATCGCTGATATCAACGTCTGCTGCGGAGTAAATACCGGTCGTGCCATAAGCCGCATTGGTATAAGCAACGTACGCAGAGCCAAGGTAGGGCTGAACGTTTACGAAGTTACAGTCCACAAAGCTAAATACCTTTGCATTCAATGCAAGATCGGTGTAGGCCGTGAGAGCCACGCCGCCGTTTGCATTGGAAGAAATGAAGGTGCAGTTCGTGAAGGTTCTGGGCGAGTTGCAACGCAGATAGAGAGGTGCGGTAATGGGGTTCGAAAGCACGAATGTTACGTTCTTTACGTTCTGAACGTGAGAAGTACTTTCGGTCTCGCGTCCTAAAATAAGGAAGTGAGATGCGGCGCTGCCCTCGCTCTGCACGTAGGTGCCGCCGTTGATCGTCATGCCCGTTCCGTGCATGGAGGTGTTGATTTGCTTACAGTAAACGGTAAGGTTCTTGCCGTAATCGGTGCGAGTGTTGTCGTACTCGCCGATATAGAACGAACCGTAGTTATGATCGGTGCCGTACCATCCGTCATCGGTATGGACAAAGGCTGCAACGCTGCTCGTATCGATCACGCCGCCTGCCTTCGAGGAATACATATAAAATGCGGAATGACAAACGTTGAGCGCGGCGCTCGTTTTTGCCGAGGTTACGGTGAGCGTATAGCCGTTCAGGTCAAGACGATACGCAACGCCTGCCTTGCCGTTAACAGCGAAGCCTGCAGTGGTGATGTCCGAATAGAGAACCACGGTGGAGCCTGCGGCATTCATTGCTTCCATATATGCCTTGAAATCTGCACCGAGGGTTTCTGCATTCGTGAAGTAGATGGGGTTGCCGCCGGTTAAGTAAGCTGCGAAGTACACCTTCGCAAGCTCGCCGTCCACGTAGGTCTGCGTTGCATTGAAGGCTGCATCGTAAGCATAAGTTGCGGTGGGATCCAGAGCAGCGAATACCTCGCCGTTCACTACCTTCTCGTAGGGAGCGGGATCGGCTGCCTTGGGATGGGTTTCAACAAAGGCCTTTGCCTCTTCAAGAGAGGTTGCATAGTAGGAAGAGGTCGATCCGTCTGCCCAGGTCACGGTACTGTAAGCAACGGCATTCTGCGCGTCGGGATCTTCTTCCGTAACGGGGTTTTTGGTGTTCGTTACGGCGAGGGTTGCGTTAACATCGCCCTCCTTGATAGCATCCTGTGCCACGCCGTAGAAGGCACAGCCGTCTGCAGTAACGCTTTTATCTTTGGTGGTATAAAGAAGAGATGCGCTATCCGAGGTATAGAAATTGCAGTTCTTTGCCGTGACCGAGCCGGCTTCAGTGCTGTTGAGAACCGCGTTCGAGCCGGGAAGCAGATAGAAGCTTGCGTTCTCCATGGCGTATTGCAGCTCCGGCAGACGGTTTTTGTCCAAGCCGACGCGGCGGGAAACGTTGAACATTCCGTTCGCGGAGGGAGCGCTCTGGTAGAAATGGCCGCCGTTGATGGCGATACCCGTACCGTAGAGGTATTCGTTGATCGCCTTGCAGTGGAAATAGATGTTATCCGAATAATCGGTTTCTGCATTGTTATCATCACCAAGAACGATAGCAGCATCGTCATTGGAGCGGAACATCGTGCCCGTCGAAGCAGAAGCATCGTAATGTGCGCCCGCCTTCGAGGAATAGATGTAAAGCACCATGCCCATAACGTCGCAGTAACCCGTTTGCGTGTTCGTGAGATTATGGCCGTTGAGATCAAGAAGCACCGATGCGGGATATTGGTTGCCCGCTCTTGTTACGGCACCGTTGATCGTCGTTGCAGGTCTGTCAGCACCGTTTCTATCCCACTTGATGGTGGAGATCGCATTATCCTCGTGCAGAGTGATCTTCGCGGTATTTGCACGAAGGGAGCGGATGTCCTGATAGTTGTAGGTCACGCCGTTGATCTCAAACGAGCAGGTCGCGTAGTTCAGGAACTTATGAACTGCGTTTGCTTCGGTGAGATACAGCTTGTAATTGCCGGCAGGGATCTTGCGAGCCGCCTCGTCAAGCTCGTACGTCGAGGCTTCGTAATACTTCTTGTCGGTTGAATTATACGCAGCGACAGATACGGTCGTCGTGCCTGCCATTACGTACTCCGTGTCGTTGAGGCAGATCACGTAGTCGCCCTCGGCGATGGTGATGTCCACCGTAGCGTACACCTTATCAAAGCCCGAAGCCGTGATCTTTGCACCGGCGTTGATCAGGTCTTGTGTGATCTCGGTCACAGGCTGGCCTGCCTCGTCCGTATAGATCCAGCCTTGGCCGGCATCCTTATAAAGTGTATTACCCTTTCCGTAATAAAGACCATCCTGCGCCGCGATGGACGGAGTGATGGCACCCGCTTCCGTGTATGTATCCACGGTACCGTCGGGGTAAACAACGGTAGCGGTCGTGCTATCGTCTGCAAATGCGGCTACGGCGAATACGCCAACCAGCAGCACGAGAGAAAGCACGAGCAAGAGAATTTTCTTTGCGCTTTTCATTGCTTTTTTCTCCTTTTTAATTGTTTCAAACTGCGCCGAGCATCACATTCGGCGCA
>JAGBCA010000025.1 GCA_017938205.1 Clostridia bacterium
GGATATCGAGAGCGGTAAGATCCATAAGTGCTTTATTGAAATGTCTGCTTGCGTTGGCAGCTGTATTGGCGGTCCCGTTATGGAAAAATACCATAGCACCTCGCCGATTAAGGATTACGTAACGGTGGCTGATTATGCGGGCGAGCGTGATTTTGAGGTGGATCAGCCTGCTCCTATGGAGCTGAAGAAGCATTTTTCTATGATCGAACCCAAGCTCGCAAGGCCAACGGAAACCGAGATTATGACTGTGCTTCGTCAGATGGGCAAGTTCAAGCCTGCCGACGAGCTGAATTGCGGATCTTGCGGATATAATTCCTGCCGTGAGAAAGCCATCGCCATTATTCAAGGCAAGGCTGAGATCTCCATGTGTCTGCCGTTCCTTAAAGATAAGGCGGAAAGCTTCTCGGATACCATCGTTAAGAATACGCCCAACGGACTTATTGTTCTTAACGAGAATCTCGAGGTTCAGCAGATCAACAATGCAGCAAGAAAAATTATGAATATCCGTGCGGCATCCGATGTGCTTGGTGAGCCTGTTGTTCGTATTCTCGATCCTACCGTATTCGTGCAGGTCAGAAACAGTGGAAGAACCGTTCGTGATCAGCGCACGTATCTTGCCGAATATAAGAAATATGTGGAACAGACCGTGGTTTACGATTCCGATTCCCGTATGCTGATCGGTATTATGCGTGATATTACTGACGAAGAAGCCGACAGAGAGAAGAAGGCAAGGATCAATAAGCAGACGGTTGAGGTAGCCGATACCGTTGTTGAAAAGCAGATGAGGATCGTTCAGGAGATCGCGTCTTTGCTCGGTGAGACCGCGGCAGAGACCAAGATCGCTCTGACAAAACTAAAGGAGTCTATCGGCGATGAATGATTTGTGTGCAGATATCGGATATAAAAGCATCAATCATGTCGGCGAGGAGCTTTGCGGCGACCACGTAGACGTCGTAGAGGAAAATGAGAATTCTACCGTGATCGTGCTTGCAGACGGTCTCGGATCGGGTGTTAAGGCAAGTATCCTTTCCACTTTGACCTCCAAGATCATCTCAACGATGATGGCAGCAGGGCTTCCTATTGAGGAATGCGTGTCTACGATTGCCGCAACCTTGCCCGTATGCTCGGTGCGAGGCGTGGCGTACTCCACGTTTACGATCATCCATTTGCAGAATAATCAGGTAGCAGAGATCATTCAGTACGACAATCCCCACGTGATCGTCATAAGAGATTACGCGGTTTACGATTATCCCAAGACCGAAATGAATATCGGCGGCAAAAAAATATATAAGTCCGTCATCAAGCTGCAGGAGAACGACGTATTCATTGCTATGAGTGACGGCTGTCCCCACGCAGGCATGGGCGGAAAATACAATTTCGGCTGGAAGCGCGAGGATATTGCGGGTTATATGCAGGCGCTTGTTGCGGGCGGATACACGGCAAAGAACCTCTCCACGATGCTGGTTGACGAGTGTGACAATCTTTACGGCAATAAGCCCGGCGACGATACCACCGCCTGCGTCGTGAAGATCCGAAAAAGAGAGCCCATGAACATTCTGTTCGGTCCGCCCTCTAACCGTGACGATGCGAGTCGTATGATGTCACTTTTCTTCTCGAAGGAAGGGAAGCATATCATCTGCGGCGGCACGACCTCTTCTATCGCTGCAAAATATCTCGGCAAGCCCGTTCAGGTCAGCTTGAAGTTTGAGCGCGGCGACGTTCCGCCCATCGCCCATATTGAGGGCGTGGATCTCGTAACCGAGGGCGTTATTACGATGAATAAGGTCATTCAGTACGCCAAGGATTATCTCGGAGAGAACGCGCTTTACGAGGATTGGAATTTCAAGAAGGACGGCGCCTCTCTTATCAGCAGACTCCTGTTTGAGGAAGCAACGGATATCAATTTCTACGTGGGCAGAGCGGTAAACCCCGCCCATCAGAACCCCGATCTTCCCATCAATTTCAATATAAAAATGAATTTGGTTGAGGAGCTTTCTGCGTGCTTGAAGAAGATGGGAAAACGCATCAAAGTGAGCTATTTCTAAGGAGATGTAAAGTATTATGCGCAAATTTGACACAAAAGTGCAACATTTGAAATATAAAGTCCTGCGTGAAGTAGCACGCCTTGCATGGGAGGATAAGCTTCTTGAGAATATAATAGACATTCCGAAAAAGCTTGTCCCGGGCAACGAGCCGACGATGCGCTGCTGCGTGTATAAGGAAAGAGCCATACTCGGTGAGCGCGTGAAGCTCGCAATGGGAGGGGATAAAAACAACCCCAACGTCATCGAGGTGATAGAGATCGCCTGTGACGAATGCCCCGTTGGCGGATATGAGGTAACCAACGCCTGCCGCGGCTGTCTTGCGCACCGCTGTGAGGACGTGTGCAAATTCGGCGCGATCTCCTTCGATCACGATCACGTTGCGCACATTGATAAATCCAAGTGCAAGGAATGCGGCGCGTGTGCCAAGGTCTGCCCCTATACGGCCATTGTAAGCCGCAAGCGTCCGTGTCAGAACGCCTGCAAGGTGAAAGCGATCTCTATGAATGAGGAGAAGGCGGCCAAGATCGATAACTCCAAGTGCATACAGTGCGGCGCGTGCGTATATCAGTGTCCCTTTGGCGCGATCATGGATAAGTCCTTTATGGTAAACGCCATCGATATTCTGAAAAAGAGCGAGAGAAATACGGCGGACGGTAAATATAAGGTCTATGCCGTCGTTGCTCCCTCGATCTCAAGCCAATTCTCTTACGCTAAGCTCGGTCAGGTCGTAACAGGACTGAAAAAGCTCGGCTTCCACGACGTGATCGAGGCAGCTCTCGGTGCAGACATGGTTGCCATGGCGGAAGCAAAGGAGCTTTCCGAAAAGGGGCTGTTGACAAGCTCCTGCTGTCCCGCATTCGTCCGTTACATAAAATCGGCATTCCCGAGCCTTATCGAGCATATTTCGCATAATATGTCGCCCATGGCGGTTCTTGCGAAATACATCAAGGAAACAACGCCGAATGCGAAGGTGATCTTTATCGGACCGTGCACTGCTAAAAAGGCAGAGGCGCAGCTTGAAAGCGTCAAGCCCTACGTGGATACCGTCCTTACGTTTGAGGAGCTGCAGGCACTGTTTGACAGCCGGGATATTGAGATCGAAACACTTGAAGAGGGCGTTCTTGATAACGCCTCCTACTTCGGCCGTATTTTTGCCCGCAGCGGCGGCCTTACCGATGCGGCAGCGCAGGCTATGAAGGAGCAAAACATCGATTTTGAGATCAAGCCCGTTGTATGCGATGGCATCGAAGCCTGCCGCATGGCGCTTCTGAAGCTTGGAAAGGGCGTTCTTGACGGCAATTTCATTGAGGGTATGGCTTGCATTGGAGGTTGTATCGGCGGTGCAGGATGCCTCACGCACGGCGAGAAAAACAAGGCCGAGGTCGATAAATACGGTCGTGAGGCTTTGGAGAAGACCATTTCCGATGCCGTGTCGCTTTTAAAATAAAAACCGTGATCTCACTTAACAGAAGAACCGACACTGCTTGTTACGGCGGTGTCGGTTCTTCTTTAAGAAAAAATTATTGAAGCTGCGTGATCACAAGATGCGCGGAAACAGACTGCGTTCCGCCCGCCACGGGCGTGATGGTGAGCGCTGCCGCATTGTCTGCGGGGTTGCGCACCGTCAGAACCGCGTCCTCGGCCGTGGTCGTAACGATTGCCATGCCCACGATCTGCGTCGTGCCTGCGGCACGCCCAACTACGGTATAATCCAGCTCCTCGCCGTTCAGCGTAAGCACCAGCTGACCTGCCTCGGTCACGCTTACCTGGAAGAGGATCAGATACGTGCCGATCGCTTCCAGGCTAAAGGAGAAATCGTCGAGACGGCCGATATTGGTATTGGAGATCGGACCGTTTTGTGGGAAAGCAACGTCTGCACCCGGGGCAACGGTTGCCGCATTGTCGGGTGGCATCAGGGCATAAAAATCGGCATAGCTCAAAACACCGCCGGGAAGACCCTGCGGCCCGGCGGGACCAACCTCGCCCTGGGGTCCGGCGGGACCAACCTCACCCTGAGGCCCTGCGGGACCAACTTCGCCCTGGGGGCCGGCGGGACCAACCTCGCCCTGGGGGCCTGCGGGTCCGACCTCGCCCTGGGGGCCTGCGGGTCCGACCTCGCCCTGGGGTCCGGCAGGTCCGA
>JAGBCA010000005.1 GCA_017938205.1 Clostridia bacterium
TAACTGTAAGCAGTGCCGCCGTGAGGGCTGCAAGCTTTACCTGAAGGGTGAGCGTTGCACCAACGGTAAGTGCGCATTTGATCACAGAAGCACCGCTCCCGGTCAGCATGGCGCTGCCCGCAAGAAGGTCGGAGAATACGGTAAGCAGCTTCGCGAGAAGCAGAAGGCAAGACGTTACTACGGTGTGCTTGAAAAGCAGTTCCGCCACTACTACGATATGGCAGAAAAGATGGACGGCATCACCGGTACCAACCTTTTGATTTTGCTTGAGAGAAGACTTGATAACGTTATCTACAGAATGGGTATGGCTGAGTCCCGTAAGGAAGCACGCCAGCTGGTTCTGCACGCTCACTTCACCCTGAACGGTAAGAAGGTATCCATCCCCTCTATCCTGATCAAGGCCGGCGACGTGATCGCTGTGAAGGAAAGCAGCAAGGAGAACGCAAAGATCAAGGCTCTCGCAGAGGCTCTTGCAACCAAGACGTCTCCCAAGTGGATCGAGAAGGATGCTCAGAACCTTACTGCTAAGGTTGTTGCTCTTCCTGCAAGAGACGACATTGACTTTGAATTTGACGAGCAGCTGATCGTCGAGCTCTATTCTAAGTAATTCCTCCGATATGCGGTGAAGAAAAGGGTGGCTTTGTCCTCCGTTTTCTTCCCATATCCGTGGTACGCATCTCGAAAGAGATAACACAATATTACAAGGAGGTTTTTTACAAATGATGAATGCAATAGAGAAATTTAACATTACCGCTACCGACGTGTCGGAGAGCGGCAATGAGGCTGTATTTGTTGTTGAGCCCTTGGTGAGAGGCTACGGCGTAACGCTCGGAAACTCTCTGCGCAGAGTGCTTTTGTCCACCCTGCCCGGCTATGCGGCAACCAGCATCAAAATTGACGGTGTTCTTCATGAGATTTCCGCCTGCAACGGCGTGAAGGAGGATGTTCCCGAGATCGTTCTGAACGTGAAGGGAATCGTTGCCAAGCTCGATTGCGAGGGTCCCAAGACCACTGTGATCGACGTAACCGGTCCCTGCGTGGTGACTGCCGGCGACATTGCTCCCGATGCAGAGGTAACTATCCTGAACCCCGACCATCACATTTGCACCGTAAGCGAGAACGCACGCTTCTATATGGAGATTACGTTTGACGAGGGCCGCGGATACGTTCCGTCCGATGTCAATAAGCAGATCTACCTCCAGAACGTAGGCGCAAACGTGGGTGCACCCATCGGTCTGATCTTCGTGGATTCTATCTTCACTCCCGTGTATAAGGTAGAGTATAATGTAGAAAACACCCGTGTTGGAAACATTACCGACTACGATAAGCTGACCATTAAGGTTTTGACTAACGGAACGATCGCAGCAAAGGAAGCGATCTCTCTTGCAGCCAAGGTTCTCAACGAGCACCTCAAGCTCTTCATCGATATGTCTGACGAAGCTCAGAAGGCAGTTATCCTTGAGGAGAGACCCGAAGTTAAGAAGGAAAAGGTTCTTGAGATGACCATTGAGGAGCTTGATCTGTCGGTGCGCAGCTTCAACTGCTTGAAGCGTGCAAGCATCGATACCGTCGAGGATTTGATCAACCGTACGGAAGAGGATATGATCAAGGTTCGTAACCTGGGTCGTAAGTCGCTTGAGGAAGTAATTCTGAAGCTTCATTCCTTGGGTCTTGACCTGAAGAAAGTCGAAGAATGAGAAAGAGGAGAATATAACCATGAGAAAACTCGGCAGAACTACTGCACAGCGCAAGGCCATGCTCAGAGGTATGGTAACCCTTCTTCTTGAAAACGGCAAGGTAGAAACCACTTACACCAGAGCACAGGAGCTCTCTGCAAAGGCAGACGAGATGATCACTCTGGGCAAGAAGGGCACTCTCGCCGCTTACCGTGATGCACTTGCATACATCACGAAGGAAGATGTGGCTAAGAAGGTATTCAGCGTGATCGCTCCTGCTTATGCAGGTCTGAACGGCGGTTATACGCAGGTTTTGAAGATGGGTCCCCGCCGCGGTGACGGCGCTGAGATGGCCATCGTTAAGCTTGTAGCCGTTAAGGCAGCTGAAGAGGCTGTAGCAGAGGAGAAGTAATTCTCCATACAAATATAAAATGCCATAGTGCGGTGTATCCGTGCTATGGCATTTTTTCATTTGATACTATTCTTATCCTTTTGATACTAAAGAGGGAAAAGATATTGACATAGCATATGTTCTGTGATATAATACTTCCAAAAAAGAGGAATGGAGAGAACGCTCATGTTTGACCTTTCAAAACACCCGTATTTTACCAAATATACAGATCCGAAAAGCGGTATAGTGAGTTACATTTTAACCGAAAAAGTGGCAGCACTGCAGCGCCATTTTTATTTTGCACAGCCGTCGATACCCTCGGACGGAAAATACCTTTGGTTTTTGTGCTTCAATCCGCCTGCAAGATATATGACCTTGGGTGTTGTTTCTCTTAATCCGGAGCATCCCTTCATAAAGAATTTCCCCTACGCCGCGCCCCAAGGCGGCAATCCTTGCATCACTCCCGAAGGAGATGGAGTATATTTCGGTATGGTGAATGCCGTTTATAAGCTGGATGTGGAGGGAAATCTCACAAAGCTGATCAGCGTTGGCCCTAAGATCACGCACGGAAGACCGATCGAGCGACTCTTCACGCACGCAAGTATTTCGGCGGATGGTAAGTATATTGCCATGGATATGCAGATCGCGGGACGGATATATATGTCGATCGGCGATCTGAAAACGGGCGAGATCAAGCTTTTAAATAAATTCGGCAGACAATACAACCACGCCATGTTTTCTCCCGTGGATAAGGATCTTATTCTGCTGGATCAGGATTGGTGGCGTGACCGTGATAGCGGCGAGTATTTCCCGATCGATAACCGTATGTGGCTGATCAATACCGAGGCGACCTCCTTTGAAGCAGTGGTTCCCGGGATGTTTTACGGGCGTGACGGCACCGAAATGGCGCATGATTATTTCAGCGGTGACGGATGGGTTTGTTGGTCGGATTATCTCTACGGTGCGTATGAATGCGACCTTGCAACGAGAAAGCCAAGTCTCGTTTGGAAGCGTCCGATCATTCATAGCCATTGCTCGAAAAACAGAGAATTTTTTGTCGGCGATTACACGCCCTATGAGTGGAAAACCAAGGGATGCGGCGTTGTATTCTACGATCGGAAGAACGATAAGGAAATCAATATTTTCTCCGATCTGCCAATCCCGACGATATGGACGGATCGCTATTACCACGTAGACCCGCATCCGCAGTTCTGCGCAGAGGATACGCTGATCGTGTGCGAATGCTCCGTAGGCGACGGCGAGAGCGCAATTGCAATCACGCCGGTGGCTGATGTGATCGAAAAGTGCCGAACCAAGGGTGAAAAGGTGATCCCGCGCCACGACGTGGCAGACGGCGAGGCCGGCTGGCGCGGTGAATTGCGCAGATTTGATTTTTGATCCTCATTTTTAAACATAAAAAGACCGTTTCAAAAAAATGGAACGGTCTTGAATTTTTTTGCTTATTCACTTGACAAGACAAAATGCATATGCTATAATATATTTAACAATTAGGTTAAATGTTAAATGAAGGGAGAAAAAATGGGAATACAAAATACGATGCGGGCGCTATCCGATCCGATCCGTCGCGAGATCCTCAATCTTCTCAAAAAGGGAAGAATGGCGGCGGGGGATATCGTAGACCATTTCGAGGTCACGGGTGCATCCATTTCAAGGCATCTTTCGGTCTTGAAGGAAGCGGATCTGATACGCGATAAGAGAGAAGGAAAGTTTATCTATTACGAGCTGAATGCTTCGGTTCTTGAAGAGATCCTGCTTTGGATCGCAGATTTGAAAGGAGAAAAAAACAATGATTAAAAATAACAAATGGAAAATGATCGTATCCTCGGTGTTGATTCTTTTGCCGATGTTGGTTGCGATCTTCGGAGGTAAGTATTTTCCCGAGGCGATCGCCGTGCATTGGGGGCTGAACGGCGAGGCGGATGGCTTTGCAAACGTGTCGGTCGTGTTTATCGTTATGCCGCTGATCCTGCTTGCATTTCATTGGGGGTGTATGTATTTTACCGACATAGTGACCAAAAACACCGAACAAAACAAGAAGATCACAGAGATCACCTATTGGATCATTCCTGCGGTATCCTTGCTTTCCTGCGGCGTTATTGTTGCCGCCGCACTTGGATACACGGCCAATATCCTTGCATTCGTATGGATCATTCTCGCCGCCGCTTTTCTTATCATCGGTAATTATATGCCGAAAACAACGAGAAACGTGGCTATGGGCATCAAGATCCGATGGACACTTGCCAATGACGAAAACTGGAGTGCAACGCATCGTTTCGCGGGCAAGGTGTATATGCTCATCGGTGTCCTTTGTTTTCCTGCCATCTTCTTACCGCCGAGTGCATTCCCCTACGCTTGTCTTGGCTTGATCCTCTGCTGTGTGCTCGCGCCTCTCCTCTATTCCTATCTCTTTTATAAGAAGCAGATCAAGGAGGGAACGGCGACCGAGGAGGACTATAAAAACGGCTATGGTGATCTCGTGAAGAATCAAAAGCTCGGACGGATCATCGCGGTTGTCGGTGTGGTGGTTGCTGTTGCGGTTGTGGCAGTCATCCTGTTTACCGGAGAGATACAGTCGACGGCAGCCGAAAACGCGCTGACCGTAAAAGCAAGCTTCTGGACGGATCTTTCGCTTGACTATGCGGACATTGATTCTGTAGAATATCGTGCCGAGGGCGTAAAGGGAACAAGAACGGCGGGTGTAGCAACAGCGAGATTGCTTGTCGGCCTCTTCCACAACGATGAATTTGGCACCTATACGCGCTATACCTACACGGGCGATCACCCTTGTATCGTGCTGAAGGTGGACGGTAAAACCGTGGTGATCGGCACGCAGAGCGAAACGCAAACACATGCGCTTTACCAAACGATCCTTGAAAAGACCGGTAAATAATTTTATAACAAAAAAAGGACGGCGAAAAACCACTCGCCGTCCTTTTTAAAACGAAAAATGCAAAGAACTATTGTCAAATTCAATCTTTTACGTCAGTTATAATATCGTCAAAATCATTTTTATCTGCGAGCCTTTGCGAAAAAACACGACCGAATTTTGAGGAGTCGCAGATAAAAACGCGTCGCTTGGCATTCTTCATCATCTGCTTTTTGACGTGAACGAATTCCACGTTCGATTCGGTGAGCAGCCCATCGTCCGAGAAGCCGCGGCAGGAGATAAATGCAATATCCGCGTAAAAATCCCGCAGAAAATCCACGGCGTAGCCGCCCACGTAAGACCCCGAGGGCGCAGAAAATTCGCCGCCCGTGCAGAAATTCTGAATACCAACCTCTCCGAGCGCGATAGAAATTGCGGGGCTGTTGGTGACCACGGTGAGCTCGTGAAAGCGTGCCAGGTGCGGCACAAGATGCGCCGCCGTGGTGGAGCTGTCAAGAAAGATCAGCATTCCATCCCGCACAAGCTCTGCGGCGTGCCGCGCGATCTCTTCTTTTGCTTTTTTGTTTTTTGTATTTCGGATCACAAGCGGCTCGTCTGCGCGCTCGGTCTCGCGGATCACGGCACCGCCAAAGGTGCGGCGTAATAGCCCTTCCTTTTCCAGCGCCGTCAGATCGCGGCGCACGGTGGATTCGCTCGTGAAAAGCTTTTGCGCAATGCTGGAAACGCGCATGCTTTTTTCTTTTTTCAAAAGCGTGAGAAGCTCCTCTTGCCGTTCGGAATAAAACATGTTTTTCGCCCTCCACTTAAATCTGCTCGTTTTTGCTCAAATATGCTCAAATACGATTGTTATAATCAAATATTATGGAAAAACTGTCAAAACAATCACCAGGTCTTGACAAAGTGTGATTGTTTTGGTATTCTTGTAGTATAAATATTTTATCATATTTAGGATGAATTGTCAACCAAAACCGCAAGTTCGTTTTCAAAGCGGTGGTTGGCAGAGGGGAGATCGTTATGAAATATTATCTTGCCATTGATATTGGCGCATCCTCCGGCCGTCATATTATCGGCTATGTGAATGATGCGGGCAAGCTTGTCACCGAGGAGATGTATCGCTTTCCGAACGGAATGAAGCAGGAAAACGGCCATCTCGTTTGGGATACCGAGGCGCTTTTGCAGAGCGTTCTTGACGGTATCAAGGCCTGCCTCGCGCGCTATCCCAAGATCGAGAGCCTTTCGATCGATACCTGGGGCGTGGATTACGTTCTTCTGAAGGGCGATACGCCCGTCACCCCGACCTATGCTTACCGCGATGATCGCACCGCACCCGCGATCGAAGCCGTACATAAGATCCTGCCCTTTGAGAAGCTGTTTGAAAAAACGGGCATTCAGTTCCAGCCCTTCAACACGGTGTATCAGCTGTATGACGATCTTTGCCACGGCCGCCTCGAGGGCGTGACGGATTTTCTGATGATGCCCGAATATCTGATCTACCGTCTCACGGGTGTGAAGAAAAAGGAATACACCAACGCCACCACGATGGGTATGGTCAACGCCGAAAAGCGTGCCTTTGATATGGACATCGTGCGCGCGCTCGGACTTCCGGAGCATCTCTTCGTTCCGCTCTGCGAGCCCGGAACGCTGATGGGAGAGCTCAAGCCGGAATATGCCGCCTACGTGGGCGGAAATGTTAAGGTGCGCCTCTGCGCTACTCACGATACCGCGAGCGCTGTGGAGGGCATCCCGATGGAAGGTAACGCTCCCTACGTTTCCTCCGGCACCTGGTCGATCCTCGGCATTAGGTCTGCCGTGCCGCATACCGATGCAGTCAGCCGCAAGGCCGAGTATTCCAATGAGGGCGGCGTGGGATATATCCGCTATCAGACCAATATTATGGGACTTTGGATCGTGCAGTCGTTGCAGAAGGAGCTTTGCCCCGAGGTTTCGTTCGGAGAGATCGCAGAAAACGCAAGAGCCTCGAGCTTTGAGGGTATCTTTGACGTAAACGATCCCCGTTTTATGGCACCCGATTCCATGAAGGCGGCCATTGATTCCGCCTTTGAGGCAGGGAAGGGACCGCAAACCGTTTCGGACTATTTTGCTTCTGCCTATCGCAGCCTTGCAGACGGTTATCGCGTTGCGATCTCGAATCTCGAGAGCTGCTCGGGTGAGAAATTCGATAGCCTCTACATCGTTGGCGGCGGCGCAAAGAATACCTACCTCAACGAGCTGACCGAGAAGGCCATCGGCCGCAAGGTTCTCGCATTCCCGATCGAGGCAACCGCGATCGGAAACCTTAAGGTGCAGATGCGTGAGGACGGCATCGGCTTTACCGTGTAATATTATAATGAAAAAGAAATATAAGGAAGGTGTATTATGACGAATTACGAGTACGCAAAACAGGCTTATGCCGCCTTTGGTGTGGACACCGAGAAGGCGCTTGCAAAGCTTGCAACCATTCCGGTATCCATCCATTGCTGGCAGGGCGACGACGTTGTCGGCTTTGACGGCGCAGGCGCCGCCTCCGGCGGTATTCAGACCACGGGTAATTACCTTGGCCGCGCTCGCACACCCGACGAGCTGATGGCAGACATCAAGCTTGCCTTCGCGCAGGTTCCCGGCAAGAAAAGACTCAACCTGCACGCTTGCTATGCATTCCTCGGCGAGGAGCTTGGCAAGGTGGACAGAGATGCTTACCGCCCCGAGCATTTTGCTCCCTGGGTGAAGTTCGCAAAGGAGATCGGCCTGGACGGTATCGATTTCAACCCCACCTGCTTCAGCCACCCGATGGTGAAGGACGGATTGACGCTCTCCTCTCCCGATAAGGCAGTCAGAGATTTCTGGATCCGCCATTGCATTGCATCTCTTCGTATCACCGAGTATCTCGCAAAGGAGATGGGCACGCCCGCTCTTATGAATATCTGGGTGCCCGATGGCTTCAAGGATGTACCTGCAGACCGTCTTACTCCTCGCCTTCGCCTGAAGGATTCTCTGGATCAGATCCTCGCCGCAGGCTACGATAAGAGCCTCGTTACGATCGCCGTGGAGAGTAAGGTATTTGGCATCGGCGTGGAGAGCTGCACCGTTGGCAACAACGAGTTCTATCAGAACTACGCAGCGAAGAATGACATCTGCTGCCTGCTTGACAACGGACACTATCATCCCCTTGAGTACGTGAGCGACAAGATCCCCTCTCTTCTTGCCTTCTATGATAAGGTGGCCCTGCACGTAACGCGCGGCGTTCGTTGGGACAGTGACCACGTGGTTACCCTGGAGGATGAGCTCAAGGAGATCGCAAAGGAGATCGTCAGAAACGATGCCACCGAGAAGGTGCTGATCGGTCTTGATTATTTCGATGCCTCGATCAACCGTCTTGCCGCATGGGCAACCGGTGCAAGAAATATGCAGAAGGCGCTTCTGTATGCCCTTCTTTGCCCGAATGCAGAGCTTTCCGCCCTGCAGGATAAAGCAGATTTCACAAAGCTTCTCGTTCTCCAGGAGGAGATCAAGACTCTGCCTCTCGGCGCGGTTTGGAGTGAATATCTTGCGCGCCAGGGCGTGGCCGATGCTTCCTGGATCGATACGATCCTTGCCTACGAAAAGGATGTTCTTTCAAAAAGAGCATAAGGAGAAAAGCGAATGAAAAAAATTCGTTTTGGCGTTATCGGCGGAAGCGGTATGGCACGCGGCCATATGGAGGGCGTAACAAAGAATGAAAACGCCGAGCTTGTTGCCTTTTGCGAGCTGGATGATGGCCGTATTGCCGAGGTAAAGGCACTGTATCCCGATATCGCGGTGTATAAGGATTATAAGGAACTGCTGCGTTGCGGCATTGATGCCGTGATCGTTGTTTCGCCCGATCAGCTTCATAGGGAAATGTGTGTGGAGGCGCTGAGCCTTGGCTTGCACGTGCTTTGCGAGAAGCCTTTGGCACTCACCGAGGAGGATGCCGCCGCAATTCGTGATGCGGCCGCCGCATCGGATAAGAAGTTTATGGTTGGTCAGATCTGCCGCTACACTCCCTCCTTTGTGAAGGCGAAGGAGCTTGTAGATGCAGGCAGGATCGGCGATCTTACCTTCGTTGAGTCCGAGTATGCGCATGATTACGGTCATATCTATGAGGATGCCCTTCGCGGCACTTGGAGAAAGGATCCGCTTCGCAACGGCGTTGTCGGCGGCGGATGCCACGCGATCGACCTGCTTCGCTGGATCGCGGGTGACGTTACCGAGGTTTGCGGCATCTCCAACAAGAAATATTATCCCGAGCTTCCCTATGACGATACGCACGTGGCCATTATGAAATTTGAGGGCGGCGTGATCGGTAAGGTGTTTGTTTCGGTTGCGGTGAAGAGAAACGGCACGCTTCGCTCCCTCTTCTACGGAACGAAGGGAACCATTATTACGGATAACGGCTCCGAGACGATGACCTTGTTCTATACGGACGACGAGGGCAAGCTTCAGACCGAAACGATCACCGTGGAGGTGAACAGCCACAACGCGGTTGCCGAGGTTGCCGAGTTCTGCGATATCATCGTGAATGAGAAAGAGGTTCTCACCACCGCCACTGAGGGCTATAAAACCGTTAAGACGGCCAATGCCATCGTGAAGAGTGCCGACATGGGCGGTGTTCCCGTAAAACTGTGATTTTTACAAAAAATAATAACAATAATTTACATTTTAGGAGGAAACACAAATGTTAAAAGTTGGTTTCATCGGTCTTGGTATGGGTAGAGCGCACATGAAGGGTGCGGCTGCACACGCAGATGCAAAGGTCGTTGCTTGCTGCGACATCGATGAGGAGCGCAGAAAGAACAAGGATGGCGTAGACATTGCGGAGGAATTTCCCGGCGTTGTATTCTACACCGACTATAAGGAAATGATCGCAAAAGAGGAGCTTGACGCGGTTGTTATCGCATCTCCCGACCAGTTGCACAAGGAAATGTGCGAGTACTGCCTGAACGCAGGTCTGCACGTGCTCTGCGAGAAGCCTCTGGCTCTCACTGAGGAGGATTGCCTTGCAATCGTTGCCGCAGCTGAAAAGTCCGATAAGAAGTTCATGGTTGGTCAGATCTGCCGCTACACCCCCGGCTTCGTTGGCGCAAAGAAGCTGATCAACGAGGGCCGCATCGGCGAGCTCACCTTCGTTGAGTCCGAATATGCACATGACTATGATCATATGTTCAAGGCACACGCAGGCAAGGAATACTGGAGAAACGATCCCCTTCGTAACGGCGTTGTCGGCGGCGGATGCCACGCGATCGACCTGCTTCGTTGGATCGCAGGCGATATCGAGGAGGTTTGCGCGATCTCCAATAAGAAGACGCTGGACTACCTGCCCTATGACGATACCCACGTTGGCATCATGAAGATCAAGGGCGGCATCATCGGTAAGGTATTCGTATCCATCTCCTGCAAGCGTAACTACACGATGCGCTCCGTATTCTACGGCACGAAGGGTACCATCATCACGGACAACACCTCCGACCACTTCACTCTCTTCTATACCGATGACGAGGGCAAGCTCCAGACCGAGACCGTTCCCGTGGACATCAACAACCACAACGCAACCGGTGAGTTTGCAGACTTCTACAAGACCATCGCAGAGGATCTTCCCGTTAGCACGCCCGCGATCGAGGGATGCAAGACGGTGCAGGCTGCACTTGCAATCGTGAAGAGTGCCGACCTTGGAGGCGTTCCCGTTAAACTCTGAGACGGAAATTTTCGGCGAGACCGAAAAACGATCAAGGTTTTATAATAAATATTAAGATATAGAGGTTGAATTTCTTCGAAATTCTTCCGAAAGGAATTGGGATCGTTTTTCTATCGATTGCTCTCGCAGCTCGCCGTACCCTCGTACGGCTCACGCTGTGCGAGCATCGATTCTCATCCAAAACTTTCTCGTCTCGGTTGGCTTTGGTGGTATCTTTCGGCGGGAAGCGTCGGTGCGCTCCTCGCCGTACCCTCGTACGGCTTCGTTGCGAGGCGGCGCTTCTCATCCGAAATCTACTCGCTAAAAACAGGACTTTTGGTTTTAAGAAAAATATTATTATTTAGGAGTAACAAAATGCTTAGAAACGCAAAATTCGTGCAGGACTTTGTTGATACTGCCGCAAATATGTACCGTCTCGGCTGGGACGAGAGAAACGGCGGAAACATTTCCATGCTCGTGGACGAGGCAGATGCCGCGCCCTACGTGGATCTTAACAAGGTGATCCGCAACATCCCTCTTGGCTTTGATGCAAAGGCTCTGGCAGGGAAATATTTCCTTGTAACCGGCACGGGCAAGTATTTTAAGAATATGCAGAAGGATCCCGAGACCAACCTTGGTTTCTTCCGTGTAAGCGCAGACGGCCAGGATGCCGAGCTGATCTGGGGCTGGTCGGATGGCGGCCGCTTCACCAGCGAGATCCCCGCGCATCTGATGAGCCATATGGCGCGTCTTTCCGTGGATCCCGACAACCGCATCATTATGCACACCCACCCCACCAACCTTCTTGCCATGACCTACGTGCACGAGTGCACCACCGAGGCCTTCACCAAGACGCTCTGGCAGATGAACACCGAGTCGATCGTTGTGTTCCCGGACGGCGTTGAGGTTCTTCCTTGGATGGTTTGCGGTACGGACGAGATCGGCCGCGCAACCGCAGAGGCCATCAAGAGCGCTCGTGTTGTTATCTGGACGATGCACGGCATTTACGGCGCAGGCAAGGATCTTGACGAGGTGTTCGGTTTGATCGAGACCGTAGAGAAGGCTTGCCAGCTTTACATGATGACCCAGCCGATCGGCCGCATCCACGTTCTTTCGGACGACGATTTGCGCGCACTTGTAAAGAGATTTGATCTCTCACCCCGTAAGGGCATCATTGACTGATCTGTAAAAAAATGGAGCGATGCAGGAAAAAGAAAAACAATCCTTTTTCTCCCTGCATCGCTTTTTCATAGGAGAAAATATAAAAAACTGTAAAGAATTGTTGGCAGAAAACAAGGTTTGGATCGAGGAAACCTTCAAAAAGATCGATGAAAATTCCCATTCTCTACTTCGCGAGTGAGCATATCGGCGACGATCGTTTTAAACGCATCGGTATGGCACATGCAGATAACGCGATCCGTACCCATCTGCGTGCGCTACCCCATTCCCGGCAAGTATACGATGGAGCAGTCGGGCGTGCATATCAATCTCGTGTATTCCGACTTTTATTTCACCGAGGCGATCTTAAAGCTTCGCGGCCCGGAGTTCAATCCCTGGTGATCCTAACCGAATATGTAAAGCACCCCATCATTTTCGATGGGGTGCTGCTTTTTTACAATTATTTCTTAAGATCCTTGGGCTTGCGAACGCGGTTGAGCTTCTTGTTGAGCTTCAAAAGCTCTTCCTTCGTGAAGGAAACGTTCACCATGCCGAGCATGCTTGTCATACGAAGCACCGAGAAGCCGGAGAGCATCTGCATCATGCCGCCGCCCGCACTCTTGAGGTCAACGCTGAAGCCGCCCTTCTCGCCTTCACCGGCGTTCTTCTTGTTCTGATCCATCTTCTTCTTGAGCTTGAGAGCGAAGCCGATGAACCAGAGCCTGCCGCGGGCGCAGGTCATAATATCGCCGATCTTGTCGTTGATCGAGAAGCGTCCCTCGGGAGCCTCCACGTCAAACCAGTTAAGGATCGCGCCCTTCTCCTTGAGGATATAATCCTCGTTCATCTTGTCAACCTTGCGGATCGTGCCTTCGTCCTTGTATTCGCCTGCAACCGCGGTGATCGTGCTCTCGCCAACGTTCGGAACATCGAAGTAGAAGAAGTGGTCAGCCGCCTGCTTCTTGCCAAGGCTCTCGCCGTTAACGAAAAGCTCAACCTCGGGGAGGTTGGAGTAAACGGTTACCTTCGTAACGTCCTCCACACGGTCGATATAGCGCTTGCCGCAAAGGTGAACGAAGGGCTCGTCGGAAAGCCAAGCCTTGTAAGCGTAGAAGGCATCCTTCTTGTACTTTCTGTCCATGGTCATAAGACCCTTGTGGTTCTGGCCGTTCTCTCCGCCCTCGGCTCTTGCATCCGCACCGAAGTCATACATATTCCAAACGTGCGTTGCCCAGATATACTTTCTCGTAAAGAGCTGCTTGATCAGCTCCTCATGGTAGTACGCCTGATATTCCTCGGTGTAGTCACCCTGGTTGGGGGTAGAGGTGTGCCAGTTCAGCGCCTCGCAGCCGTATTCGCTCACACCGATGGGGAGCGTGGGATGCATCGCGTGGAACTTATCAAACCAAGGACCGTTCATATCGGTCGATCCGCCGTACCAGCCGAAGTAGTGGTTGTAGGAAACCACGTCGGGGATCTTCACGTATTCGGCATCCATCGGGCACATCGAAACGCAGGCCATCGTGGTAAGACGGGTCTTATCCATCTCGTGCACGAGGTCATTTAAGATCTTGTGGTTTTCGATCAGATCGGGATCGTCTGCGCCGTTCATTGTGATCTCATTGGAAAGTCCCCAAACCACGATCGCAGGGTGGTTGTAGTTTTGTACGATCAGCTCCTTCATCTGCGAGATCGTGTTCTCACGGCCGCCGGGCATGTGCTTCGAGATGTAAGGGATCTCAGCCCAGAGCACAAGGCCCTTCTCATCGCAAAGATCGTAGAAATATTCATCGTGCTGATAGTGTGCAAGACGGATGGTGGTTGCGCCAAGCTCCATAATGAAGCCGATATCCTCCTCGTGGTGGCAGGGAAGAAGCGCGTTTCCGATGCCGAGACGGTCCTGGTGGCGGGAAACGCCGCGCAGGGGGTATTCCTCACCGTTGAGGATAAAGCCGTTGTCGGGATCGATCTCAAAGGTGCGGCAGCCAAAGCGGTAGGAAACCGAATCGATGGCCTCCTCGCCTCTCAAGATGGACACCTTGGCGGTGTAGAGGTAGGGATCCTTGCGGCCGTGCCAGAGGTGCGCGTTCTCGATCGCCAGCGTGGCAGATGTGTCAGCGCTCTTCGTGCTTGCAACGGCGCCTCCCTCAGCATCGAGGATCTCGTATGCGATCTCGTCGCCCTCGGCCTTTGCGGTAACGAAGGTGTCGATCTTCACGTTGAAGTCGTCGCCTGCCTTCTCGGGCGTGATCATGACGCCGCGGCCACCGAAATAATCAAGGTCAAAGTGGGTATTGTTCACACAAACGAGGTTCACGTCACGGTAAAGACCGCCGTAGAAGGTGAAGTCTGCCATCTGAGGATACACGGAGTCATTCGGTGCGTTATCAACAAGGATAGCGATCTCGTTTTCCTCTGCCATTGCATCGGTAAGATCTGCGCGGAAGGTGGAGTAACCGCCGTCGTGGTGGCAAAGCTTTTTGCCGTTCAGGTAGACGTCTGCGGAGGAATTTGCACCCTTGATCTCAAGATAGTATCTGTCTGCCTCGGGGAGCTCTGCCTTAACGAGCTGCTTCTTATAGAGGCAGGTGCCGCGGAAATAGTCGTTTCCGCCGTCCTGTCCGTCCGTTGCGTTCCAGGAGTGGGGAAGGGAAACCTTTTCTGCACCCTCGGCACTTTGAATATCGCTCACGCCCTTGTAAAAATCCCAATCGGCGTTCAGATTGATCAGTTTTCTCATGTCGGTCATCCTTTGCTTTTTATTGTAGTAAGAACATTATAGCACAAGCTATGGCTTCTTTTGATAAGATAAGTTTACTTTTTTGTTAATTCTTAAAAACACGGTGTCCGTAGAATCGTCTCGGACACCGTGTGGGGAGTTTCGATTAGTTCGCTTCCTCGGAAACCTCTCTGCCCAGATCCTTGTTCATCTGTGCGAGCGTTTTCTTGTCGAGGTTGTAGATCACGGCAAGACCGATGAACTGAACGATCGCGCTGAAGAGGTAAAGACCTGAAACGAGCCAGCACATATTGTGTGCAGTCCGGATACTCTGTCCGATCGTTCCGCGCTTGGATTCGTAACCGATCCAGCCCATGATCAGAAGAACCAACGAGGGGCCAACGCCCTGCGCGAGCTTTCTGAAGAAGGAGTGCAGCGAGTAGACCGTGCCCTCTTCTCTGGTGCCGAACTTCCATTCGTTGTAGTCGATCGCATCACTCATCATTGCCCAGGAAACGCAGGTGTAGATACCCATACCAACACCGTAAACAACGAGAGCGAGAAGATAAACGACCAGCGCAATGTCCGTATTCTCGATCAGGGGGAAGATCAGCATAAGGAGACCGCCGGCAAGCGATACAAGCGTACCGACAACGGAGGACTCCTTCTTTCCGTACTTCTCAACGATCTTCGTAATGAAGGGCATGAAAAGAAACATGGGAAGGAAACCGATCATCTGGATCAGACCGGAAAGTCTTGCCTGGTTGAAGTAGGTTGCAAACATGATCGTGTTTGCGGTGGTAGCGGCATTCATACCGAGGAACATACCCATAGCGGCCAGCGTTGCGCCAACGGCAGGGCGGTTTTTCATAAACTTCTTGAATGCAACAAAAACGTTAAACTTTTCGGTGGGTTCATTCGTCTTGACGGTGTTTTCGTCCACGCGGATCGTGATCTTCTTGATCATAAAGAGGAATGCAAGGAAGCCAAGCACGCCCATGATCAAAGCCACCCAGAACACTCTCTCACCGAGCAGGATCTCTACCTGCTTGCCCGTAACGGGGCTGAGAACCTCGTCGCCAATGTTATAAGAAAGGCCGGTGTTGGGGTTCTTAAGGAACTGCTCCTTCGTGAATTCCTCGGGGATCTCAATCTTATCAAGGAAGGAGGTCGTGCCATCATAGTACACCTTTTCCCAAATGAGCATAGGAAGAAGCACGCTGGGAAGAATGTTACCGATCATCGAGCCGATGGATCTCCAGGTGGAAAGCTGTGCACGCTCGCCAACGTCCTCGGTAACGAGAGAGAGCATCGAGCCGTAAGGAACGTTTGCAATGGTATAGAAGGCATCCCAGACGATGTATCCGAGAACGAAGAGGATCGCTTTCAGAACAACGGGGGCATTCGGGAAGGGAAGAAATACTGCCGCGCCGCCAACCAAGAGACCGCAAGCGCCGATAAAGATATAGGTCTTGAATTTGCCCATCTTGTATTTTCTTCTGTCGTTATCGATCAGAGAGCCGATCAGCGGATCGTTGACCGCATCCCAGATCTGCACGAGAAGCAGAAGAATGGAGAGAAGCCCGGTCTCCATAGCCATAAATACAAGCCAGAAGGTCTGCACCGTGCTTTTCAGCGAGAAGCTCATGTTGCAGCCAAGGTCACCGGCGGCATACGCAAGCTTGTCGGTGATGCCGAACTTGGGTTTTCCGTTCGCATCCAATTGTCGAGTCTTTTTTGCCATGATGAGTATCCTTTCGAATCAGGTGTTAATGGGAATATGCTTTAATAATAATTTTATCAAATCTTTATAAAGAAAGCAAGAGAAAATGAAGAAAAAATGCACAAAGTATGAATTTTAACATTTTGTTTATATGTTTTGTGCATATCAATATTAGGTTGCCCCGATCAAGGAATTGTAAACGCCGATCGGAAATTTGCGGGCGGAGGATGGAAAAAAGAAGGATCTCCTTGCTTTTTTGTGATCGCTTTGTGTTGATTTTTTACCTTTGTTTCCGTGATTTGTACCGAGTGGGATTTTTTTCAAAAACTGTATGGATTTTTTTATTTTTTTGTGATACAATAGAGGCATTAAAGAAAAATGAGGTGCAATATGTATTACATAGCTTTAGACGGCGGAACGACCAACACCCGCCTGCGCTTGATAACGGACGGTGCGGTTTCTGCTGCAAAGAAGCTTCCTCTCGGTGCGGGCGATGCGGGCGGTAAGGCGCCCTGGAGCGCGGCGGTTGCAAAGGCGGCTAAGGAATTGCTTTCCGAAAACAACCTTGCACAAAGGGATATTGCTGCAGTGATCGCTTCCGGAATGGTCACCTCGGAATACGGCCTGTTTCCGCTTGCGCACCTGCCTGCGCCTGCAGGCATTGCGGATCTGCACGCAGGTATGGCCGAGACGAAGATCGATGGGCTTACTATTCCGTGCTTCTTCATCCCCGGCATCAAGCAGAATGCCGCCTCGGCAGAGGATGCGGATATGATGCGAGGTGAGGAGGCAGAGGTGATCGGCCTTTTGTCTTTCGGTGGTGCCGGTTGTACCTACGTTCTTCCGGGTACGCATTGCAAGCACGTCACGGTGGACGGAGAGGAAAGGATCTCTCGCTTTCAGACCTTTATGACGGGGGAGATGATCGCGGCACTTTCTAGTGCCACCATCCTGCGCGATGCCGTGGATCTTTCGGTGAAGGGGTACGATCCCGACGCGCTTCTTCGCGGCTACGATGCGGCGGCAAAGAACGGGCTTGGCGCGGCACTCTTTAAAACGAGAATTATGAAAAATCTCTTTGCCGAAAGTCCTTTGGCCTGCTATAGCTTCTTTCTCGGCGTACTTCTTGCAGATGAGATTCAGAGCCTTGCACGCGGCGAAGCAAAAAAGGTGCTGATCGCGGGCAAGCCCTCTTTGCGCGATCCGATGCTCGCCCTGATCGAGAAGCGCACGGATCTTGTAGCCGTTCCCTGCGATGCGGATGCTATCGAGAATGCCTCCGTTCTGGGAGCGATCCGCATCTTTGAATATGAGGCGTAATCGATGCTTGAAGTAACCAAAAGAGTGATCGCAGAAAGCATACGCGGCTTCGGCAGTGATGAGGCGAAGAAGCCCTGCAAGGTGCTATATCGCCCGGAGGACGAAAAATACGCCGAGTCCATCCGTCAGTTTCAGGGCTGTCCCACGCTGGCGATCACACGCGGTGGCCGCATCTATCTTGGCTGGTATTCGGGTGGTGTGCGTGAGCCGGATATGGAAAACTACAATCTGCTGATCTATAGCGACGATGGCGGTAAGACCTTCTCCTCACCCCTGCTCGTAATTCCGAGTGAGATCGAGAGGAACGTGCACGCCTTGGATATCCAGCTTTGGACGGCGCCAAACGGCGCGCTCTGGCTCTTCTGGGTGCAGAATAACGCCTATCCCCTCACGGCGGAAAACGATTGGATGCAGGGAACGGAGCAGGATCTACGCCCTGTCGTGCGTTTTGACGGACGGATCTATCCGGATATGCGGCACACGGCATGGTGCATCGTTTGTGAAGATCCGGATGCGGAGAATCCCGTTTTTTTCGAGCCGCGTAATTTTGATATTGGATTTTTGCGTTGTAAACCGCTTGTCCTATCCTCGGGACGGTGGCTGTTCTTTAATTACGATCAGCTGACCGATACCTACGGCTACAGTGTCTCGGACGACGAGGGAAAAAACTTCCGCCGCCTCTACGGTCCGCAAAAGCATCCCACTCCCTATGATGAAACGATGGCTTACGAAAAGAAGGATGGCACGGTGCTTGCTCTTGCAAGAACGGCCGAGGGAACGCTCGCGCAAATGACCTCGGCAGACGGTGGCCTCACCTTCGCGGAAGCGACCGCTACGGAGATCGCAAGCCCGAATACGCGCTTTTACATTGGAAGAACTCCCTCGGGCAGAGTGCTTCTCGTGAACAACGATGACCGCGAGATCCGCCATAAAATGACCGTTTATCTCTCCGAGGACGATGGAGAAACCTTCCCATACAAAAAGCGAGTGGGAGAACAAACGCATCTGACCTCCTACCCGGATGTGGATTTTTATGACGGAAAGATCTATCTGACCTATGACCACGAGCGCACCGATGCAAAGGAGATCCTTCTCTCCGTTTTCACGGAGGAGGATATCATGCAGGATGGCGATGCGCCGATCCCCGCAAAAATTATCAGCAAGCCAAAACAGTAAAATAAAAGCGCATTTCTTTCGTGTTTTTTGAAAGAAATGCGCTTTTTTGTTAATAAATATTTACATTTAGTGCCTTGAAGCAAAGTTTTTTTGATTCGGTCGGTGCATCAAAGAAGAGACCGAGTCTTTTGCGAATTGTAAGCGAAATCGTCTTTTCTTCTCCGGGAAGAAGAGTGAAAAAGGCATCGCTTGCCAAAATGGCATGACCGAGGGTTCTGTCTGCCGGCGCAACGAAGAAGGCAGGAAAGGCAGAGGTGTTGCAAACGGCGGCCTTCATGTGCAGGATTTCGTTTTCTTCATCCAAAACATCAAATTTAAAATTCAACGTTGCCTTTTTGAATGTGCGCGCGGGCGCGTAAGGCTGTGCTGCATTCGTGGTGAAGAAATAATCCTTGCATTCGCCGCCCTCGCTAAGGCGAACGAAAAGCATTTTGTTTTCCCCGACATAGGGAATTTGCAGGTCGAGGGGAAGATCGGCGGAGGAGAAACTCTTTTCGTAAAGAAGCTCGCCCTCGGTTGAGAAGATCTCCGCCTTGCAGGGGGCATCCCCCTCTGCATCGCCGCGCTTACAAATCGTTGCCGAAAGCCCTTCCTCGGGGACGATAACGCCCGGATAGCGGAGCGAAGTGCTCATATCGGAAAAAGCCTTTTTGCACCAATAATAGGCCATCTTCGGCGTTCCGAAATAATCCATCAGGTTGGTGCAGGTGGTGTTTGGCCAGGGCTCGTTGATCTGCCAAACCATACTACCCGAGGCATACGGCGCAAGGCGGCGCTCTGTTTCAATGATATAGCGCAGGCTTTCCGCTTGGATCCATTGGCTGTAAGGGGTGTATTCCGCAGAGCTTTCAAATTCGCCGAAAAGCTTCACGTCGCGCGCGTATCCCGCATACCAATATTCGCCGTGGTGACGGTTACCGTTGAATTTTTCCGAGTTGTGCTTGCTCTCGGTAAGGAAGAGCGGCGCGGAGGCGGTCATACCGTCCGATCCGAATTCACTATGGAAGAGAAGCTTCAGGCGGTTGAATTTTTCGTAATGCGTATGCACGTTGTATTCCCAGGGGGCGTGCACGTCATGGTTATCCTCGCGGTTGAAATCAATCACGTAAACCGGGCCGCTTGGCGTGGAAGGAAAGAAGACATGCTCGGGATCGTATGCGTTTACGATGCTCTTCAGAAGATGGATGTTTTTATCCTCGTAGGTAACGGGAAGGTCGAATTCGCGAAGCTCATTTCCTCCCGTCCAAAGAAACAGGGAGGTGTGGTTTCTGCACCGCTTTACTGCGGCGGTGGCGGCATCGCCGATCTTTTCGAGAAATTCGGGGCGTTTGGAGGGAATGTCGTCCAAAACCGAGCTGGATTGGATGAAATCCTGCCAAACGAGAATGCCGTATCGGTCGCAAAGATCATAGAATCGCTCGGTTTCAATGATGCCGCCGCCCCAAACGCGCACGAGGTTCACGTTTTCATTTTTCAGCGCACGAACGCACCATTCATAGGCCTCGTCCGAAACGTTGCCGTAAAGATGGTCGAGCGGAACCTTGTTGTTGCCCTTGAGATAAATGCGCTTTCCGTTGATCACGGCGGTGTAGGTCAGCGAGTCTGCGGGGGCGCCGGGGTTCTGTGTATAGCGCAGACTGCGAATGCCGAGCGAATATCTCTCGCATTCCTCGCCGAAGCGGACTTCAAGTGTATAAAGCGGCTGCTCTCCATATCCGTTCGGATACCAGAGTATGGGATTTTCAACGCGGATCTCTTTAAAAATTTGGCTTTTCATCGGAATCGTGCTCTCGTGGATCTTGCATCCATTGGGGGAGAGGAGCGTGAAGGTCACGGGCGCGGGGGCGATTTCTTCGAAGGAAAGCGCGGCGCTGATGATGCCAACGCTGTCTGCAATGTCGGTTTTCAGATGCTTTTCGGTGATGCGAGCATCCGCCACGTATTCGATATAAACGTCTTGCCAGATACCGATATTGACGAGGCGGGTGGCAAAATCCCATTTGTAGCCGAAGCGGCTCTTCTGCGTAAAGCTGTCGGAGGTGCGTCCCTGCTGTCCGTTTTCGCGCGGAACGCCCTTGAAAAGAACGAGCAGCTCAAAACTTTTATCCTCTATGTGGCTGATATCAATGCGCATCTCAGTGAACATATTTTCATGCTCACCGTAGCTTTTTCCGTTGATGAAGATCTCGCAAAGGTAATCCAGTCCCTCAAAAACGAGATATTTCTTCTTCGCCTGCTTTTTTTCGAGGATGACCTGCGTTTTGTAAAGCCACCAGCGGTTTTCCGTCCATTCACAGGAGAGGCTGTTCATATCCACGTAAGGATTTTCAATGATCCCCGCGCGGAAAAGATCGTAATGAACGCCGCCGGGAACGGTGGCGGGTATCGTGTCGGTGTAGACGTGGTGCATCCAGTTTTCGTAGCTCGGAATTAAGGGGCTATACCCTGCGAGAACGCCGGTGAGACTCCACCCCTCGTGTATCGGTTGCTTCATACTCTTTGTTTCTCCTTTTTGTTTTTGGAAATTCGCTTGTTTATTTTATTATAGCATGCGCGCCGGGTTGGCGCATATCAGAAAACGGTATTCATTTATCGAAAGATGCACTTTTTCAATCTTTTTTATAAAGAACAGTTGCTATTTTGCTTTTTTTATGCTAAAATGGCAAAGGAGAGGAAGGTGTGGCATGAATAAAATATACGAGATCCAAAAGGTGAATATCGCAGATCATGCAAGCATAACGCATGGATTTCTTTTCGAAAAAATTGAATTCTGCCATAGCTTCAGGATGCATTGGCATAGCTATTATGAGATCGAATACGTAGCGTGCGGTGAGATGCGCGAGATCTGTAACGGATCGGAAGCGGTTCTTTCGCAAGGAATGCTCCGATTGCTGACGCCCTCGGATTTTCACGAGGTGCATGCGGAGCGAACGGTCACTCTTTATAAAGCTTGCTTCGATGCCTCGCTTCTGGAGAGGGAGCTTGCCGCGCGCCTCTATCAGGCATCGCTCGGTCGCGCAATTTCGCTCTCGGAGGAGGCCTGTCACCTGATTGAGGGGATTTTTGAAAGCGCTCTGCTTGCCAAGGAGTGGGGGGCATCGGATGCAGGATTTTCAGCGGTTAAAAAGAAGCTGACGGAAGCGCTCGTTTCGGTTCTTCTTTTTGAATACGAAAAGGTCGGAGCCGATGAAAAAAGAGGACGAAAGGACGTTGTTTCGGATGTTTTGGCTTACATACATGAGAATTATAAGCACAATATCACGCTTTCGGAAATTGCGAAAAATGTGTATCTTTCCCCCGGTTATGTAAGCAAATGTTTTCATAAAAGCACAAATATGACCTTGCAGGAGTATATAAAGCGCCTGCGGATGGATTATTCCGCCAGGCTTTTGATTCACACGGCGTCGGATATAACGGAGGTTTGCATGGAGGTCGGATTTTCCTCGCTTCCAAGCTTTTCTGCGGAATTTAAAAGGATCTACGGCGTTTCTCCCATGGCCTACCGCCGCGCTTTTGCGGATAAAGAATCTAAGTAAAAAAAGAAAGAGTGGCACTCCAACGAGTGCCACTCTTTCTTTTCTATTTTTCGTCGTTTTCTCTTGCGGGCGCTGTCCATTTTCCGATCGCATAGGTGGATGCTATAATGATTCCTATGATGATGAAAACGCCCAGCATGCCAACGCCCATGTATTTGAGGTGATTTATAAACTGAATTGGTTCAAACATTGAAAAGTTCCTCCCTTATGTTATTATAACATGCTTTTTTGACAAAGAAAGCCCCCGTTTCGAAAAAATGAAACAGGGACTCTTGTTTATGGATTTAAATCATAATTTCGGTAATCAGCGCCGAAAGCTCGGCAGGATTTTCGATCGAAAGTCCGCCGATCAGGCGCGCCTCGGCATAGAGAATTTTTGCATACTTCGCTAAGGTGTCCTTGTCGATATCGAAGAGCGCCTTCAGCTTTTCTGCAATGGCGTGCGTGTGGTTGATCTCCAGTACCATATTGGCCTTGACCTCGCCGCCCGCACCGGGCATTTTGTTCAGCACCTTTTCCATCTCGATGGAGACCTCACCTTCGCTGGAAAGACAAACGGCGTGATTTTTGAGCGATGCCGTGAAGCGAACGGCAGAAACCGCATCTCCAAGGCTCTCCTTCATAAAGGCAAGCATAGCCTCGGCATTCTTGTTTGCCTCCTCGAGCGCGCTCTTTTCCTCCTCGGTAGAAAGATCCAGCGCCTCTGCCGTTACGTTCTTGAAATCCTTCTCGGCATATTTGCCAAGCATCTTTACGGCGAATTCGTCCACGTCCTCGGTAAAGCAGAGAACCTCGTAGCCCTTTGCGAGCACAGCCTCCACCTGCGGGAGCATCAGGATCTTATCTGCGGTTTCGCCGCAAGCATAGTAAATGTCCTTCTGTCCCTCGGGCATCGCCTCGGTGTATTCCTTCAGCGTAAGGCTCTTGCCGAGCTTCGCACCGTGGAAAAGGATCAGATCCTGCAAAACGTCCTTGTGTGCACCCCAATCGGTATAAAGACCGTATTTGAGCTGCGCGCCAAAGGCGGAGAAGAACTTCTCATATTTTTCACGGTCGGTGCGCAGAAGCTTTTCAAGCTCGCCCTTGATCTTCTTTTCAAGTGCCTTCGCAATCACCTTCAGCTGGCGGTCGTGCTGGAGAAGCTCGCGCGAAATGTTCAGTGAAAGATCCGAGGAATCCACAAGGCCTCTCACAAAGCTGAAATGATCGGGCAAGAGATCGGCGCACTTTTCCATGATCATCACGCCGCTGGAATAAAGCTCCAAGCCCTTTTCATAATCCTTACTATAATAATTATAAGGCGCGTGCGAGGGAATAAACATCAGTGCCGTGAAGGTCGCCGTACCCTCGGAATTTTGCGTGATCACGCGGCAAGGAGGCTCATAATCAAAGAACTTATCGGAGTAGAAACGGTTGTATTCCTCTTCGCTGACCTCGGATGCGCTCTTCTTCCAGAGAGGAACCATGCTGTTAAGCGTCTGGATCTCGGTTGTCTCTTCAAATTCGTCGCTGTCCTCCTTTTTCTTATGGGAGGTCACGGCCATTTTGATGGGATGGCGAATGTAGTCGGAGTATTTTTTCACGAGGCTCTTGAGACGGTATTCCTCAAGATAATCGCTGTATTTTTCCTCTTCGGTATCGGGTAGGATGTGGAGTATCACCTCCGTGCCAACGGTGGCCTTCTCGGCGGGGCCGATCTTGTAGCCGTCCGCACCCTCGGATTCCCACATATGGCTCTCACCGTTTTCGGTCTTCGTGCAAACGGTGATCTTGTCAGCCACCATAAAGGCGGAATAAAAGCCAACGCCGAATTGACCGATGATGTCGATCTCCTCGCCCTGGTCGTTGTTCTTCTTGAAATCATAAGATCCGCTCTTTGCGATCGTTCCGAGATTGTTCTCCAGCTCTTCTGCGCTCATGCCGCAACCGTTGTCAGAGATCGTCAGCGTGCGCGCCTCCTTGTTCACGGAAAGCGTGATCTCAAAATCGCTCTTGCCGATGCCGGTGGTGCCGCCCTCCTTCAGAGAGTGAAAATAACGCTTGTCAATGGCATCCGATGCATTGGAGATCAGCTCACGAAGGAAAATTTCCTTGTGCGTATAGATCGAGTGGATCATCATATCCAGAAGCTTTTTGGATTCTGTTTTAAACTGCTTCTTCTGCATTTTGTTTTCTTCCTTTCTATTATAAAGCAAAGCGCGCCGTGCTTCGCAGACGCCGTTTTTTTTGTTTTTAGCACTCTCACCTTTTGAGTGCTAAATGTATTATAGCACTTGATCTGCTTAATGTCAATAGTTAAGAATGAAAAAAGACGTTTATTTACATTTTATAGTATGTTTGTCAAATTTCTTCTTTTTTATGGGATGCAAACCGATATTTTTTCTGTTTTGCTTTGGAAAGGCATAAATATTTTTCCAAAAAAATAAAAAAACTTGAAAAAAGGGGTTGACAAACGAAAAAAGTTTTGATATAATAGACAAGCCCGCTTCGAGAGGGAACTCTTTTTGAGGGCACTTGCTCTTTGAAAATTGAACAACAAAGGAAATTTTTTTAGCACATGTAAGTGCGAAAGAATCTCGTTAATGTTTTCTTGGGAAACCGAGA
>JAGBCA010000026.1 GCA_017938205.1 Clostridia bacterium
CGAGCCACCGAAAAGCAATCTTCGCTTGCATACTTGTAAGTAAACTTACAGATATGCTTCGCTTGATTATCATCCGACGATTTCTCCTCTAAATCCGTTCGCCCCCGGTGTGTTCTCATTAAGAATCCGCCAAGATTATAGTTCTTACTGCATTTTTCTCTTTTTTGCCTTGATTTTATTGGATTCTTAATGAGACAGCACCTTTTTCAGCGCGCCCCGGGTGCTTTTCCCATCAGGCGCTTGAAGTTGTAGAAAAACGAGGTATAGTTATCGTACCCCACCATGGAGGCCGCCTCTGCCGCAGAGTGTCCTTTTTCCAAAAGCTCGGCGGCACGGTGCATCTTTTTTGTCAAAATGTAATTCATAGTTGTCATATTCATGCTTTTTGCGAATCTATGGCAGAGAGTGGATTGGCTGACAAAGAGGTCCTTCGCCATTTTTTCCAAGCGGATCGGCTCACCGATATGCTCGTTGATATAAGTGACCGCGGCGGAAGTGAGCGCATCCGTGGAGATCGGGGCGGCAAAGCACTCCTGATTCGCACCTATCAATTTATCCGTTTGGATCATGAAGCAAAGCAGCTTTGAAAGAATAAAAAGCCTTTTATACTGATCCGCATCCTCGCAGGAAAAGATCTCGAAAAACAGCCGATCGAGCCCGTATTCCGAAACAAGGGCGCGCGGAAGGATATGCGGCCGCTTTTCCGCATCCTGCGAAAATGCCGCAAGCGAGACCGAAAGCTCGCGCATCATCTGCTGCAAGGCCTCCAGCTCAAAGAGCAGCACGAGCCGCTCGTACGGCTTTTTACCGTCGATGCGGATGGCGTGGATCTCTCCCGGCGCAACGAAGATCATATCCCCCGGCCCTGCGGTGTAGGTTTCTCCATCAATAATATAAGAGATCTCCCCCTCCAAAAGCAGGAGCATCTCGTGCTGGCGGTGCGCCTCGGAGGGGTGCAGATATTCCTCGCCCGTGGCCTCCGTGCGGCAATGGTGATAATAGATCGCATCTCCGATCAGATTGTATTTCTTCAAAACGGCAGTTTCCGTTGTCTGCATATCCCACGCCTCCGTTCCTTTTGGGCTTAGTATATCACAAGATCTTATATAATGCAAGAGGAATATATAAAAAACAAGCGATCATTTGCAAACCTCGGAAAGCACCTCAAGAAACCGTTCGGCGGCTCGCTTCTTGTGCCCATCGGCCGGCAGATAGGCGTACACCCTTCGGCGCAGTCCCGGCAAGGGACGGATCACAACGCCGTCCGAAAACAGCCCCGCCCAGGAAATTTCGGGCACGAAAACAATGCCAAGCCCAAGCTCCACGTATTTTCGGATATAAAATGGATCGTCCAGGCGAATGGCAATATTGGGCACGAAGCCTGCGGCGGTGCAGGCCTTCACGGTGATCTCGTAAAGGCTGGATCTCTCCGGCATACAAATAAATCTCTCGCCCGCAAGCTCCGAAACGGAAATATTCTCACGCTTTGCGAGCGGATGCCCCGCGGGAACGGCAAGGCAGATCGCCTCATCCGAGATCAGCTCCCTTCTCTGATAAGAAAAGGGGCAGTTATCCGCGATCAGAAGATCGTAGTCCGCGTTTTTCGGCAGCTCGTTGCGAAGGAGCAGATCGACCTCGGGATAAAGCATCGAAAAGCGCTCGATCGCGCGGGTAACAAGACGGCGGCTGCAGCTGCAAACAATATCCAGCTCGCCGCTGACAACGCCCTCCCTCTCCTTCAAAGCCTCCACGCCATCGGAAAGAAGCGCAAGCGCCGCAGAGGCGCTCTGATAAAACCGCCTGCCCGCCTCGTTGAGGGAAACGCGGTTGCCCCGATGCTGAAAGAGCGCGCAGCCAAGCTCACGCTCCAGCCGCCCGATCGACTGCGAGATGCCCGAGGGGGGAACGAAAAATCTGCGCGCCGTTTGCGAAAAATTCTCGCTCACCGCCGCATCACAAAAATACTTCAACTGCAAAAGATCCATAAGGGGTCTTCCCTTCTTCATTTTTATTTAGTATAGCACCTTCTGCTTTCACTGTCAAGTGAAAGCGGCAATACTTTATTTAATGCTTTACATGAACATTTCTTCGTGCTATAATGGATCTATAATATAATACTGAAAGGAAATTCCCAAATGTCTGAAATTCTTGAAATCATTATGATCGTCAGCTTCGGCGCCTCCTGGCCGCTGAACGTGATGAAGTCCTACAAGGCGAGAACCACGAAGGGCAAGAGTCTTCCCTTCCTTCTTCTCATCCTCTTCGGCTATATTGCCGGTATCGCCTCCAAGTTTGTAAACGAGGCGTATATGGCAAATATCGGCCAGAAGTGGTACGTGCTGTTTTTCTACTTCCTCAACTTCATTATGGTAAGCGCGGATCTTGTCATGTATATCCGCAACTACCGCTTGGACAAGGCCGCAGAGGCCAAGCAAGCATAAAGGAGAAAGAAAATGGACGTACTTGCCATCGGAAACAGCTTTTCACAGGATGCAACACGGTATCTTTCAGATATCGCTCACGCGCAGGGAGAAACACTCAATGTCGTAAACCTCTATATCGGCGGATGCTCTTTAGAGCGGCACTTCCGCAACATGAAATCGGGGGAGCGAGCGTACACGCTGGAATTTAACGGCAAAAGCACAGGCTTTTCCATTTCGCTGAAGGAAGCGCTCATCGGCCGCTCCCGCGAATGGGACGTGATCACCATCCAGCAGGCAAGCCACGAAAGCTTTAAAAAGGAATACTATCAGCCCTATCTGCACGCATTGGTTTTGTATATCCGCGAATACTGCCCGAAGGCGAAGCTCTACCTGCACGAAACCTGGGGCTATGCGGAGGGCAGCGATAAGCTCCTTTCCTACTATCCGAGCGGCAAGGCGGAAGAAATGTTTGGCGACGTGATCCGTTGCTATCGCGAGGCCGAAAAGGAGGAGGGCTTTGACGGCCTGATCCCCTCGGGCGAGCTGATGCTTTCACTCCTCAAATCCGGCGTGGAGCAGGTGCACCGCGACGGTTATCACCTCACCCTTGGTCTTGGCCGCTATGCGGCGGGACTGCTCTGGCTTCGAATGCTGACGGGCAAGCGCGTATCGGAGAACACCTTCTCGGATTTTGACGAGCCGATCCGCCCCGAGCATATCGCGCTGGCGAAAAAGCTTGTGGATGAAATCCAGCCTTGATTTCTCGGCAAAGAAAGGAATAGACTTATGAAGCATATCAAAAACGTTCCCTTTGCGGACGACGCCTTCCGTATGCTTGACCTCTATCTTCCCGAACAGGAAAGCTTTCCCGTTTTCGTCTATTTCCACGGCGGCGGCCTCGTTGCGGGTGATCGCACGGGAAGCGCGGCATCTATGATCTTCCTTGCCGAGCACGGCGTTGCCGTGGCAAGCGTGGAATACAGAATGTACCCCGAGGCAAAATACCCCGAATTTATTGAGGATTGCGCTCTGGCGATCGCTTGGGTAAAAAAGAATTTTTCAAAGTACGGCAACGTGGAGGGCATCTACGCAGGCGGAAGCTCTGCGGGCGGTTATCTTTCCATGATGCTCTGCTTTGATCCGAAATACCTCCGCGCCGTTGGCATCGATCCCTTGGAGATCGCAGGCTGGTTTCACGATGCGGGGCAGCCGACCAAGCACTTTAACGTGCTTAAATACAGCGGAGAGGACGAACGCCGCGTCATCGTGGACGAAAGCGCACCGCTCTACCATATCGGAACGCAAAAGGAGCATTCTCCGATGCGCTTCATCGTTTCGGACAACGATATGGAAAACCGCTACGAGCAGACGATGCTCGTGCTTTCCACAATGAAGCACTTCGGCTACTCGCGCTACGACCATAAGGTGATGCACGGCAAGCACTGTCATTACTGCAACACCGTGGATGGCAAGGAAGGCGGTCTTGGCGCTCTGGTTCTTGATTTTATTCAAGATCTGCCCATCTGACACAAAACGATCTCACAGCCCGCAGGAGTTTTTTTCCATGAAAACGGTTCTTGATATATACTATACCAAAGAAAAGCACCCGATGCAGATGCTGGATCTCTATCTTCCGGATACCGAAAGCTTTCCCGTGTTTATTTATTTTCACGGTGGCGGGCTTGAAAACGAGGATCGGCTCTCCGGCGCGGAATCCATGAAGGTGCTTGCCGCAAACGGTGTTGCCGCCGTGGCGGTAGATTACCGAAAGTATCCCGAGGTGCAATATCCCGCGTTCATCGAGGACTGCGCCGCGGCGGTTGCGTGGGTAAAGGAGAACATATCGGCCTACGGAAATGCCGAAGGCATCTACGTTGGCGGAAGCTCGGCAGGCGGCTATCTTTCCATGATGCTTTGCTTTGACGAAAAATATCTCCGCGCCGTCGGCGTTGATCCCACGGAGATCGCAGGTTGGTTTCACGATGCAGGTCAGCCAACCAAGCACTTCACCGTTCTCAAATATGCGGGCGAAGACGCCCGCCGCATCATCGTGGACGAAACGGCACCGCTCTACCACGTCGGCAAAGCAGAAAAATATGCCCCTATGCGCTTTATCGTTTCGGACAACGATATTGATGGGCGCTACGAGCAGATCCTATTGGTGCTTTCCACGCTGAGGCATTTCGGGCATACAAATTTCGACCATAAGGTGATGCACGGCACCCATTGTCACTATTGCGATATCGTAAGCCCCGTCAAAGGAATCTTCGGAGAGATGGTTCTTGATTTTATTGAAACTCTCACAAAATAAGATAAATGCACACAGTTATTTACAAACTGTGTGCATTTTAATTTAAAAATCAAAGCTGTGCAGTGCATCCCAAAGGAGATCGGCGTAGTTCAGATGCCCCTTTTCTCCGATGCAAAGAACGCACCGATCCTTCGCCCCTGCCGTCGTGTAGAGCGACTCTATCATGGCAAAGGTCTCCTTCGCCCCCTCCAAGGGGAAGATCTCATCCTCCTTGCCCGTTGCAACAACGAGAAGCCTCGGCGCGATCAATCCGCCGAGATCTCCCATCTCAAAATAGCGGCGAATGGAGGGGATATGGTTGCAAAGGCAATGCGGCATCGCGGCAATGGAGCTTTCAAAATTGCAGACCGAGCAGGAGGGCATCGCCGCTTTGATGCGCTCGTCTAAGCACGCAAGATAAAAGGTGACCGTGCCGCCGCCCGAATTTCCGGTGCAAACGATATTTTCCATATCGATTTTTGGGAAAGCCTTTCCCACCGCATCGAGAATGCGGCAAGCATCGTGCACCCTCTCTCCGATCACGGTGCGCCCGCAAAGAAGCGCGATCTTCGAAGCCTCCATGCAGCTTGTTCCATACCCCTCAAGACTGCTCTCGCCGAAATTTCGCGCCTCGATCACAAGCGCGGCGCGCCCTTCTTCGACAGCGCGCTTTGCCATGGCGCGGTGCGGCCAGGAGGCAAGTGACTTTTCATCCGCCTCGCATTTCGGCTTGCCGAGCGCCACGTGCATACCGCCGCCGTGCCCCGAAAGGCAGATTGCGAGCGGAACGGGTTCCTTCACCGCCTTCGGCACGAGGAGATGGCAGGGCACGGTGTACCCCGGCTCGGTCTCCACCAAAAAGCGGTATTCCGTATGCGTACCCTCTTCCCTTTTATATTCAATGATCGCCTCGCAAGCGCCGTTTTTCAAAGGAAGCCCCAAAAGCTCTGAAAGCTTTTCTCTTGCGCGCGCCTGCCAGGTGGCAAACGGCTCCTTTCCATCGTAGCGCATCGAGGGCATGGTGGCACGGAACACGGAATACTCATATTCATGGCTGTTTTTCGTCATTGTTTTCTCCTTTTTAAGAACGCTTCTTTCCCTTCGGCGGATAGCCGAAATGCTTTTTATAGGCGCGGCTGAAATTGTAAGGCGAGGAATATCCGAGAGTGACCGAGGTGGAGGAAACGCTGTTTCCCTCCGAAAGCAGACGCGCCGCGTGATCCATGCGCTTTGAGAGAAGATACGCGTTTGGTGATACGCCGTAGGTCTCCTTGAAAAGCTTACAGATATAATGATAGGAATAGCCAAAGCGCGAAAGCTCCTCGGGCGAGCAGATCGAAAGATAATTGCAGTCGATGTAGTTGACGATCTCAGGCAGACGATCGGCAGAGCGCACCGTGGCTGACGGCACGGAATCCACGCGCAAAAGAAGCACGAGAAGCTCGCAGGTCAAGGCATCGAGATAGATCTCAAAATGCGGACGTCTCTCTCCCGAAAATTCCGAAACGATCCTTGCCATGATCTGCGCAGCCTCCGCCCCCTGCCGGGTTCGATGCTCCGAAAAGCGCGCGCGAAGCTCGGAAAGGATCGGCGCGGTGGCCTTTTTCATATTCAGCGCAAGCGTTAAAAACCGACAGCTGCTCGGTGCAGAAAGCCCGTGCATCTCGCCGCCGAAGGAGAAATACACGCAGTTTTTGCAAACCCGCTCCGCCGCGCCGTCCGCCGAGGAAACGAGGCTTCCCGTGATCGGCAGGGTGATCTCTAGATCGCAGTGCTGGCGATGCTCCTTCATCGGAAATCCGCCGATAAAATAGGACTCCGCCACCTGCACGACCGTGTAGCCCGCCGTTTCGATCGGAGAACGCAGCTCCCCCGTTTGAAAATCCAGAAAAGCGTTCTGCACGATCAAGGATCTTTTGTCCTTATAGATTTTTGCCAAAGGCGCGCCTCCTTCCTTTTTTCTTAATGATAGCACAGAAGGAAATGGGTGTCAATACATTTTCTCGTTTTTTCAAATATGAAAAATTGATATTTCTTTTGAGAAATATGGATATTCTTTCTCCACTCGCTTTATGCTACAATGAAAGAAAAACGGCACGAAGGAGAAACGAAATGAAAAAGCCTCTGATCCTTATCACCGACAGCTATCACGGCCTTGCAAAAAAAGGCGTGAATTTCCTTGCAGGTGCGCTTGCCTCGCATATGGGCTACACGGTGCTTCCCGTTCTCACCTGCGATAAGATAACGGACACGCTCCTCTCCGAGCATACGGTTTTGGCGGTTGGATGCCCGAAAACGCATCCGCTCCTGAAGAAATACGCCGAGCGCGGCGTGATCTCTATTCCGGGCGAAACGGAAGGCTACGCCATCCACGTTGGCAAGAAAGAGGACGGTGAAACCGATATTCTCTTGATCGCAGGATATGACGAGGCAGGCGTTCTCTACGGCTGTGCGGATTTTTGCAACAAATATCTTGCACGCCTTTCCACGGAGGGAGATTACTACACGGACGGGCACTTCGGCTGTCTTTTGAAATCAGATCTCCCTGCCTTCTCGCTCTCCACCGCACCGAGGATCCCCACCCGCGCGATCTGGACCTGGGGACATATGATCTACGATTATCGCGGCTTTTTCGACAATATGGCGCGCCTGCGCTTAAACGAGGCCGTAATCTGGAACGACCGTTGCCCGATCAACGCGGAAGAGATCGTTTCCTATGCGCATTCGCTCGGTATCAAAATCGTTTGGGGCTATGCCTGGGGCTGGGACAACAGCAGTAAGCTCGAACAGGTGGTTGCGGATAGCGACGATGCCATGCTTGCACGCATCAAGGAGGGCGCGATCCGCACCTACGAGGAGGAATACGCAGGCCTCGGCGACGGCATCTATTTCCAGTCCTTCACCGAAATGAACAAGGACAGCGTGAACGGCAAGAGCGTTGCCGATCTCGTGGTGCGCCTCGTTAACGATACGGCAGGCGCACTTCTCTCCCGCCATCCCGATCTGCACATTCAGTTCGGCCTGCATGCAACCTCGGTAAAGACAAAAACCGAGATCATTGCCAAGGTCGATCCGCGCGTATACATCGTCTGGGAGGACTGCGGCGCGTTTCCATACAGCTACCGCAGCTATGAAGCCGATGGCTTTGACGAGACCCTTGCCCTGACCGAAAAGCTCCTTTCCCTGCGCGGCGAGAACGAGCGCTTCGGCGCGGTGCTGAAGGGCCTCGTTTGCCTCAACTGGGGGCGCTTTGAGCATTTCTCGCATCCTTACGTGATGGGCGAATACCCGAAGGAATTCGTGAGAGAGCGCACCGCCCTCAAGGCACCGCTTTGGAAAAACGTGACCGCAGGTTGGCTTCGCAACGCTGAGCTTGCAAGAAGAACGGTCGCCCTGATTGCAGAAAAGGGCAACGCCCCGATCGCACAAATGCTCGTAGAGGACGGATGCTTCGAAGGAAAGATCCCAATGCCCGTGGCTCTCCTTGCCGAGATGCTCTGGGATGCCAAGGAGGATGCCGGGAAGGTGATCGAGCGTGTAACGAAATATCCTTTTATTTCTTTTTAAAACAAGAAAGAGGGTAGCTCAAGCTTTAAAAACTTGAGCTACCCTCGAATGCGTTAAGGGGATAGGGGGATCCCACGCGAAAATTTTCGTTCTTCGAGGCGTGAGGCGTACAAAAGTACGTCGAGCCTCGAAAACGGAAATAGAAAA
>JAGBCA010000006.1 GCA_017938205.1 Clostridia bacterium
GCGCAAACGAAAATGACCGAAATATAATGAAAAAACTCCAAAAACAATAAATGAGCTAAGAAATATGGTATATAAGGTGGAAATTCTACGAATTTCTCCATTAAAATATAGGTCATTTTCTATTTCCGTTTTCGAGGCTCGACGTACTTTTGTACGTAGCGAAGCGGCCGAGCGGTAGTGAATGGCGTTAATAACGCCAGAGCCGTGAGGGACCGAGCCCGCAGGCGAGACCTCTCGCCTCGAAGAACGAAAATTTTCGCGTGGGATCCCCCTATCCCCTTAGCGCATTTGAGGGTAGCTCAAGTTTTATGAACTTGAGCTACCCTCTTATTATACCAAAAATCCGTGCTCGTTTTACTGAAATGAAGGCTTGTGCGTTTCACCTGTCGCAAAGGTGTTCGGGCCGGGGTTGGAGAGGGAAAAATACATCTTTGCCGCCTTGGTTGTTCCAAAATCGCGGTTGGAGCCGGTTTCCTGCACCTTGTTGAAGGCATCGCGGAACATCTGATTATGCGCTTCTTCGCGATTAAGAAGGAAATCGATGGTTTCTCTCACCTTCTTGTCCTCGATCTGTCGGTAAAGATATTCATAAACGACCTTGGCTCTTTGCTCCGATGCGATATTGGAGAGCAGATCGGCGCAAAGATCGCCCGTAACGGTCACGTAATCGCCCGTCCAGGAATAACCCGAGGAATTGATCAGCCCGGGATTCAGCCCAAGCAAAACGTGCGTCTGCACCTCGCCTGCCTGCACTTTCGTGAAATCCACGTCATGACCGTTCAGCAGATTGATGGTCTGCGCCACCATCTCCATGTGGCCAAGCTCCTCCGCCGCAATATCAAGGAAAAGATCCTTGATCTCGGGATCCTTAATGCGAAAGCTCTGCGACATATACTGCATTGCCGCCTTCAGCTCTCCGTTGCCGCCGCCGAGCTGCTCCTGCAAAAGCACCGCATACTGCGGATTCGCTCTCTCTACCTCCACGGGATGAAATAACTGCTTTTCGTGCTTAAACATACGTACCTCCGTTTTTTATTTCAAGGACAGTATTTCCAAAAACGGAGAGGAATAAACATAGAAAAATACCCAAGTTTTTCTATAAAGAATCCCTTGGGTATTTCCTATATTACTTGATCCAAAACCGCTGGTTGTATCGCAAATCGTTTAACAATGTTTCGCTGGTTACGTTTGATTTTTCAAGAAGTGCGGCATTCATTTCTTGAAGACTGATTTGGGAATCCAGTCTTTGGTTTTGGAAATCGAGCTTTTTGTTCATTGATTCGCCAACTGATACCATATCCATAGAAAGCGCTTTTAATCTATCGTCGATCCTTTCAAAGCTGATTGCGAGCGCTTGGCCAAGCCCCGAGATTGCGGTTCGAATATGACTGCCGATCGCTTCTTCAGCAGATTTTATGGCACCAACGATTTGATCGGTTTGTTTCTGCCTATCTAATTGTTGCAGAGCTTCCTTCAGGGTATCTGCACGGCCTGTCATTAAAAAGTGTAAAATTATATCCAGGTGAGACCAATCGGTAGGAGACAGCGTGATGCCATATGTATCTTCTAAAGCATTTGCAAGATTCTGGGATTTTTTTGCTTGTTTTTCGATTTCTTGTTCGATTAATTGTATTTCTGTGCTTAACATGCGAATATTCGAATCAAAATCGCGATTTTGAATAGTGACGCTTTTGAGCATTTTTTCGCATTTCTCCGATGCTTTTTTGGCAGAATCAAGCTTTTGTTTTAATGCGTTTTTTTGCCCTTGCCTCTTTTTTAATAATGCATTTCTTTCGTTTTCTACCAAGGTATTATACTGTGCTTTAAAGAGACGTTTCTCTTTCGGCAATTCAAATGTATTATAAAAAAGTACTTTTATTATGTCGATTGTTGGACAAAAAATATAATTTGCAAAATCTTTAATTATATATAAGAGTCCCCATATAATTGGAAGCAAAATCGCAAACGCGACCGGCGATGCAGTTAATCCCCATATAACATAAATTATTATGGGCATAAAACTACTTCCTGCGCCACCAAATAGGAGTATTACAACACCGGCGAAATAAACACTGATTGCAACCTTAATCCACAATAATGATTTGTCTAAAAACTCTTTATAGAATCCGCGAAATATCATGGGGTTAAAATTGCAAGAATCGGGATCGAAGGCGAATTTTTTGGGCTGGGGCTTTGTAGCGTCAACGGTTTGCTTTATGCTCGTCTCGTCATTATCTTTGCTCGAAAGCACTTTGTCATCAAAGCCCTCATATGCATACTTTGTTTCCTCATAGTTTTTCTTGGCATCTTCTAATTCCTTTTGCAGTGCTGCAATCTTGTTCTGAGCTTCTTCTTTTTCTGCTCGTATTTGATCGATTTTTTCAATAGACTTGCTTCTGTTTTGTTCTTCCTTTCGTATTTCATCCGTGTACTTTGAAATGAGAGACAATCCGCTTCTTAAACTCACGAGATCTGTTGTTACGGTTTCCTTTTCCACCTTTTTTCTCCTTTAAAATAAAAAATGCGCCTACCGAAGTAAGCGCACAAAAACGCAAACTCCGATAGTCGCCAAACTAATCTTTGCAAAAAGGTATAAAGCCCCTATACACAAAAATTGGAATTTGCATTTTATCAAACTCTATTTTGTGTATACCGAAAAAGGGCATACCTCTCCCATAACGGAAATTTATACCTTTTTTGCAATATTCGATTAGTTTGGCATTTATATTTTATCACCGATAGGGGCAAAAGTCAAGAAAAATCTGTAAGTTCGCAAAAATACACCGTTTCCATGAAAACAATTTGACAAACCGCAAAATATTTGCTATACTAAAATATCGAAAAAAGAAGGGAGGACTTGTCTGTGAAGCTAACGCTTGGCGAGGACGTTTTATACATTATAAAAACGCTGGAAGCGCACGGCCACCGCGCGGACGTCGTAGGCGGTTGCGTTCGGGACTTTCTGATGGGCAAGGAGCCCTTCGATATTGATATCACCACCTCGGCAAGCCCGGAGGAAATGAAGGCGGTCTTTGCAGGGGAGCGCACGGTTGAAACCGGCATCAAGCACGGAACGCTCACGCTTCTTTTGCACGGTACGCCCTATGAGATCACCACCTACCGCGTGGACGGCGAATATGTCGACCATCGGCATCCCGAGGAGGTCATCTTCACGAAAACGCTCTCCGAGGATCTTGCACGCAGGGATTTTACCGTCAACGCCATGTGCTATAGCCCCAACGGAGGGCTGACGGATCTGTACGGCGGCAGGGAAGATCTGGAGAAAAAAATCATCCGCGCCGTTGGCGAGCCGGAGCGCAGATTTACCGAGGATGCCCTTCGCATTTTGCGAGGCCTGCGTTTTTCCGCAACGCTTGGATTTGCAATCGAGGAAAACACCGCCGCCGCCATGAGAAAATGTGCGCGGCTTTTATCCTTCGTCAGCGCCGAGCGCGTGCTCGTGGAATGGAAAAAACTTCTCGGCGGCAAGGATGCGCGCCGTATCCTTCTTTCGTTTGCGGACGTTTTGGCCGTTGCCATTCCCGCGCTTTCGGATCTCGCGGTTTCTGATATTCCTTCCCTCGAAGGGCTTTTGGCAGAGGAAAGAATGCTTCTCCTCTTCGCCCTGATGCCTCCCTCCGCGAAGGAAGATGCACATACGTTCTCCCCCGAACCCTTGCCTCCCTCCGGGAGGGAGGTGGCTTTTGCGCAGCAAAAGACGGAAGGAGCCCGCGCCACCCCCGAAAATGCAAAGCGTAATGCAAGCCGCTTTGAGAGTGCAGCCCTTGCCTTGCGCACCGACCGTGCGTTTCTGCGCCGCGGCGTATCCATTCTCACGCATCTTTTTGATGACGATAAAGGAAACGAAGAAAGCCTTTGCCTGCTTCTTCACCATCTCCAGACGGAGGGGGCAATCTCTGCCCTTCGCATCCGTGTAGCACTCTCCATGACCGATGAAAAACGCCTAAAGGATCTTTTGGCTCTGATCGAAAAGCACCCCTGCACAACGCTTGCGGATCTTGCCGTGGGCGGAAAAGAACTTTCTGCTATGGGTTATCGCGGAAATTCGATCGGGGAAGGGCTCACCTATCTTCTTTACGAGGTGATGGGCGGCCGCGTGGAAAATCGCCCCGAGGCACTTCTTTCGCACTTAAAGGCAAGAAAATAAACCGCCCCTCCGTCATATACTGTAGTGAGGCAAATCGCCTCTTTGGGTGACAGTATGAGATATAAAACACTTTATGACGGACAGGAAAAGCACGCCCTCGCTTCCTTCGATACGAAGGAGCAGGCGCAGGCATATATAAAGAATGCGGAAACGGCAGCCACCGCGCTATATCCCACGCTTTCGGCCGACGTTGGTATGTTGACGCACTCTCCCATTTGGGGAAGCGCCCCTACACCGCAGGCCCTGCGTGCCGCTTCCTATTACCTCGGTGTATCGGCTGGATGGCCGATGAGAGAGATCGCGATGGAATGCGAAAGCGAGAAAATAATTACCTTGCCTCTCTCCCACGATCTAACCGGGAAAATACCTCAAAAACGCAAAATATGCAAACAAATGTTTGAAAATATAAAAGTTTTTAACGCAAATGCAGAGCATACGGCGGCACTTTTTAGTGCTCCGTTTGCATTCGTTCTGATTGGATCCGAGGCGGTAGAAGCCGTGGATCTTTCTCTTGCGGGCGGCCTGCGCTCGGCAGATGCCAATATCCTCGGTCTGCCGATCTGCTTTGCCTCGCCGGAAGGTGATGTGCTGAAGCTTCGCGCCTGCCAAAGCGGTCGGGGCACTGTTTTCGCCGATGATGTGATGCATATGCTTGCGCTCGCCTATCTCTATCGGATCGGGCGTGCCGAGGCAGGACACTCGTATTTTGCCGCAGGCGGCGAATATCGCGTAGAAGGCGGTTTTTCCGTCTCGCTTCGCTCGCTTTGCGTAGAGGAAGTCCCTATATAGGAAAAAGAAAGGAAACAACATGGCATACGATGCTTGTATGATGCGCGCCGTTCTCTCTGAGATCGATGCGCGGTTTATAGATGCAAAGGTAGAGCGCGTGCTCCAGCCCCAGGCGGACGAGGTGGATCTCGTTCTGCGCTCTAAGGGCGAAACCAAGCGTCTTGTTTTTAATGTCGGGCCAAACGCGCCGCGTATGCAGCTTTCGGAGCAGAGCAAGGAAAACCCCTTGAAGGCCCCGATGCTTTGTATGCAGCTACGTAAGCACCTCGGCGGTGCGCGTCTTTTGCGCACGGAGCAGCCGGGCTTTGATCGTATTGCAAGACTCTGCTTTTCTGCCTATGACGAGATGGGCTATCAGGTCGAATTGCATCTGATCTGCGAGATCATGGGCAAGTATGCCAACTTGATTTTAACGGACGAGGCGGGAAAGATCATCACGGCGATGAAGCTGATCGATTTTGCCGCCTCCACCATCCGCCAGGTGCTTCCGGGTATGCAGTACCGCCTCCCCGAAGGGCAGGGAAAGACCTCGCCTCTTGATGCAACCGCCGAGATCTTTTCCTCGTGCTGGGATTCTTTTCCCTCGGAGCGCACCGTGGAAAAGTTCATAACCATGAATTTTTCGGGCATCGCCACGCAGATCGCGCACGAGCTTTGCTTCCGTGCCACGGGCGGTATAGACACGCCGCTTGCCTCGGCTGAAAAGGAGCGCGTGAGCGCCGTGTTCTTTGAATGGCAAGCGCTTCTGAAGGCACATGCCTATCGCCCCACCATGGTTTATAACGCAGAGGGCAAGCCCTCGGACAATTCCTATATGGATATAACCTACCTCGGCGCAAGCACGGAGAAAAAGCACTACGCGGATCTTTGTGAAATGTTTGATGCCTATTTTGCTGAGCGTGACCGTCTGGAAAAGATCCATCAGCGTGCAAGAGATATTGTAACCCTTCTTTCGCACGCCATCAGCCGCACGGAAAAGAAGATCGCCCTGCAAAGAGAAGCGCTCCTTGAAAGCGAAAAGGCCGCCGAATATAAAAGAAACGGCGACCTCATCACAGCCAATATCTATCTTTTGAAGCGCGGCGATACTGCACTTACCTGCGTGGATTATTACGATGAAAGCACCCCCACGGTCACGGTGCCCTTGGATGCCCGCCTCTCTCCCGCACAAAACGCCCAGCGTATGTATAAGCTTTACACCAAGCAGAAAAACGCCAAGGAAATGCTCACCGCCTTGATCGAAGAATGGGAAAGAGAGCTTCTCTATCTTGAAAGCGTGCAGGATTTCCTTCTGCGCGCCACCTCGGAGGAGGATCTTCTCCAGATCCGGGACGAGCTATATCACAGCGGCTACGCCTCGCGCATGAAGGGCTACCGTCCGCAGAAGGTGTCAAAGCAAAAGCCGATGGAGTTTGTCACCGCATCGGGCTACCGCCTTCTCGTTGGAAAGAATAACACCCAGAACGACTATCTCACCTTCAAGGTTGCAACCAAGGGGGATCTTTGGTTCCACGCCAAGGATATGCCCGGCTCGCACGCGATCCTTCTCTGCGATGGGGAAGAGCCCTCGGAGCTTGACTATACGCAGGCCGCATCCGTTGCCGCCTATCATTCCAAGGGTAGGGAGAGCGATCTCGTCGCCGTAGACTATACGCGTGTGAAAAATATCAAAAAGCCCACGGGCGCAAAGAGCGGCTTCGTCACCTATAAAACGAACTACACCGCCTACGTAAAGCCTGCCGCCTCTCCCGAGGAAGTGGAGGGCGTGAAAGACGTATGACCGAAGAAAAAGGAAAAAGAAAGCTTATGATCGATCTGAACGAATTGCATCAGTATTTTATTCTGCAGCATCTCGGTGAAGGGGACGTTGCTGCAGATTTCACGATGGGAAACGGCGGCGATACGCTCTTTCTCTCGAAAACCGTCGGCGCGAGCGGCCGCGTGTATGCCTTTGACATTCAGGAGGAGGCCTTGATCTCCACGCGCGCGCACCTCGAGGCAAACGGCGCCCCCGAAAACTATACTCTGATCTGCGACTCCCACCATAAAATGGCAGACTATATCAAGGAGCCGATCAAGGCGGGAATGTTCAATCTCGGATATCTGCCGAGAAGCGGAAAAAAGCATATCACAACGATGCGCGAAACCACCCTGCCTGCCGTGCAGGCTGCACTCGAAGCTCTCGCGCCGGACGGCGTTCTTCTGATCGCTATTTATCCCGGTCATGAGGAGGGGGCATTGGAGGGAGAAATGCTCGAGGAATACCTTTCCACCCTCAGCCGCTTCAAGCTTTGTGCCTCGAAATTCCGCATCATCAATTCTCCCACCGCACCGTACTTCTTCCTCGTGGAGAAGAAATAATATCCTATAAAAATCACCCGCCGTCCGTAAAGGATCGCGGGTGATTATCTTGTTATGGCTCTACGATCAGTGTAGAAACACTGTCAGATTGCAGCTCTATGTACCAAAGACGGCCGCCGATCTCGATCTGCGCTTGAAATCCGTATGTATTGGGATTGACCAAAACGGCGATCTGTCGCCCATCGGAATTTTTGATCAGAACGCCCTCGATCGGGAGCGCCTGCTTCGGATACTGTGCCATGCATGGCCCAAAGCCGCGGGAAACGGTAACGGGGAAGATCTCGGATTCCTTCGTAAGAAAGGGGGAGATATGTGAAAACGCGCGGTATTGTCCGCTGTATTCCAAAGCTCCGTCCTGCGAATTTCTCGTCACAAGGCCGCCGCAGATGCCGAGAAACGGCCCGATATTCGGACCTCCCAGCTCGTCAAGCATCAGATTCCAGCCCGTAAAGGACTTATAGCCCATTTGCAAGGCCTTGATCGCCATCCGTCCCCATTTGCATCGGTCGGTGGTGTAGTTGTCGGTCAGTCGAGGTCCGCCCTCCGTGAAATGCAGGGAAAGGTGCGGAAATTTCTCTGTCACCTCGTAGGTCTGCTCGATCGTACCGTCGTAATAATGAAAGGCAACGCCGTCGCAGTCCTCCGAAAGCCCCTTGCAGTTTTCAAGTAACCAGATCACGCGCCTCGTGTCGATAAAATTATGATCGTGCATCCATATCTTCACGTCAAGCGAGGCCGCCTTCAGTTTTTTGCGAAGCTCCGAAATAAAGGCCGCTTCGATTTCGGGGTGAAAGATGCAGGCGGGCATACTTCCGTTTTGTTGGGTATTTACCTCGTTTTGCGGCGTGATCGCCGAGATGCGAATGCCGTGCGAAGCGTAGCTTTCAATAAATTTTACGATATATCTTGCATAACATTCCACGTATTCTGCGCGCATATAGCCGCCGCACATTCTGCCGCCCGTTTTCATCCAATAGGGCGGACTCCAGGGGGATGCAAAAAGATAGATGTCGGGATTGATCGCGAGGATCTCCTTGATTATCGGAATGATATAGGCCTCGTCGCGCTCCGTGGAAAAATGCAGAAGCTCCGTGTCGTTTTCCACGTCGTCGTAGGAATAAAGCTCCGGGGAATAATCGCTGGAGGCAATGCAGATCCGCCCGATCGAAAGCCCAAGCTCGTCCTTGCCGTAAAGGTGCGTCAGAAGCGCTGTTCTCTCGGTCGTCTCCATCAGGGAAAGCTCGTAGCAGGAGGAGGGGGTCAGCGCCGCGCCGAAGCCGAGAAAGCCCTTCGCTCCGCTTTCCGATATCTGTAACCGTTCTGCCTTGGGCACAGCGAGCGCGGGGAAAATTTCCCGCCTTGCAAGCGTATGATCCTTATCCGTAAAAAGAAGGGTAGCCTTCATCCAATATCTCCTTGTTTGTGTTTTTTTCATTATAACACGAAAAATCAGTCAATACATTGGATTTTTTGATCATAATATTGTATTTTTCGCTAAAATGTGTTAGTATATCCATAAAAAGGAAGGTGGGTGGGTATCCATGGTCGGAAAAATACTTTTGGATTCTTTACATTCCGCTTGGGATCTGCGGGTCAATAAAGCGATCAAGCAGCTTTGGAAGGAAAAGAAATACAGCTATCTTGATACGCCGCGCCCGGACTTTGGGCTGATGCTTTTGCTTAGCGGCCGCGTGGATTTCGTCACCGAGGAAAAAACCGTTTCCGCCACGGCGGGAAGCGTGGTTTTTCTTCCGAAAAATTGCTATTACGAGGCAAGGATCACGGATCATGCAGAGGATCATCTTTTGTGCTTTGATATACAAGGCACGGTGCCTTGCATCGCTTCGCCTACGATCCTTTTTGAAAAGGCCTCGCTTTCTTGCAGCGAAGCCTTTCGCTCCTTGGTGGAGGCCGGGTATGCATCCGGTGCGGGGAGCTTCAAAACGAGAGGGCTTTTCTATCTTCTTTTGGATGCGATGCTCAGCGAAGCGCAGGCGGGCGAAAACGCGCAGGCAAGGCTGGTGAAAAAGGCACGCACACTTTTGGAAGAGGATCCGAGCCTTTCCATGGCCGCTCTGGCAAAACAATGCGCAGTCAGCCAAAGCGGTCTGCGCAGGTTATTCGGGGAGTATACGGGTGTTTCCCCGATTGAATATCGCACGCGCGTGAAAATCAAGCAAGCTGCATATCTCTTGGAGTCCACGGATCTCTCGGTGGACGCGATCGCCGCGCGGCTGGATTTCTTCGATGCGGCGTATTTTTGCAAGGTGTTCCGCAAAAACGCAGGGCTGACGCCAAGCGCCTACAGAAAAAATAAAAAGCTTTAAAAAAATGCTCCGTGTAAATTGACACGGAGCATTTTTAATATTATAATTATAGTAAAAAAACGGATCGTGAGGATAAAAAATGCTTTATAAAAACGAAAAAACCAAAAATATATCCTTTCCCATCGGCGGTATCGGAACGGGCTCTATCGGCCTTGCGGGCAACGGCGCGCTGAAGGACTTTGAGATCTTCAACCGTCCGAACAAAAATTCTTATAACGGATATACGCATTTTGCCCTTCGCGTAAAGGATGGGGAAAAGGCTGTCACCAAGGTTTTGCAGGGCGATACCTGCGAAAATCTTACGGGGTCGGGGGACGATATGTGGAGCGGCTTCGGTTTTGGACCTCGCTCTGCCACCATGGCGGGGTATCCGCATTTTCGCTTCGTCACCTTTGAGGGGAATTTTCCGATCGCCACTCTTTCGTTTTCGGATGAGAGTTTTCCCATAGCCGCGCGCCTCACGGCCTTCAATCCGTTGATCCCTCACGATGATTTCCATTCGAGCCTTCCGGTTGCTTTTTTCGAATGGGAGCTTGAAAATATCGGGGAGGGGGAGTTAGAATGCGCCCTCGCCTTCAGCGTGCAGAATCCCGCAGAGTCCTCTATGAACGAGGAGCTCACGGAGAACGGATGCCGTGGAATTTTCTTTAAGGATGCGGCAAAGGCTTCGGATGCGCTCGGTTATTGTGATCTCTGTGCCCTCACCGATCATCCGGATGCTGCCGTGCAGACCTATTGGTACCGCGGCGGCGGGCAGGACGGCCCCACCATGTATTGGAAAAACCTTTCCTCCAAAGCACGTATTCCAAAGCGTGAATACGTCGATGCGGGAAAGATGGATCACGGCACTCTGGTTGCCTATGCGAGGATCGCACCCGGAAAAACGGAAAAAATCCGCTTCGTGCTTGCTTGGAGCATGCCCCTGCAGTATAATTATCTGAAGGAGCATAAGGACGAAAACGGAAACCATATCACATGGAAAAATTACTATGCCACGCAGTTTGAAAATTCGAAAAAAAGCGCCGCCTATGCGCTTGAAAAATTTGACGGGCTTTTGCAGAAAACGCGTCTGTTTTCGAGCACCCTGCAAAACAGCACCCTTCCTGCCACCGCGATCGATGCCATTTCCTCCACACTCTCGGTGCTGAAGTCGCCAACGGTTTTGCGCCTGGAGGACGGCTCGCTCTGGGGCTGGGAGGGCTGCCACGCCAAGGCAGGCTCCTGCGAGGGAAGCTGTCAGCACGTATGGAACTATGCGTATGCACTGCCTTTTCTTTTTCCGAAGCTTGAGCGCTCTTTGCGTGAAAACACCATGCGGTATGCAATGAAGGAAAGCGGAGAAACTGCCTTTCGTTTCCGTTTGCCGCACGGCAGCGATAGCTTTCATTTCCGCGCCTGCGTGGACGGTCAGATGGGCGAGGTCATCAAGTGTTACCGTGAGTGGAAGATCTCGGGTGATGACGAATGGATCCGTTCGTGGGCGGATAAGATCTTCAAAATGATCGAATTTGCCTGGTCGGAGGAAAATCCCGATCGCTGGGATGCCGACCGTGACGGAATTTTGGAGGGCAGACAGCATCACACGCTGGATATGGAGCTGTTCGGGCCGAGCTCATGGCTTGAGGGCTTTTACCTGTTGGCACTGCGTCTTGGCGCAGAGATCGCGGATTTCGTCGGCGAAACAGCGCGTGCGGAGGAATACCGCAGGCTCTATGGAAACGGCAAAGCGTTTATGAACGATCGGCTCTTCAACGGCGAATATTTCTGCCAGCAGGTGGATCTTACGGATAAAACGATTTTGGAAGCCTTTGGTGCGGAGGAATATTGGAACGAGGAAGCAGGGCAGATCAAATATCAGGTGGCGGACGGCTGTATCATAGATCAGATGCTTGCGGATTACCATGCCGCCGTCATCGGTGTTGACGGTGTGTTTGATGCCGACAAAAAGAAAAAGGCTCTTGAAAGCCTGTACCGCTATAATTTCAAGCCCTCCATGCGAGAGGTAACGAATATGTGGCGAAACTTTGCCGTGGAGGACGAGAGCGGAACGGTGATCTGTGCCTATCCCGAGACGGTAAGCACCCCCGCTATCCCGATTCCGTATTGTGAGGAATGCATGACGGGCTTTGAATATGCGCTGGCGGCCTTGATGCTTGCCAACGGATTTAAAGCAGAGAGCGAAACGATGGTAAAGGCCGTGCGCGATCGCTACGACGGAGAAAAGCGCAATCCGTGGAATGAAATTGAATGCGGCAGCAACTATGCACGTTCCATGGCATCCTTTGCGCTTCTGCCGCTCTATAGCGGATTTTCCTTTGATATGACAAAAAAACATATCGGATTTTCTCCCATCTCTGCCGATGGAGGCGAATATCTTTTCAGTATCGGAAACACGTGGGGCCGTGCGCATATCACAAACAATAAGCACACGCTTGCCGTATACGGCTCTCCTCTTACGCTCGCCTCGTATGGCATCGGAGAGGGAAGAGCCGCGCGCGCCGTTCGTGCAGACGGCAAGGAGATCTCCTTCCGTTTCGAGGGAGGAAAGCTTATCCTTGATCCGATCAAAATTGAAAAAACGCTGGAGATCGAGCTTGTATGAAACGCTTTTCAAGTATCACCACAACACAGCTTGCCCGTATCTGCGGTGTATCGCAGGGAACGGTGGATCGCGCCCTTCATGACCGTGAGGGAATCGATCCGAAAACCAAGGAAAAGATCCTTTCCGTGGCGCGAGAATACGAATATGTCCCGCGCACGAATGCATCCGGCGGCCGTTCCATGCTGATCGGCGTCGTGCTTTATGATCTGTATAACGCCTTCTTTTCCAAGCTTGCGATGAGTCTTGTGGAAAAAGCGAAAGCGGACGGATATTCCGTGATCTTTCTGTTTTCGGGTAAGGATATAAGGGAAGAGAAATCTGCCTTGGATTATTTTAACTATATCGGCGTGGATGGAATCGTTCTTTTCCCCTGCGGCAGTGACAGTGAGGAATATAAAAACTATCTGCATTCCATCCGTCGGCCGATCGTAACGGTCGGAAATCGGCTGTTTGATCTGCCGTATATCGGAATCGATGATGAGACCGCCATGTACGATCTGACCTGCCGTATGCTCTGTCGTGCGGGAGAGGGAGAGATCTTGTATTTCGCACCGGTTTTAAAAAAGAAATTGCATAGGGATAATGCGCAGCATCTCCGCCTTTCGGGCTTTGAGCGTGCCATGCAGGAGAATCAGCGTGCGTATCGGATCGTATATGCCGAGGATGCTCTCTCGGCGAACGCCGCAGGCATTGTCTGCTCAACCGATCATTACGTCCTTCGCGTACTGCAAGCGCTTGGCTTATCTCTTGCTCCACGGCTTGCGGGATTTGATAACGCCGTTTCCTTCGGCATCGACGTTGATACCGTGGAATACTCCACAAATTCGATCGCAGCAGAGTGTATGAATTTCTTTCTTCGCAGGAGATACAATTCTAAAATTTTGTATTCAATTGTAAGAAAATGCAAATAAATGTAGTCAAAACAAATAAAAAACCGCCCGTTTTACGGGCGGTATCTTTTTTTGTTTATTAAAAATTGTGCCTGTCGTGTCCCCAGTGCTCGATCTCCTCGTACTTGACGTAGGTGCCCTCGGTCGGAACGCCGAGCACGTCCCTCATTATATCGCAGATGCGCGCGGTCAGTGCTTCATAAGCTGTTTTGGTAGACTTGCCGAGCAGCTTCACCTCAACGAAGGCAAGCGGCAGAGCCGTGTCACCGTGAAAGGCCATTTTGCAGTCGCCTGCAAATTCGAGCATCAGGTAGGCCTCGCTCTTGCCGGGGAGCAGGGTGATCGCCTCACCGAGTGCGCGGGTAAGCACCGCCTTCTTTTCCTCGGTGACGGTTTCGGTGGTATGCGTAACGATCATTGGCATAATAAAAATCTCCTTTTAACTGTTTTCAATGTATTCCATCAGGTCCTTATAGGTGTAAAGCGATCCGAGGCAAACCAAGGGGCGATCATTCTCCCTTGCATTTTTGCTTGCCGCTTCGTAGGCATCCTTTAAGGATGCGCAGGCGGTTGCTCTGAGCCCTGCATCGGTCAGCACCTTCGCGTATTCCTCGGCATCCAGCCTTCTCGGATTCATTGGCGTGAAGGTAAAGGCCTCGGCGCCCACGGTCGCAAGATCCTTCGCGATCGCAAAATAGTCCTTGTCCTTCAGCACCCCGGTCAGAACGGATAATCTTTGATCACCGAAATAGTGGCGCAGGCTCTTCACGGCGGCGGCAATGCCTTGGGGATTGTGCGCACCGTCGTAAAGGATCATCGGATCATTCTTCCTCAGCATCTCAAAGCGCCCGGGCCAGTAGGCCTTTTTCATACCGCACCTCACGGCCGCATCGGGAATGGAAAGACCGATCTTTCTTAATTCCTCAATTGCCGCAAGCACGAGTGCCGCGTTTTCGGGCTGATAGAGCCCGAGAAGCGAGATCTCAATATCGGAGAATGCACCGAAGTCCAGCGTAGTACCAAAGAGATCGCATTTTTTCACGCAAAGGTCGCTTTTGTCGATCACCCTGCAGGGCGCGTTTTTCTTCTTTGCCTCCTCTGCGATCACGGCAGCGGGACCGCTTTCGGTCACGGCGGTAAGAACGGGGCAACCATCTTTAATAATACCTGCCTTTTCGGCGGCGATCTTTTCCACGGTGTCACCAAGGAAGCCCGTGTGATCCAGAGCAATGCCTGTGATCACGGAAAGCAGGGATCTTTCGATCACGTTCGTGGAGTCATAGCGGCCGCCCATGCCAACCTCAAGCACCACCACGTCGCAGTTCATTTCCTTGAAATAAAGAAAACCGAGCGCCGAGATCAGCTCAAATTCGGTGGGCTTGTCCTCCATCGCATCCGCCACGGGGCGCACGCGCTCCACAAGGCGGCAAAGCGCCTCGTCCGAGATCGGCGTATCACCGATGGCAATGCGCTCGTTGAAAAAGCGAAGATACGGCGAGGTAAAGCGGCCAACGCGCAGTCCCGCCTCGCTGAGAACGGAGGTCAGCATCGAGCAAAAGGAGCCCTTGCCGTTCGTTCCGGTCACGTGAATGAATTTCAGATCTCTTTCGGGGTGCGAAAGCCCCTCGCAAAGCGCGGAAATACGCGCAAGTCCGGGGTTGCAAAACATTCCGTTTATGCTGTGAATATAGGTGATAGCCTCTTCGTAGGTCATAGTTGTGTCCTTTCCGTATCAGAGAAGGGGAGAGTCCTTGGCAAAGCGCCGCAGCTGTCCCACGATCGCGCGGTTTTTCGTCAAAAGATACAGCAGAGTGATCTCCAATACCGCAATGATCGTGTAGTTGAGAAGCCGCCAGAGCATCAGGATCATAAACGGCATACTGTAATATGCCGCAAGCCCGAAGGTTTTCACGATCACCGAGCCGCAGATGTGCGCCGCCGCAACCGAGATCGCAAGGCGCAAAAGCATCGGAAGTCGCGTGGGAAGCACGCGGGGAAGAAGTCCGCCTACGAGGCCGATCACCGCCGCACCGAGGGTCACCAAGGGGTTGATCGCATAGCCAACCATCAGGCAGCCGAGAAGATCTGCGATCACGCCAACGAGAATGCCCGCGATCGGACCGATGTGCAGCCCCGCCAGAAGGATCGGCAGGTTTTCAAAGCTGAAGCGCAAAACGTCGCCGCCCGGAATGGCAAGATACTTTCCGAAAAGAATGCTCAGCGCCGCAAGAAGCGAGAGAAGCACAAGCACCTTCGGATCCTTATAGGGAGAGCTTTTGATTTTTGACATAAAAATACCTCCGTACTACAGAATTTCACATCTCGATATACGGAGGCTATATATTAAAAATGCCGGTCTCCGAACAGTGGGATGCGGATGCCGAACCGCAAGAGCCTTCGCTCTATTCGTCCGCGTGGCAACTCCCCGTCCACCCGGCACTGAAACGCACGGTATCCTACTCTGTTGTGATATATTTAGTATAACACATCTTTTCGGGGAATGCAAGGCGTTTTGAAAAAAACCTGGCGGAAAATACAGAAAAATCGCGGCTTCGACCTTGACAAATTTATAGGGATTTGGTATACTTTTTTCAGTAAAAGAAAAGAGGAAAAAGATGAAGCACATTTTGAATCAAACCTTTGATGCGGAGCGCGCACTCTATGGGCTGACGGATGCCGAGGTGGAGCATTGCCGCTTTGAAGGTGCGGCAGACGGAGAGTCTGCATTTAAAGAAGCGCATGAGATCGCCGTCAGGGATTGCGATTTTTATCTTCGCTATCCGTTTTGGCACACGGTGCGTGCCGAGCTTTCCGAGGTCCGTATGTATGAGACCTGCCGTGCCGCGCTCTGGTATGCGCAGGATATCGCGATCGACCGCTCAAGGCTTTTCGGCATCAAGGCCTTGCGTGAATGCTCCAATATCTCTCTTCGCACGACTGAGGTCAGCAGCGCAGAGTTTGGTTGGTTCTGCAAGGACGTCACGATCGAGGACAGCTCTCTTTCGGGAGAATATCTTTTCATGCATAGCGAGGGGCTGACCCTGCGTAACGTTTCGCTCAAGGGGAAATATTCCTTCCAATACTGTAAAAACGTAGAGATCTTCGATTCGTTTCTCGATACCAAGGATGCCTTTTGGGAGAGCGAGAACGTAACCGTATATAACAGCACCGTGAAAGGGGAATACCTTGCATGGTACGCAAAGGATCTGCGCCTTGTAAACTGTAAGATCATCGGAACGCAGCCGCTCTGCTATGCAAAGGGTGTTACGCTTGAAAACTGCACGATGGAGGCCTGCGACCTTGCGTTTGAGTATTCTCTCGTGAGTGCGGACGTGCACAGCCATATCGACAGCGTGAAAAATCCCCTTGCCGAGAGCCGCATCGTTGCCGATTCGATCGGCGAGATCATTCTGGATGAAAACCGCAGAGACGGCGGCAGAGCCGAGATCCTCGTTCGTACATAAATTTTCGTTTTAATGAAAGTTTTTCCGAAAAGCGGAAAGAATATAACCGATGCTATTTGGAAAGTGAGGGGCTTTTTATGCCTTGGGTTGCACTTGCGTTTTCTCTGGCGCTTTGTCTTGCCTTTGCGGCTACCTATTATCCCTTTCGCCGTACCTTCGGCTGCGGTAAAAGCACGCGCAATCCCGATCCGTTATGCTATATGCATGACGAGAAGGGAACGAAGGACTACGAAGGGCATAAGCGCTCCATCGAGACGGTGCTTGCCGCCCCGTTCGAGAGCGTGTTTATCACCTCGAAGGACGGACTTCGCCTTGCCGCAAAATATTACGAGGGTGATCCGGGCGCGCCGGTCGTGATCTTCTTTCACGGGTATCGCAGCAATGCGATCCATGACGGCTGCGGGCTCTACTGTATTGCGAGAGAGCTTGGATACCACGTTCTTATGTGCGATCAGCGTTCGCACGGAGAAAGCCTTGGAAGAGCGCTCAGCTTCGGTGTTCTGGAGAGGGAGGATGCCCGTCTTTGGGCGGAATACGCGGCCAAGCGGTTTGCGGATGCGCCGATCTTTCTCTCGGGCATTTCCATGGGCGCGGCAACGGTTCTGATGGCCGCATCGCTTCCGCTTCCGAAAACGGTCGTCGGCATTCTTGCCGATTGCCCGTATTCATCCCCACGCGATATTATCACAAAGGTGCTTGCGGATATGAAGCTGCCCGCAAGGCTTGTGTATCCCCTCGTCCGCCTCGGTGCAAGGCTCTACGGCGGCTTTGATCCCGATGCGGCGGATGCCGTTTCCTCCGTTGCGCAGAAAACGCCCCCGATCCTGATCGTTCATGGCCTCGCGGATGGCTTCGTTCCCGCCGAAATGTCCATGTGTATCGATGCCGCCGCAAGCGGTGAGCACCGCCTCGTCCTCGTTGAGGGCGCGGATCACGGAAAAAGTTATACCGTTGCTCCCGAGCTGTATGTTTCCGTATTCAAGGAATTTTGTGCCGCCTGCCTTGATGCAAGGCAGGAAACAAAATAAAAAATCGCTTTTCACTGTGTGAAAGCGGAAATTTAACGGGAAATTTCATATTCAATCTTGACAATTCCGTTGATTTGTGATAGAATAATTGTCGTCATAAATCAAGGGGTATCGCCTAGTGGTCAGGGCAGAGGACTTTGACTCCTCCATCGTTGGTTCGAATCCAGCTACCCCTGCCAGCCAAAAGCCGTCCGAAAGGGCGGCTTTTTGGCTGGCAGGGGTAGCATTGGATCCGACCAAGCGCCGAATGGCGCTTGGTTCGGTTTTGCCGCGCAGAGCGTCCGCCCGCTTGCGAGGCGGCGGCAAGCGAGCAAATTTTCGTGCTTTGCGCGAATACCCAGCGATCCTGCAAGATTTTCAGCCGTCCGAAAGGGCGGCTTTTTGGCTGGCAGGGGTAGCAAAGGGCTCGCCAACCTTGTGCGTAGCGAGCTGCGGTAAGAGCCCTATCAAAATCCTTTGGATTTTTTTGCCTTTGCTGTGGGCCTTGATGCCAAGCGCCGAATGGCGCTTGGTTCGGTTTTGCCGCGCAGAGCGTCCGCCCGCTTGCGAGGCGGCGGCAAGCGAGCAAATTTTCGTGCTTTGCGCGAATACCCGGCGATCCTGCAAGATTTTCAGCCGTCCGAAAGGGCGGCTTTTTTGCCGGCAGGGGCTTGCGGACTTCTCACTCCCAAGATCTCCGCCTCTTACCATGTGATGAAAAATGGCATAAAAAATAAATTAAATTTGTCTAAAATGCACAACCGCAAAATTGCGTGCGAAAAACAATGAATTCAAATACAAAAAAACGCCGTGAAACCTCTTTTACTTTTTGTGTAATATCCATAAGATTGAGAAAAATATAACAGTGGTATCGGGTATCCGCCCAATAAAAAACCATTGACTTTTTCTATTGAAATGTGGTATAATATCCTCACAAAAAAACAATATCTTGATCGTTCTGCCGAAAAACACACTAAATATTGATTTTTTCGCAATGACGAACGGTCAAAGAAGTCCTATGAAAGAAGGTAGATGTATGAGAGAAGAATGGAAAAAATTTCGAAGCGGCGTTTGGCAAACCGAGGTAAACGTAGACGACTTCATCCAGAAGAATTTCACCCCCTATGACGGAGATGCCTCCTTCCTCGCGGGTGCAACGGAGAATACGAAGGCGCTTTGGGCGCAGGTAATGGATCTGACCAAGGCCGAGCGTGAAAAGGGCGCAGCCCTTGATATGGACACGGATCTCGTATCCACGATCACCTCGCACGGCGCAGGCTATCTCGATAAGGACAAGGAAACCATCGTTGGCTTCCAGACGGACAAGCCCTTCAAGCGTTCGCTCCAGCCCTACGGCGGTATCCGTATGGCAATGAAGGCCTGCAAGGATAACGGCTTTGAGGTGGATCCCGAGCTTGTTGAGTTTTTCACCACGCATAGAAAAACGCACAACGAGGGCGTTTTTGATGCCTATACCCCTGAGATGCGCGTATGCCGCACCAACCATATCATCACCGGTCTGCCCGATGCTTACGGCCGCGGCCGCATCATCGGTGACTACCGCAGAGTTCCTCTGTACGGCGTGGATTTTCTGATCGCCGACAAGGAGATGCAGAAGGAGTCCACGGGCTCTATCATGAGCGCCGACATCATTCGTGACCGTGAGGAGCTCTCCGAGCAGATCAAGGCTCTCAAGGCTCTGAAGGTCATGGGCGCGACCTATGGCTTCGATCTCTCCGTTCCCGCAAAGGATACGAAGGAGGCCATCCAGTTCCTGTATTTCGGCTATCTTGCCGCAGTCAAGGAGCAGAACGGCGCGGCAATGAGCCTTGGCCGTACCTCTACCTTCCTCGATATCTACGCGCAGCGTGACCTTGCGCTCGGTGTTTATACGGAGGAGCAGATCCAGGAGTTTGTGGATCACTTCATCATGAAGCTTCGTCTCGTGAAGTTTGCCCGTACCCCCGAGTATAACAAGATCTTTGCCGGTGATCCTACTTGGGTAACCGAGTCGATCGGCGGCGTTGGTATCGACGGCCGTCACCTTGTTACTAAGATGTCCTACCGTTATCTGCACACGCTGGATAACCTTGGCTCTTCTCCCGAACCGAATATGACGGTTCTTTGGTCGGTTCGCCTGCCCGAAAACTTCAAGAAATACTGCGCGGACATCTCCATTCGCCATTCTGCGATCCAGTACGAGAACGACGATCTGATGCGTCCTCTCCACGGCGAGGACTACGGTATCGCCTGCTGCGTATCCTCCATGCGTATCGGCAAGGAGATGCAGTTCTTCGGTGCGCGCGCCAACCTTGCAAAGTGCTTGCTTTATGCGATCAACGGCGGTGTGGACGAGCTTACCCGTACGCAGGTCGGCCCTGCTTATAAGGCGGTCGAGGGTGAATACCTTGATTACGATGACGTAATGGCAAAATACCGTGATATGATGAAGTGGCTTGCGGGCGTTTACGTCAATACGCTGAACATCATTCATTATATGCATGATAAGTATAGCTATGAAAAGATTCAGATGGCTCTTCATGACCGTCATGTGCGCCGCTGGTTTGCTACCGGTATCGCAGGCATGAGCGTGGTTGCCGATTCGCTTTCCGCGATCAAGTACGCTAAGGTCAAGGTCGTAAGAGACGAGAGCGGCTTTATCGTGGATTATATCACCGAGGGAGATTTCCCCAAGTACGGAAATGACGACGATCGCGTAGACGATATTGCAAAAGAGGTTCTTCATACCTTTATCACTTATCTTCGCCAGAATGCGACCTACCGTGAGTCTATCGCCACCACCTCGGTGCTGACGATCACCTCCAACGTGGTATACGGCAAGAATACGGGAAGCACCCCGGATGGCCGTAAGGGCGGCGAGCCCTTCGCTCCCGGTGCAAATCCCATGCACGGCAGAGACACTAACGGTGCGATCGCATCGCTTTCCTCGGTTGCCAAGCTTCGCTTTGAGGATGCGCAGGACGGTATTTCCAATACCTTCTCCATCACGCCCGGCTCGCTCGGCAAAACCAAGGAGGCCGCGATCAATAACCTCGTAACGCTCCTTGACGGATACGTTGCAAAGAACGGCCAGCACCTCAACGTCAACGTGTTTGACCGTGAGACGCTCCTCGATGCACAGAAGCATCCAGAGCTGTATCCGCAGCTGACGGTGCGTGTGTCCGGCTACGCCGTGAACTTCGTGAAGCTCACCAAGGAGCAGCAGGATGAGGTAATTTCTCGTACCTTCCACCAGCGTCTGTGATCCTGCACGGCGTATTTCGGTGAGAACGAAAATGATGAATTTTATTATGGATCGGTATCTCGAAGAATGCTTTCTGCGTATTTGAGAAGGCATTAGTGTTGAAAACCTGCGGTTTTCTCCAATCTGTTTATAATCATTTTCTATCGCCGTTTTCGGGACTCGGCGTACCTATGTACGCCTCTCGCCCCGAAGAACAGCGATTCTCCCGCAAAATCCGCTCGCGCAGGTTGAGCGGTGCATTTCGGCGAGAACGAAAATTCTCATCCGAAATCCCCTCGCTCAAAAAGTGCAGACGGAGCTTCGGTGCGAACAAAGTCGAAATGTTAGAGAAACTCTGCAAATTCAAAAAAGCAGGCCCAAACGGAGCTTGTTAAAGAATAAAGGCCGTTTGCCGTGGGGAAGCGCTCTTCACGCGTGAGCGGCTTTTTGCCCCGAAAAAGACTTGTAAAAACAAGCAAATTCAATCAAGGAGAACCGTATGAAGGGATATATCCATTCCTTTGAAAGCTTTGGCACGGTGGACGGGCCGGGCGTGCGCTTCGTTGTATTTTTCAGCGGATGCCCGATGCGTTGTCTGTATTGTCATAATCCCGACACCTGGCATATGGGCGGTATGTATATGACTGCCGAGGAGGTGCTCGAAAAAATGTGTCGTAACATCTCCTTTTACCGCACGGGCGGTATCACAGCCTCGGGAGGAGAGCCAACGATGCAGCTCCCCTTTTTGACGGAGCTTTTCCGTCTTGCTAAGGAGGAAGGTATCCACACCTGCCTGGATACGGCGGGTATCCTCTTTCGTGAGGAAGAGCCATATGACGAGCTCTTGAAGTATACGGATCTCGTGATGTTGGATATCAAGCATATGTTTCCCCGCGAGCACAGAGAATTGACGGGGTATGATAACGAGCGCGTGTTTGCGTTCTTTGATTATCTGCAAAGGGCAGGGAAGCCCGTGCGCATCCGCCACGTGGTCGTTCCCGGTATCACCTATAATGAGGAGCAGCTTGCCGCGCTCGGCCGCTTCCTCAAGGGGAAAAAGAATATAGAGAGCGTGGAGCTTCTTTCGTATCACGCCATGGGCGAGCACAAGTATAAAACCATGGGACTTCCGTATCCTCTCGCCAGAACCGAGCCGCTCTCTGAGGAGGCGCTTGCCCGTGCGTATCAGATCGTGAACGAAAACCGAAACTCTTAAATTTGATCGGAGTATAATAATCAATGAATATTTGGCATGATATAGACAGATCCCGCGTAACGCCCGAACGCTTCACTGCGGTGATCGAGATCTCTAAGGGTGGAAAAAATAAATACGAGCTGGATAAGGAAACGGGTATGCTGCGCCTGGATCGCGTTCTGTACACCTCCACGCATTATCCCGCAAATTACGGCTTCATCCCCCGCACCCTTGCAGACGATGACGACCCATTGGACGTTCTCGTGCTCTGCCAGGAGGCATTGATCCCGATGACGCTCGTGGAATGCAAGCCCATCGGCGTGCTTGAAATGCGGGACGGAAACGCGCTGGATCAGAAGATCATTGCCGTTCCCATTCAGGATCCTTCCTATAATTCTTATGAGTCCATCCTTCAGATCCCAAAGCACATCTTTGATGAGCTTTCAAATTTCTTCGAGGTCTATAAAACGCTTGAGGGCGTGCAAACGGAGGTCAAGGGGATCAGCGGCGTGTACGATTCCTTGCGTATCATTCAGCAAAGCATAGAGAGCTATGAAGCCGCATTCGGCTCGGAGGATCACGCCTGACCTCGGCGCAATAAGAGATTTCTACATATTTATTATATAGAATGCATTTGTGCAAAGCAAACAATTTTGCCGTCGAAACAATGGTTTTTGAATGGTAAAAGTGCTGTTTTTAAAGTTTTTTTCAAACTTTTCTTGACAACGAAAAATGTTTGTGCTAAGATATATGGCATAAAGGCGAAGACGAAGACGGTGCCCTCGGCACTGCGGCATAGAGAAACGGCGGTTGGTGTAAGCCGTGCGCAGCGAGATCACTTATCACTTCCGAGCCGGAGGCTTGAACGAAGTAGGGCTTCACGAGGAGCACAGCGTTAGTGTGCAGGAGTTGTTGGACTCCGCAAAGGGGCGCAAAAAAGCGCAATTTGAGTGGTACCGCGAGTGATTTTTCACCCGTCTCAAAGGAAGATTTCTTTTGAGTCGGGTTTTTTTATTTTTTAATTCAAGTTAACAAAAAAACGGAGGTTATTACGATGAACGAAACACCCAATACCCAGCTGCTGGAGATCGCGAAAAGAATTGTAGAAATGCGCGAGATCGACGGGATCACGGTGGAAGAGATGGCCGCGAAAACGGAGGTTCCCGTTGCGGATTATCTTGCCTACGAGTCCGGTCTGAAGGATTTCCCCTTCTCCTTTATCCATAAATGTGCGCAGGTCTTCGGTATTGGTATTACCGACCTCCTGGAGGGCCACAGCGCCAGCCTTTCCTCGTACACGGTAACGAGAAAGGGGCAGGGTGCAACCACCGCAAAGGAAAATGGAATCACCATCCAGAGCCTTGCACCCCTCTTCAGAAAGAAGATCGCAGAGCCGTACTGGGTAAAATACGATTTTGACGAGAAGCTCCAGAATGAGCCCATCCATCTTTCCACCCACTCCGGCCAGGAGTTTGACCTTGTTATGAGCGGCCGCCTCAAGGTGCAGGTCGGCGATCATATCGAGTATCTTTCCGAGGGCGATAGCATTTATTATAACAGCTCCACGCCGCACGGCATGGTAGCGGTGGACGGAAGAGAGTGCCTCTTTGTTGCTGTGGTCCTTCCCGGCGACAATGTGCCCGAGACCTTCATTCGCGAAACGCTTTCTCCCTCGCTGAAGAAGAAGCCGCTCGTTTGCTCCAAGTTCATTGAAACCGAGGAGGACGAAAACGGCGGTCTTCTGAAGATCGATTTCAAAAATGAGGATACCTTCAACTTCGCCTTCGATATCGTGGACGAGATCGCGAAAAAGAACCCCGAGAAGCTCGCCATGCTCCACGTGGATAAGAACGGCAAGGAGAGAAAGCTTTCCTTCCGTGATATGAAGCGCGAATCCAACCGCTGCGCAAACTACTTCAAGGCGCTCGGCGTGAAGAAGGGTGACCGCGTGATGCTGGTGCTCAAGCGCCATTATCAGTTCTGGTACGCGATCCTCGGTCTTCATAAGCTCGGCGCGATCGCTATTCCCGCAACCAACCTTCTGCAGGCGCATGACTTTGAATATCGCTTCCAGTCTGCGGGTGTCAGCACCATCCTCTGCACGGCGGACGGTGACGTAGCGGCGCAGGTCGATCTTGCACAGGCAACCTGCCCCACCCTTAAGAATAAGATCCTCGTTGGCGGTGCGCGTGAAGGCTGGAATGACTTTGATACCGAGGTCAGCCTGTACAGCACGCATTACAACCGTGCTGCCGATACCGCTTGCGGTGACGATACGATGCTGATGTTCTTCACTTCGGGCACCACGGGCTATCCCAAGATCGCGGCACACAGCTATAAATATGCACTCGGCCATTTCATCACCGCCAAGTATTGGCATGGCGTGATGGAGGACGGTCTGCACTTCACGATCTCCGAGACCGGTTGGGGTAAAGCTCTTTGGGGTAAGCTGTACGGCCAGTGGCTCTGTGAGGGTGCGGTGTTTACCTATGACTTCGATCGCTTCAATGCAGCGCAGATCCTTCCCATGTTTAAGAAGTACAATATCACCACCTTCTGCGCACCGCCCACGATGCTGCGTATGCTGATCAAGGAGGATCTGTCGAAATACGATCTTTCCTCCATCAAGCATATGACCACGGCAGGTGAGGCGCTGAACCCCGAGGTATACCGTCAATTCGAGAAGATCACGGGTCTCTCCATCATGGAGGGCTTCGGCCAGACCGAGCTGACGCTTACCATCGCCAACCTTACGGGCACGACCTGCAAGATCGGCTCTATGGGTAAGGCGGTTCCGCTGTACGACATCTCGCTCATGGATAGCGAGGGCAATCTCGTCCCGGACGGCAAGCCCGGCGAGATCGTTGTCAAGACCTCGGATAAGGTTCCCTGCGGCCTCTTCAAGGGCTACTACAGAGACGAGGAAAAGACCGCCGAGGTATGGCATGACGGTTATTATCACACCGGAGACGTAGCATGGCGTGACGAGGATGGATTCTATTGGTATGTCGGCCGTGCGGATGACGTGATCAAGTCCTCGGGCTACCGCATCGGTCCGTTCGAGATCGAGAGCGTGATCATGGAGCTGCCGTATGTTCTTGAGTGTGGTGTCAGTGCCGCACCGGATGAGGTTCGCGGTCAGGTCGTAAAGGCCAGCATCGTGCTCGTCAAGGGCAAGGAAGGCACGGAGGAGCTCAAGAAGGAGATCCAGGATTACGTAAAAACACATACTGCGCCCTATAAATATCCGAGAATCGTGGAGTTCAAGACCGAGCTTCCGAAGACAATCAGCGGAAAGATCCAGCGCAATAAGCTGTGATTTTTCTCACTTCACTAAAAGAAGGGCGCGCCTAAGGATCGGCGCGCCCTTTTATAAAATACTTTCTCTTTTTGTCGGATTTTTTGCCGAAAGGTCTTGACAAAATAACGAAGATATGATACAATGACTACCGTAAAGCGTTGACGAAGAGGGCAAAGGCAATGTCGCTTATCAGAGACGTGGCGTTCGGTGCGAGCCACGAAGCGGAGCTGTTTGCTTGTAACTTCCGAGCCGAGAGGAAGAAAAGCATTTATTGCTGAGTAGAACCTTTCCGTGACTGCCGCGTTAGAGCATATGGGCTGTTAGGCCTTGAGAGGCGTGTAATGCGCAATTTGAGTGGTACCGCGGGTTCGTTTATTACGGCTCGTCTCAAAGTATTTTATCTTTGGGGCGAGCCTGTTTGTTTTCAGCCCCCGAAAAAAGGAGACTAAAAAATGGAACAAATCAAAGCGTTGGACGCAAAGATCCGTGAAATGGCCGGCCGTATTCGTGAGCTGCGTGAGATCTGGGGCTTCAGTATTGCGGAGCTGGCGGAAAAAACGGGTGTTACCGAGGCGGAATACGCCGCCTGCGAAAGCGGTCTTTCCGACCTGAACTTTGCGTTTATTTACCGCTGCGCTCTTGTGTTTAACGTTGACGTCACGGATATCATCGAGGGTAAGAGCCCTACGCTGAAATCCTACACGCTGACGAGAAACGGAGAGGGACAGCAGATCCAGCGTGCCCACGGCATGACCTATTATGCGCTCGCCTCCGCATTTCAGAACCGTATTGCAGAGCCGCTTCTCGTAACCAACCATTACGTACCCGGCGCAGAGAGCGCGGAAATTGACGTAACTGCACATGATGGCCAGGAGTGTGATATCATTATTGACGGCCATCTGAAGGTGCAGATCGGAGATCATAAGGAGATCCTCGGTCCCGGTGACAGCATTTATTATAACAGCTCCACCCCTCACGGCATGATCGCCGTTGGCGGTAAGGACTGTACCTTCTACGCCATCGTTCTGAACGGCGCGGGCATCGAGCCGCAGCAGGCAAGCTATACGCCTCCCATTCCTTCGAAGGCCACCCTTCGCTCGGATGACGAGGAGCGCGTTTATAAGAAGTTTATCGAGACCGAGGAGAATGAGATGGGAACCCCCACCGCCATTCGCTTCCGCGGTATAGAGAAATTTAACTTTGCCTTTGATATTGTAGATGAGATCGCGTCGAAGAGCCCCGATAAGCTTGCTCTCTTACATATTGACAACGAGAAGAAGGAGACCCGCATCTCCTTCCGCGAAATGAAGCGGATGTCCTGCCGCGCGGCAAACTACTTTACCTCGCTCGGCATCAAAAAGGGCGATCGCGTGATGCTTTGCCTTGGCCGTCATTATCAATTCTGGCCCGCAATGCTTGCGCTTCATAAGATCGGTGCGATCGCGATACCCGCAATGAATCAGCTGCTCGATCACGATTTTGAATATCGCTTCAAGGCCGCAGGCATCAGCGCCATTCTTTGCACCTCCAAGGGTGATGCGGCAAGACAGGTCGAGCTTGCGGAGAAAAAATCGCCGATGCTGAAGCACCGCATCATCGTAGACGGTGCGCGCGAGGGCTGGCGAAGCTTTGACGATGAGTGCCGCCTCTTCAGCACCCATTACGAGCGAACCGAGGAGAGTGCAGGCGGAGACGATACGATGCTGATGTTCTTCACCTCGGGCACTACGGGCTATCCCAAGATCGCGGAGCACACCTTCAAGTATGCTCTCGGCCACTTCCACACGGCGAAGTATTGGCACAGTGTTGATCCGAACGGGCTGCATTTCACGATCTCGGATACGGGATGGGCAAAGGCCCTTTGGGGTAAGTTTTACGGTCAATGGATGTGCGAATGCGCAACTTTTGTTTACGATTTCGACCGTTTCCATGCATCGGACATCCTTCCGATGTTCAAAAAATACAACATCACCACCTTCTGCGCACCGCCCACAATGCTGCGTATGATGATCAAGGAGGATCTGTCGAAATACGATCTTTCCTCCGTTAAGCATATGACCACGGCGGGTGAAGCGCTGAATCCCGAGGTATACCGTCAATTCGAGAAGGCGACGGGCCTTCAGATCCACGAGGGCTTCGGCCAGTCCGAGAGCACCATGCTGATCGGTAACCTTACGGGTGCACCGCACAAGATCGGCTCTATGGGTAAGCCCGCACCGATCTATGACATTGATGTGGTGGATGCAGACGGAAAGAGTGTTCCCGTCGGTGAAAGCGGCGAGATCGTCGTTCGCGTGGCAGACGGCATTCCGTGCGGCCTCTTCAAGGGCTATTACGGCGATCCCGAAAAGACTGCCGAGGTATGGCACGATGGATATTATCATACAGGCGACGTTGCATGGCGCGATGAGGATGGCTTCTATTGGTATGTTGGCCGTGTGGACGACGTGATCAAGTCCTCGGGCTACCGCATCGGTCCGTTTGAGATCGAGAGTGTGATCATGGAGCTGCCGTACGTTCTTGAGTGCGGCGTCAGCGCCGTACCGGATGAGGTTCGTGGCCAGGTCGTAAAGGCCTCTATCGTTCTCGTAAAGGGAACGGAGGGCACCGATACCTTAAAGAAGGAGATCCAGGATTACGTAAAGACGCACACCGCGCCCTATAAGTACCCCCGTATCGTAGAATTTAAGGATTCTCTGCCCAAAACGGCCAGCGGTAAGATCCAAAGAAATAAACTGTAAGGCAAATACAAATGAACGGAAAAAGAATCACCATTTTTTCCGGGCATTACGGCAGCGGAAAAACGAATATTGCCTTGACCTATGCGCTCGCTGAGCGAGCGAAGGGGAAGCGTGTAGCCATTGCGGATATCGATATTGTCAATCCCTATTTCCGCACCAAGGACAGCGAGGCAATGCTTGCCGAGCACGGCATCCGCTTGATCTGCTCGGAATATGCAAATACAAACATTGATATCCCGGCTCTGCCGCAGGATATCTACGCAATCGTTGACGATCGCTCCCTCACCTGCATTCTGGATGTTGGCGGAGACGAGCGCGGCGCATTGGCACTCGGTCGTATCGCACCTGCCATTCGTGAGGAGGACGATTACGATATGATCTTTGTTGCCAACCGATACCGTCCGTTAACGGCAACGGTGGAAGGGGCAATGGAGGTGCTGCACGAGATCGAGGCGGCCTGCGGGCTTCGTTTTACCGCGATCGTCAATAATTCCAATCTCGGCGCCGAGACAACGGCGGAGGATGTTCTCTCCTCGGTTGCTTTCGGGGAGGCGCTATCGAAGGCCTCAGGGCTTCCTTTGGTCGCCACCGCCGTAACAGAGCCGCTTGCAAGGGCGCTTTCCGGGCGCATGGCAGGGCTCTATCCCATTCGTTTACAAAAGCATCTATAGAAAAGGAGAATCTCTAATGGCAAAGCTCACTTTTAAAACCGACAAATGCAAGGGCTGCGGCCTTTGCGTAGACGCTTGCCCCAAGGGCGTTCTTGCTCTTGCACAGGACAAGATCAATCAAAAGGGACATCACCCCGTGGAGGCAGTCAACGAGGCGGCCTGCATCGGCTGTGCCTTCTGCGCAACCATGTGTCCCGATTGTATTATTAAGGTAGAAAGGTAAGGTACTTATCATGGCAGAGAAAGTTTTGATGAAGGGCAACGAGGCCATCGCAGAGGCTGCGATCCTGGCCGGCTGCCGTCACTATTTCGGATATCCCATCACCCCTCAGACGGAGGTTGCCGCATATATGGCAAAGAGAATGCCCAAGATCGGCGGTACCTTCCTGCAGGCTGAGAGCGAGATCGCCGCGATCAACATGGTATACGGCGTATCCGCAACGGGTAAGCGCGTGATGACCTCCTCCTCCTCTCCCGGAATTTCCCTGAAGGGCGAGGGTCTTTCCTATCTTGCAGGTGCGGATCTTCCCGCGCTCGTTGTTAACGTGCAGAGAGGCGGCCCCGGTCTCGGCGGCATTCAGCCCTCTCAGTCGGATTACTTCCAGGCAACCAAGGGCGGCGCTCACGGTGACTTCCATATGATCGTTCTTGCTCCCGCCTCCGTGCAGGAGATGGCAGAGCTGACGGTGAAGGGCTTTGATCTTGCCGATAAATACCGCATGACTGCGATGATCCTTGCGGACGGAACCATGGGTCAGATGATGGAGCCGGTCTCTCTTGATTTCGCAGAGGGCGAGAAGGTAGAGAAGCCCTGGGCAACCAACGGAACGAAGATGGCACGTCCCCACAATGTAGTAAACTCGCTGTTCCTTAAGCCCGAGCAGCTGGAAAAAACGAACTTCGAGCGCTTTGAGCGCTACGAGACCATCAAGCAAAACGAGGTTATGTACGAGGAGTACATGATGGAGGATGCAGAGATCTGTGTCGTTGCCTTCGGTATTGCATCCCGCGTTTCCAAGAATGCGATCAATGAGGCAAGAGCCAAGGGCATCAAGGTCGGTCTGATCCGCCCCATCACCCTCTGGCCGTTCCCCGAGAAGGCCATTGCCGCTGCGGCAGAGAAGGTGAAGAAGTTCATCTCCGTGGAGCTTTCCATGGGTCAGATGATCGAGGACGTTCGCCTTGCCGTAAACGGTAAAGCACCCGTAACCCTTTGCAACCGTACCGGCGGTATGATCCCCGAGCCCGAGCAGGTGCTTGCCGCTATTACGGAAGCTGCGAAATAAGGAGGTAGAGAAAAATGGCAGTAGTATTTGATAAGCCCCATGCATTGGCCGATGTGCCGCTGCATTACTGCCCCGGCTGCACGCACGGTATCGTTCACCGTCTGGTTGCCGAGGTAATTGACGAGCTTGGCATCGAGGGCAGAACCATTGGTGTCGCTCCCGTAGGCTGTTCCGTTATGGCCTATGACTATTTCAACTGTGATATGATCGAGGCCGCACACGGCCGTGCGCCCGCCGTTGCAACCGGTGTAAAGCGCTCTGATCCCGAGAATATCGTGTTCACCTATCAGGGAGACGGTGACCTTGCCTCCATCGGTATGGCAGAAACCGTGCATTCCGCGGCAAGAAACGAGAATATCACGATCATCTTCATCAACAACGCGATCTACGGTATGACCGGCGGTCAGATGGCACCCACCTCCTTGCCCGGTCAGGTAACGCAGACCTCTCCCTACGGCAGAGATACAAGTCTATGCGGCTTCCCGATCAAGGTTTGCGAGATGCTCTCTCAGCTGGACGGTCCGGAGTATCTTGAGCGCGTTGCGGTCAACAACGTCAAGAACGTCAAGAACGCAAAGAAGGCGATCAAAAAAGCCTTTGAGAACCAGGTAAACGGCAAGGGCTTCTCCCTTGTTGAGGTCATCTCCAGCTGCCCCACGAACTGGGGTATGACGCCTAAGAAGGCTCTGGAGTGGATCGATGAAAAAATGATTCCTTATTACCCCCTCGGCGTATATAAGGACAGATCGGCAGAGAAGTGAGGTAAGGTAGAATGAGCACCACACAGTATTTGTTTGCAGGCTTCGGCGGCCAGGGCATCCTGTTCTCCGGTAAGTTTTTGGCATATAAGGGTCTGATGGACGGCGCAAACGTCAGCTGGCTTCCTTCCTACGGTCCCGAAATGCGCGGCGGTACGGCATCCTGCAGCGTTATCGTCAGCGATACGCCCGTTGGCTCTCCCATCGTTTCCCGCCCGGATGTTTTGATCGCAATGAATCTTCCTTCTCTTGATAAGTATGAGGATGCGGTCGTCAGCGGTGGCACGATCTACGTGGATTCCACTCTCATTGAGAGAAAGGTAAAGCGTACCGATGTAAAGGCTATATACATTCCCGCAACCAAGCTTGCCTCCGATAACGGAACCCCCACCCTTGCCAATATGATCATTATGGGCAAGGTGCTTTCCGAGGAAGGTCAGTTTGAAAACGAAGAGGGAATCATGGCCGCCCTTAAGAAGGTAATTTCCGCAAAGCGCGCCGATATGCTCGACGTGAATATGAACGTAATGCGCCTCGGCCACGAGTACGCAGAGTAAAAAGGAGAAGTGCAATGGAAATCAAGATCATCAGAAATGAAAACCCCAAGGTAAAGCCCGCCGCTGAAACGCTCGGCTTCGGAAAGTTCTTTACCGATCATATGTTTATCATGGATTATACCTCGGGTGAGGGCTGGCACGATGCCAGAATCGTTCCCTTCGGCAAGTTTGAGATCCATCCCGCCTGCACCGCACTGCACTACGGCTCCGAGATCTTCGAGGGCCTGAAGGCATACCGCAAGGCAGACGGATCGATCCAGCTCTTCCGTCCGATCGAGAATATCCGCAGAATGAATCGCTCCGCAGAGCGCCTTTGCCTGCCCGAGATCCCTGAGGATATGGCTCTCGAGATCCTCGAGAAGTTTATCTCCTTTGAGCAGGAGTGGACGCCCTCCGCGCCCGGCACCTCTCTCTATATCCGTCCCTTTATGTTCGGAAACGATGAGACCCTCGGCGTGCACGCCGTTCACAACGCAACCTTTATGATCATTCTCTCTCCCGTAGGCTCGTATTACAAGGAGGGCATCAATCCCGTTAAGATCATGATCGAGGATACGGACGTTCGTGCCGTTCGCGGCGGAACGGGCGAGGCAAAGTGTGGCGGAAACTACGCTGCATCCAACCGCGCAGGCGAAAAGGCCGAAAAGCAGGGCTACTCTCAGGTTCTGTGGCTTGACGGTGTTGAGCGCAAGTATATCGAAGAGGTCGGCGCAATGAACGTTATGTTCAAGATCGCAGGCGAGATCGTAACACCCGCACTCGTTGGCTCGATCCTTCCTGGTATCACGAGAAAGTCCTGCCTTGAGCTGCTCCGCAAGGAGGGGTATAAGGTAAGCGAGCGTCTCCTCTCCATTGATGAGCTTGAGGCTGCAATGGAAAACGGAACGCTTGAGGAGGCTTGGGGCTGCGGCACTGCCGCCGTTATCTCTCCCATCGGTGAGCTTGCTTATAAGGGCAAGAAGTACACCGTTTCGGGCGGCAAGATCGGCGAGGTGACCCAGCATCTGTACGACACCATGACCGGTATTCAGTGGGGCAAGATCGAGGATACCTTCGGTTGGACGCATCCCATTAAGTAAGAAATGCCCTTCGGCATAGCGAATAGAAGCGAGGTTGCCGTAAATCACGGTAGCCTCGCTTTGTATATGTTTTTTATGCGAATTTTTTTGATTTTTTTCAAAAAAGGTGTTGACAAAAGCAGAGAATTGTGTTAGTATATATACATATTTTCAGAAATGCAATGAAGGAATTAATTTCTTTCCGAAATGCCTTTCAGAGAGTCGGCGGTTGGTGCGAGCCGATAGGAGAGGGAAGAGAGTCTCGTTCCGGAGCAGGATCTCGGAATTTTAGTATGAGATCCCGGTGGCCCCGTTACCATGGCATAGGGCTTGATGGAGTCCGATAGAGTGGCTGTCCTTTTTGGATGGCAATCAGGGTGGTACCGCGATATTTGTCGCCCCTGAAGCAATTTGCTTCAGGGGCTTTTTTTATGTAAATAATATCTCAAGAGGAGAGAAAAATATGAAAAAAATCATTTGCTCGGATATGACATTGGTGCAGAAGGCAAAGGGACTTTCTTTTAAGGAGAAGATCGAGATCGCAAGACATCTCGATAACCTTTGCGTAGACGTGATCCATATGCCCGCGATCGAAAATGTAAAAACGGATTCCTTGATGATCCGTACGATCTGTGCGTTTATCAAGAACAGTACCGTGTGCGTAGAGACCGGTGCAGCTGCGGAGTCGGTTACCGTTGCGGCCGCCGCCGTGCAGAAGGCAAGACGTGCGCGCTTGATGGTTCGTCTACCCGTTTCCGCCGTGCAGATGGAATATACCTATCATAAGAAGGCGCCGAAGATGCTGGAGCTTGCAAAAACGCTCTTTGCCGCCGCAACCTCCGCTTGTGACGACGTTGAGTTCTTTGCGGAGGATGCAACGCGTGCCGATTCCGCTTTTCTTGGAGATATGATCAATGCCGCATCGGATGCAGGCATCAAGACCGTCACTCTCTGTGATGACGAGGGCGTGATGCTTCCCGATGAGTTTTCCGCATTCCTTGCAAATATTAAGACAACTATCCCCGCGCTTAGCAGCATGAATATCGGTATTCTGTGTCGCGATACGCACGGTATGGCAACGGCCTCTGCCGTTATGGCCATCAAGGCAGGCGCCTCCGAGATCAAGTGCGCCGTTGGTAACGCCGATATTCCCGATCTTGATACCTTCGGCGGCATCGTGAACTATTGCGGCGACCGTCAGGGTATCTATTCGGATATGAACTATAACGAGCTGCATCGCATCGAAAAGCAGATCCGTTGGATCCTTGGTGCAACCGATACGGCCGCTCCCGCAGAAACAAAGGCCGAGATCGCAGAGGATACAACCTATAGCAAGGCGGATTCTAAGGAAACCATCGCCGCTGCGATCGCAAAGCTTGGCTATGACCTTGCAGAGGCGGACGTTGACCGCGTATACGAAGAGTTCTGCCACGTAGCAGAGAAGAAGAGCATCACTGCAAAGGATCTTGATGCCGTTGTGGCAAACGTTGCTTTGCAGGTTCCTCCCACCTATACGCTGGAGAGCTATGTGATCAATAATGGTAACGTGATCGGTGCATCCGCGCAGATCAAGCTTATGAAAAACGGCGAGCCTCTTTCCGGCATCGCTATGGGTGACGGTCCGGTAGACGCCTCCTTCCGTACCTTAGAGCAGATCATCGGCCGCCACTTTGAGCTGGATGAGTTCCGCATCGAGGCGGTAACCGAGGGGCGCGAGGCGCTTGGTAAGGCGCTTGTCAAGCTGAGAAACAACGGCAAGCTCTATTCGGGCAACGGTCTTTCGTCCGACGTCATCGGTGCCTCCATCCGCGCATACGTGAACGCCGTCAACAAAATCGTTTATGAGGAGAACGTATAATGAAACTTTCCTTTTCCACCAAGGGCTGGCACGGTAAGGACTTTGGCACGTTTCTTGAATTGGCCAAGGATCTTCGCTTTTCCGGTGTCGAGCTTCATAATATCAAAAATCCGCTTTTCACGGCGAGCGATTCGCCCTTTGCTCCCCATGCAACCGCCGCAACGTTAAGAAAACTTTACGAAATGCAGCTTTCCATCCCTTGTCTTGACTGTCTTTGCGACCCTGCAGACCCCGAGGGAGAGAATGCATCCAAGGAGGAAGTGAGTGCCGCTATTACACATGCGGGCAATCTTCGCATCCCCTATCTCCGTATCCATGCTGCTGTGCATAATGATGGGGATCCTGCCCGCGTTGAGGCTTTTCTCGAGTGGGCGTTGCCGCTTGCCGAGCGCGAGGGTGTGACTCTCCTTCTGGAAACCAGCGGTCTGTTCAGCGATACCGCCGCCCTTCGTCAGACGCTCGATTCCTTTGCAAGCGATTCGCTTGCAGCTCTTTGGGATATGTATTCCACCTTCTTCCTTGGCGGGGAAGAGCCGGAAACCACGATCGAGCATCTCGGTGCATACGTCAAGCACATCCATATCAAGGATGCGGAGGAGTCTGAGAATGGCTTCGCCTACTGCCTGATGGGCGAGGGCGCATTGCCCGTAGATCGCCTGATCGGTGCACTTCGCTCCGTAAACTACAACGGCTTCCTGTCTCTTGAGTGGGATCCCAAGTGGTGCGAGGAGATCGATGATATGGAGATCATCCTTTCGCAGTTTGAAAACTATATGAGCCAGTTTGCGGATACCGCAAGAGCCGATAATTCCTTGTATTATAATAAGACGCACACCGGCCGCTATGTCTGGAAGAAGGATCTTCTGATCGACCTCACCTTCCCGAAGGTACTGGACCGCATGGTGGAGGAATTCCCGGATCGTCTTGCCTTCAAGTACACCACCCTGAACTATACGCGTACCTATTACGAGTTCCGCAAGGACGTAGATGAGTTTGCCGCCGCCCTGATCTCTCTCGGCGTAAAGCCCGGAGATCACGTTGCCGTGTGGGCGACCAACGTGCCGCAGTGGTACATTTCCTTCTGGGCAACCACGAAGATCGGCGCCGTTCTCGTAACGATGAATACGGCTTACAAGATCCACGAGGCCGAGTATCTTCTGAAGCAGTCGGATGCGCACACCGTTATTCTGGTAGACGGCTTCCGTGACTCCAACTATGCCGCAACGATCGCAGAACTTTGCCCCGAGCTTGCCACCACCGCACCGGGCGCACCCCTGCACGCAAAGCGCCTGCCCTTCCTTCGCAACGTAATCACCGTGGGCTTCTCCATGAAGGGGGCTCTCACCTGGGAGCAGGCACTTGACCGTGCCGTGATGGTACCGAAGGAGGAGGTTTACCGCCGCGCCGCCGCCGTGGATAAGGACGACGTATGCAATATGCAGTACACCTCCGGTACCACCGGCTTCCCCAAGGGCGTCATGCTTACGCACTATAACGTAGTCAATAACGGTAAATGCATCGGTGACCGCATGGATCTCTCCACGGCCGACCGCATGATGATCCAGGTTCCCATGTTCCATTGCTTCGGCATGGTGCTTTCCATGACCGCCGCTATGACGCACGGCGTAACCATTCTTCCTTTGCCGTATTACGCACCGAAGCCCGCCCTTGCTTGTATCAATTCCGAGCGCATCACCTGCTTCCACGGCGTACCCACGATGTTTATCGCGCTCCTGGAGCACGAGGACTTCACAAAAACCGACTTCTCCTATATGCGTACGGGCATTATGGCAGGCAGCCCCTGCCCGATCTCGGTAATGAAGGACGTGGTGGAGAAGATGCATATGTCCGAGATCACCATCGTGTACGGACAGACCGAGGCCTCTCCCGGCTGTACCATGAGCTCCACGGACGACCCGATCGAGGTGCGCGTGGGAACGGTCGGCCGCGCCCTGCCCGAGATCGAGTGTAAGATCGTTGATCCCGAGACAGGCGAGGATTGCCCCGATGAGGTAACGGGCGAGTTCGTTGCCCGCGGCTATAACATTATGAAGGGCTATTACAAGATGCCGAAGGCCACCGCCGCTGCCATCGATCAGGATGGCTGGCTTCATACAGGCGACCTTGCCTGCCGCACCCCCGAGGGTAATTACCGTATCACCGGGCGCCTTAAGGACATGATCATCCGCGGCGGCGAGAATATCTACCCGAAGGAGATCGAGGAATTTATCTATACCCATCCGAAGGTTAAGGACGTTCAGGTCATCGGCGTGCCCGATCAGCAATACGGTGAGGAGATCATGGCCTGCATCATTCTGAAGGATGACGAGGAGATGACAGTCGAGGAAATGAAGTCCTATATCAACGCGCACATGGCGCGCCATAAGGTTCCGAAATACATCGATTTCGTTTCTGAATTTCCGATGAACGCCGCAGGAAAAATCCTCAAATATAAGATGCGTGAGAACGCAATTGAAAAGTTAGGTTTACAAAAAGCCGCAAAAGTGGTTACTGCATAATGATTAACAACAAATTTTTCGCTATTGATTGTCACTGTCATATTTATCCGGAAAAGATCGCAAGTAAGGCCGTGGCGGGCACCGACCATTTTTACGGAACGGTTGCCGTCGGCACGGGGCTTGTGGACGATATGCTTGAAAGGGCAGATAAAACGGGCGTGGATAAGGCACTCGTCCAGTCGGTTGCGACAACGCCGCATCAGGTGGGGAGCATCAATCGATTCATTGCCGCCGAGGTGGCAAGGTATCCGGAGCGTCTGATCGGCTTCGGAACTCTTCATCCTGCATCTGAGGATATTGCGGGGGATCTTGACGAGCTGCAGGCCCTCGGACTTCGGGGCGTGAAGCTCCATCCCGATATTCAGGATTTCAAAATTGACGATTACCGCGCTCTCAAAATCTATGAGCTTTGCGAGGCGCGCGGGCTGCCGATCCTGTTCCATGCAGGCGACAGCCGCTACGATCGTTCTAATCCCAATCGTCTACTGCCCATTCTTCGCATCTACAATCGTCTCACGGTGATCGCCGCGCATTTTGGCGGCTATTCAATGTGGGATGAGGCAACCGAGGTGCTCGCGGGGCTGCCGAATCTTTACGTGGATTGCTCCTCTTCGATGCCTTATCTTTCGGATGAGAAGATCTGCGAATACATTCGTCGCTACGGCGAGGATCGCGTTTTGTTTGGCTCGGATTATCCTATGTGGACGGTAGAAAGGGAAGTGCCGCGCTTCCTTTCGCTCGGCCTTTCTGACGAAGCATATTCGAAAATTTTCTCAGAGAACATCATCTCTTTGCTTAGACTTTAATATTCTTTTGCTATTTTAGAAAATCTTATTTTTATCTATTGATTTTTTAAAAAAAGTGTGCTATAATTTATAGCATCTTTCAAATCTGCCGTAAGGCAATTCAAAAAAGGAAGGTATATACCATGTTTAAGAATGAGTATCTTAATGCGCTCATGGCTCGTGTTGAGAAGAGAAATCCGAACGAGCCCGAGTTCCATCAGACCGTCAAGGAGGTTCTCGAGTCTATCGAGCCCGTAATTGAAGCACATCCCGAGTATATCAAGCTTGGTGTTCTTGAAAGAATCGTTGAGCCCGAGAGAATCATCAAGTTCCGCGTTCCGTGGGTAGATGATAACGGTTGCGTTCAGGTAAACCGCGGCTTCAGAATCCAGTTCAACAGCGCGATCGGTCCGTACAAGGGCGGTCTCCGCTTCCATCCCTCCGTTAACGAGTCTATCATCAAGTTCCTCGGCTTCGAGCAGACCTTTAAGAACTCCCTGACCTCTCTGCCCATGGGCGGCGGTAAGGGTGGCGCTGACTTTGATCCTCAGGGCAAGTCCGATATGGAGGTTATGCGCTTCTGCCAGAGCTTCATGACCGAGCTTCAGAAGTACATCGGCGCGGATACGGACGTTCCCGCAGGCGACATCGGTGTTGGCGCAAGAGAGATCGGTTATCTCTTCGGCCAGTACAAGCGCCTTCGCGATGAGTTCACCGGCGTTCTGACCGGTAAGGGCATTCCTTACGGCGGCTCTCTCATCCGTCCCGAGGCAACCGGCTTCGGTGCCGTTTATTACACCACCGAGCTTCTCACGCACTTTGGTGACAGCATCAAGGGCAAGACCTTTGCGATCTCCGGCTTCGGTAACGTTGCTTGGGGTACCGTTCAGAAGGTGACCGAGCTTGGCGGCAAGGTCGTAACGATCTCCGGTCCCGACGGATACGTTTATGATCCCGACGGTATCTCCACGCCCGAAAAGATCAACTTTATGGTTGAAATGCGTGCATCCTGCAGAAACCGCGTTGAGGACTATGCAGATAAGTTCGGCGTTCAGTTCTTCAAGGGTCAGAAGCCTTGGGGCGTAAAGGCAGACATCCTTATGCCTTGCGCAACGCAGAACGAGGTTGGCATGAAGGAAGCAGAGCAGATCGTTGCAAACGGCGTGAAGTACTACGTTGAGGTTTCCAATATGCCCACTACCAACGAGGCAGTTGCATACCTGAAGGCAAACGGCGTGATCGTTGCTCCCTCCAAGGCGGTTAACGCGGGCGGCGTTGCCGTATCCGGTCTTGAAATGTCTCAGAACTCCATGCGTTACTCCTGGAGCGCAGAAGAAGTGGATGCAAAGCTCAAGGGCATCATGAAGAACATCTTCGATGCATCCATCAAGGCTGCAAACGAGTACGGTCTTGGTGACGACCTTGTAGCAGGTGCGAATATCGCAGGCTTCATCAAGGTTGCCGAGGCAATGAAGGCGCAGGGCGTTGTTTAATTGCATATAGAAAACGCTTTAAATACAGAAAAGAGAGCTTGGCATCAGCCCGGCTCTCTTTTTTTATCCAAAGGTGCAACCCCGTGTTGCAACATTTGCACTACTTTCACTTTAAAATTTGTTCAAAACGCCAAAGCGAAAACGGATTTTTGCGAAAATAAATAAAATCTCGCTTGCATTTATTTATATTATATGGTAAACTGATTGTAATTCTAAAACATTACAGTGTCCCGAAAAAAAGAAAAGGAGATGTTTCTATGAATGCTGTAAAAAAACTCTTTCTTCTCCTCCTCTCCCTCACCCTTGCGGTCGGTGCATTTTCCGTGATCGCCTCCGCAGAGGATGGCACACCGGAGAATGAGGGGGCAGAGTCCAACCTGGCCTTTACCTATCAGGTGGGTGATGGCGAGGTGCAAAGCGTCGAGTCCCTTGGAACTCCCGAGGCAGACGGCGCAAAGTTCTACGAGCTCTTGAATGACAAGAGCAACGTTACGATCAAAATGTATTCCGATATCACCCTTACAAATGGCGTGCTCTTCGGAACGTACAAGGCAAATCCCGATGATAAAACCGCAGATGGTTCAAAGCCGATGCTTGACGTCTCGGGCTTCGTGGATTGGGACCTGAACGGCCACACCGTGACCGTTACGGCCGATGCCACCCCCATCCCGCTGGTTTTGCATAGTGACGGCGGCGATCCTCGCAAAGACGTTCTGCATTTCATCGGACAGTATACCTTTAAGCTGTATTCCTCCGTGCAGGGCGGAAAGTATATCAACAATTCGTCGTATCCGATCTTCGGCACGCATAAAAGCGGCGGATACAGAGCCACCTACGTTCTTGGTACGAACGATCCCGCGGTGGACGGCGGAGAGAATCTTACCGTGATCTCCAAGGGCAGCATCAGCGCTGCATACGAAACGGGTGGAGACACGCCTCTGAAGATCAACGGCGGTACGTATATCTATACCGGAAGCGGCTCCGCCTTTGCAACCGCCGCAACTTGCACGGTGAACAACGCCACCGTTATTACTACCGGCGTAGCAAAGACCATTTTTCTGAACCATTATTGGGTGGCAGCCAACTTTACCGCGAAAAATCTGACAGTGGTTACAAGCGATGCCGCAACGAAGCTTATCTGCTCCGGTGGAACAGCCCCCTCTGCAAACAGTTTGAACGCCGCGCATAAGGTAACGCTTGAGGATCTGGTTCTCGTTGGCGAAGGCTTGATTCCTCAGTATAACGTCAATACCGCAGGAAAACTCACTTTTAGCGTGAGCGGCAACGTGTTGGCGAGCGAAAAGGCTACTTTGGACGTTGCATATCCCACAGCACCCGATGACAAGACGCTTGCTTATGCGGGCATCACGGTGAATGGCGAGGACGTGGTCGTTCAGGGCTACGTTGCCGAAAGCGAAGCCGTGACCGTTACGAACCAAACGACGGGCGATGTCGAGAATTGGATCGCAAAGGACGGTTATTTCTACGTTTTGCGCAATGCATCCACCTCCGACGTTGCGTTGAAGAAAAACGGCGTATGGTATTGCTACACGAATCCCACGTGGGTTGCTACGCTGGATGGCAACGCCATCGAAATGAATACGATCTGCGACGCCTCGAACGCAGGCAAGGATGTTGCTCTTGAAATAACGAGTGATAACATTTATCCCATTGCCTTCTCCTATCAGGTGGACGGCGGTGAGGTTCAGTTCGTTGAATCCAAGGGTACCCCCGAGGAGGACGGCGCAAACTTCGTAACTCTTCTCGATAAAGTATGTAACGTAAAGATCGTTATGTATACCGATATCGTTCTTTCCACCGGCGTTCGTTTTGGAACGATGGTGGATGTGGAAGTAACTTATACTTCGAACAATAAAACGACGACTGTGACCACCCAAAGACCTTACTACACCGGTCCCAGTAAGGATCCTAAATCAAGCGAATACGGCACCGTGGATTGGGATCTCAACGGTAATACCGTGACCGTTGCGGCCGATGCTACCCCCATTTCCATGATCGCATGGACGGAAGGTCAGGGACCGCAGAGCAATAACGTTCTGCACTATCCCGGATACGTTAACTTCAGACTTTATTCCTCCGTGGCGGGCGGTGAGTATATCAACCTTTCCTCGTACACGATCTTCGGTATCAATAAATATTCGAACGCCTCTTATAGCCTTGGAGCGGGGGATGATAACCTCACGATCGTTTCCAAGGGGCAGATCACCGGTGCCTACGAAACGACCGAAAATGGTCCTGCGGGATATACCCTTACCGTGAATGGTGGTACGTACGTATCCTCTACGAACGGTGCGGTATTCTCCGTTGGCCGAACTGTAAAGATCAACAATGCGAAGATCCTTGCCACCGGCGGTGCGTTTGCTATATTCTCCAATCATTTCTGGTCCGATGGTACCAGTCTGACGCTGGATAACGTTACGATGATCGCAAGCGCGAGCACAACGCAGATGGTTACCTCAGGTGCTTTTTCGGTTGCCAACGGCAACGGTAAAACGCATTACATCTATCTCAATAATACGATAGCCTTTTCAGGCGGAACATTGAGCCTTGCTTATACCAAGGCAACCTTCACCGTGAACGGAACGATTATGACGGATACGGCAGAAAATCTTGCTGTCGCATATCCCACGGCACCCGAGGGACAAACGCTGGCTTACACCGGCATCTCCGTATACGGCGAAAGCCGTGCCGTTGGCGGATATTACTCCGCTCCTGAGACGGTAACGATCGTGAATGCGACCCAGAACGAAACGAAGCTTTGGCTCGTTGGCGAGGAGCGCTTCTTCGTTGGCGGCGATTCCTCCTCCTCTTTCGTGATGAAGGTGGACGGCGTTTGGTATTATTACACCGCGCCCGTTTGGGAGGCAACGCTGGGCGGCAACGTTGTTGCAATTGAATCGGTCTGCGCGGCCGAAAATGCAGGCAAGACCGTAACCGTTGCTCTCGGCGGTGAAAAAGAAAAGCTGTATTATTCCCATGCTACGCCAAGCGGCATCACCTATTACTACGGCGACACTGCCGCTGCTACGCTGAGCACTCTTCTTTCTCCCATGGACTCTCAGAAGCATGAATTCCGCTTCTATTCGGATATCGAGGTTTCGTCCGGTGCGGCTTCTTATCAGCTTGGCCGTAAGAACTACGATGCAACGATCCTCGTTGACCTGAATGGTTATAAATGGACCGTGAACAGCTCTAACGGTTATGCATTCATCGTTACAGGTGCGACCACCTTTGTTTATTCTTCCGTTTCCGGCGGTATTCTGGACGTATCGACGGCGGCCGGTATTGCTTGTACGGATGGTAGTGCCGATGCATATTTCGGCGAAGCAACCAAGACCGGAACCGAATACGGACAGAACCTTACCGTTTATTGTAAGTCCGTACACAGCGGACGTTGGTGGTCCAACAACGGTTATATCGTTGGCGGTACCTACGTTCAGCCCGAGGGTGTAACGGCAGAGTTCTTCTTCGGTATTGATGACGGTCCCGTTACCGTTGTTCGCAACTCCGCCTTCATTGTGAATTCTCTTTCCGGCGGTTTCGTTCGTGGCGTGAAAGGTAGCTTCACGAACTGCGTATTCATTGCAAAGGAAGCCTCCAACATCGTAATGAGCGGAAAGAGCAACACCGGCGCAACCTTCACCGGATGCTATTTCTATAACGTAATTCCCAACATTCCCGAAGGAACTGCCGTGACCTACACCGATTGTAACTTCAACCTTGCACCCCCGGATGAACAGGTAGGCGGTTATATCGCATACACGGGTGAAAACGTGGTTAAGACCATTGCCGGCAAGGATTACACCTTCACGGCAAAGCTCCTTGCGGAAGATGCGATCGCCCTCGTGGATTGGGGCTTCGGTATCAAGGAATATTGGAAGTTCGGCGCAACCGCAACGCATGCAGATGCCACGGTTGACGGTATTTTCGTCTACGGATTTGCACCTGTTGCGGTAACGAGTGGGGGCGCGGTAGCCTCTTCAACGCTGAAGAGCGTTGCTTCGGGCACTATCCTTACGGCGCTTTCGGTTGAAAACGATATTACCTTCCGCCTTCTTGTTCCCATGGATGCAGGCTTTGTCAAGGTCGTCTTTGATGGCACAGAATGGATCCTTGCCGATCTCACGCCCGATGCGGATGGCTACTACGTGATCCATGCGGCCTACTCTCCTTCCAAGGCTGCGGAAGCGATCTCCATTGAGGTCACCGGCGCATATGCGCATACCTTTGCTCTTACCCTTGAGGCATACGCTTCCGCCGTCCTGGCTGACGAGACGCTTGCCGATGCGCATAACGTTACCTACGCAATGGTGAAGTACGTTGAGCTTATGTCCGGCAAGACTGTTGCGGTAGATGCTCCCGCAGGCTACGAGGCGCAGACGCTTGTTGCCGCTCCCTCTGCAAATACGGTAGGTCTTCTGACGAATATCTCCATCTGCCACGATGAAGCCATCACGGTTGGTGTAACCGGAACGGTGGGCACGGCGGTGAAGATCACCTATACAAACGGCGCGGTTGTCGAGGGTGTCGTTGGAGAAAACAAGATGGTAGCGATTTCCTGTCCTGCGCTTCATGCTCTTGCAGGTGACCTCACGATCACGGCAGGTGAGGAAAGCTACACCTACAATCTTGCAAATTACCTCTATCATCAGACCGATGATGAAGTGATCGCGCAGCTGCAGGCACTCTATAATTATGCGTGCTATGCAAGTCAGTATGTTGCAGTAACGGCACAAGTGGCTGAATAAGCAAAAATATTAAATCTCTGAATAAAGTCAAGAGGGTAGCTCAAGCTTTAAAAACTTGAGCTACCCTCGAATGCGTTAAGGGGATAGGGGGATCCCACGCGAAAATTTTCGTTCTTCGAGGCGTGAGGTCTCGCCTGCGGGCTCGGTCCCTCACGGCTCTGGCGTTATTAAC
>JAGBCA010000027.1 GCA_017938205.1 Clostridia bacterium
CTCGGTGCGTAAAAGTTGCAAAGCAACTTTGCACGAACTTCACTGCAAAGCAACTTCACTTTCGCGTAAGCGAAAATTTCACTAAATTTGCATTTGTGTCTACAAATGCAGTGCTTGTCAAGAAAAGAGGACAGAGAATGTTTTTACATTCTCTGTCCTTTTCCTGTCGGTAGGTACTATATTCTATTGAACTTAAAACTGTCCTTAAAAGTACAGCCCTTTTGCCAAGCGCGTTTTCTGTTTAATAACCGATTCCCGTTGCAAAAAGAAGGATCAGCGCCGTCAGCCCCAGTACGAAGAGCTGCAGCTTCCAGGTCCATTTGAACCACTTCCCGTAGGAAACGTTCGCCATGGAAAGGCCAACCAGCAAAACGGGGTTTGTCGGCATGATCACGTCCGTGAAGCCATCTGCCATGCAGTACACGAGAATGACCAAGGAGGGCGAGATCCCGATAGAGGCGCAGATGGGCACGATGATCGGCAAAACCAGCATGATTTTCGCGGAAGAAGAGCCGATGAAGATCTGCAAAATGAGGATCAGAAGATAAACGAGCAGGATCGTAACGAAGCGGCTCTTGCCGTCAAGCAGACGGATCAGGTGATACATGATCGTATCCATAATGCCGGATTCGGTCATCACGAGCTTGATCGAGGAGGCGATCGCGATCATCACAACGGCGGGAAGCATGGATACCGCTCCGCGTGCGATGTAAATAAATGGATCGCGCTTGCGCTCTGCGATCAGCAGACCCGCTATGATGCCGCCGATCAGAAAGCTTGCCGCCAGGATCGGAATCGCAAGTCCGGAAATTGCACGGATGGAAGCGATCAGCACGAGGATCAACCCCTGCGCCGAAAAAAAGACCGTGAATACCTTGAAGATCTTATCACCGCGCGCTGTGTGCAGCTCCTCGTTTGTAACCGCGGGGGCATTTTGCTTTCGGAGAAGATCGCTTTCATAGGTGGGGGAGAGCTTGGGATCCCGTTCGATCCTCTTCAGATGGAGCATAAGAAAACAGCAGAGCGTAAAATAAATGATGCCGAAAAACACGATCCTGAGCCACATTCCGCTTTGGATGCTGACACCTGCAACCTCGGCCGCAAGTCCAACGGAGAAGGGATTCGTGATCGCTGCAGAGAAGCCAAAGCAGGCGGCAAGCAGGCAAGCACCGAGTCCCGTCATAGTATCCATCCCCAGCGAGAGCATGAATAGAATGATCAAGGGAAGAAGCGTAACCAGCTCCTCAAACATACCGAAAAAGCTGCCGAAGAGCATGAAAACGAGAACGCACAAGCAAACCACGGGTGCGCCCTTGTCTGCCAAACGGTGCATCAGCCGTCCGATCACGATCTTCGTGCCGCCCGTTTTTTCTATAAGATGAAAAACACCGCTCATCACGAGAAGAAATACGCTGATCATAATGATCGTCAGCGCATCCTCCGAGAAAAACACGCGGATCGGTGCGGTCAGCACGCGAAAGATCGAAATACCCTGCACATTTCCCTTCGTGAAGCTTTCAAGCAGGATCGCGCCCGATCCATCGCGCAAAAAGCTGCCCTGCGGGATCACGTAGGAGAGAAATCCTGTGAGAAAAAGCAACCCAACGAGAATGCAGACTACGGTAATAAAGGAATGCAGACCTATATTGGCCGAAAGCTTGTTACTTTCGTTTTTTGTCTCTGAATGTAAAGAATTATTTGCTTTCAATGGAGATTCCTCCGTTTTAATTCATTTTCCTGTTGTCGAATAATATCTTGCTGGCAATGTAAAAATCTACGCATAAGCGCCGCTCTTCGGGCGTGAAATAATAGATCTCCTTGCCGGCGTAAACCTCAAAATCCTCTCCTGCACCAAAAAGCAGGCGGTAGATGCTTTCGATGGAAAAATGCTTTTCCACCGTTTCGCCATCCTCCGTTCCCACGTAGGTGAGGCCCAAGCGTGTGAGCGTGCATTCTCCGTTCCCCGCAAGCCTGAGGAGTGTTTTTCCGTCCTTTGATGCGTGTCGAAGCTCCACGGGGGCGCGGAGCGCGTAATTTTCGTTAGCTTCGATCTCGCCCGCGATTCTTTCAAGTTGCCAATCGTACCAGGCTGAGAAATTTTCAAAGGGAACGCTGTCCTTAAATGCATAGCGGTCGCCCACCTCTGTCATGAGGTCGCATTTTTCGCAGAAAACGCGATTTTTCTTGGTTCGGATCGAGTGATGTGCACCGCAGCTTGGGCATCTGCAAAGAATATTTTCAAGTCCCTCTGCCATTCTCTTCGAGCGATAATGAAGCTCGGGATGCTCTTTAAGCCATTCAAATTCGTCGTAGCGAAGCGCTTCCTCGGTGTGCTTTCCGATCTCTTCTACACTCATCTCGGAGAGCTGCTCAGGTGTAAATAGCAGAGAAAGCTCCGCTTCCACGAGTGAGCCGTAGCGAATGCCCGTTGCCCACTTGGGCTTGGCCAGATAGTCGCCGCCGAGCTTGATCGTATACACGTGCACGCCCATTTTCTTAAGAAAGGCGTAGGTGGATGGCTGAATGTCTTCAAATTTCCCGGCTGTGGAGAGCCGCGCCTCGGGCATCATTGCAAGAACGCCGCCGCTTTTGATCACGCGCACGCAGTTCATCGCGCTTTCGGTATCTAAGGCGAACATACTCTTCGGGAAGGTGCCAACGGCGCGAAGAAGCCTTGCCAGCCATTTGTGATAATAATACAGCCGTGCTACGATGAAATGCGGCTGCTCCTTTTTGAGAACCGTGCCCGCATAGGCAAAATCGATAAATGCGCCGTGGTTGCAGAGCACAATAGAGGGATGCTCGATCGCTTCAACGTTTCTTTTGATGCGAAGCTTGATCTTTGTGAAGGTCAGCAAACGGAAAACGAAGTAGCCGATCGAGAGCTTCCACTCACCGTAGTCCTTACGCACGGTGGTTTTGGAGGAGTGCGGCTCGCGCGCTTTGTGAATAAAAGCATTTATCTTTGCGAAGATAACTTCCTTTTTCGCCATAAGGATCGCGAGAAGGAGCACGAGAACGGCAAATACGGCCACCGAGAGGATCCAGCTGGTTTCCAGCGCCAGATGTCCCAGTCCCACGCCGATAAAAATGGAGGGAATAGCGCCAAGCGTGGTTGTGATGATATACCGCGGATATTTCATTCCCGAGGTTGCGGCAAGAAAGCAGATCATGCCGTAGGGGATCGCAGGGAGAAAATAAAGAATAAAGATCGCCGCCGTCATCATGCGTGAGTTGCCAACGCGGGAAAGATCGATCTCCAGCTTCTTGTCAAAATAATCCCGCATACGGTCGCCGTATATTTTATAGAGAATGAAAATAACGGTGTTTCCGGCGATCACACCCACCGTACAGCTGAGAACGCCGATCCAAAGTCCGTAGGTCAGTCCCGCAAGCACCTGCACGGGCTCGGCGGGCAATATCGCGATCACGACCTGAAGCATGGAAAGAATAGAAACCGTGATCTGTCCGCGCAGGCCGAGGCCGCGCAGGTGTGCCTGGATCTGATCGTTGGTCATCTCATGCGTGAAGATTTTTCGCAGTATCTCAACGTTTTCCTCCGTAAAGAGAAAAAGTCCGAGCAGAAATACAATGGGGATCATGGAAAGAGCGGCAATGAGCTTTAGCTTTTTCGTTCTGTTCATAGTCGGATCCTTTTTTATGTAGTCTTTTATCTTTTGTCAAATCCGTAATATATCTATTCTAACACAAAATGAAAAAATATGCAAGTACTTTCTTTTATGTGCGGACTCGTGCAAAGAAGGTGCAAAGAATACGGTGGGAATCACCTTGATTTTCTTGATTTTTTTATTAGGTTATGCTATAATAAAATAAAATATTTTTCGCGTGTGCGCGATTATAATTATGGAAATTTTCTTCGGAGGAGGACTTGGGGATGAATATACTTCACATGAAATACGCGGTCGAGGTTGCAAGACTTGGATCGCTGAATAAAGCAGCGGAAACGCTTATGATCGCGCAACCGAATATCAGCCGATCTATCAAAGAGCTTGAAGCTGATCTTGGTATTACGATTTTTCAACGAAGCGCAAAAGGAATGGTTCTGACTCCCGATGGTGAGGAGTTTATGGACTATGCGCGTGACATTCTTCTACGTATTGAAAAAATCGAACAGTCCTACCGTGACGGCTCACATAAAAAGCGTAAGTTTTCAATATCCGTTCCACGCGCGTGCTATATTTCTGCCGCAATGGCGGAATTTTCAAAAAACATCGGAGATACTCCCGTAGAAATATACTACAAGGAAACCAACTCCAAAAAGACCATAAAAAAGCTTCTTGAAAACGAATACAAGCTCGGTATTATTCGTTATTCGGACAATTATGATAAATACTACAAGGATATGCTTGAGGAAAAAGGGCTTTCTTATGAGCTTGTGGCTGAGTTCTCCTACGTTCTTATTATGAGCCGGGATAATCCTCTCGCAAAGAAGGAAACGATCACTTACGAGGATCTTTCCGATTATATAGAGATAGCGCACGCAGATCCTTACGTTCCCACACTCTCTATGTCTAAGGTGTTCCGCGAGGAGCTTCCCGACAAAGTGGATCAAAGAATATTTGTATTCGAGAGAGCAAGTCAGTTTGATCTTCTTTCGGAAAATCCCAAAACATTTATGTGGGTATCGCCTGCCTCACAGCAGATA
>JAGBCA010000028.1 GCA_017938205.1 Clostridia bacterium
CGGTATTGCTGCGGCGGCACGGCGTATGTGCGCAGCCATTCGCGGCGAAAATGCGTTTCGCTCATATTGCAAAGCGCGGCAAGCGCGGCGTTTGAGATCGGGGCGCAAAAATCAGAGGAAAGCCGCTCTCTTGCCGCCTCCAGCCTCGTTGCTTGCGAAAGTTCCCTTTCCGCGCCGTCCATCGCCCTTGCGGCGTAGGAAAGAATGCCGTAGAGGCAGGCCATAGCCGCAAGCGCACTCTCGCCGCCCCCTTCTCTCCAAAGCGCGGTGATCCGCGCGAACAGAGCCTCCACCTCGGCATCTGCCCGAGGGATGCGGTAAAGCCCGCTGCCTTTCAGCCTTTGCGGCAGGCCGCCCTCGCAAATATCGAAATTCACCGTGTAGTGGCGAAACACGCGCGGAATATGCACCGAATACGCCGCCTCGGGTGCGAGAAGAAAAAAATCCCCCGCACGCACCGTTTGGCTTTCGCCGTCAACAAAGCGGTATTCGGCCTCCCCCTCGATGACGAACACGGCACCGTATTGGCCGCGCCCCTCCGGATAGGCGCAGCGATGCTGCTCGTCAAGCACGAAGGCGTGCGCGATCGAAATGGAGCGAATGCTGACGAAAAAGGACATTTTTTCTCCCTCCTTGCTTTTCATATCTTCATTATACACTTTTTCACCCGATTGTCAAGAAAAAAATGGACGGATTATACCAAAACATAAGCGTATTGTTTCTTGCTTATGCTCCCCTTCTGTGATAAAATGGAGAAAAAACGAACGGAGGGCTATGCTATGAAGCAGACGAAGATCGGCCTCGTCACCGTGGGGCATTACATTTATTTTGAGCAGTTTGAGGGGCTTTTTGAGGAGCTTTCCAGAAAGGGAGAGGCGTTTGCCGCACTTTTAAGAGAGGAGGACTGCGAGATATGCAACGCGGGGTATATTGACCGCCCGGAGGATGCCTTCACCGCCGTACGCGCGCTGAAAAGAGAGGATATCGATCTTTTATTCATAGTGCTTTCCACCTACGTGCCGAGCGCGGTTTGCGCGCCGTTTGCAAAATATCTCGACGTGTCGCAGATCCTCATTGGCATTCAGCCGCTGGAGCATCTGGATTATTCGCACGCCACCACCTATATGCAGCTATGCAACGACGACGTTTGCGCCATGCCCGAGGTGGCGGGCGTTTACCGCAGGCTTGGCAAAAGCATTCCTCCTTGCATCATTGCCTCTGCATCGATGGAGGGCTATATTCGCAGCCAAGTGCGCGAATGGATCGCCGCCGCACGCGCGATGGCGGCCTTCAAATACGAAACGATCGGCTATCTTGGGCACACCTACGAGGGAATGTATGATATGAACACCGATCCCACGGCCTTCACCGCCGCCTTCGGCGCGCACGTGAAGATGCTGGAGATCTGCGAGCTTTCGCGCCTCGCCGAGGAGGTAACCGAGGAGGAAACGAAACGAAAGATCGCGCACGTGCGCAATATCTTCGAGATCTGCGATCCATCCATCGATCCCTTGACAGACTTCGTGAAGGACGAGGATCTTGCGCTTTCCGCGCGTATCTCCGTGGCTCTCAAAAGGCTCGTGGAGCAAAACGGCCTGTGCGCCCTCGCCTACTATTATAAGAGTGAAAAAAACAATCCTTACGAGCCGCTTTCCGCCAATCTCATCATCGGAAACACGCTTCTGACCTCGTCGGGCATTCCGCTGGCGGGCGAAGCGGATCTCAAAACCGCGGCGGCCATGCTGATCATGAAAGCCCTCGGCGGCGGAGGCTCCTTTGCCGAGATCCATCCCTTTGACACCGAAAGCAACGTAGTTCTCGTTGGCCACGACGGGCCGCATCACATCGGCATCTCCGATGGCAAGCCGCGCCTGCGCAAATTAAAGAAGTATCACGGAAAATCCGGCTCGGGCATCGGCGTTGAGTTTTCCCTGCGCTCCGGGCCGATCACGATGCTCTCGATCTCCGTGGACGAAAACGGAAAGATGCAGATGATCGCCGCCGAGGGCGAATCCCTTCCCGGCGAGATTCCGCAAACGGGCAACACCAATACGCGCGTCAGCTTCGGCTGCCCGATTCACGAATTTCTCTGCCGTTGGTGCGAGGCAGGGCCAACACACCATTTCGCCCTCGGCATCGGCCATCATATAGCTGCACTGCGAAAATTCTCCGTTATCAGCGGTATTTCTCTGATCGAGGTAAAATAAAGGAAGTGTTTTATGAATTACGAAAGCTTTAAAAACCCGGATCCGCTTTTTCACGGCACAGATTTCTGGATGCTCAACGGTGATCTGAACGACGAAGAGATCGAGCATCAGCTCCGCGAAATGCATTCACAAGGTGTACACACTTTTATCGCGCGCACCTATCTCGGTCTGCGCTCAGACTATCCCGGTCCGCGCTTCAAAAAAAGCCTGAGAAAGATCATCGCCACTGCAAAATGTCTTGGCATGAAGCTGTTTTTACAGGCGGGCTATATGCCCGAGGCCGTTCCGGGACTCCCTGAAAGCAGTGCTCTGCGCTATATCATGCCCGTAAAAAACGGCGAGGAGGATGGACGGCGCATCCTCTGCAAGAAAAACGGTATCTCCTTCGTTGAGCATAATTCCGTGACCTTTCTGGATATGTTTGACAGCAAGGCAATGAACCATTACCTCAAAACCTGCTATGAGGATATGTGGGCAGAGTTCGCCGAAAAATACGGAAAAACCATTCTCTCTATCTGGGTAGACGAGCCAAGCTATAACGGTACATACCTGCCTTGGACAAACCAATTGGAGGCTCTCTTTGCCGAGCGATGGGGCTATACGCTTGCCGACAAGGTATGGATGCTGTATTGGGACAGCGAAGATGCCGAATCTGTGCGCTATCACTACCGCGTACTGATGCGCGACCTTTTGGAGCAGAATTATTTTGTGAAGGTCAGAGATTGGTGCCGTGCGCACGGCTTACTCTTTTCGGGGCATCTGATGATGGAGGAAACCACCGAATCGCAGATCTGCCGCGCACAGGCCTGCATGCCCTATTACCGCTATTTTGACATCCCCGGCATCGACGTTTTGCGTGCGAGAATGCCGTTTGCAAGCGATCCCGTAACCGATCCCGATCCCACCGAGCGGCAGTTTAACCTCTACACCACCGCGCTGCAATGCACCTCTGCCGCAAGGCAGGCGGGCAAAAAG
>JAGBCA010000029.1 GCA_017938205.1 Clostridia bacterium
AGTTTGCCCATAACATTACTTATCGATATTCTCTTTCTTCGCATATTTTTTCTTGCAGATCAGACCTGCGAGGAAGAATGCCAAGCTCGGCAGAAGGTACTCAACGGCATCCACGAGCGCATAAGCGTATAGAGGTGCCGAACCCCAATAACCGCCGGTATTGTATTTGTAGGCATCCACGCCAAAGGCAATGGCAAAGCCCACAACTAACAAGGCAGCCACGATATAAAGGAATTTATAGATGTTTTCTTTTTTCATCACAATTACTCCTTGTTTTCTTTAACTTCGTAGATAAAGAGGGTGTCGGAAATGATGGCATAAGATACCGTTTTACCAACCATTTCTTTTGCTTCTTCGTTGCTAAAATATGCGGAAGTCGAATATTCCTTATCGTCAACCTTTAAGATAACCGCACCCGTATATCTAAAGAATCCAGCCTCCCAATTTGCGATTACACCATCTACGGGAGTAGCACTCTCACATTTCTTTTTGAAGACAAAGAACATCGTGAGATAATATCCTCCGGGAAGTAATAAGCAAATAAAGTTTGCTATGTTTATCAAAGCAAATAGTGTTGCTTCGGCAATTCCCGAAAAATGCAAAACGCATATAAGAATTTCTAACAGAGCAAAGGGCGTTAGCCACTTCAAGGCTGTTGTTAGATATTTTGATAGTGTTAGTTTTTTCATAATGGTTTACCTTCGGTTTATTATCGTTTTTTCAGATTTCCTTTCCGCAGTGGGGGCAGAACTTGGACTTGCCAAGCAGAGTATCATTAACCTTGCCACAATGCGGACAACGGCTACCAATAAACTTGTAGCACACAACAGAGCCGAGAAAAATCACAAAAGAAATACCTGTGATTATAACCTCAGCGGTTGTATCGTAATTTCCGTCAAGCAGCTTTCCTCCTACAACGCCCAACGTTATAAAGAGGACGATTGCGGAAACAATCGCTAACCATACACAAACTTTTTTCATTCTTAACCTCCGTTCAAATCATTGCTACCGTCAGCATAATCAATGACTATCTTTTTGCAGTTAAGACAATTATAAGCAACACAAGCTGAACCTTTCATCATAGAAAGTTCCGACAGAACAATCGAGTCTTTATGTAGAAAAGCGCGAGTGAAAAACTTGCGTTTTTCTCCTTTTATCCAATTCAACTCTTGCGGACTATGAATAAGTCCTTTTATCATTTCATTGTTGCAATAAGGACAGTTCATTTTGTATTCTCCTTGCAAAACTTTTTTCTCAAAGTTTGTCATTATACCGCTTACCTCGCTTCAAATGTTTTTTTCTTTTTCATAGTGAACTTCCTTAAAAGTTATAGTACGGATATTTCCGATATTCCTCCGGCACGTCCTCGTCATCGGCAGCCTTGAAGGTTTTGAGCTTTTTCGACGGCTTATCGGGATACAGTACCGTGTTCAGATATTCGATAAAATCCGTTTCGTCAAACACCGCGCCGTACTGTTCTCCGCAGAGCTGCAAGAACTTACCGCTTTTCTCGCCGTGCCACACGTAGTTAAACGCAAATTCATTGGCAACCGCGGCGAGATTATCCGCAACGTCGGCAGGCACTAAATAAAGCGACAGATCTCCGTCTGCACTCAATACGACCTCTTTCATTTCACGGGTGTCGTCGGTCTGCTCATAGAACACAATGTTGTTATGGTATATCTCAATAGTGCATTCACCCATTGTTTTACCTTTTGAGAAATATCCCGTATAGAGCGCACGGTCTTGTCCGTAGTATTCCTCCGTGATGGAAAAGCCTGCGTTCTGAAACTCGGAAATAAAGTCTTTGAGGTACATTTTCTTAAAGGTCTTGCCCTCGTAAGTACCGAGATTACCGTAGTATCCCTCATGTACTGTGGCAAAGCAATACTCCCAATTCACATCGAGAAATTCGAGGTATCCGTCCACTTGATCGAAGTTCGGCGCGGTTCTCACCATACCCGATTGAGTTTTCATTATAAGATCGTCACCGTTTACCTCAAATTCGATCACGTTCATATCGTGAAGGCTGTACGGTATTTCGGGGTTATAAAATCTTGTTATTTTCACGGGATCACCTCACCTTTTTATTCTATTTCTTTACAACAGTGTGAGCAAAACTTGGACTTGCCAAGCATAGTATCATTAACTTTGCCTCTTTTTAATACAAATCGCAAAGCGCCTCCAATACGCTTTCGCCAATCATTTCTATGTCTTGATCCAAAGGAATACAATACTCTGCGGCACGCCAAACAGTATCTTCGTGCGGAGAAGTGGTTGTTTCCTCATATAGCCAGGCCACAATTTTATTATTCTTTATTAAATAGGTTGCTTTCACCGCAATCGTTGACCAATATTCATTGTTGCGCAGGATTCCGGAAATGCACAAATAAAGATGCCCTGCTCTTTCTCCGACGTGGTACATCAAATTGCTTCCGTTTTTTATCACTTCCAAGTCGGACGGCATAGAGCCATAGCCATAGTGGCCTCCCTGAGAATGCATGCCTGCACTAAAAACACCGTCTGTTTCGTTCAAGCCGTAAGCGGACATCAATTCATTTACGTCCGTTCCTTTTAACTGCGTATATTGATATATTTCCCGAGAATATTCAGTGTACGGATCATAGCTATGAAATTTTTCCGTTTGAAAAACGGTATCTTCTTTCGTTTGATGCTTGATAAGGTTGCTCGAAAAACGCAATACATTTCCGTCAGAATCAAAATGCTTCGTTAAAGATCCCCGTTCAAAATCATCCGTGTTGCGGTATGCGCCAAGCATATCGTTAAAACCGGACAAATTGTAATCACCCAACCATTCGTTCGACGCTTCGGGCACAAAATAATCATAAGGGATCTCCACATCAGGAATCGTCACGTATTCGTGCAAGATTTTATTCGCTTTTACCGTAATGTTAAATTTGAAGGTCAGCTCGCAATCAACGCTCGTCGTGCCGCTACCGTCGCTTCCTTTGATTGCGTAAAGAATAGCGCAGGACTTCGTTATCACTTTTGTGCCAACAACATCCAAAGGAGCACTTTGCGTATCATTAAACTCCGAATGGTAAAGCTCCGCAGAAAGCGGTGTACCATCCTTTTTATAAAGTCCTTTCAACCCTATCTCCACCGGAGCATCATCAAAGCGAGAAAGATACTCTATGTTATATTCTATTGTTTTTTTCTTTTCATCCTTTTCTCGCGATATATCTATTTTATACTCATTACCGAAATTATCAATTACGACCGCATATAGCTCTTTCGGAGCATAAACGTGCTCAAATCTTTCGTCCACGCATCCTACCAAAGCACAACATATATTTAAAGTTAAAACAACCGATAAAAATATCGACCATATTTTTCTCATCATCATTTCCTTTGTATATTAAAAAAAGAATTATAAAATCTCAAAGTCTGCTTTCAATATCATTGTATCAAATATTCTTGAACATTACAAGACCTTATTAATATTTACAAAAAGAAAAACGATCAAAGGTCATTCCTCTGATCGTTTTTAATGCATTTTATAAGATTACTTATACTTGCGCTTTCTTGCAGCTTCCTGCTTCTTCTTGCGCTTAACGCTGGGCTTCTCATAGTGCTCTCTCTTGCGGAGCTCAGTCAAAACGCCGGACTTTACGCACTGTCTCTTAAAACGACGAAGCGCGCTATCCAAAGTCTCATTTTCTTTTACTCTGATTTCTGCCATCTTTATTTCCCTCCCTTCGCTGTGCAAAGAGATATTCATCTCAAATATCACTCGTTTATTATAATAGATTTTTTTCGATTTGTCAATAGTTTTTTTGCTATTTTTTGTTTTTTAGGAAAAAATCTGTTTTTTTGCTGCGGTCAAGGTGTTTTTCATCAGCACGGCAATCGTCATGGGGCCAACGCCTCCGGGGACAGGCGTGATCGCGGATGCAACCGCTTCTGCCTCTGCTGTATCAACATCTCCCGCAAGAGTACCGTCTGGCATACGGTTGATTCCCACATCGATAACAACGGCACCGGGCTTGATCATATCGGCACGAACGAACTTGGGCTTTCCGATTGCAACCACAAGAATATCTGCCTGGCGCGTGATCTCCGAGAGATTCTTTGTGCGCGAATGGCAAACCGTTACGGTAGCATTCGCCTCCAGCATCAGGTGCGCCATCGGCTTACCAACGATATTGCTGCGGCCGAGGATCACGCAGTGCTTTCCTTCGATCTCAATATTATAATAGCGCAAAAGCTCCATCACTCCGGCGGGAGTACAAGGCAGGAAGTCATAATTCCCTGCAACAAGAGCTCCGACGTTCATGGGATGGAAGGCGTCAACGTCTTTTTTAGGGTCAATAGCAAGCAGGACCTTTTCCTCCGAAATATGGCGCGGCAATGGCAGCTGAACCAAAATACCGTGAATATCTTTATTTTTATTCAGATCGGCAATAAGAGAAAGAAGCTCTTCCTCCGTAGTGCTTGCAGGCAATGCAAATTCGTGCGATGCAATACCAACAGCAAGGCAGGCCTTGTGCTTATTTCTCACATATACGGCAGACGCCGGATCATCACCAACGACAACAACGGCCAATGCAGGCGTAACGCCGTTTTTCTCTATAAAATCGGTCACTTCATTCTTAACAGTTTCCTTTACATGCGCGGAAACAAGCTTTCCATCGATCAACATCACTTTTTATTCCTTCTTTTCCTTTATAGGCTTTACATATAAGGGCTTATTCGTCTTTTTAACGGCGGTATAAATCAAAATAGCAAGGCAAGCAAGAAAGACCGCAATCGCCAAAACCTGAGAAATTCTTAGTTCTAAGCCGAAAATCTGCGGCAGATAAAGAGAATCTGTACGCAACCCCTCGATCCAAGCACGACCGAGGCCATACCAACCGCAAACTGCAATAAAGACCTGACCGTCGTATTTTCGCTTTTTATAGAAGAGATTGATGAGAACAAATCCGAGAATGTTCCAAAGTGATTCATAGAGAAAGCACGGATGAACCATCATCGTTTCAAAGCCTGTCAGACTGTTATTCAGCGACATACGGCAAAAGATATCGGTTTCGTAGCCAAAAGCTTCACCGTTGCAGAAGTTGCCCCAACGACCAATTGCCTGCGCCAGAATAATACCGGGCATCGTGCAATCGGCAAAGGCAAGAAAGTTGATTTTTTTAATTTTTGCAACAACAAAAACCGCCAAAGCACCGCCAATGATACCGCCGTAGATTGCCAAGCCTCCGTCTCGGATCGCGATCCAATCCCGGAAGGTGGTAAAATTTTCAAGCTTAGTCAGAATATAATAGAGGCGCGCACCTATTATTCCGATCGGTATTGCCGCAAGCGCAAAATCGATCACGTCATCGAAGGTGACTCCGATCTGCTTGGCCCGATACGAGCAATACAAAACCGCCATAACCATACCAAACGTGATGATAACGGCATACCAGGCAATTTCGATTCCAAAAATGGAAAATGCCACGCTATCGATCTTAAAAGGGCTAATTCCGAGACCGGGAAACCCAATTTCCGATATTCTCATATTCCTCTCCTTTTCTTAAATCTTTTTGCTCATTGCATCCGCAATCGTGATGCCCGAAAGACGCTTTGCAACGTCGGCACTGATAGAATTAAAGATGTAGTGATAAATACAAGCGGTTTTATCATTGTTCAGCGTGCATCCCTCTTCTTTATCCAGGCATCGCACGATCGCAATCGGCCCATCTATCAATTCAATCACACGAAGCAACGTAATTTCCTCGGGCGAAAGCCGCAGCCGATAACCGCCCTTGACGCCTTTATAGGAATCAACAAGTCCCTCCGTTACCAGCTTATGCAGAATTTTCAGCGTAAAGCGCAGAGAAACCGAGGTTTCATCCGCCAGCGTTTTTGCATCCACGACCTCGGAATGCCTTGCCAAGGCCGTAATAATACGAAGTGCATAATCAGATTCAGAAGTAATTCTCATAGCCCCTCACTTTTTAGGTAAAAAACGGATTGGGTGCGGCAAGCCGCCCGCACCCAATTCTCAAATAATTCTCTTATTTGTCTACCTTGTTATACTTGTCCAAAATATTATGTATCTTCTTGGACTGATCCAGAAGATGGCTGATCGTGCGATCATGATTCAGTGTATCGATGATATATGCAACATACTTGCACATATTTACCTCTTGATACCAATCACGCTTCAAGAGCTCAGGCGTTCTATATACAAGGTTCGTGGTGAAGATCTTCGTAATTACACCGTCTGCATACGCCTTATCCAGATTTTCAAGACCGTTGCAAAAAAGACCAAAGGTTGCAAAAACGAAGATACGGTTTGCGCCCTTTTGCTTGAGCTGCTGCGCAACATCAATAACAGAATCACCCGAGGAGATCATATCATCAACGATGATAACATCCTTACCTTCCACATCACGGCCGAGATACTCATGTGCCACGATAGGATTCTTTCCGTTTACGATGATGGAATAATCTCTGCGCTTATAAAACATACCGAGATCGATCCCCATAACGGAGGAATAATACATACACTTGCTCATTCCGCCCTCATCGGGAGAGATGATCATGAGGTTATCGGGATCAATTTTGATATCATCATAGGTATTCAGCATTGCCTTGATCATCTGATACGAAGAGCGAACGTTCTCAAAACCACAAAGCGGAATAGCATTCTGAACTCGGGGATCGTGTGCATCAAAGGTGATAAGATTGGTAACACCCATACCAACAAGCTCCTGGAGCGCCTGTGCGCAATCCAAGGACTCACGGCCGGAACGCTTATGCTGTCTTCCCTCGTAGAGCATTGGCATGATCACACTGATACGTCTTGCCTTGCCTCCGATAGCACCAATAATGCGCTTCAGATCCTGAAAATGATCGTCCGGGCTCATAGGTACAGTCATACCGTACATATTATAGGTAACGCCGTGATTGAAAACGTCACAAATAATGTAAACGTCATTTCCGCGCAAGGACTGGCGAATCGTTCCCTTCGCCTCGCCGCTACCAAAACGGGGGCAAGCAATATCAACAGTAAATGTACCGTCGTTATCGTGCCGTCTCCATTCCTTCAAAAAGGAATCCACCTCCGCGGTAAAATCCTCGCAACCGCGCATACCAATAACACTAAGCTCTCCGCAAAGACTGTCTTTCATACTCACTCTCCGTTAATGTTGATTTTAAGAGAACCAAATTCTGTAACAAATAATATTATATACTATAACTCCGATAAAGTCAAGAGTAAAAACAAAAATCGAACATTGTCAAAAAGCAAAAAAATCACTTGTTTTATTAAAAAAATCAAAGAGGAGGCTTGAACGATGGAAGATTACGGTATTTTGATCGTACGTGCAACTACCGCCTCCGGTGCATATCCCGTGCCCGGAGTAAGCGTGAGCATCAGCGGCGCATCGGACGTTGGCGGTGATACGCGGATTTCTGTTTTGACGGATGTAAACGGCGCAACGCAGCCGGTGCTTTTACCTGCACCGCCGCGCGCACTTTCTTTATCCCCCGAAAGCACAGAGGAGGTGTATTCACGGTATGATATCGAAATATTTAAGGAAGGTTATTATCGCAAAAAGCTATTCGATGTTACAATGTTTTCAGGCATCACCTCTGTGCTCCCCGTAAATATGATCCCCTCCACGCCATACAACACCGAGCAGAATGCACCGCGTGGGAGCGAAAGTAATGTGATCACCGAAAATCCGGATTTAAACTAAAAGGAGGCTGCTATATGATCGAATATCCTACCATTCCCGAAAAAGTCGTGGTTCACCTTGGCGCGCCGATGGAGGATGCAATGAACGTAACGGTGAATTTTATTGACTATGTAAAGAACGTAGCATCCAGCGAAATATATCCCACGTGGCCACAGGAGGCGCTACGCGCCAATATCCTTGCACAAATATCCGTTGTCCTGAATCGAATCTACACAGAATACTACCGTAGCCGCGGATATGACTTTGATATAACCTCTTCTACCGCTTTTGATCAGTCCTTCGTTTATCAAAGAGATATCTTTGAAAACATCTCCGAGATCGTTGACGAGATTTTTGACAGTTATATCCGTCGAAGCGGCAACATCGAACCCTTATTTGCCGCCTTTTGCGATGGCGTTGAGGTGCAGTGTGATGGTCTTTCGCAATGGGGATCGGTGGATCTGGCAAACCGCGGTCTTTCTGCGCCGGAGATCCTGCGTAGCTATTATGGCCAGGATATAGAGATCGTTACCAACACGCCGATTGAAAACAGCACGGCAAGCGCACCGCCCGTTCCTTTACGGGAGGGAGACACGGGGCGAGACGTTGAGCTTTTACAAAGGAGGCTGAACCGTATCTCCGTTAATTTTCCCCGAATCCCGAAGATCTATCCGGCTGACGGTCTTTTTGATAAAAGCACGACCGATGCCGTGAAGGAATTTCAACAGGTCTTCGGACTTGTGGAGGATGGCTTGGTTGGCAAAAATACATGGTATAGCATACAATCTGTTTATAATGCCGTCAAACGGCTTTACGAATTAAACTCCGAAGGGCTAAAGCTTGCCGACCTTTCAACGGAATATCCTGCCGAGCTCAGCGAGGGATCGGAGGGAGACGGTGTTCTTGTCCTGCAGTATTATCTAAGTTATATCGCCAACTACGTTCCGACCGTACTCTCCGTGGAGATTGACGGAAGCTTTGGACCTGCCACAAAAAGCTCGGTTCTCTCCTTTCAACGCACATATGGGCTTGCGCAAACCGGTGTGGTAAACCGTTTGACCTGGAATAAAATTCAGGAAATATATTACAGCCAGGTTCAGAATATTCCTTACATTTTCAGCGCAGGAGAGATCGTTCCCTATCCCGGGCGCATTTTACGTGTGGGGCTTGAAGGAAATGATGTACGTGTACTGCAGGAATATCTTGCCTTTATTGCACAAAAAAATCCGGAAATTCCTGCTATAACGCCGGACGGTGTATACGGTCCTGCAACAGAAGCCGCCGTTCGAGCTTTTATACGAAGCTACAGGCTCCTCGATACCAATGGTCGCGTGAACGCTACGGTCTGGAATGCAATTGCATCGATCTATGAGGATCTATACGCAGGCGAACGGGTTGGAGACGATCAATATCCGGGTTATCCGATTTCATGAAAGGAGATCTTTGATGTATAAACAAAGCGATACGGCGGCCGCGATTCGCCGCATACAGGATTACTTATTTGAGATCCATTTGCACGAAGGACTTTCCTACATTGCACCAAGAGATGGCATCTATGGAAATACAACGCGCGATGCTGTTCGAGAATTTCAAGAACGCACATCTCTGCCGATGACGGGAATCGTTGATCTTGAAACCTTTGAGACATTACGCGAAACTGCGCTGAAATACTGCACAGAAAACGCCTGCAAAACACATCTTTATTCACAACAGGGCTTCCCGCTGCGTTCCGGCTCACGCGGTGCTGACGTGGACGTTCTGCACGCGCTTCTTCGCTCCATTTCCGAATACGAGCGCGACTTACCGCCAATCCCTCGAACCTCCTATTATTCCGAAGAAACGGCAGCCGCCGTCCGATATATGCAAAATATTTTTCAAATCGATGAGGACGGAATCGTCGATGCAATGCTTTTTGATCGACTCGAGAATGATCTTGCCGCAAGAAGAGTCCTTTACAAATAAAACCGCTACACGCGATTAGATCACTGTTTTTCGGTCTAAAATGAAACAAAAACTTCGGGAGTCGCAATGAGTAATAAATTTACCGAAAAAGCCGAAAAGGTTCTGAATAACGCCATTCCCCTTGCCCAATCGCTCGGCCACACGTATATCGGAAGTGAGCATATACTCCTCTCATTATGCAAGGAAAAGATGAGTTTGGCGAGCGTATTTTTGCAAAAACAGAGCGTTGATGCAAAAAAAGTAGAGGATGCCATCAAGATATATGCCGGCAGCGGCGGAAAAAGCCGTTTGACTCCTACGGATATGACGCCGAGGTGTAAAAAAATTCTTGAATACTCTTATAGAAACGCACAAAAATATGCAAGCGCAAAAATCGGAACGGAGCATATTCTGCTTGCTATTTTAGAAGAACGCGAATGCGTAGCACGCAAGCTCCTTGAGCATCTGGGAGCTGACGTCGCACAAATCAAGGACGAAGTGCTGACGCTGATGCGATCAACGGAAAGAAACGCATCCGTATCTCTCTCCTGCACAGGCGAATCAACGCTTCCGCTTCTCACGCAATACGGAAAGGAGCTGACGGGCGTACAGTTCCAATCACGAGCGGAGCCCGTTATCGGACGAGAGGAGGAGACCGATCGTCTGATTCGCATCCTTTGCCGAAAAAGCAAAAACAACCCCTGTCTGCTCGGAGAGGCCGGCGTCGGTAAAACCGCGATCGTAGAAGGACTTGCGCATCGCATCGCGATCGGTAACGTCCCCAAGCCGCTGCTTGGAAAAAGAATCTTCTCCGTGGATCTGACCTCAATGGTAGCAGGAACGAAATATCGGGGAGATTTCGAGGAGCGAATTAAAAATATCGTTCGCGAGGTAAGTAACAATCCCGAGGTCATTCTTTTCATTGATGAGATCCATACCATCGTTGGTGCGGGTGCGGCGGAGGGAGCGATCGATGCCGCAAACATTCTGAAGCCGGAGCTTTCACGCGGCGAAATTCAGGTGATCGGTGCAACCACGCTGACGGAATATAGAAAAACCATAGAAAAGGATCCCGCGCTTGAAAGACGATTCCAGCCTATGTCGATTCGAGAACCGAGCGATGCCGCAACGCTCCGCATCCTCGAGGGCGTAAAAGAGCGCTACGAGGTGTTTCACGACGTATATATAACGCCGGCTGCACTTCGTGCCTGCATATCGCTTTCCAAGCGTTATCTTCAGGATCGCTATTTGCCGGACAAGGCACTGGATCTATTGGATGAGGCTTGTGCAAAAAAGCGTGTTTCTTGCCCATGCTCCAATAGCAATATCTTGAAATTGACAGAAAAAATAAGGCAGACAAAAAATGACAAAGAAGCAGCAATAAAAAAGCAAGACTTCTCACTCGCACTCAATTTAAAAGATCTCGAAGCTATTTATACCGAGCAATACAAGCAAGCCATTCAAAAAAACACCGATACAAACGCAAGAGAGATCATAGACGAAGAGCAGATCAAGGAAATTGTGACCGAGATCACAGGCATTCCCGCGGGAAGCCTCGGCGAACGAAATGATCCGCATCTTGAGGAAACACTGAATCGATTTGTTCTCGGACAAGAAACCGCGGTCCATTCCCTTTCAAAAGCAATTCTCCGTCACAAAGCGGGACTTTCGGATCCGCTTCGTCCCGTTGGTGTTTTTCTGTTTCTCGGAGAAAGCGGCGTTGGAAAAACAGAGTTAGCTAAGGCATTGTCTCTTTCTCTTTTCTCCTCCGAGAAAGCGATCATTCGCTATGATATGTCTGAGTTTATAGAAAAGCACGCAATTTCAAAGCTGATAGGTGCGCCTCCCGGATATGTTGGTTATGAAGAAGGGGGAACGCTGACTGAAAAGATCCGCCGCCACCCATACTCCGTTGTTCTTTTTGATGAAATAGAAAAAGCGCACCCTGACGTGCTCAACATTCTTCTCCAAATCACAGATGACGGAATATTAACAGACAGTATGGGAAGAACCGTAAGCTTTCGCCATAGCGTTATTATTCTTACCTCCAACATCGGTGCTGATAAATTTAAAAACAAAGGAGGACTTGGATTTCTTGGAGAAAACGACCGTCCCGATCTTACGGAAAAGCTGAAGGAGTATTTCCGCCCCGAATTTATCAACCGCCTGGATGAGATCATCCTCTTCTCGCCACTTACTGAGAAGACGCTTACCGATATCGCCAAAAACCAGGCCGAGGCATTATGCGCAAGAACGAAATCGGTTGGATACCCTCTTACAATTACGGAAACTGCGCTCGCACATCTGGCGAGCAAGAGTCTGCGTGCAGGCATGGGAGCACGTCCACTCTCTCGCCTTTTCGTTGAAGAAATCGAAAATCCGATTTCTCGCGCAATCGTGGAAGATGCACTGCCGATCGGTACGGAGATCTTGATTGATTACGACGAGCAAACAGAAGCATTGCGCTTTCATTATACAGCAAGGGAAAATTTTGATAAAAAGCAAGTTTCCGATAATGAAATTCTACCCGCAACACAAAATCAGTAAAATAATTAAGTGCGTTGGTACAACCGACCAACGCACTTAATTATCAATTCGTAATGGGATAAGCCTTTTCCACCGCATCGGCAGCCGACTCAAGATAATCGGCTTCGAAGAGCTCAATCACGCCCTTATCCACAAGAGAAGCAAGCTCCGTATCGATCGGAAGCTTTGCTAAAACCTGTGTTTGATGCTTTTCGGCCAATTCCTCAATATGGCTATCACCGTAAAGACGGATCACCTTGCCGCAATCGGGGCAAACGAGGTAACTGTAATTCTCTACAAGACCAAGCACCTTAACGTCCATCATGTTTGCCATATTGATCGCCTTATCAACGATCATAGATACAAGCTCCTGCGGTGTACTAACGATCACGATCGCATCCAGCGGCAGGCTCTGAAAAACCGTAAGCGGAACATCTCCCGTTCCGGGAGGCATATCCACAAACATATAGTCCACCTCGTTCCAGACCACCTCGGACCAGAATTGCTTCACCGTTCCCGCAATGACCGGACCACGCCAAACAACGGGCTTTGTTTCCTCATCCATCAAAAGATTGACGCTCATAATCTCGATTCCCGTCTTGGTTTTCGGAGGAAACATACCAAGCTCATTTCCCGTAACCGTTCCAACACCGATACCAAAGGCCTTGGGGATCGAGGGACCCGTGATATCCGCATCCAGGATCGCGCACCGATAACCGCGGCGCTGCATGGAAACTGCAAGCATTGAGGTGACGAGAGACTTTCCAACGCCGCCCTTGCCGCTGACAACACCGATCACGCGTTTAATTTTGCTCGCCTGATTCATCGGAGCCATCAATGACTCCTTAGAGCATTTTTGCTTACAGGTGGAGCAATCATGAGTACATTCTGCCATGTTTTAACACTTCCTTTTCTACTTTCATATACAATCTATAACGATTTTATCATCCTTTACGGAGAAATGAACACCAATCAATCGGCTTTGATAATGTTCGATCACTGCACTTGCAAGCATATCCTCAACATTTTTCTCTATATAACGACGCATGTTTCTTGCACCGAATTTTTCGGAATAAGATTCCTTTGCAATTTTAGAAAGCACCGACTCGTCAAAGGTCACGCGAATGCCCTTTTCCGCCATATGAGCTGCCACCTTATCCGTCATTAACTTCGCGATCTTCTCGAAATCCTGCTCCGTTAGTGCTCCGAAGGTAACGATCTCATCCACGCGGTTGATAAATTCGGGACGTAGAAATGCTGATAGTGCGCGCTGCGTTTTATCTTTTGCAACAATGCTTTTCTCCATGGCAAAGCCGGAGATCGCGGAGGAGGTTTCGCTTCCTGCATTCGTAGTCATAACGATAATAGTATTTTCGAAGTTGACGGCTCTTCCCTGCGCATCCGTGATTTTTCCGTCATCCAACACCTGCAAAAGTATATTCAACACGTCAGGGTGTGCTTTTTCGATCTCATCAAAGAGGACAACAGAATACGGGCGGCGGCGAATCTTCTCGGTCAACTGGCCTGCCTCATCATAACCGACGTATCCGGGAGGCGCACCGATAATTCTCGAAACGGCGTGCTTTTCCATAAATTCCGACATATCCAGCCGGATCAAGGACTCAGGCTGCTTAAAAAGCTCCATAGCCAAGATCTTAACGAGCTCGGTCTTTCCCACACCCGTAGGTCCTGCAAAGATCATTGAGACAGGGGTCTTTCGATACGAAACACCGGCGCGTTTTCTTTTTACAGCTCGCACGACGGCGTTGACAGCCTCTTCCTGGCCGATCAGCTGGCTTGAGATCTTGGATTCCAGGGTGTCGAGCGCACCAAAGTCGTTTTCCTTTATATCGGTCGCAGGAATACCCGTCCAGATCTCAATGACGCCCGCAATATCATTGGGAGTGAGGCATAGATCTTCAAGCGCAGGACGAAGCGAGTCTCTGCGCCCTTCCAGGCGAAGCTTTTCCACCTTCAGATCGGCAAGAAGCTTATAATTCTCCTCCGTCTGCTCCTTTTCGTGCTCCAGCTTTGCCTCCAAGGCTTCCTTTTTCTTCTCTATTTCAACGAGTGATTTTTCAGCCCGTCTCATTTCATTGAGCTCTGCAGATGTGAGAGAGGCTCTTGCGGCCGCCTCATCCACGAGGTCGATCGCTTTATCCGGGAGAAAACGGTCCGTAATATATCTCTCGGACATAACAACGGCTAAGCGTGCAATCTCATCCGAGATCTTCACTCCGTGATACGCCTCATAATAGCCCTTGATACCGCGAATGATCTCCACAGTATCCTCTACGGAGGGTTCCTCTACCACAACGGGCTGGAAGCGTCTTTCAAGAGCACTATCCTTTTCGATATACTTACGGTACTCCTTAAGCGTCGTTGCACCGATCACCTGGATCTCACCGCGAGAAAGAGCGGGCTTCAAAATATTTGCCGCACTCATGCTTCCCTCGGAATCTCCTGCACCAACGATGCTGTGCACCTCATCGATCATGAGAATAATATTTCCCGCCTGCTTCACCTCGCGGATCAGGCCAAGTATTCTTTGCTCAAATTGACCGCGAAACTGCGTGCCCGCAACTATAGAGGTAAGGTCGAGAAGCCAAAGCTCACATCCATGGAGTCTTTCCGGCACTTGATTATCATAAATTCTTTGCGCCAAAGCCTCTGCAATGGCCGTCTTACCAACGCCGGGCTCACCAATAAGACACGGGTTGTTTTTCTGGCGGCGGCAGAGGATCTGGATCACACGGTCCAGCTCACGCTCTCGACCGATCATACGGTCGATCTCACCTCTCTGTGCCTTCGCCGTCAGATTGGTGGCATACATATTTAAAAACTTACGTCCGCTTTCTGCCTTTTCATTTTTTTGCGACTTGGAAGTCTTTTTTTCTCCGCTCCCCCCTTGTGTAAAGGGCAAGTTCATATCGGAAAATATCTTGGGAAAATCGATTGCAGGCGCACCGCCATCCGAATCCGAGGAGGACTCAATAAGCCCCTCCATCTCTCCCGTCATGTTTTCGATATCCTCATCGCTTACACCCATTTTCTTCAGTATATCGTTAATGGGCTTTATACCGAGATCCTTTGCACACAAAAGGCAAAGTCCCTCATTGATCGTCTTTCCCGCCTCAAGGCGCGTGATAAAAACAACGGCCGGGCGTTTCTGACATCTTGCACACTTCTGAATTTCCATGGTTCTCCTAAAAAACGTTATTCGTTACATTCGGCATGTGAAGCCGAGCATTAAAATCCAAGCAAAAGATCTAAAGGATGATACGCTTTAAAGAAACGATAAATCGCTCCTCCCTCGAAGCCGATCGAGGAAAATATAGAAAAGCTTAAGATATATCCCAAGATCATAGAAAGAAGCCACGCGATGATCATCGCAAAAGCTGTTCCAAAGATTACACCAAGCGAACGGTTCAGCCAGGCAAACGGATGAAGATGAAAAATCAGGTTCAATAGCCAAAGCAAAACCGTAAATAAAACGGAATAGATCAACAAAAGCAAAACAAACGTGATCACGACCGAAAATATGGATACAAGCGGCTCGGTAAAGGCTTCTGCCAATTTTTCAGCCAACACGGCGCCGGATCCGGTGATTCCGCTTACATCAATATTAAAGATACCTGCCGCCATCTTCAACAGTGTCGGCAATTCCTCCGCGACGTTGGCGGAACTCAAGCTTTCACAGTTTTCCTGCAAGAATTCAGAGAGCTGTGCCGTTACGGTTGGCTGCACCAACGGAGCAACGAATATCTTGGCAAAGAACGAGCAAGTCTTGAATGCACAGATCCAAACCGCCATCAGCTTGACAGGCTTGGCAACGGTTTTAACAAAGCCACGCTGATATCCCATCATGAGCCCTATCAAAATGATAGTGACCAAAGCAACATCGATTATCCAGTTCATATATAAATCCTTTGGGTTATTTTTTGAGTCGATACGCTTATTATACTAAATAAAATTTACCTTGTCAATGCGATGAAGGGAGAAAAACCACATTTTCTTCGCCAAACAGGCTGTAAAGCCGCTGTTTCACCTTCTCACTTGCCTCCATATAAATTCCCTGCATACGCGAATAACGCTTTGCAGAAGCATCATAAAGCAATATCTCCGACTTTCCGGGATTGAGAGAGGAAAGCCGCAAAAGCACATCTGTGCGCTTGTCCGGCAGCGAGGGGAGCTTGATGCAAATGCGCTCCGCCATGGCTTGTCTTTCGGTTTTAACCGCAGAACGCTGCACCCCCACAGCATCGTTATTTTCCAAAAGCGAGATCGAAGAAAGAAGCACGCGCACTTGGTTTGTTTCTCCCTCTCCTTCCTCAAGAGAAAGCGTTCCCTCGATCAGGACGCCGACCTCTTCGGAAATGAGTGAAGCAAAAGCAGCGTACTGACGGGAAAAAACGATCACCTCAAGCTCTCCACTCTTATCATCAATTCGTAAAAACGCCATTTTATCGCCGTTTTTAACTTCCTTTTTCCGAACGGAACTGATGATACCCGCGATCTTGACGTTAGAGCGATCCTTATATTTCGTCTCAAACGTCGCACTCTCCTCACTGACATCTGCAAGAATATCTGCCACTTGATCGACTTGTATGCGGCCGATATGTCTTGAATAGTTATCCAGCATATGTCCCGAGAAATACATCCCGGAGCTTTCTTTTTCAAGGATCAAAAGCTCCTTCAAGGGATATTCCTCGATTTCGGGATACGGATACGCATCCGAAGCACTTGCAGAAGCGGTCGTCATTGAAAACAGATCCATCTGGCCGCTGATATTATTACGCGCTCTCTCCTGCTCCGTATCGAGAATATTCTCATAGCAAGCAAGCATGGAAGCACGCGTTGCGCCCAGTCCGTCAAACGCGCCGCATTTGATCAAGGATTCAAGCGTTCGTCGGTTCAGCTCTTTTCCGCCAAGGCGATGCACAAAATCATCCAGAGAAGAAAATCTTCCCTGCCGTCTTGCTTCTACCACGGATGCAGCAAAGGCTCTACCCACGTTTCGCACCGCAAGAAGGCCAAATCGGATCCTTCCATCCACGACGGAGAAATCCGCATCACTCTCGTTTATGTGCGGAGCGAGCACGGAGATCCCGTGCTTTTGTGCATCGTCTATATAGGCGCGCAGCTTATCCGTTGCACTGAGAACACTGGTAAGAAGCGCGGAAAAATATTCCGCGGGATAATGCGCCTTCAGATACGCGGTGCGATATGAAAGAACACCGTATGCAGTAGCATGGCTTTTATTGAAGGCGTATTTGGCAAAGCTGACCATGTCGTCGAAGACCTCCTCTGCAAGAGGGTTTTCGATTCCGTTCGCAGAACAGCCCTTGACAAATCTCTCCTTCTCTGCGAGCAAAACGCTTTCCTTCTTTTTCGACATTGCGCGGCGCACGATATCAGCCTGCGCATAAGAATAACCTGCAAGACGGCGGAAGATCTGCATTACCTGCTCCTGGTACACGATGCATCCGTAGGTAACGTCCAGAATCTCGGAAAGTGCTTCGATCTTATAGGAAATCTTCTCCTTGCCATGCTTTCTCGCGATAAAGGTGCCGATGGAATCCATCGGGCCGGGGCGATACAAGGCGATCGTTGCAATAATATCCTCAAGGTTCCCCGGCGCGAGGCGCGCGAGCACCGCCTTCATTCCCTGAGACTCAAGCTGAAACACACCGTCCGTCTTTCCATGACAAAGCAAGCGGAAGGTTGCCGCGTCGTCCTCGGGAACATTGGCTATATCAAAATTCGGAATGCGCCGCCTTACGGCACGCTCCGCATCGTGGATCACGGTCAGATATCGAAGTCCCAAAAAGTCAAATTTCACGAGACCAAGATCTGCAACCGTCGTCATGTCAAACTGCGTAACGGCGTTTCCGTTTGTTCCCGAAAGGGGCACGTAGTTATGAAGCGGCAGCTCCGTGATCACAACACCCGCGGCGTGCGTGGATGCATGGCGCGGCATTCCCTCCAGCCGCTCAGAAATTTCAAGAAGCTTTCGTATTTCCGGGCTTCCTTCATACATGGCGCGAAGCTCCTTACGCTGCATCGCTGAGGCAAGCGTTACGTTCAGCTCACGTGGAATCAGCTTTGCAACGGTATCCACGGTGGAATACGGAAGTCCCATCACACGCCCTACATCGCGCACAACGGCACGTGCAGCAAGTGTTCCGAAGGTGACGATCTGCGCTACCTTATCACTGCCGTACTTATCCTTAACGTAGGCGATCACCTCTTCACGGCGGTCATAACAGAAGTCAATATCAAAATCCGGCATGGAAACACGCTCGGGGTTCAAAAAGCGCTCAAAAAGAAGATCATATGTGATCGGATCCACATCCGTAATACCAACGCAAAAGGCAACAAGGCTTCCCGCACCCGAGCCACGCCCGGGACCTACGGGGATATCCTTGGATTTTGCATAGGAGACAAAGTCGCTTACAATCAAAAAATATGCGTTGAAGCCCATGGTATCGATTACCGAGAGCTCGTATTCCAAGCGATCAAGATAGGTTTGCTTATCATAGCGCTCAAAGCCGATGCGCCCGCTTGCAACGTGGCGTTCAAGGCCAAGATAAGCATCGCGCTTTAGCTTTTCTTTATGAGAAAGTCCGTCCTCCGGCTTGAAATACGGAAGGTGAAGCTTTCCAAATTCAAAATCAAAATTGCATTTTTCTGCAATGCGGACCGTATTTTCAATTGCGCCGGGGAAGGCGGAAAACAACGCCTTCATTTCCTCGGTGGAACGAAAATAATAGGTTTCGCTCTCGAAGCCAAGCGGCTTTCCTTCGGCAAGCGTGCTTCCTGTCTGAATACAAAGCAGAGCGGTTTGCATATCCGCATCGGCCTTCTCGATATAATGCACGTCATTTGTAGCAACAAGCGGAATATTGCATTTTTCGGAAAGCATACGAAGCGCAAAGGCAACCTTTCGCTCATCCTCCATGCCATGGTTTTGCACTTCGAGATAAAAATCCTCTCCGAAGAGGCGTTTCATTTCCAAGGCATATTTTTCCGCCTCATCTATGCTTCCCGCAAGAATGAGAGACGGGATCTTGCCCGCTATGCACGCAGAAAGCGCGATAAGCCCCTCGCTATGTGCAGAGAGAAGCTCCATGTCAATTCGCGGGCGTGTATAGAAGCCTTCCGTGAAGCTTTTTGAAACCAGCTCGCAAAGGTTACGGTATCCTACCGCATCCTTGCATAAAAGCACCAAATGATCACCCGAGGAATCCGAACGCCCTTCCTTTTGAAAACGGGAACGCGGCGCAACGTATACCTCACAGCCGATGATAGGCTTGACACCCTTGGCCTTTAAGGAGCGATAAAACTCCACGGCGCCGTACATAACGCCGTGATCGGTGATGGCAACGGCATCCTGATTTTCACGGATAGCCTTGTCCGCAATCTCGGAAATGCGCGAGGCGCCATCCAGAAGGCTGTATTCGCTATGCAAATGCAGATGCACAAATTCACCCATCGTAAATCACTCCTTTCGTTTTTAAAATCATACCGTCTCCGTGAGAAGCCGTCCTGCAATGGCAACGATCTTGTTGAGACGGTGAGAAAGTCCCGGCTTCGTTATCGGCGGAACGGAAAGTGCCGCGAGCTGTGAGAGCGAAAGATCGCGATGCTCAAGACGCAGTCTCGCCGTCTTTTCAAGTTCCTCCGGAAGAGAGGAAAGTAAGCCACGGCTTTCTAAGTCCTCTATGGCGGCGATCTGGCGCGCCGAGGCGGCAACCGCCTTTTCTATATTGTTCGTTTCACAATTGGCAACGCGATTGGCCGTATTGCGAATATCACTTTCTATTTTAGCATTCATCATGCGGAAGGCCGTGGCGTTCATCATTGCGATCGCAAAAAAATCCTCGATCGCGCCGCTATTCTTTAAATACATAACGCACTGACCCGCACGCTCGGAGCGTTTCATTTCAATTCCCATTTCGAAGAGATATGTGTTCAACGCCTTTTCTCTGTTTCTCGGTAATAATTCAAGGCAGTATTGCTTTTGCGGTGAAGAAACTCTGCCGCACGCAAGAAAGATCCCTTGCAAAAAATAAGAAGCACAGGCGTGGCACTTCGGCATAGGCGCCATGCTTTCCGTTGTCACGATCTCCGAAAGATAGCGTTCGGCGGCAGGACTATGAAAGGAAATAGAAACCGTTCGCTCGCCTTGCTTTTTTCGAACGAATTCGGCTTCCTTCCCGAAAAATTCAAAAACGAGCGCACGCACAGCTTGTGCAAGACATAGATTATCAAGGGAGAGTGTGACCATGTTCTGCGCGTACTCCCCGCGCACGGCGAGCGCGCCGTGCAAAAGCGCTCTGCGACAGCAGCTGTTTTTGGGCATCTGTGCCACAAGCTCCTCCTTTTGCTCTATGCAAAACGAAGCCATGCATTTCCCTCCTTTTCCTTAACAATTTCAATTTCGGTTTTAAGTGCAACACCAAAGCGCTCAAAAACCGTTTTTTCTATAAATGCGATCAATGCACGAAAATCCCGCGACGTTGCGTTCCCGGTATTAACGATGAAGCCTGCGTGCTTTGTGGATACCGAGGCACCTCCGATCGAATACCCCTTTAGCCCTGCGCGATCGATATAATACGCGGCAGAGGTCTCTCCCACCCGTAAAAACACAGAGCCGAGAGAAGGTGCGGATGGCTGACTTTTTCTGCGAAGTGCCAAAACGCGCGTCATTGAAGCCTCTGCGGCCTTTATATCTCCCTCGTGACAAGCAAGAGCCGCAGAAAGAAGAATGCCGTGAGAGGAAAGCGCAGAGCGGCGGTATGAAAAGCCGAGTGCATCACGCTCCACACGAACAACACGGTCCTGTTTCGGATCATATATATCGGCATAGCGAAGATAATCTGCAATTTCGATACCAAAGGCACCCGCGTTCTGATAAACGGCGCCGCCCACTGTGGCGGGTATACCCGAAAGCTCAGCCGGTGGCACACGTCCTTCTGCAAGCATGGTGCGACACAGGAGCGAAAGCGGCAAGCCGCACTCTGCAATAGCAAGTCCCTCTTCAAAATAAACGGAACGCATTTTGCAAGTTGAGACAAGACAGATGCCCCAGAAGCCGTCCGGCGGAAGGATGTTCGACATATTTCCCACTACCTTATAGGGGATTCTGTGCGAAGAGAGATAGGCGATCAAGCAAAGCATTTCGCCTCTGTTTTTCGGATAAACGGCAAGAGCTGCCTGACCGCCGATACCAACGAAGGATAGGCGCGCCACGCTCTCGGAAGCGGTATATTCAATATCATGCTGGTTCAAAAATGAAATAAGTTCCAAGGCTCACTCCTCTTTTCAGTTTATATCCTTGAAGCTCCTGTCTTTTTGAACGACCTTTATTTTAAATTTCCTTGCGCTCGATCATATCGATCGCCGCATTTCTTTGCGCATCCGTGACCTCAATACCGCCGAGTATACGGGATATTTCGCCGATGCGCCCCTCTCGATCCAGGGGGCGGATCCCGGTCTCGGTAATGCCTTTTACATCCTTTTTCTCGATCAGAAAGTGCGTGTGCGCAAGCGACGCTATCTGGGCACTGTGCGTGACAACAAAGATCTGCGCCGTCTCGGAAAGGCTGTGCATCTTGAGGCCGATCTTTCTTGCCGTTTTTCCCGAAACGCCCGCATCGATCTCGTCAAATATGAGAGTAGCAACGCCCTCTTTATCCGAAAGCGCACATTTTAAAGCAAGCATGATTCTGGCAAGCTCGCCGCCCGATGCGATCTTTGCGATCGGCTTGGGATCGGCACCGCGATTGGCACTGACAAAAAACTCCACCGCATCACTGCCCGTGGGATGCAGAACCTTCTCGCCTGCCGAAAACTCCTCCTTGACAGAGGCAAAAAATACGGTTTTTGGCATATCGAGAAATTCAAGCGTTTCCTTCACCGAGCGTTCAAGACGCTCAGCGGCTTTGATACGCGCCTCGTGCAATCGTTCAGCAAGAGCCAAGGCTGTCTTATATGCCGCACGCTCGCGTTTTTCAAGACCAGAAAGAAGCTCATCTGCATTCTCAAGCGCCTCGTATTCCTCGCGCGCCTTATCGCGATATGCAAGGATCTCGGTGATCGTGAGACCGTATTTCCTCTTCAGACCGGAAATATCGGCTAAGCGGGATTCTATCTCGTTGAGAGCGGCGGCAGGATCCCCCTCTGCATCCCCATTATAAACGGCGACCTCCTCCGCGATATCCTGAATGGAATACATACAATCTCTGAGAGTCTCTGCATATTCCGCACACTTCGGTATCACGTCCGAAATCTGTGTGAGCGAGGCGATGCTGCGGTCAAGCAACAAGGAAACGCTTCCCTTGTCACTGCCACGCAATGCTTTATAAACAAACGAGGTATGCTTGAGAATGCGCTCACTGCTTTTCAGACGCACCTTCTCGTCCACGAGACGCTCCTCCTCTCCCTCTGTGAGGGCAAGAGCATCAATATCGCGGATCTGATAACCGAGCATCTCCATACGGCGCTCACGCTCGGCTGCCTTTGCAGCAACGTTTTTTCTTTCTTTTCTCGTGCCATCATATGCAGCATAGGCCGTTTTATATTCAGCCAAAAGATCGGAATATCCGCTATACGCATCCAAAATGGAAAGATGGACCTCACTCTCCATGAGCGAACGCGTATCGTTCTGACCGTGGATGCTGACGAGTGCCGGCATGATCATGCGAAGCATCGAAAGGCTGACCGCACGACCGTTCACACGAACGGAGGAATGCCCGTCTGCCGTAATGCTTCTTTGAACGAGAAGCATCCCCTCCTCGTCCGGAGAAACACCCGCCGCCTCTAAAGATGCCAGCGCCTCCGTGCGAAAGCTTCCGAACATACCGCTGACCATGGCGCTCGTCTCCCCCGTGCGAATGAGCTCACGCTCCGCCTTTGCACCAAGCAAAAGACGAATGCTATCTATAATTACGGATTTTCCTGCGCCGGTTTCGCCTGTCAGGGCAGAAAATCCTGCGGAAAAATCCACGTCCAAGCGATGGATCACCGCGACGTTTTCAATGTGTAAAGAGAGTAGCATACAACGCTCCTATATCAAACAGAAAATGCACGGCGAAGCTCGCTTGCCAAGCTCTGCGCCGTTTGCACGTCACGAACGACCATCATAATCGTATCATCCCCCGCAACCGAGCCGAGAATACCATCAAGCGCCATTTGATCCACGCAAACGGCAATGGCGTTTGCCATACCGGAGGTCGTGCGGATCACAAGCATATTGCCTGCAAAGTCAACCGCCACGACAGAATCGGTGATGGCGGAATTGAGCGCAGAGGCGTTTCCTTCTTTTTTGATCTCGGGGAGCACGTATTTATACGTGCCCTTTCCCGTTAAGCCCTTAACGAGGCGCAATTCACGGATATCTCTGGAAGCCGTGGTCTGCGTGACGTAATATCCCTCTTTTGCCAAAAGGTCGATCAATGCGCCCTGCGTATCGACCTCATATTTTTCTATGATTTCCAAAATTTTTTGATGTCTTGCGTTTTTCACTTTGCGATCCTCTTTTTATAATTCATCCCTGGAGCGCATCTTTGAGAAGAGCGCGCTCATGCGGTTTTCTTTATGGAAGGTTATCATTTTCAAATTCTTTTCGCTTCTGCGGACACGGCAGGATGCCCCTTCGTTCAGAACGCCCCACGGACGGCCGTCCACCGAGATATTAAGCGCAGCCTGCGAGCCGCAGGAAACCGTGAGGCACTCCCGATCGGAAAAAATAATTGAACGATCAAAGAAGGAATGCGGACATACAGGAGTTGCCAGAATCGAGGGATGATCCTGCAAAACGATCGGTCCCCCCGCGGACAAGGAATACGCCGTTGATCCAACGGGCGTGGAAAGGATCAGACCGTCCGCTCGGTATTTCAGGGTTGCGCCATACCGATCTGCCAAGGTAATGTACGTAAGCTCCACGGGATTGCTGTGGGAAAACACGATCTCGTTTACCGCAAACTGCTCCGAGGCCATCGCTCCGTCGATAGAGAGAGAAAGAAGCATCTTTTCCTCTACCGTATAATCTCCGTTGAAAAGCCCGGAAAGCATAGATAACTGCGTGGGTGCAAGCTCGCTCAGATACCCAAGTCGACCGAGATTGATTCCAAGCATCGGGATCCCGTATCGAACCGCATGATGCGAAGCGTGCAGGATCGTTCCGTCTCCGCCGATGACAACGATGCAATCTGCATCGGGCGGAAAATGGGAATACGTGAAGACTCCCTCCGCCTCAATTTGAAGCGCGGCATCCAGATAAACGGAAGCAGCGTGCGAAAGAAGCTCTGCGATAACGCGGCGCGTTACCTCAAAGCCCTTATCCTTTGTTTCGTTGGGAATGATAACGATCTTCATACCAATGTCTCCCGAAATTCAAATCTTTTTCTGAAAATGCACGAGATATTCCACGTTTCCGTCGCCACCCTTGATCGGTGACAGGATCGCTCCGTGCGAAACGAATCCGATGCGCTCCGCAAACTCAACCACAGATGCAAGCGCCGCCTCTCTGGCACGCGCATCCTTAACGATTCCGCCCTTGCCGACCGCGGCGCGTCCCACCTCAAATTGAGGCTTGACAAGGCAGACGAAATGCGCATTGTCGGCAAGCACGTTATAAACGGCGGGAATGATGTAGGTAGCGGAAATAAAGGAAACGTCCATTACCGCAAAATCGGGTATATACGGCAGATCCTCGGGCGCAAGATAACGGGCATTGCAACCCTCGATCACGTATACACGAGGATCCTTGCGCAAATCGTCCACCAACTGATCCCTGCCCGAATCGAGCGCGATCACCGTGGCTGCACCGTTTTGCAAAAGACAATCCGTAAAACCTCCGCTGGATGCGCCGATATCTATCGCGCGTGATCCTCTAACGTCCAACGCAAAGGCCGAAAGGGCTCCCTCCAGCTTCGTACCGCCGCGGCTGGCGTATTTTCTGGAGCTGCGGTCAAGAACAATACTCTCCTCAAGTCCCTCGATTGCCATAGCAGGCTTATTCAGCACACGACCGTTTGCACAAACGGCTCCGGATTCAATCAGAGCTTTCGCCTCCGTGCGACTTCGGGCGAAGCCGTTTTCTGCCAAAAAAACGTCAAGTCTCATGCGGTGCATCAAACGGCGCGGGGATCAATTCTCCGTCCGCCCCCTCGATCAAAACGTTCACACGGCGCTCTGCACTTTCAAGCGTGCTGTGACAAAGCCGCAAAAGCCCAACGGCCTCCTCATAGGTTTTCATAGCAGCATCCAGGCCAAGGCTTCCGCTTTCAAGTGCTCTGACCGCACCGTCAAGACGCTCCATGGCTTCTTCAAAGGTTATATTTTTTTCATCCATTCAAAAGTTTCTCCTTTTCCTGCACGACAGCAGAAATTTTTCCATCCGACAACGTCAGCTGCAAGGGTGCGCCGACAGCAACACCATCCACCGAGGTAAGAACACTTCCCTCGCTTTCGGCAACGCAATAGCCGCGGCAAAGAACGCGCAGAGGACTAAGTGCCTCAAGCTTTTCGGCCTTTACGGACAGCTCCGCACGCTTTCGATCAAAATCGGTACGGGCAACGTTTTTGATTTTTTCGGAAAGGTATAAAAGCGTTTGTCTCTTCCCATCCAATAAACGTCCTTTGGCAAGAAGCCGTAATCTTTCACCAAACGATGCAAGACGCTCCTTTCTTCTTCTCGAAAGCCCCAGAAGTGCTGTGGCCGCACGCGAGGCGGCGGCGTCCAGAGAAAGGATCAGCTCCCGCACATCGGGAACGGCAAGCTCTGCAGCGGCAGAGGGTGTTGGCGCGCGCAGATCCGCAACGAAATCACAGATCGTGAAATCCGTTTCATGCCCTACGGCAGAGATCACAGGCATTGGCATACAGGCGATCTGTCTTGCCACAGCCTCATTATTAAAAGCCCAAAGATCCTCGATCGATCCGCCGCCGCGACCGATAATAATAACGTCCGTATCCGTTGCCGCAAAATACCGAAGTCCGGCAAGCAGCGATCCGGGTGCGCCCTCCCCCTGCACGAGTGCGGGATATAAGAGGATATCGGCAAGCGGATAACGCCTGCCCGTAATATGCAGAATATCGCGGATCGCCGCCCCCGTCGGAGAGGTGATCACACCAATTTTTTTAGGAAATAGAGGCAACGGGCGCTTTCTTTCCTCTGAAAAAAGCCCCTCGTCCTCTAACTTTCGCTTTAATTTCTCATACGCAAGGTAAAGCGCACCGAGACCGTCCGGGCGAAGCGAGGTAACATAGATCTGGTACGAGCCGCCCTTCACATAAAGCGAGACCGAGCCGGTCACGAGCACCTTCATGCCGTCCTCCGGCACAAAGGTCAGAGATGCGGCGGCCGAGCGAAACATGACCGCTCGGATCTGCCCGCCCTCATCCTTGATCGAAAAGTAGAGATGGCCGCTGGAATGACGCGTGAAATTGGATATCTCGCCGCGAACGTAAATGCGTGAGAGCTTTGCATCGCTCTCCAGCTTTCCTTTGATATATTCGTTCAGCTGTGTGACGGTTGATGGCTCTGTTTGCACGCGCTCTCTCAGCGAAGAAATATCCATACTGCTCCCTTCCGCACGGTGAAAATGCACACCGCAACAATTCTCTATAAATTATAAATTTAAATGCTTTTTTCTTGCAAGAACGGCAATGCCGACCGCGTTATCCGCGGAATGGGCGGGATCGGCAAAAAAGGCATTAAACTCTTTTCCGAGCCGTGCCTTCAATATAGAATTGGACATCACGCCCCCGGCAAAAACAATGGGCGCCTCTCCATATTTCTCCATACAAGCGCGCGTGGCGCGCGAAAGCCCCTCGCCGATATGAGAGAGAAGGAACGCTGCGGTCAATTTTTCATCCTGCGTTTGCTTATAAAGCTGCAATGAGAGATTTTCCGCACCGGAGAAATTCACATACGTATCCTCCAAGCGCGGTGCGCGCTTCGGAATTTTTTTCTCGCACGAAAGCGCAAGCCGTTCCATAGCAGGGCCGCACGGAAACGAGAGCCCCATGGCAACGCCGACGCGATCGATCAATTGACCTGCATTGACATCCTTCGTTCCGCCGATACAAGAGCAACGAAATCCCGCCCCCTCCGCTTCCACACGGAGAAGCTCCGTGGTTCCGCCGGAAACGTGTGCGCCATAGAAGGGCGCGGACAAGAGTTCCTCGCTGCCCGAAGAATAGAGCGCAGCCATGATATGCCCGCACTGATGTGAAAATCGATAAAGCGGCACCCCTGCGCCTGCTGCAAGAGCCGTGGCAGCAGAAATACCCGCAAGAAAACAAGGCATATACGAGCCCTCTACGTTTCTCGGCCTCGTGCTGACACCTACCGCCAATATGCGGTGCGAGGCGATCACGGACTTTGCATCCTCTATCGCTCCCGGAAGCGCCACCGTATGCGAAAAAAGTGCATCCGACTGACGCAGACCGCGTTGTCCTTCCTTCACGGGCAACGGATATTTTAGATTGGCAAGCTCTCCTCCATCCTCGGCGATCACCGCAACGGAGGTCGTATAATTGCTCGTATCAATTCCGAGAAAACAGCCGCCGCTCATGCGCCCGTCTTGTCCTTTGCAATGGCGTTCAGAACACCGTTGACAAACACGTATGTCTTCTCATCATCGTATTTCTTGGAAAGCTCGATGCACTCGTTGATGGAGACCTTCTCGGGAATATCGTCTCGATACAGGATCTCATACGCGCCAAGGCGCAGAATAGCCATGGAAACGAGAGACACTCTCTCCTTCTTCCAGCCAACGAGATTTTTGGCGATCACAGCCTCCAACGCATCTAAATTCGTGTATACGCCAAAGAATACATCCTTCACGTAATCATTCACCGAAAGGTCGCGCTCCTCGGTCGCCTTCTGCAGGATCTCCTCTGCGCTCTCGTCCTTTTTAGAAACGCCCTCATATAAAAGGAGAAAGGCGTTTTCACGTGCTTCTTTTCTGTTCATATCCGTTTTTCCTTTGCAAATTCGGTTTATTATTCATATTATACATTTATTTTGCGCGATTGTCAACGCTCGGGCGCATATTTTTTTATTAATTTAAAAGTTTACACTTAGGACTTGCAAAGAGAAGAAAAGTGTGGTAGAATATTTGCATTGAAAAAATTAAGGAGCAAATTTTTATGCAAAAGCTTTGGCATATACTGCGCCGCGGAATGGTTTACGAGACGGGGATCCTCGTTATATTTTATCTTTTCTCCTTCGTTCTCCCATTAGAGCAGCCCGGCATCGGTGCGGTTTATTTTTTCTTGATTTTAACCTTTTCGATGATCCTCTCCCTTGCGCAGGAGCTTTTTTCCGTGCAAAGGCTGCCGCTCCTTGCAAGATACGCTCTGCATTTTGCCGCGCTTCTTACAAGCTTTATTCTTCTCTATATCGTTACGGGCAATTATGCGCAGAGAGGCCCCAGCAGCTTTTTCGTCGCCATCGTGCTTTTTGCCTTTGGCTATGTGATCGTGGCTCTGCCGATCGCCTTGATTCGTGGAAAAATGAAGGCAAAAAAGCAAAAAAGCACACCTTCAACCTATCAAAAAATCTACAGATAACACCGATCATTTAAGATCCCCCGAAAGGAGGCGCGCATTTGAAAAAATACGAAATACTGAACGCAACCGCACTCAAAATGATCGCGCTCGTATCGATGGTGATCGATCATATAGGTGTTATGCTTTTTCCGGGCGTGCTATGGCTTCGCTGTCTTGGCCGCATTTCTCTCCCGATCTTCGCCTACATGATCGCAGAGGGTTGCCGCCATACGAGGAGTATGACGAAGTATTTTCTGCGCATATGTATTCTCGGCATTTTATGCCAGGCCGTATATTTCGTCGTATATCAAACGCTTTATCTTTCTACCCTGATCTCCTTCTCGCTTTCCATTCTTGCAATCTCTCTTCTGAATCGGTTGCTTCATGAAAGAAATAAAGGAAAGCTTGCTCTGTTTGGCATTCTCACACTCGCACTCCTTTGCCTGATGATCTTTCTTCTGTATCCGCCGCATTTTATGGATCGCTATGGACTTTGTCTTGATTACGGTATATATCCCTTTTTGATCCCGATCGTTCTCTATTTTATTCCAAAAAAGCAATGGCAGATCCTCGCCATGATTCCCCTGCTTTACCTGCTTTCTCTTGATTTTGAATGGGAACAGCTGCTCGCATTTCTTGCCCTGCCGATTCTCATGCTATATAACGGGCAGCGAGGAAAACACAATCTAAAGTATTTCTTTTACATCGCATATCCATTACATCTCGTCTTGATTTTTCTGGTTTATATGCTTTTCTTTTGAATTTCTGCTTAGTATTAAACTCCGTTTTTTAATTTTTCATACAAAACAATTGAGGTTGTAACATGAATTACCATTTATCATCCGAAAGACGCGCTACCTTCGTTGGTGACGTTTTCCCCTTATGGATCGCCGAGGAAAGCGGCGCGGATATTTCTAAAAAGGATATCACATTTTCCGCAAATGGAGATGGACTTCTCTTGCGTGATTTTAAAGGGAACGACAGATTTTCCTTCTCTCACGGCATACTGATCACCGTGCTGAAGCCGGGCTGCTTTACCGTTTCTGCATCGGTTGACGGACAGACACTTCTCTTCACAGTAGATGCACATCCGATGCATCGCGCGACCTCGGAGGAGGCGAATAATTTCTATTTCGGCGATATGCATACGCACACCTCTATGATCCATGCGCACGATCTTTATGCGGATCGCACCGTGGATTTCCAAGAGGAATATCTTGCCGAGATAAAAAAAGAAGGGCTTTTGGATTTCGGCGTGATCTCCGATCATGCGGAAACTCTGAATGATAAGGACTTTTTCCGTGCCTTCGTTGCGACCGAAACGGCCGATCCGATGCGCACGCTGATCTTCCCCGGATCAGAAAGCGAGGTTGTTTTTCATAAGAAAAACCGTTTCGGCATTTCCTTACGCAAATCCGGCGAGATCCTGACGATGAATGCAAACAACTACATTCTCGCCAAGGACTTTGATGAATTTATGGACACCTTTCGCGATATGCCCGAGCCTCTCGTTATTTTGGCGCATCCGCAGGTGCTCGGTTGGGGCGAGCCGCCCGCGATGTGGGATTTTGATTTTCCGCGTATCGCAAACGACTGTATGAAGCGCCTTGTATGCGGCATTGAGGTAATCGATGGCAGAGGCAGCAATCTCAATTACGAGCAGTCCTATTCTTATGCTTTGGATGCAGGCTTCCGTGTCAGCCCTTATGCAGACGGAGATATTCACGAGAATTGGATCCAAAACCGTGATGCATACAGAACTGTGATCCTTGCCACCGAGCATTCGAAGGAAGCATTTGTAGATGCCATCCGTCAAGGCCGCGCCTATGCGACCGAAAGTGGTACCGTTCAGCTTCGTTACAGCGTTAACGGTAAGGTTGCTCCCGCCGATCTTGACATGGCGGATACCTACACATTCCACATTGAGCTTGATACCTTTGATGGCAACGACAATGCGCTTCCCGTTTCTCTGCGCGTGATATCCGACTATGGCAACACCGTTTTCGAGGCAAGCTGCGAGAACAAAAAATCCCTTGATTTTACTTTGACCTCCTCCACGGCAAGATATTTCTATCTTCGCTTCCTTGATAAAAACGGCAACCGAACCATTTCCTGCCCTGTATACACAGGAAGAGCGTATGATGATTTCGAAAAGCTCCCTGCCGTTCGCCCGCTGGATATGTCAGGCTTCAGCGCGGTAGAAGCTGACGGCGGTGCGGATGCATCCGTTGTTATCAACGGCGATCCATTTACGTCTTATCATTCTGACAAGCAAACGGCTTCTATCCTTATTGATATGAAGGAAGAAAGAAGGATTTCGGCGCTCGGACTGTTCGCCCCTTACGTGCTTCGAACCAATGAGAAGATCGGTAATCACTATAAGCTGACCGAGGCAGTCGAAAGCATCCCTGCCGATGTTGCGATCTACACAAGCAAGGACGGAAAAGTCTTTGAAAAGCAGGCGGATGCCTATTGCCGTATCTTTGCAGACGAGAACATCATCCGTTTCGCTCCCACGGATGCAAGATACGTTCGTTTTGACGTGCTTTCCACTGTTGGGCGCTACAGCGGCAAGCCGAAATATGCGGATGCCAAGGCGGCGATCGGAAATCTGACTTTATTTGAATAATAAAATGAGACTGTCCCAAATGCACAAAAGCATTTGGGACAGTTGCTTTTTATAAATCGCTTTTCAAGCTCTTTTTCTTGATTTCAATCGGTCGGCATCCGTTATATTTTTTAAAGCAGTTAGAAAAATAATGCACGTCGGAAAATCCGGATGCTATGGCAGCCTCCGTTACACTTGCACCGTTAAAAAGCAGCTGCTTTGCATAGCTCGTGCGAACTCTGTTTATATAGGCACCGGGTGTATAGCTTGTTATTTGCTTGAAGATTCTTAAAAAATGATATTTGCTGATTTTGCAAAGCACGCTCAATTCATCCAGCGTTATATTGTTCATGAAATTTTGGTTGATATAATCGATCGCCTCGAAAACATATCGATACGCAGTTCCAAGTATCTGTGGTCCATCGACAGAGATCTCATTCTCCGCCACGGCACACGAATGGTTTCCTGCAATATATGCGACAAGTTGCAGGATCAGGGCATTCATTCTCAAATTGTGCGCAGGATCATCCGCACGCGCTTCTTCGATAATATCCGAGATCATATCTCCAACCTTTGGATCCTCGACGTATTCATGAAAACTGATCTTTCCGGGATTCCATCCGTTTTTCATCAGATAATCCAGGCTTATTACAATCGTTACGGATTTTGAGTTGTCGGAAATTTTATGATAGTCATGTGGCGCAAAGCTATTCACGCATACGAGGCTTCCCGCCTGCATCTCATATTCCCGTTCGCCCAGAGTATAGGATTCCACCCCCTCAAAGACGTAATGAAGTTCTATATCCCTATGAATATATAGCTTATGTGCTTTGTTTTGAGGCTTTGACATTGAAAGGCGAATACTGAACGGTGCGATCGTCCAAAGGAAATCCAACGTTTCAAAAGCTATTTTTTTCTCACGAAACAGCAATATTTTACACCTCCGAAAGCAAGATTGTTCTTGCAAGGACCGAACGTTTAATATATACTTATATCATACCACGAAACCGGAAAAAGTCAATATAAAAACAATATAAACATTACTTTTATAAAACAGAATCGTGTAAAATACAAAAATCATTTGGAGGTTGGTTTATGATCAATATTTTGTACACCTCAAGCCACGTGACCGTGGAGTATGCGGCAAAGGAGCTGAAGAAGTATCTGGATCAGGTTACGGGCACGCTCGGGTTTGCCAAGATCCGGAAGGTGGATGTCCTTCCCGAAAAGGCAAACGACGGAGAGATCCTTCTCGGTTATCTCTCGGATTTCGGTCTTTCCGCCGACGAGGTTGAAGATCCGATGCTTGACGACGTGATCGACGTTAAGATCGAAAAAGGCACGGGCTATATTGCCGGCTCCAATGAAAGATCCATTCTTTTTGGTGTTTACGATTATTTCAAGTCTATGGGCTGTCTTTGGGTTCGTCCCGGCCCTTACGGAGAGCACATCGTTTCCTGCGATCCGCACGCGCACGTTTTCACTTATCACCATAAGGCAGACGTGAGATTCCGAGGCGAATGCTTAGAGGGCTCCCCAAACTATGAGCACATCCGTGCCACCATCGTTTTCGCCCCCAAGGTCCACATGAATCTTTTCATGATGGAGAATATCGTTCCTTATAACTATATGAGCCGCTGGTATCGCCACAGCGGCAACAGATTCCTTCCCAATGAGGATATTGGATATGAAGGATGCAAGGGCTTGATCGAAAGACTCGAAAAGGATCTTGAAATGGTTGGCTTGCAGTTCCACGCGCTCGGACACGGTTATATTACCGCCCCATGGGGCGTTTACCACAAAATTTCCGGCCAGCCCTACGAGACGCCCAAGGAGATGGACGAGGCAATGGCACTCGTGAAGGGCAAAAGAGGCCTTTACGCCAGCTCCCCCTTCTTCACGCAGTTCTGCATGGGTAACGAAAAGGTGATGGACATTGAGGTGGACTGGCTGATCAACTACGTAAAACAGAAGCCCTATATCAATTTCCTGCACGTTTGGCTCGGTGATGCTGTGAACGGACACTGCGAATGCCCGCTTTGCACGCCGCATCACCCCTCCGATCTCTACGTAAAGATGCTTAATAAATTGGATGAAAGGCTGACCGCCGAGGGGCTTGACACGAAGGTAATATTCATTTCTTATACCGACACGATGTGGGCACCCGAGCATGAGGTTATTAACAACCCGAAGCGCTTTATCTTCTGTACCGCCATCAATAGCATGATCGGTGTAGACTACGACACCTCTATCAAGGCTGACACGCCTAAGTGGGAAAGAAACAACTTCCCCAAGAGCATTGACTTCCCCCAAAAGCGCAAAATGATGATGGACTGGGAAAAGGCCTTCAAGGGCGAAAACTTCGTCTACGGCTATCATAACTACACCGAGCACTTCTCCGATCCCGGCTCGATGGAATTTTGCAGCTGGTATTACCGTCAGCTCCATCAGGCCGTGGAGGATCTGCACTTCGGCGGCATGATGAGCGACCAGACACCAAGAACCGCGTTCCCTACCGCGCTCGGAACGATTCTCACGGGCGAGGTGCAGTTTGATATGAAGCGCTCCTACGAGGATATCAGAGATACATATTTTGAGGGCACCTACGGCAAGGACTTCCGCTCGGTAATCGAGTACCTTGAGGGGCTGACGAAGCTCTTCTCTCCCGAATGCCTGCGCCAGGAGGCAAGCGCGGATCTCTACGACTACGAGGACAACAATGACAAAAAATACTTTAAGAACAATCCTGCCGCCGCAGAGAGATTTGCCAAGGTTGCTCCCTACGTAGACGCATATCTTCCCGAAATTAAGAAGAACCTCACGCTGACGGATGCCGTGCACGCACGCTCCTACAAGATTCTTGAATACCATGCGGAATATTCAAAGCTTCTTGCCGAGGTATTCATGGCAGGTGCAAAGGGTGACAAGGATGCGGAAAACGCGGCAAAGGATGCGATCCTTGACAGAATGAGCCTTCTTGAGCCTGCGATCCAATATGAATTTGAGATCGCACTCTTCCTTCAGTGGATCAACGGAAAAACAAGATAATAAAAGAGATAAAAAAGCGCGAACTAAAAAAGTTCGCGCTTTTCTGCTTTGAATTATATTTCTATTTTCAAATTATACATCCGATCCATTTGCAATATAGGGATTGCTCGTCAGATCAAAGTAATGACTAAGCCCCGAGAAATTCAGGGTATGATCGTAATAGGGCTGAATATAGATTTCTTGTTCACCCATAGCCTCACGCGTTTTATCTATGGCTTCCAGCGCGCCGGCATCGTCTCCGGCGACCTTCTTCCTGATGGCGGCTGCATAAAGCTCTACGTACTTCAGGTGCTTTTCAAGAAGCCTTACGGAAACGGTTTGCACACGCATATCCGAATCGTAATGCTCCTTCACAAGCGCACGGCCGATTTCCAGAACCGCCTCCAGCGAATCAAGCTTTTCAAGATACCCTTCATCAAATATCAGCTCTTTTTTCATACCACCGGTTTCCGCGTTGGTCTCCATTAAGCGATACGGGAAAAGATCATTCAGCTTTTCAAAATACGAAACGAATTTTTCATGATCCTTTCCGTAAATATGCGAGTAATAGTCGCGCATGATCTCTTCAAACGAAAGACTACCGTCATACAAGCGCTTTGCATAAGTATAGAAAGCGATTCCGTTCGGGAAGAAGGGGCGAAGCGTTCCGTTTTCGATACAACCACTGAAGCCGTGTTCCTTATACAGTGCAAAATCCTCGTAAATGCGCCTTGCCATCTGAAGTCCCGAAATATCATAATACAAATGACGCCAAAAATGATACTCGAACACGATACCGTCGCCGCCGTAGCTTTCCTGCCACTTATCGTAGTAACGCAACGCCTCGTTCAATGCGCCGAGCCTAGGAATCTTGTTGCGGATGTAGGACTTCAATTCCTCGCGCTCCGCCCCTTTCACGCTCGTATCTGCATAGTTGCGCGAAATATAGGCAAACATCAAAGAAAAACGCTTAGAATTTTTGATCTTCTCAACAAGCGGAGGAAATACGGTATCAAGATATGCGATAAAGGCGATTTTGGTTGGCAAACCGTTTTTCTCAAGCGCTTCATCCAGCTCGTTCATCAGGATCACGTAGTAATCCGAAGGAAGCTTTTTGACGCATTCCTCACACTCACAGTGATTATTGACGCTATCAGCGAGCCAAACCTGAAGATAATCCGCATTCGGGTGTTCCTTGGCGTATTTCACCACATAGTCACAGAACATTTTTCGTGCCGCGGGATTGGACATACAGAAGTTCGTGTTGATCGGCGTGTCCTCGAAAAGACCTCGCTTGCCACCGATCTTTGCGAGATACTGAACCGTTTCCTTAGGAACGATGCTCGGATCCACCTTGCGCCAGCTATGCTTGGAGTCGATGCCAAAGGGATCGATCGTCCAGCCATGGCCAACATCGTGAAAAAGAAGACCGCGCTTTGCCATCTCCGTTTCGGTCTGGCGCTTCCATTGCATCACCTGTGTTTCGCTGATCGGCTCAGAGGGGCGATATTTGAGATTTCGCAGATGCATATAATAGATCGAATAATAGGATCTGGGCAGACGGAACTCAATCATAAAGGTGTTCATCCCCACCTTGGGAAGAAAATCCAGCATATCCAATACGGAATCCTGATATACCGAGCCCTCGGCGGCAAAGCCGCGGCAACGCATCGAAGGCTTGAAGCGCAGCTTTACGGGCATAATATCTTTTTCGGGAATAAACTCACCGTCTGTGCCCGGATATAGCCAGCGGCATCCGTTTTGCCTCAAATATTCGTAAACCGCCAAAAGCACCGCACGCGGATTGCTGCCTGCGATGATGCCACCGATAGCGTTGCAATCAATATACATCAAATCGTCAAGAGACGGATCTTCCGCATCCGAGGTATCCAGCCCAAAATCCGACATAAGCCCCAATCGAAAGCCATCTCTTGCACCGGGATCGAAGAGGATTTTTACGTCTCCCCCCTCAGGCATCATCATGCGAAGATACTTTTTCAATTCCAAGGCCGCAAAATCGATAGGCTCTGCGGAGGAAATTTTGTTGATGTAAAGCATATTATATTTCTCCTTATTCATCAATCTGTTCCGCAAATACAATTGCAAACATTATTGTAAAGCTAAAAGCCTACCAAATCAATGATAATCTGTACATAATTTTCTCAAATATTTACTTTTTCATCCTCGGTATATAACGCAATCGATTCAAACGCAGAAAGCTCGAATTCTACCTTAACCCCTTTATTTGTTTCCGATAACGTAATTCGCGCGCCGTCCGATACCGAACGATATACCCCTTTCGGAAGATACATTGTATCCGAAATCGGCTCATAATCCGTGTTGCTGACAGTTATGACACGGAGATCTCCGTTTTTCGCCATCAAAGCAGAACAGATCAAGGCCGTTGGCTCTTGCTTATCCGCTTTCTCAAAGGTGGCATACGGATAGACACCGCTCTTTTCGAGAAGCGCAAGAAGCTTTTGGCGCTTTTCCCGCTTCGGAAAATCCGCATAGCGAGAGAAGAACTGCGTTGCGATATAATTGGCGTATCCCTTTCCGTATTGATTTTCCGTCAGCAGCGGATAACCCTCGCCATAGCTTTCGGAAATACATTTTGCATCCGTCAAGATCAATTCTTCCACAAAATCTCCAATACCAATACCGAAGGTATTCTCTTTTTCCATGGTTTTATGCGCAATGGAAAGTACGTCCTCGCGCTCGATGCCGAACACCCGATCAAGTCCGCCTCCGGGCAAGGAGGTATAGCAGAATCCGCCGGGCATCTTTTCGGCGAGAATGTAATCCGCAATTACGCGACCGCCGTTTTTAACAAACTGCTCTATTTTTTCTGCCGTTTCTTTTGAGATTATATAACTGCAAGGAAGTAAAAGAACCTTGTACGATTTCAAGGCGCCGTTTTGAATTCCTTCATCCGTGATATAGTCGGAATTGATATGCAAATCGGTCAAGATGGCATTTGCGCCGATCAAGGCGTTTTTATAGCACCCGTCCATTCGCTCGGCCGACGCAAGATGATTGATCTTCTGCGACATATAAACGGCGACCTCACTCTTACGCTCCCCCGATGCATAGATATCCGAAAGCTCGTACATACGGCGCGCAAGCTTGCCAAGCTCCTTCGTGCGCTTTAACGGCTTTCCATCCGGGCGGCACATACCGTAATCATTGCCCTCAAGGTCACTGAGTCGCGGACGCCAGCACCAGAACATAACGCCGCGCGTTCCGAAGCCCGCGCGCATCAGAACAGTGGTTTTCAGCTCCTCGGCCGATGGAGTGAAGGTTTGAGGCGCATAGGAAAGCTGAGGATTATCGAATTTAATCGATCCTCCGCCCGCCTCGATAACGAAGGTGCTTTTCCCCTCTGCCTTGGCTAAGCTGGAGGAAACGCTCATAAAAAGAGACGTGGTTCGTTTCGGCTTTCCAAAAAGGCTGATACCAACGATATCGCTGGTTTTCGCAAGCTTCCATGAGTCGATATTATTTGCAATACCGGGGAGCATTTCGGTTACCGTTGGCTGAAGAGCACCGTTTTCTTTAAATATGCGATCCGCTCTTATGATATGTCCTGCAAGGTTTTGCTCCATAAATTCGCAAAAATCATCCCAAGAGCAGAAGCCGCCTCTGTGACGGCCATGCCCCGTTGGCGGATACACTGCATCAAAGCTATCATAGCAGGAGGGCCCCTCGCTTCCCCAGCATTCATTCAGTTTTTCAATCCTTTGATACTTTTCTGCAAGGAAGGCGCGGAATTTTTTCAAGGTGTGCGAGCAATAGCAGATGCGCGAGCCCGTGACGTAATTGTTCAGCGTGGGCTCGCCCCAGAGAACGTAGCCGCCAACGCGGTTATCTTTTCCAAAATGCTTTGCGACCTCCGAAAGAAAGCGATGCGCATATTTTTGATATGTGGGATCGTCCAGACACGGAACAACGTATTCGCTGTGATAAGGGGGCCGACCGTCCGCATCCACATAGCCCTCGCAATCACGAAGCTCCTCCATCAGCCAACGAGGCGAATAAAAACCAACGCTATTTTGTGTTGCCACGTTGATAATCGGAACGATACCCGCCTTTGCACAGCAGTCTATAAGATGATCGACCTTAGAAAAATCAAATTTTCCTTTCTCATATTCGATATCGTGCCACTCGGCAAAGCCGTGCAGACAGGTGTAGCCCAAATCTGCCATCCATTGAATATCGCGCTCCCATTCCTCCATCGGCGCATGCCGCGTACGGCAAAAGGGGGCGTACATGGCTCCGACTAAAAATTTATCGGATATATTTTTCATATCATTTCCCCTATTCTTGAAACAAAGTATTTCGTGATGGCCATGGGATTCGTGATGGCCTTTCCGATCACGACGGCATCTGCGCCAAGATGCATTGCCTCCACAACCGATTCGGGCGTCCAAAAGCGCCCCTCGGCAACCAAGGCGGCAGAAAGCTTCATATCCGCAATTTCTTTAATCAATGCAAAATTCGGCGTGTAAAGCTCGTTTTTTGCGTGTAGCGCCCCGGGCACGTAGCCTGCAAGCGTTGTAGAAACTGCATCAGCGCCTAACTCTGTAGCAACGCGCGCCTCTTCTGCGGTACTGATGTCTGCCATTACCATTGCGCCAAGCTCGTTGTGAATACGCGCAATCAGCGTCCTCGTATCCTCCTTTAGCTCGCTCGGATAGAAGGTGGCATCAAGCGCAATAATATCCGCACCCGCATCGCAAAGCTCCTTGGCGGAAGCAAAATCAGGCGTGATAACGATCCTGCCACTCCGATCACGTATTTTTTTGATAGCAATCACAGGCACGCTCGTTCTCTTTTTCATCTCACGCACCATATCCGCTCCATCCACGCGGAGCGCGGCAGCGCCGCCGATGGCGGCCGCTTCGGCCATGGATGCGAGTTTTTCGGTGCTCTTCATCGGGTTTCCCTCCAGTGCCTGGCTGGAAACGATCAATCCACGCGGAAATTCATTTTTATTTTTCATCATCAAGCTCCTCGGCAAGTGCCATGATACCGTGCAAAAGTCCGTCCTTTTCATAGACAAAGCGCGTAGCACCTGTTTCTTTTTTTATTGTATTTTCAAATTCCGATCGCCAATACGCCAAGGTGTTCAAAAGTCCGCCCGTTACCGCTACCGTGAAAGAATCTTTAAAATTCAGCTTACGTGCGCCGCAAAGGACAAGATCCCCCATTTTTTTGCCTGCTTCAGTAAAGAGCGAAAGCGCATCGGCCTCTCCGCGCGCTGCATGATCCGCAACGGTTTTAACGAGAGAAGCAACGGCGCGCCGATCCGTATGGTGCAGACGAGTACGCACCTCATCGCGGATCATGCAGATCGCTACCGCATCTTCTATGGGTGCGATCGGCGCACAGAGGCCTGAAATTTCCCGTTCTAAGGGTGTCAGCGGTGCTGTGTGGTCCAACGAGAGAAGTGTTTTTCTGATTGCGCATAGACCAATGTCATATCCGCTACCGCCATCTCCGATATTCATTCCCCAACCGCCAAAGATGCATTTATCCTTCGCTTTTTTTGCGACAAGGATCGTTCCCGTTCCGGCAAGGAGAATTGCATCCGCCCCCACGCACTTGCCGAAAGCCAAGGCGGCATCCCCCTCCGATTCACGCACCACACGGCACAAAGCGGCGGGAAATACGCTTTTCGTCACCGTCCGCACCTGCATAGCGTTTCGCCCGCCAAGATTGACGGCAATCGAGGAAATATTATATTTTTTTGAAATTTCCGAGAGTGCTTCCCGATACTGCGGAAGATCTCCGTCCGATTCCACAGCAAGTCCAACGCCTGCAGTTTCCCACTCCTCCAGAATACCGGATTCCGAAAAAACCGCGATGCGTGTTTTTGTGCCACCGATATCAATGGCTAAACGGGTATCCATAATATCTGAACCTCACTTATTTTTTAGTTTCTTACTATTGATTTTATCATCTCTCCGTGTTATAATCAATACATAAAACAAATTAGTTTTTGTAAAAAACAAAGATGAGGTACTACCATGCTTGCTTCTCAAATACAGCCCTTTGTCAGATATGCAAGACATATGCATTTCGATAAATACACTGACTTTTTTGAGGTGATCACGCGGGATTCGCGGCTTTTCTACGCCACAAGCGGATACGGTAAAATAAAGGTCATGGATAAAGATTATGAGTTGTGTGAAAATTCTCTTCTCATCATCGGCGCGGGCATCCGCTACTGTATTGAAACGCCAAGGGAGTCGGTGGATTATATCGTCATAAACTTCGACTATACGCAAAATGGCAAGAGCATCGCCGCACCCGTAAACCCCATTAAGCCTGAAAACTTTGATCGACAGATGCAGATCGATCCGTGCAACTTTAAGGATACTTTCGTACTGAACGAGGTTCTATTTTTAAAGGATATATCGCAGATACAAAAAAAGCTGACGAAAATCGTCAGCGAATATACACAAAAGCTATTGTACTACGCAGAAAAAAGCGGACATTTGCTTGCAGAGTGCATTTTCGAGGCACTGCGCTATTGGCAAAGAAGGCATATATCGTCCGAGCCTGAAAAAACAAACGGTATGATCGACTATATACACGCGCACTTTAGCGAGGAACTCACAAACGAGAGCGTAGCAAAAGTGTTTGGGTATCACAAAAACTACGTCAGCTACCTTATGAAGCAAATGACAGGGATGCCTTTACATAGATACATATTACACCTTAGACTGATGAATGCCGTTCGTCTGCTCGAGGATACCGACCTTACAGTGAGCGAAATCGCTATGGCATCGGGATTTTACGACGTTTCCCACTTTTCGTCCTATTTTAAATTACATCTTGGCATGACACCTTCTCAATACAAGGTTAAATAGTTTTCAATATATAAATAAAAAGATCCGCTGTGGGTTAAGCAGCGGATCTCTTATTGCTTGGCAATTATGCCATCTTGTTAAATTTAATAGTGAATTCAGACTTCTTGTGAGCGGCATTGTTCTTATGAAGGATGCCATGAGCAACGGCCTGGTCAACCTTCTTAACAGCCACCTTGTAAAGCTCGGAAGCAGCAGCCTTGTCACCTGCATCAACAGCGGCATTGAACTTCTTGATCGTGGTCTTAAGAGCAGACTTGAGCATCTGGTTCTTGAGAGCCTTTGCCTGGTTTACAAGGATACGCTTTTTTGCGGACTTAATGTTAGCCATTTTCTATCTCCTTAAAATTTTGAAGAATCTGCGCTCTGCCTCTGCAAGACGGCTGAGAGGGTCCATCCCACGGAGTCAAAAGCACCCGATCCCTTTTCATACATCGCATATTATATCATAGCTTTCTAAAAAAATCAAGAGCTTTTTTGAATTTTTTTCGATAAAACGAAAATATTTTTAAAAAGCCCTTGACAATGAATAAAAAGTCTGTTATACTTGTAAAGTAATTTGCTTTACACCATGATAGGAGTCCTTATGTTTGAGAAGAATATGAAAATTTCATACCTCCTCGACTTTTACGGTGACGTGCTCGACGAGCGCGTTCGTGCGGTAATGGATGCCTATTATGATGACGACCTTTCGCTCTCCGAAATTGCGGATGGTGAAGGAATATCCAGACAAGGCGTGCGCCACCTGATCAAAAAGGGCGAGGAGCATCTTCTCTTTCTGGAACAAAAGCTGGGCCTTGCCCATCACCACGGTGAGATCCGTGCATCTGCGCTTTCTCTTCTTGCCGTCGCAGAGCGGCTGAAAAACGGAGAGATCGCTCCCGAGGTCGCCGCAGATCAAATCACTGAGGTGACAAATACGATCGTTAGCAAAGGAGTTTAGTATGTTCGGAAATCTGACAGAAAAGCTGGCGAATGCCTTTAAAAAATTCCGTAACAAAGGCAAACTGACCGAGGCCGATGTTAAGGAAGGCATGCGCGAGGTAAAGCTTGCACTGCTGGAAGCCGACGTGAACTTCAAGGTCGTTAAGGATTTTGTTAAAAACGTAACCGAGCGCGCCATAGGCACCGAGGTGCTTGAAAGCCTTTTGCCCGCGCAGCAGATCGTTAAGATCGTGAACGAGGAGCTGATCGAGCTGATGGGTGCGGAAACAACCAAGCTCACGATCAGTCCCAAGCCTCCGACAGTCATTATGATGGTTGGTCTTCAGGGTGCGGGTAAAACCACGCACACCGGAAAGCTTGCTGCCATGTATAAGCAGAAGGGTAAGTCTCCCCTGCTCGTTGCCTGCGACGTATACCGTCCCGCGGCAGTGGATCAGTTGAAGATCGTTGGTGAGAGCGTTGGCGTTCCCGTATTCTCACTTGGAACGAAGATCTCCCCTGTTGAGATCGCGAAGGCAGGCATTGAGGCTGCAAAAAAAGGCGGCCATGATATGGTATTCATCGATACGGCGGGACGACTGCACATTGACGAAGAGCTGATGGCGGAGCTTGTGAAGATCAAGACGGCGGTTGAGCCTACTGAGATCCTTCTGACGGTGGATGCGATGCTCGGCCAGGATGCGGTGAACGTTGCAAAAACCTTTAACGAGCTTCTTGATATCACAGGCGTTGTTCTCACGAAGATGGACGGTGATACGCGCGGTGGCGCAGCACTCTCCGTTAAATATATTACCGGTAAGCCGATCAAGTTTATCGGTACGGGCGAAAAGATGGATGCCATCGAGCCCTTCCACCCCGACCGTATGGCTTCCCGCATTCTCGGTATGGGTGACATTCTCTCACTGATCGAAAAAGCCGAGGCGGCCTTTGATGAAAAGAATGCACGGGAGCTGGAGCAGAAGATCCGCCAGCAGACCTTCACCTTGGATGATTTCCTTGAGCAGATGCGCCAGCTGAAAAAGATGGGCAACATCGAGCAGCTGCTCGGCATGCTTCCCGGCGTGAAGCCCGGAGCGCTGAAGGATGCCAAGGTAGACGAAAAACAGATGGATCGCACCGAAGCGATCATTCTCTCCATGACAAAGGCAGAGAGAATGCGCCCCGAGATCATCAACGGCTCGAGAAGAAAGCGCATCGCGCAGGGCTCCGGCACTTCGGTTGAGGACATCAACAAGCTTCTCAAGCAATTCGATCAGATGCGCAAGATGATGAAGCAATTCAGCGGCGGTATGGGTAAGCGCCGCGGCCTTGCAGGCTTGAAGCTTCCCTTTTAATCTCACGGTTATAATTTAAAATTATAAAATAAAAAACACAACTTTTTGGAGGAAAAAACAATGGCAGTAAAAATCAGACTTAAGAGACTTGGTGCAAAGAAGACCCCCTTCTATCGCGTAGTGGTTGCAGACGAGCGTTCTCCCCGCGACGGTAAGTTCATCGAGGAGATCGGCTACTACAATCCCCTGACCGATCCCGCTGACATCAAGATCGATGCAGAGAAGGCTAACAAGTGGCTCGCAAACGGCGCTCAGCCCACTGAGACTGTTAAGGCGCTTTTGAAGAAAAGCGAAATCCTTAAGTAATTCGCTCTGAAAGGAACGGGTTGAACTCATGGATCTGAAACAGACTTTGACGGATATCGCCCGCGCTATCGTTGATACACCCGATGCTGTTGTCGTTGAAATGAACGAAGACGGCGACGACGTTGAGCTTGTGCTCTCCGTGGCAGAGGATGATACGGGCATGGTGATCGGTCGCCATGGCAAAATTGCCAAGGCTATTCGCCAGATCATGAAGGTTGCGGCTACCAAGACCGGCAAGCGCGTTACCGTTGAAATTAAGTAAAAGCATAAGCCTCGGGTGAATTTTGCCCGAGGCTTGTTTTTTAGAGATATTACACAACTCGGATAGCACGTATTTATACAAACGGACAAGAAATTAAGACTTTTTTCTCCAAAAAAACGAAAGGTCAATCATATGGCAAAATATATTTTAGCGCTCGATCAAGGCACAACAAGCTCCCGCGCGATCCTTTTTGACAAAGCCGGCACAAGCATCAGCACGGCACAAAAGGAGTTTGCGCAGATCTTCCCCGCCGAGGGCTGGGTAGAGCACGATCCGATGACGATCTGGTCCACACAGATCTCCGTTGCAACCGAGGCGATCCTGAAGATCGGTGCAAGCTGGGACGAGATCGCCGGCATCGGCATTACGAACCAAAGAGAGACAACGATCGTTTGGGACAGAAAAACAGGTGTTCCGATCTACAATGCCATCGTATGGCAATGCCGCCGTACGGCAGAGGCGGCACAACGGCTCGAAAAGGACGGATACAGCGAGATGATCCGCAAGAAGACCGGACTTTTGCCCGATCCCTACTTTTCGGCAACAAAAATTCAATGGATCCTTGAAAACGTGGAAGGAGCGAGAGCACGCGCCGAAGCGGGTGAGCTATGCTTTGGCACGGTTGACACATGGCTTCTTTGGAATCTGACGGCGGGAAAGGTACACGCGACCGATTACAGCAACGCTTCCCGAACGATGCTATTTAATATCCATACGCTGTCTTGGGACGAGGAGCTGCTTAGGTTGTTCCATATTCCCCGCTCGATGCTCCCCAAGGTGCATCCCTCAAGCCACGTCTTCGGCTATACCGATCCCAAGCTTCTTGGCGCTTCTCTGCCGATCGGCGGGATTGCGGGCGACCAGCAGGCGGCGCTCTTCGGTCAATGCTGCTTTGAGACGGGTGACGTAAAAAACACGTACGGCACAGGTGGATTCCTTCTGATGAATACGGGAGAAACGCCGTACATCTGTGAAAACGGACTTCTCACCACGATTGCCTGGGGTATCGGCGACAAGGTGGAATACGCACTTGAAGGCTCGGTATTTACCTGCGGATCGGCCATTCAATGGCTCAGGGACGGGCTGAAAATTCTTGACAGTGCGCAGGACAGCGAATACTATGCGTCCAAGGTATCGGACACGGGTGGCGTTTACGTAGTTCCCGCACTTACGGGACTTGGCGCACCGCATTGGGATCCGTATGCGCGCGGCCTGATCATCGGCATCAATCGCGGCACGACGAAGAATCATATCATCCGCGCGACGCTGGAATCCCTGGCCTATCAAACGGCGGACGTGGTTGCAATGATGAAGGAAGCGACAAAGCTCACCGTTCCCTCTCTTAAAGTAGACGGCGGTGCTTGCAAAAACAATCTTCTGCTTTCTTTCCAAGCCGATCTGCTCGGGATTCCGATCGAGCGCCCCGCATCGGTGGAAAGCACGGCGCTTGGTGCGGCGTATCTGTGCGGTCTGGCGGTTGGCATCTATGCATCCAAGGAGGAGATCCGTGCAAACCGATCGGTTGAGCGCGTTTTTAAGACAGACAAGGACGATGCTTTCCGAAAAGAAAGGATGGCAAAATGGCGCAAGGCCGTGGAGCGATCGCTTGGTTGGGCGGTAGATTAACACACATAAAATTTTAAACGAGGCAGATCGAGTTCTGCCTCGTTTAAAATATCGTTTATGAAATTTTGATAGTATCAGAGGTCGGAATGATCTCATAGGTTAGATGCGTTTCCTTTGTTTCATACAGTGAGATCTCGCAGCCCTCGTGCGTTTTGATCGGTGCTTTCGTGCTGATATAGAATTTGCCGAGATTTCCTTCGGGTTTAGGAACAGCGCTGACATCAACGGTATATACACCGTTCCTCTCTTCCGCGCACGCGAATCTTTTATAAAGCTCCTGTGTTGCATGGAAGCCAATATCGCGCGACATGATCGTACCAAATTCATCGGCGCAGGATTTAAAATAAGCGGCATTCCGCTCCGTTAATTCAAGGCTTCTCTTGGGATCGAGGTGCAGATAGTTCGGCCAATGTGCGCCGACGATGCAGGTGGCTTTTGGTAATGTTGTAAAATCAGAGGCGATCTCATCCCAAGGTCTGATGTCCATTGTGCGCGTGAAGCCCTCTTGCTCAATGAAATTACAACGGTCGGTAAGGATGATGCCGTTATCTACCGTTGCAAGCTGCACGTCCTCGCTGCCGAAATTTGTGTGCTTGAACGGCTGAACGATATAACGGATACCGTATTCCGCCATGATTTTCGACAAAGTATACGGCACGTAGAGTGCGGCGGACGGAACGTAAGTCTTGACCGGCTTTTTCACGCCGTAATAATCGAGGATGCCAAAAAATGCATCCAACTTTTGACGAAGCTCGTTTTCGGGGAAAACATAACTTTCCTTGTTGATCCTATAAAAGAAATCCGAGCTATCATTATTGTCGATACCGGGAAATTGACTGCCGTGCATCAAGCCGTGGATCGATACGTCAATATATTCCGATGCGTTTAATGCGTCCACAATACGCAACATTTCTTCCTTATCGAGATATTTTGCATTATCCCAAGCGTCTCCGTATTTAGAAAAATAAGGAATCTTTTTCAGTCTGTTATCCGGATCCCATTCACCAAGAACGAAGGCGCAGTTGATCTTCATATTCAGAGCCTTACCAAGCGCGTTGACGGCGATATAATCCTCTGCACAGTGCTTACGCGGCATACCCGTGCGCGAGGGTCCACCGGATGCTCTACCGTCATAGCCGTTGATCCATCCAAAGTCATCAATTACGATTTGAAGGGCGTGAGGGATAATGAATTGATTCATAGTATATCTCACTTTCGGAAATGTTTTTCGAGTAAATAATAGCACAACAAATTTGGGTTGTCAAGAGGCCAGAACCAAAAGAAAAATTGATAAAAGAAAAGGTGAAAAAGGTTAAAAGGATGGGGGGATATGGGATTACTCCTTACGAGCATAAAAGCCTTCGGCTTTGGGCACTGCATGCCCTGCTTCGCCACAGCGAAGCGCTCGCGGAGCAATCTGCGCTCGCGCGCTTGCAAGCGAGCTTGCAGACACGCTTCGCTTGATTATCGAACCTCGGCGCGTGTACCGCGCCGAGGTTCAATCCCATAGATCGCCGTATAAAAGAAAAAACCGATCACGAGGATCGGCTTTTTCTTTTATGGGGTGAGATATGGGATTCGAACCCACGGCCTCCAGGGCCACAACCTGGCGCTATAACCAACTTAGCTAATCCCACCATAAAGATTTCGTCGATGGCGTGCCTTGAGGGACTCGAACCCCCGACCTACTGCTTAGAAGGCAGTTGCTCTATCCAGCTGAGCTAAAGGCACATGCTCGACAACGCATACTATTATAACAGTTTTTTTCACATTTGTCAATACCTTTTTAGAAAGTTTTTGGATATTTTTCGCCTATATAAAAAAGATTTCCTCTAAAATCTATTGACAAATAAAAATCTATATGATATAATATCATGTGGTTCGGACGAGGTGTCCGACTCCTTGCCACCGAGAAGGTGGCCTTAATGACCATAAGGAGGTGTAAATTCAGATGGAGAAGAAGATTTGTTCTTACGAGACCTTGTTTACCATCAGCGGCAACGTGTCCGAAGAGGATTACGCAGCACTGAAGGATAAGTTCGTTGGTCTTATCGGAGAGAACGCCACCGACGTTGCAGTTGACGAGTGGGGCAAGCGCAAGCTGGCTTACGAGATCAACTACATCACCGAGGGCTACTACGTTCTCGTTTCCTACAAGAGCGAACCCACTTTCCCTCTCGAGCTTGAGCGTGTGCTTGGTCTCAACGAGAACGTTATCCGTTCTATGACCACCGCAAAGTGCGAGAAGGCTCCCAAGGCTGTTGCTGCTGCAAAGGCTGAGGAAACCGCTGAAGTTGCTGAAGCAACTGAGGAATAATTTTTACGGAGGCAAATAGCATGGCAAGTTTCAATAAGGTTATCCTGATCGGTAACATGACGGCTGATCCCGAACTGAAGCAAACGCAGAGCGGCACGTCCGTTTGCAGCTTCTCTATCGCAGTCAATCGCCGTTTTTCCAAAAACGAGCAGGGCCAGACGGTGGACTTCATCAACATCGTTGCATGGAGACAGAGTGCTGATTTTGTCTGCCGCTATTTCAAAAAGGGCAATCCTATTCTTGTTTGCGGCCAGCTGCAGACCCGCACCTGGACCGACAATCAGGGACAGAAGAGATATGCGACCGAGGTTGTGGCTGACGAGGTTTCCTTCGTTGCTCCCGCAGGCGCAGGTGCTTCCGCTCCCGCAGGTAATGCCCCGCAGGGTGACGTTTATGCTCCCGCAGCATACGGCGCTCCCGCATTCAATACCGCAGGTTCTGCGAATTTTGAAGAGATTCCCAGTGACGAGAGCCTGCCCTTCTAAGGATCGGCACTTGTCCGTTGCCGAATTGCTCAGCTCGGCAGCGTAAAACGCACCGCTTCGGTGACGCTATAGAAATTTGAGCGGAAAGGTGATTTATCATGGAGAGAAATGACGCTCCTCGCGCTCCCTTCCGTCCTATGCACAGAAGAAAGAAGGTTTGCATCTTCTGCCAGGACAAGGTAACCGAGATCGATTACAAGGACGTTGCTAAGCTCAGAAAGTTTATTTCCGAGAGAGCTAAGATCCTTCCCCGCCGCGTTAGCGGTACCTGCGCTCTTCACCAGAGACAGCTGACTGTTGCTGTTAAGAGAGCACGCCAGATGGCACTTCTGCCCTACATTTCCAACTGATTGGATATGTGATAAAAGCCCGAGCAAAACGCTCGGGCTTTTTTATATAAATTTTACAGAAGTAGAATAAAGCATCCCCCTTGAACGGTACGGGCACGGAAGTGCCGGTAGTTACCCGAAGAAGTATAATACCAATCCGAGAACGGAACACGAGTGGTAGTTTCACGAAGGAATCTTGCAAGCGGAGCGATAAGCTTTTTCTTCTTTTCAATTGAGTCGGTAAGAGAAGCCGACCAGACGAGCCAATCGCTTTTCGTGTAATCCTCACGGCTGTCAAGCGGAGTACCAAAGCAGTTAGACTTTTCAATATAGCAATCCACCTCGCGCTCGCGGCATTCGTCCGAGAAAAGGCCGAAGCCGAGAATTTTGTCGAAGGCCATGTTGTATTTTAAACTGAAGGTGCTGTCATCCGAATCAAAGGTAAGCGGAATGTGAGAATATTTTTTGCCAAATTCCATAATATCCGATGCATATTCCTCGGCAGTTTTTCGGTATTGCTCGCTACCTTCTACACCTATCGCATCGAGAAGTGCAGCATAGGAGGCAATACCGACGGCGGCCTTGACGGATAGATTGACGTTATCCTTTAAGTGGCCTGCAAAATCATCGGTGCAAAGCTGGGTATCAGGGCGGCGACCGTATTTCACAAGATACTGCACCCACGCATCAAAATGCTTGCGGTTCTCGAAAAAGATCGTATAGTCCCCGTCGGCTTTGCAAGCAGCATAGCACATAATCAGCATATTCGCACATTCCTCAACCGGCATTTGCAGATTAAAAAGATATGCATCGTAGCTTTCGGAATAGAGATAGTACGGCGGTCGGGTTTGCGTAACCCCCGGTTTCCAGATCTTATGACTATTGCCGTGATAGTCGCTCGTTTCTTGTGCCAAGCCGTAAACCTGGCCGTTGGCGAGCGGGAACGTTCCAACGTCGTGCGGCGCAAAGTCATATTTCCAAACAGGATAGGAGGCAAATTTCAGAATCGGGCGCATCATTCCCTTCACAAGCTCGGGATTATAGAGAAGGTACAGCGGTATGGATGGATAGCTCACGTCCACCGTTCCGATGCAACCGTTAGAATTACATTCCTTGGAAAAGAACAGGATTTCTCCTTTTTTATTTTTCACGAGGGAATGCCCTGCTACACTCTGACGAAGTGAGGCCACAAGGATCTGATAATAGTCTTCTCCGTAGGGGGTGGCGCGGCGCTTCAGATCCTTCTCAAAATCCGAAAGAACTGCATTGATCTCATTCTTTTTGTCCAAAGTGTATTCAAGGGCTTCAAGGATCGTATGTTCCTCGAGGTAATAGCCCTTCAAAAATTCATCGAAATACTGCACGGCAAGGCCATTATCGAAGCCGAGGACGATCGTTCCCTGCTTTTCTTCGCAGGATGCGCCGATCCAGGAGATCCTATCCGGATCAGAAAAGGATGCAGCCTTCCCTGCGATATAAGCGCCCAAGCCAATGCCGTCCATCAGCAACGCATTTTTTGCAGCAACGTACCAATAGCCCCAATCCGCACCGATCAGATCCTCAGCAGCAGAAAGAAGAAGCTGACGTGAAAGACCGACAAAGGCGGCTTGGCCGCAAGAAATATCGGTGATGCCTGCGTGAACCGAAGGATCGGCGGAATCTGATTTGTTATAGCAAATTTCTTTTCCAACAAGGAGAGTGATCTCGACATCTTCTGCGCCGGTCACGGAATACTCCATATAGCAGGTGGGCATAGAGAGAAGCGAGAGATCGGTTGGTGGCAAGGGAGAAACAAATCGAAGAGAAAGCGTAATACCATCCAAGTCAAAGGTATAGCAGGTAGAAAAGGCATCGACGGAAAGATCGGTTTGCTTTGCCGAAATTAAACCGCATTTTTCGTATGCCGCCGTATTTCCGAGAAAGCCGTATGCTTTGCCGTTCACCTTAGCAATACCGAGCATGGCCTTACGCTCACCCCACCACATGGTCGGATATTCACGGTTGAGGATCTCGTGATCGCACCAAAGCGAAAAATATGGATCCTTGACAAACAAGGGATAGGACGGAAGAAGCTGCTTCATATTTTTTCTCCTTAGTGAATTTTTAAATAAGGTTGACTATTTCTATTACTTGTATTATAATATTGTTAATAGTGGAAAACAATAGAAAATTTTAGCATATAGGTGTAAAATATCGTCATATGATGCAAATACAAAACAGCCACGGCGCAAAAGATGCTATGCGCGAGGAAATCTATGCCTTTCCCGAGGAGGGAACGCTTCCCTTTCGCGTGATCATGGCAGGGATCACGTATCCCGATGCATCCTATCGCATCGAAAGAAAAAAAGAGCACAATCATATTTTCGTTTTCGAATACGTCATCGAAGGGAGAGGACACCTGGAGATCAACGGAGTCACATACGAGGCAAAGGCAGGCGATACGTATATTCTCACACCCGATACCAGGCAATGCTATTTTGCGGATAAAAACGAGCCTTTTAAAAAGATATGGGTGAATATTGAGTGCACGTATCTTTCTGCCGTGTTGCAGGCACACGGACTTACCTGCGGCGTGTATCATTACAATTCTCTTGCGCCGCTCACCAAAATTTTAGAAATTGCAAAGAGCGGACGCAGCGCGGCGGCCGTTTCAGCCGAGGTTGCACCCATCCTTCTTGCACTGATCGAGGAGCTCAGTGAAAGATATGAGGGAAAGACCCCCGAAAGCCCGGCACGACTTGCCAAAGAGCACATCGAAGCCTTGGGGGGCAAGGAGTTTTCTCCGTCAGTACTCGCTGAAGAGCTTCACGTTTCGCTCTCTACCTTGACACGCGCGTTTCATAGCGCCTACGGATGCACGCCGTATGAATACCATTTACTGTACCGCGAAAAAATAGCGAAGAGTCTTTTACAAAATACAGGACTTTCCTCAAAGGAGATCGCCTATCGCTTGGGCTTTTCGGATGAGCATTATTTTTCGAACTTTTTCAAAAAACGCACCGGACTCCGCCCTATGGAATATAAAAAGGAGCACCGTCTCGAAAAATGATCGAGACGGTGCTTTGCGTTATACATTTTCTTGTTTTTTTCGTTCAAGGTACTCCTCATACGTACCGAGGAAATCAAAGCAACCCTCGGGCGAAAGCTCGATGATGCGGTTGGCAACCGTGGCAAGGATCTCATAGTCGTGCGAGGAGAACAGGATGTTTCCCTTAAAGGACTGCATGCCGTTGTTCACCGCGGTGATGGATTCAAGATCCAGATGGTCCGTCGGCTGATCGATCATCAAGAGATTGGAGCCAAACATCATCATGCGAGAGAACATGCAACGCACCTTTTCTCCTCCCGAAAGCACGTTGACGGGCTTGAAAACACTCTCATTAGAGAAAAGCATTTTTCCGAGGAAGCCGCGCAGATACGACTCCGTCTGATCCTTGGAATACGCACGCATCCAATCGAGGATCGACTCGGTGTGGCCGTCAAAATAGGCGGAATTATCGTGCGGAAAATAAGAGGTCGTAATAGAAACGCCGAATTTGAACTCGCCGCTATCGGGCTCTGCCTCTTCGTTCAGGATCTTGAAAAGCTGCGTGATGGCAAGTTCGTTTCCGAGAAATGCGATCTTATCCCCCTTTGCAACGTGGAAGGAAAGGCCCTTGAAAAGCGGCTTACCCTCGATGGATGCCGAGAGATTTTCCACGTGGAGGATCTCCTTGCCGGGCTCTCTGTCCATATCGAAGCCGATAAAGGGATAGCGTCGGCTGGACGCAGGAAGCTCCTCAATCGTCAGTTTATCAAGAAGCTTACGGCGGGAAGTTGCCTGCCTGGATTTTGATTTATTTGCAGAAAAGCGGGAGATAAAGCTTTGCAGTTCTGCAATTTTCTCCTCATTCTTCTTGTTTTGCAGCTTGATCATACGCTGAATGAGCTGGCTGGATTCATACCAGAACTCATAGTTTCCGACGTACATTTTAATGCCGGAATAGTCAATATCCACGATGTTGGTGCAAACGTCGTTGAGGAAATGGCGGTCATGCGATACGACAAGAACCGTTCCGAAATAATCGGCAAGGAAGTTCTCCAGCCACAGTACCGCATCGATATCAAGACCGTTCGTAGGCTCGTCCAAAAGAATAATATCGGGATTTCCGAAGAGCGCCTGCGCAAGCAGGATCTTGACCTTTTCGCTCTCCTTGAGGCTTGACATCGGCATATAGAGATAATCGTCCGTAAGGCCGAGGCCCTGGATCAGCTTTGATGCATCACTCTCAGCTTCCCAACCATTCAGCTCCGCAAATTCTCCTTCAAGCTCGGAAGCGCGGATTCCGTCCTCATCGGAAAAGTCCTCTTTTGCATAGAGGGCATCCTTTTCCTTCATAATATCATAGAGTCTTTGGTTGCCCATAATCACGGTGTCCAGCACCGTATACTCCTCAAAGGCGAAGTGATCCTGCTTCAAAACCGACATACGCACAGTCGGAGGAATCGTGATCTCTCCCCTCGTGGGTTCAAGCTCTCCGCAAAGCAGACGGAGAAAGGTTGATTTTCCTGCGCCGTTGGCACCAATGATGCCGTAGCAGTTTCCGGGCGTAAATTTCAGATCCACGTCCTTGAATAAAAGCTGGCCGCCAAACTGGAAGGCCACGTTACTTACTGTAATCATAATCTATCCTTATATTATTACTTTTCAAGCTCCGTCAGAAGCGCACGAATGTTTTTAAACACATAGGTGGGACGGATATCCGAGGCTGCAAGCTTTGCTTCATCCGTTCCGCCGGAGAGAACCAGGATGGAAGAGACACCCGCATTGTTGCCTGCAAGAATATCGGTTTTCAGCATATCGCCAACCATTGCTGTTTCGTTTGCTTTATAACCAAACTTCTTCATTGCCATCTCGATCATCGTGGGCTCAGGCTTTCCGATATAGTGCGGCATCTTTCCCGTCGCGTTGAAGAAGCCCTGCGCAAAGGAGCCGCAATCCGGCACGTAGCCATAAGCCGTGGGACACGCAGGATCTGGGTTTGTGGCAAGATAGATCGCTCCTCTGGTGAGAAGGCGAGACACATCGTCCAGCTTCTTGAAGGTAAGCTCAATGTCGTTGGAGATCAGTACGCCGCCGATTGCATCAAAATCATCACCGATCTCTGTGGTTACCTTGAGCCCTGCCTCACGCAGCTGTGCAACAAAGGATACCGTTCCCATTGCATAAAACAGGACGTTGGGATGGTTTTCCTTGATATACAAAATGGTTGCATCCGTAGAGGTGATAAAATCCTCGGCCGTGGCAGAAATGCCGATGCGTGCCATTTTTTCAATATACTTATCAATGCCTTTCGATGAATTGTTCGTAAGGAAGAGCGCCTTACCTCCGATACTTTTTACGTATGCAAGAAAATCCAGCGTACCGTCAAAAAGATCATTATCAAGATAGATCGTTCCATCCATGTCCAGACAGAAAAGGCGAATCTGCTTGAGTTTTTCCATAAGATCTCTCGCTTTCATAGAAAAGAGGCGTGCCTTTTTCCAGGCAAACGCCTCTTGTTTTTTAGTTTTCGGGATAACCGTCGGGGTTATTTCTCTGCCATCTTGCGGAGTCCTCGCACATCTTTGCGAGATCTCTCTCTGCCCGCCATCCAAGCACGCGCTCGGCCTTTGCGGGATCGGCATAGCACTCGGCAATATCGCCGGGGCGACGGGGAGCGATCTTATATTTTACGGGAGCACCCCAAGCCTTCTCAAAGGCAGCTACCATTTCAAGCACGGAATAACCGTTTCCTGTACCGACGTTGACGTGATCCACGCCCTTCATTCTCTCGGTATAATCCAAAGCCTTCAGATGCGCGAGCGCAAGGTCAACCACGTGAATATAGTCACGAACACCTGTACCGTCCTTGGTATCGTAATCGTTGCCGAATACGCTGAGGCATTCAAGCTTCCCTGCGGCAACCTTTGCAATATAGGGCAAAAGGTTGTTCGGGATTCCCTTGGGATCCTCACCGATCGTACCGCTCTCGTGCGCGCCGATGGGATTAAAGTAACGAAGGATGCAAGCGGAGAAATCGGGGTTGGCCGCAGCCGTATCCTTCAGAATACGCTCGATCATAAGCTTCGTCTCACCGTAAGGGTTGGTGGTGGAAAGAGGAAAATCCTCGCGAATCGGAACGGACTTCGGAAGTCCGTACACCGTAGCGGAAGAGCTGAACACGATGCGATTCACGCCGTGCGCGAGCATAGACTCCAGAAGATGAAACGTGCCCGTCAGATTGTTATGATAATAAAGGAGCGGAAGCGAGCAGGACTCGCCAACAGCCTTGAGACCTGCAAAATGGATGACGGAATCGATCTCGGGATTCTCATCAAACACGCGATCCAGCGTTTCCTTATCCAAAAGGTCGCAAAGAACGAACTTCGGGCGTTTGCCCGTAATGCCCTGAATGCGATCCAATACGCAAAGCTTACTGTTGGAAAGGTTATCAACGATGATAACATCCTTTCCGATATTCAAAAGCTCAACGACCGTATGCGAACCGATATAACCGGTGCCGCCCGTTACGAGAATTGACATACTCCACCTCTAAATTGAATTTAATAAAACAAAAAAGAGCAGAACGATCCACTCTTTTTTGTCAAATATTAGTCAGCGTAAACGCTAACCTGCTTTCTGCCGCCGGAAATGTGCTCAAACTTCACCTTTCCGCTAATAAGAGCAAAAAGAGTATCATCCGTACCGATACCTACATTGTTACCGGGATGGATCTTCGTGCCACGCTGTCTTACAAGGATGTTACCTGCAAGAACTGCCTGACCGTCAGCCTTCTTCACACCAAGACGCTTGGACTCGGAATCACGGCCGTTTTTAGTAGAACCAACGCCCTTTTTGTGAGCGAAGAATTGCAAACTAAGCTTCAACATTTTCTTTACCTCCGTATTTTTTAGTAATGATGCTTATATCTCACGCTCGATCTCTTTTACGTCAAGAAACTCATAGTATTCCTCGACCAGATCCATCAGCTGCAAGAAATAAGCCTGGATAAGACCGGAAAGCGCATATTGCTTTCTCTCGTCGGATTCATATTTGGGAAGAGCACCCTTGCAGATCAATTTGATGTCCGTCGTCTTTTCATCGATCGTGTAATCCACGTCTGATGCATAAGAAACCTCGATCGCATTGATGATCAGCATCGTCATACTTGACAGTGCGGCGCAGAGAACGTCGTCGCCCGAGTCACCGTATCCCGTATGCCCCTGCTCTTCAAATCCGTAATAAATCCCGCCGGTCTTATAAAAAGTAATGGTTGTCATACGAATTAAGCCTCGATCTTAGCGATCTGGATCTTAGTGTAATCCTGACGATGACCGATCTTCTTCTTTTCGTTCTTCTTCGACTTATACTTGATAACGTCGATCTTCTTGGACTTACCGTTCTTCAGAACAGTAGCAACCACGGTAGCACCTGCTACATAAGGAGTACCAACGGACAAAGACTCACCGTTTACAGCAAGAACCTTATCAAAGGTCACGCTCTCGCCCTCGGCTACGCCAAGCTTCTCAACGAAAACAACGTCTCCCTCGGCAACCTTGTACTGCTTTCCACCCGTTACGAAAATAGCGAACATGTAAAGCACCTCACTTTCAGTAAGAAATCGCTGCCATAGGCGGCTTTCGCACTTAGGCCCAAAGCAAGCGTCAAAATATTATATCATTATTTAATTTAAAAGTCAATAGGTTTTGACAATTTTTTCTCAAAAAAGAGAAAAATTATTCCTCGCCCTTGCAGGATGCGCAATCGCCGTCGCACTCCTCGCCGCAAACGTCAAAATCCATCACCTTTTCGCCGCAAGCAGGGCAAACCAGAGAATCGCTCTCCAACGTATCGTCAAAATACACGGTCTCGCCGCAAGAGGGGCATTCAACCTCGTAAAATCCATCGTCCTCCTCGCTGACAAGATCCTCGTCTTCGTCCTCTTCCTCCTCATCGTCGGTAACAAAAACGGTCTCCTCCACATATCCGAGATCCTCGTCCAGCTCCTCGATATAATCACGAAGCTCAGCACACTCGCCCTCAAGAGCGGAAAGCTTATCCGCCATATCGGAGATCAGAGTAAGCATTTCGGAAAGGATCCTTCCCTCCTTCTCCTTGCTATCTATGCCATATCCTTCAAAAAGGCCCTTCACATAGGCCGCGCGCTCGTTCAAAGTCATTTTAATATCTCCTTTATCCATGTTTTATAATTTCTATAAAAAGAAAGATCGGCTCGGTCGCGCACGCAGAGAACGCACGAAAAACGAGCCGACCATAAAAGAGGCACTTACGCTCTCTCGAGATACTCGCCGGTTCTGGTATCGATTCTGAGAAGATCGCCCTCATTGATGAAGATCGGAACCTTGATTACCGCACCCGTCTCAAGGGTTGCAGCCTTGGTTACGTTCGTTGCGGTATCGCCGCGAACGCCGGGCTCAGTCTCGGTAACGGAAAGCTCAACGAACGTAGGAGGCTCAACCGAGAATACATTGCCCTTGAAGGAGCAAATACGGCAAACCGTATTTTCCTTCACAAACTTGAAGTTATCACCAAGCTTATCCTTGTTCAGAGGAATCTGCTCGTAGGACTCCTGATCCATGAAATAGTACAGATCGCCATCGTTATACAGATACTCAAGATCACGGCGCTCGATTACGGCATTCTCAAACTTTGCGGTGGGGTTGAAGGATTCCTCACGGATCGCACCGGTCACAACGTTCTTATACTTCGTTCTGACGAACGCAGCACCCTTACCGGGCTTTACGTGCTGGAACTCGATAACCTGGCAAACCTGACCGTCCTTCTCAAAGGTCACACCATTTTTAAAATCGCCTGCAGTCAACATAATTTCAATTCCTTTTCTCGGCGGTAAAATAGGTTGAGGAGTCTCTCGCACGCCGCCTGTCCTGCGCCTCCTCCGTATTCAGTCAATATGACTGTATAACATACATATTTATTTTACTACAAGTCTGCGTTTTTTTCAAGGGGTATTTGCAATTTTTTTCTTTTTTTTGCAAAAAAATCTTTATTTAAAGGATTTCGATCAGATCTTTTCTTGATTTTGTGAGATTTTTGATCCCGCCTTCCTCGATCACGACCATATCCTCAATGCGGCATCCGTACTTCCCTTCTATATAGATTCCCGGCTCGACCGTGACTATATGTCCTGCCTGCAATTTGTTTTTTAAATTCTTAGCGCTGAGCCTTGGATTTTCATGAATATAAAGACCGACACCATGACCGAGAGAATGCCCGAAGGTTCCGGGATATTCCTTCTCGATGATGCGTCTTGCTGTGAGATCCGCCTCCGAGCAGGAAACACCGGCACGAAGAAAATCCAGGGCGGCGCGTTGTGCAGACAGTACGGTTTCGTACAAATGCTTCATGTCCGCGTTTGCTTTACCGATTGCGACAGTTCGCGTCATATCCGAGCAATAGCCGCCGTATTTCGCACCGAAATCCATCGTTAAAAATCCGCGCTCCAAGGGACATGTGCGCGGCGTGCCGTGCGGCAGTGCGCTGGCCGTTCCGGATACGGCAATGGTATCAAACGCCATTCCCTCCGCACCGAGCCTCCGCATTCTGTACTCAAGCTCAGCGGCCACTTCGATCTCCGTCATGCGCGGAGACAAAACCTTCAAAAGCTCTGAAAACGCGGCATCGGTGATGCTCTGTGCTTTTTCGATCAGGGCGATCTCCTTACCGCTCTTAACCTCGCGCATTGTATCGATGGCATCGCCTATATCACAAAGGCGAATACCCTTGAGGCGCTCCTTATAGCGCTTGTGCTCAGCAAAGGTAAGTACACTTCCCTCAAATCCGAGACGGCGCACGCCCGCTTCTTCGAGGGCGCATTGCAAAAAGGAAAAACGACCGTCGGGCACCTCTACTGTAAAGCCTGCATACGCAAGACGCTCTGCAGCCTCCTTATAACGAAAATCCGTAACGAGATAGGCCTTCTCACGAAGGATCAAAAGATAGCCGTCCGTGAAGGCGAAGCCTGAAAGGTATTGCTGGTTTTTCTCGTCCAAGACGAGAATTGCATCCAAGGAAAGACGCTTCATTTTTTCTCTGAGCGTTACAAGCGGCGTCATTTCATACTCCTTTCATATGCATCCTTCATGCGGCGTGCATCCCGCGTTTGTGTGCCCGCGGATTCACAGATGACTGTGGGTGACAATCCTTCGCGCACAATGGCCTCTGCAAGCGGCTCAAAATCCGGGCCAAAAACCGAATCATCAAAGGTAAGGTGGCGTTTTTCGCCTGCGGCAGTCCATTCGATCTTAGAAAAATGGCAATGCAGATCCTGTGCGACCGCATCACCGAGACGGTCCCCGATCACATCAAAAACGCGGCGGTAATCGTCCATGCTCGCGAAAACACCTCCACACTCACGCGCGTTCATATGACCGAAGTCTACCACAGGAACGAGCCTTTTATCCATCGAACAAAGCTCGATCACCTCATCAAGCGTGCCAAGCTGATTTTGCTTTCCCATCGTTTCAAGACCGATCAGCACCCCATACGTATCCACGCTTTCAAGCGTTTTATACAGGGTATCTCTTGCAAAATCCATCGCCTCACGGCGGGTGATCTTCGCGGCAGAGCCCGTATGCACGACGATCACGGATGCGCCGAGCAGGCGTGCCGCAGAGAGGCTGCGGCGGATATATTCCACGCTATTAAGACGTTTGATCGCCTCCACACTCGAAAGCGAGATAAAATACGGCGCGTGCAGGGACATCGCAATCCCCTGCCTCTTAGCCTCCTGCCCGATCAGCAAAAGGCTTTCAGCCGAGGCAGAAAGGCCGTTTCCTGCCTCGTATTCATAGGCATCAAGGCCATATCCTTTTACGAATGCAGGCGCATCCAGAACGCTTTTTGCGCCCGAAAGGCGGAACTCCTCACAACCGCCTCCGGGGCCGAATTTAGCTACACTCATTTTTTATTTCTCCTAAAGAAGCGTTTCATGATCGGGCGCTCCAGCCATCTTTTAAAGCGGGTGAGCGCATCGGTTTTATCCTTGATCGGCGGGACGAGCGCCACGCGAATGCCTGCAAGGCGCGCCGCAAGCACGTCCGTGAAGATCTGGTCTCCCATGAAGAGCGTACTCTCCTTGGTTACTCCCATCTCTTTCATAGCCGACTTTACCTTTTTTGCAAACGGTTTTTTCGCCTTTGAATACGCAATCAACCCCAACGTTGCATTAAAAGTATCCACCCTTTGCTTATCGTTGTTTGAAACAAAAGCGGCAGAAATTCCTGCCTCAGCCAATGCGGCAAACCACGCGCGAACTCCTTCGCTCGGCTCCGCGTTTTCGTACGGCTCTAAGGTGTTATCGATATCCAAAACGAGTGCGCGGATCCCCTGCTCTTTTAAAAACGGAACGGATGCGCCTGCATAGGTTTCAAAATAAAAATCGGGGGCAAAAAAAGGCATGGCCCTTCCTCCTGATCACTGATGAAATTCAATAAATCTTAGCGATCCTTCATATTTCCTGCGCGTTTACATGCACGCATAAGATACGCCTTGATGCGTCTTTGTTTCTTATATTCCCCGCGGAACATAAAATACACAAAAACGATCAGACACACCGGCACGACCGAAAAGGCGGCCTTGGCAATGCACATCCATATAAAGTAAACGACAAGGGCGATCCAGACCAGGTGAAAATACGGCTCGGTTACGATCACGCCGTACAGACGCGTTACATCTCCCACCTGCTTTGTGCGCCCGGCAAAGTACGTTCCCATCAAAAAGCCGTTATCCTTCGTGGGGCGATCCATGATTTCGCAACGCATGCGAATGGTTTTTCCCCTCTTCTTAAAATGCATATGCGGCTTTCCGTCCCCCTCGGCAAAGCGAACGCCCTCGTTCACCTTGTCGTTGTTCGGAAGCAGCTGCAAAAGCTGATCCTCCGTGCAGGCAGCCTCCATTTTTACAAAACGCATGGATAACCTCCTAAAATACATTTATTTCGCGTTGTGAATGACAACGCTGTCAAGGATATGCTTTCCTTCAAATTTTTCAAAAATTTCGGTTTCCACACGGGCAACGGGCTTCTTCGTGGGGATCACGAAGCGGTAATAGCGCTTATCATCCTTATCGAGAAAGTCGCAGGTGAAGATGGTTTCGCGAGAAGAGTTAAGAATCTTCGGCTGACCGTCCTCCTCAAATTGAAGCTTACCGCCGTCCTCGGTGATCTGTCCTGCTGGGCCGACGTTTTCGCCCCAAAGGATCTCTACCTTCTCCTCGGTTCCATCTTCATAGTGCAGATGGAAATAGCCCATACGGAACATATCGTCCATCAAAAACTGGCCACAACCAAAATAGCCGTGCGGAATTTCAAGCTCCGTGGTGTGAAGGATGTCCACGTATGAGCCTGCAAGCGCATCGCGGAAGCGGTAGTCAAAGACGGAGGCGGCAGTATATTTGATTTCCGTACCCTTGTTCTTTTCGTCATAATCGCGGCTCCACGCCATGCGGGATGCGTATACAACGTCACCGAGGCGGTTTCCTCTTTGCATCTGCTTGAAGTCGGATGCGCCCCAGCTGGATACGCCGAAGCCCTTTGCGCCCGAGGCAACTCTGCCCTTCCAGTTATTGAAGCCAACACCCGAGAAGTTACCGTATACAAGAGGAAGTCCGTTGTAATGGTAATCCATATCACCGAGCTCATAATAGCTATAATACCAGTTCATACAGATGACGTCCTTTGGGATCATTGAGATCGCGGGATAGGTCTGCTCGACCGTCTGATACACCGTTCCCTCGGGAAGAAGCGGAACGTCATAAGGATGAACGGAATGACGCGTAAGCACCTCGAGCTTTTTGCCCTTGAAGGTGACGAATTTGCCGCTTCCGGTGTATCTCGTCGTATAGCGCGCACCACCTGCGGGCGACCATGCTTTGTTGTAGCTGTTGAGGAGCTTTTCCGACCACATCATCGTGCGGACACCGCGCTCGGCAAGATAATCGTGAAGCTTGGTTACGTCATCTGCATAGATCTTTGCGGCAGGCTTGCCCTTGCATTTATCGCAAATGCCGTAAACGTAGGTCTCATCGTGACCGATATGCAAAACCTTAGGCTGAAATACTTCGATAATTTCATCAAAGAGATCAAAGGTGATCTCATAGGATTTCGGATTCGAGGGGCAGTAGGTATCGGGATAGGGATCGTTCGGCCGCTCGGCAAAATCTGTTCTGCCCGCCATCAGATAATCCGCGTGAGAAAGACAGGGCTCCTCGGGGATCGGCTCAAGTCCGTGCGCGCGGCAATACTCACATATCTCACGAACGAGCTTTTGTGAAAGCACCTTTCCTCCGCCGCATTCGATATGTACGGAATTCTTACCCCAGGGCTGGGTCAGCTGCACGTCGTCGGTCTTTCCGCTGTATTCGTTAAATTCCTTGCAGACATCGATCCAATACGCATTGATCTCGGGATGCTTTTTATACTCCATTGCACCGCCGACCTCGAGGACGATGGCATTATAGCCGTAATGCATAAACATATCGACCATATAATAGAACTCATCGAGTTTTTCCTCGGCAGGCAGATACATTTTAACCGCACGGAACTGTACGCAAGGCACATTGTAGATATATCCTTCTTTGATACCGTCTTTGTAATGTGTCCAAACCGTACAAGCACCGTAGAGGTAGCCGCGCTCGTAATTCGAATAGACGGTGACCGCATCGGCCGTTACCTCAAGGAGATAAGCGTCTTCTTTATCTTCGAAAACGTTACCGAAGGTCTTCTCTATCTTTTCCTTTTCCATGTCGGTCATAGGTCGGAAACGAATGGAGGCGATGGCATCCTTCTTCTCACCCTTACAAAGCGGAGAGAGCTTTTTCAGAATGATTTCGTTTTCTGTTTCGATTTTCGTGCTTGCGCCAAAAAGGCGCACCTCGCCGTTCAAAGCGGCATAGGTATCCTTGAAATTCTCGTGAAACATAGAAAGTTCTCCTTCATTGTTTAAATTCAATTATCGTAACACCTGCATCCCCCTCGCCCCATTCACCGTGACGGTAGGATTTGATGCGGCGGTCGGTTTTGAAATACCGCCAAAGGGCGGCACGCAAGGCACCCGTTCCCTTTCCGTGAATGATACGGACGGTGGGAATGTTTGCCAGAACGGCATCATCGAGATATTTATCGATCACAAACCAGGCATCGTCACCGATCATACCGCGCACATCGATCTCGGGACGGAAGGTGGAAACGATGGATTTCTTCACCTTTCCCTCGCTCGGCTTCTTCGGTGCTTCAGCCTTTTTGCGGAAGGCCTGCTTGCCATCGAGAAGCCTAAGTCCCTTCTCGTCCACCTTGGTTTTTAGAATACCTGAGGTAACGGCATACATTCCGTGCTTATCGGCAAGCGCGGTGACAACACCCTCCTTACCGAGGCTGACAAGATATACCTTATCCCCCACGACGAGCGGTCGCGGCAGAACGTACTCCTCATCCAGCGACACCTCGCTGACCGAAAGCCCCTCGAAGAGCGACTCGGTTTCGCGCAGGCGGGAGCGGATCTCTTCCTTGGCGGATTGCATCATACGGTTGCGCGCTTCCTTATCCTCCTGCTTTTTGAGATCCTCAAGCTGACGGAAGATAAATTCGCTGGAGGCACGCGCACTGTCAAGGATCTGCCTTGCTTTAAGTGCTTGTTTTTCAATTTCGTCCTCAGTTTTCTTCACCTTGGCATTCAACTCACGCTCAGCACGCTCCTTAAAGCTTTCGTATTCCGTGCGCAGACGCTCGTGCTCTGTTTTTGCTTTTTCCATTTCTGCACGCTCGGCATCGAGGCGCGAAATGACCTGCTCAAACTGCTTATCCTCTTTTTCGATCAAGCGACCTGCGCGATCTATAATTTGCGGATCAAGACCGAGCTTTTCGGAGATCGCAAAGGCGTTCGATTTACCCGGTGTACCGACGATAAGGCGGTAGGTTGGGCGAAGTGTTTCCAGATCAAATTCGCAGGATGCATTCTGTACGCGCTCGGTTTCAAGGGCGTAGGCCTTCAGCTCCGCATAGTGTGTGGTTGCGGCGGTAACGGCGCCAAGCGCTTTCGTATGCTCGAGGATGGCTACGGCAAGCGCTGCGCCCTCGATGGGATCCGTTCCCGATCCAAGCTCATCAAACAATACAAGAGAGCGGTCGGTCGCGGAGGACAGAATATCCACGATATTGACCATATGCGAGGAGAAGGTGGAGAGAGAGGCCTCGATGCTCTGCTCATCTCCAATGTCTACCAGCACCTGATCAAAAATTCCGATGCGGGAGTTTTCCAGTGCGGGGATCTGTAGTCCCGCCTGCGCCATCACAGTTAAAAGACCAAGCGTTTTCAGCGTAACGGTCTTTCCGCCCGTGTTCGGGCCCGTAATGATCAGGCTATCATGATGCTCGCCCACGGCAACGTCGATCGGAACGACCGTGGCACGGTCCAAGAGCGGATGGCGCGCGCGGTGAAGCTCGATCTTTCTTCCCTCCTCGATCAACGGACGCTCCGCCTTCATTTCAATCGCAAGGCTTGCGCACGCAAAGATAAAGGAAAGCTCAACGATATTATGGTAGTTGAGCGAGATCAGCGAGGTACATTCGCCTGCGGCGGCTGAGAGCTCGGCAAGAATACGGTCGATCTCGTTGCGCTCGGCGGCGGCAAGGCTTTTCAGCTCGTTATTGGCATCCACGACCGCCATCGGCTCCACGAACAGCGTTGCGCCGGAGGAGGAGGTATCGTGCACAAGCCCCTTGATCTCGTTGCGGTATTCAGCCTTTACGGGTACAACGTAGCGGCCGTTTCGCATCGTGACGATGTTTTCCTGCAAATATTTCAGGCGGTTACCACCGACGTAGCTTTGCAGGGTATCTTTAATTTTATTGTTTGCCACGCGGATCTTGCGGCGAATATCAGCAAGCGCGGGGCTTGCTTCGTCCGCAATCATATCCTCGGAAAGGATAGCGGTACGAATGCGGTCCTCCAGGGAGCGATTCGGGAGAAGGCGGGCAAACAGCTCATCAAGCCCGGTTTCAAAGGGCTTGTCCGTATGAATATAATCCAAAAGCGCACGCGTGCTCGAAAGGAGAGAGGCAATGGACAAAAGCTCCTTAGGAGATAGAACGGCTCCCTTATATGCACGCTCAGCAGAGGAAACCACGCTCTCATCCGCAGAAAAAGAGGGGTATCCCTTATGATTGATCAAACGCTTGGCATCCTCCGTGCGGCTCTGACGGAGCATCACGGTGGAATGATCCTCGGAGGGCAGAAGCGCGACAGCTCTTCCCTTTGCGCCTGCTACGGCGGCGTGCTCCGCAAGCATTGCAGTGATCTTTTCAAATTCCAGGCTGCGAAGCATTTTTGAGGAAAAAGGCATACTGTATTCCTTTCTTTGATTTTCTCAATTATATCACGGATAGATGATCGGTACAATGGATTTTTTGATCATATTGTTGTATTTTTCGCTAAAACAAAAGGGCAAACAGAACAAAATTATTTGGGCTCAACTTCCTTATAAAAATCAAGCGTTTTGAAGCTGCGCTCCAGATGGTTCAACAGATAATGCTCTGCCGCGGCAACGAAAAATCGCATATCCTCCTCGCTGATGCGGAAGGCGTAGATCCGCTCCAGGGGGCTATAGATCACGTACCCTGCCGCGATCTTCGCACCTTCGGGAAGAATGCAGAGAAGATGGCGCTCGTGCCCATCGTCCTCTCGCGGATCAAACGAGGTCTCTGCCTCGACACGGCAATCGGCACAAATGAGGCTTCCATCCATCACGTCAAGATAGAAATCCCCATCCTTTTTCTCGCATTCACGACAGACAAGGATCTCGGGCGAAAATCCGAGGATCGCCGCCGCGCGGAATTCAAAGGCCGCTTTGATCTTGCGCAAAGGAACCTCACCTTTGGCAATTGCGTACAAGGAATTGAGCGACAAGCGAAGCAATTCCTTATCAGCCTCCGAAACGGTAACGTCCGAAAGCACCTCGCAAAGATACGAAGCAAGCGCAAGTCCCTCAAGGCGTTTTCGGATATCAAAGAAGCTCTCAAAAAGCTCCGCCTCCTTGATCCAATAAAAATCGTTCTTCTGATACAGAACGTATCGACCATAGCAAAACTGCAGCGTAGCCGACATCTGGCGGCTCCTGACAGAGCGCGCCCCCTTTGCGATGGCGGTGATCACTCCGGTCTCCTCCGTGAAGATCGTAACGAGCCTGTCCGACTCTTTAATATCGGCGGTACGGATGATCAAGCCGGTAACTGTCGTCAGCATCAGTTTTCTTCGTTGTAGCCGAAGTTGCGAAGCGTGAAATCGCTGTCACGCCAGTTTTCCTTCACTCTGACGTAGAGGTCGAGGAAGATACGCGTTCCGAGCATTTTTTCAAGATCCTCGCGCGCATACGTTCCGACGGTCTTGATCGTTGCGCCGTTTTTGCCGATGATCATTCCCTTATGCGAGGCCTTTTCGCAATAGATCTCTGCGCGGATGGAAACCATATCCTTCTTTTCCTTCCACTCCTCGATGGAAACGGCGGTGCCGTGCGGGATCTCCTCCTCTAAAAGGCGAAGAAGCTTCTCGCGGATCACCTCGGCGGCGAGCTGACGCTCAGGCTGATCGGTCAGAATATCGTCGGGGAAAAACCATTCGCTTTCATAGAGGAATTTTTTACACTCCTCCACCACGGTATCCACGCCCTTCTCATGCTTTGCGCTGATCGGAACAACGGCATCAAAGGAATGCGCGGCGGCATACGCCTCGATCGTTTTTGCAATATTGGCGGGACGAACGGCATCGATCTTATTGATAACGAGAATGGAGGGGATGCCGGCCGCCTTTATCTTTTCGATCAAGGATGCCTCAATATCACCAACTGCCTCGCGCGCTTCCACTACGAGAACGGCGGCATCCACGCCCGAAAGCGTGTCCGTTGCGGTCTTCACCATAAAATCGCCAAGCTTGGTGCGTGGCTTATGTACACCGGGAGTATCCAGAAAAACCATCTGATCCTCGCCCACGGTATGGATCCCCGTGATTCGGTTTCTCGTGGTTTGCGGTTTTTTCGAAACGATCGCAACCTTTTCACCCAGAATGGCGTTCAGAAGTGTGGATTTTCCCACGTTGGGGCGGCCGATAAAAGCTATAAAAGCAGTTCTTTTCATTCTTCGTCTTCCTTTTGCTTAAAATTCATGGTTTTGATGATCTCGCGCTGGCGGCGGCACTGTTCCTCCTCATCCTCTGCGCTTCTCTCGTGGTCGTATCCAAGAAGGTGGAGGGTGGAATGGATGGCAAGAAATGCGGCCTCACGCAAAAAGGAATGGCCCAGCTCGTGCGCCTGCTCCTCGGTTCTCTCAAGCGAAATCACGATATCACCAAGCGGGATCGGGCCGAAATCGCCCTCGCTCTCCCATTCGCCCGCCTCATACATCGGGAAGGAGAGCACGTCCGTTGAGCGGTCGATCTCTCGGAATTTCTTATTTATGCTCCGAATATACGCATTGTCACAAACGGTCAAAGAGATCGAGGCATCGTGGGCAAAGCCCTCGTATTCCAGCGTTGCCCTGATGGCGGCACGCAACGTTTTTTTTAGTTCAAAATCCGCAAGCGGCATCTGCTTCGTTGCGGCGAAGGTAATATAAAGCCCCCGTGTCTTCATTTCTGTTCCCTTTCTTTTTTCACGCTGATTCCTTTATCGTATTTATCGTATGCATCTATGATCCTGCGCACAAGCGGATGGCGCACAACGTCTCTGGAGGTGAAGGAAAATATCCCGATCCCCGAAATATCCTTGAGGATCGAGGATGCAATGGCGAGGCCGCTCTTCTGCCCCGACGGCAGATCGGTTTGAGACATATCACCCGTCACAACCGCTTTAGAGCCGTAGCCAAGACGCGTTAAAAACATTTTCATCTGCTCGGGCGTTGTATTTTGCGCCTCATCCAAAATGATAAAGGAGGAATCGAGCGTTCGTCCTCGCATATAAGCAAGCGGCGCGATCTCGATCGTACCGCGCTCCTTGTGCCGCTGATAATTTTCAGGACCGAGAAGCTCAAAAAGCGCATCGTACAGGGGACGGAGGTAGGGGTCGATCTTGCTTTGAAGATCGCCGGGCAAAAATCCAAGGCGTTCGCCCGCTTCCACCGCGGGACGCGTAAGAATGATACGGTCCACCGCTTTTTCGCGCAATGCCTCCACCGCCATGGCAACGGCAAGGAAGGTTTTGCCCGTGCCTGCAGGGCCTAAACCGAGTATCACGGTATTATCACGGATCATATCTACGTACCGCTTCTGTGCGATCGTTTTTGCCTTGATCGGTTTTCCGCGGTTGGTGAGACAGATCACGTCCTCCGAAAAGCTACGTTCCCGATCCTCGCCACCATCCTTGAAAAGAGAAATGACGTATTCCACCGTCCCGGTGTCCAGAACCTCTCCGGCGCCCGTCATACGTCCGAGATACTCCAGCGTGCGATGTGCAAGAGAGAGTCCCTCCCCCTCGCCGCTGATCACGATCTCATCCCCCTCGCGATCACCGCCACCGCGGCGATTGGAAACGCGGACGTCAAACGCATTCTCTATAAGACGAATATTAGAATCAAACGCGCCGAAAAGCGCAGAGGTATCCTCGCTGGATTTTGTCATCAGATATTTCTCTGCCATAAAAAGCTCCTTTGATTTTCTGTGCTGTATGAATCGGCTTCAGCTCTGCCACGTTGCGGATCTGAACGTAATACGCAAAAAACACGTATCCATCCTCCGTCCAAGCCCCCTCTGTGCGTAAGGACTCAAGCTCCCCTTTGGAAAGAAGCTCCGAGAGCGAGGAGCGTAAGCGCACGCCTGCAAGACGGATCGCCTCTGCATCCGAAAAATGAACGGTTTCTTCATGATGTATATACGCCGTACGAAGCGTTACGGAAACAGGAAGCGAGATGCGGCCAAAAAAACGCAGTTGTCTTTCGTTTTCTATTATATCATAACCATTTGGCAGATTTCTATAGTTTTTGAAAATATTTAAAGAAAAATCAAAGAAATTTAAGGTGACCTCGACATTTTTGATTTTTTCCGTAACGGTTTTCGTCTCCTCCCTGCAAGCGTGCCCCCGAATCTCGCCGCTAACGCGCCCCAATACCGTACCGGATGCACCGCTGAAAGTTCCGTCCGGATGAACGGCAGAGATAAGCAGGTCACCTTTGCGAACCGTGTCTCCGACCTCAACGCAAGAAACACCGCTATCGGGAGATATCTCAACGATCACGCAGTCCTCATCTGCAACGAGATTTCCTATTGCAGGCGTCCCCGGCATCTGTTCCGCTTGCGCGCCGATCACATTCACGTAAACGACCGTACCGCGTCGATGGATGTTCACCCAGGCAACATTGGGACAGGATTTTTGAAGAGAGTTTTCGATCTTCGAAAAATCAAGCGATCGAAAGGCAACTCCGGCCGAGAGTCCTTGCGCATCCAATGCGGTAATAATGTCCTTTTGCTCATCGCTCGTTACCCCTTGAATGCGTATATCCCAAACGCGACCGCCGGTGAAGATCATCAAAAAAGCACAAAGCAAAAGCGCTGCAAAAATGCCATATCTTTTTCGATTTTGACGAATATAATGCGGCAGACCGAGCGTTTCAGAGGCACAAACATTGAGCGAGGAAAGGGACTCCATCAGTATTTTCCGATGCTTTTCGCGCACGGCAAGCCTCCCGTTTTTCATCCGTCTTGCACCGATTCCAAGATTCAAAAGAAGGTCGTAGACAGCCGCTATTTTCTCGGGGGTGGCTTCAATATAAAAATAGCCAAAAAGAAACTCTTTAATTCCGATCATAAGAAAAGCACACCTCCGAAAGCTTACCGCGCACCTCTACGGTCTTGTTTTCAAATACGGTGAGATACAGTCCCTGCCCTAAAAGATCCATACGGCCACCGGGGATCTTCAGCGTGATCTTCTCTCTACAGTATTCCTCTATATGTCTCACGGCAATGATCTGAACTGACATACCAAAGATTCCGCTCTCTGCTTCCATATGAAAGCGAGGTGCACCTTTTCTTTTTGTATCATCGCGCTCTTCCTTCTTTTTCTTCATTTTTTTGAGATCCCTTTCATACAAGTAATATAGTATTATACTTTATGAAAGCCAAGCCAAAGAAATGCAAAAAAGAGAGGTCGCTCCATGCTTACCAGAAAAAAACAACGTCATACGCCCGATGTGCTGCGAGGGCCGCTCCTGCTCCTGATCCTTCTTCTGATCCCGCTCTACGGCGAGGCAATGAGCGAGGGGATCATACGGGGCATCCGTCTCTGCGCAACCACGATCGTTCCCTCCGTTTTTCCCTTCATGGTGCTATCCTCCATGATGATCGGGTATTCCGTCTTTGATAAGATGGATTTCCTTTCGCGCCCGTTTGAGAGGCTTTTTCATGTGAATAAAAACGGCCTTCCCGCCTTTCTCTGCGGGACACTTTGCGGCTTTCCGCTCGGCGCAAAATGTGCAGCAGAGGCATATGGGCACGGTTATCTTTCCAAGGATGAATGTGAGCGGCTGATATGCTTCTCATCCAACGCAAGCCCTGCCTTTCTTATCTGCGGCGTTGGCGCAATGCGGGGGAGCACATTGGAGGGCGTTCTTCTCTATATGGTTATGATTTTCTCCGCAATCGTAATTGGCGTGCTTTCGGGCAGGCGACACACGACTCATACTGTGCAGGTTCATTGCCATAGTCACAATTTTTCTTTTACGGATACGGTAGAACGGGCCGGTATCGGCACACTTTACGTTTGCTCTTATCTTCTTCTTTTTTCTGCTTTGATCGGTATTCTTCAAAAATTTGTTTTAAAAAGTGCACTTTTGAGCGCATTTTTACTTCCTTTATTGGAGATCGGATCTGCTACCGCGTTTCTCTCTACTGCAAAAATACCTCCTTTTCTTTGCCGCGCACTCACGGCTTTTGCCGTGTCATTTGGCGGTCTTTCGGTGCATTTGCAAGCAGCAGGGCTGCTTCGCGGCACAGATATATCCATGAAGAAATACTACGCGTTCAAAACGCTCCAGGGAATGCTTTCCTTCTTTATCATTTTTGTTCTTGAGCTGATAAAATAATAAACCACGCATTCTCGTGATGTCCTTAGTAGACAAATCACTTGAATGCGTGGTTTTATTTCTATATCAATCAGTCAGCATCCTTCATGGAAAGGTTCTGACGGCCCTTTTCGTCCGTTCCGAGGAACTTCACGCGAACCACGTCACCAACGCTAACTGCATCCTCAACCTTCTCGGTTCTTACCTTCTGAAGCTTGGAGATGTGAACCATTCCCTCCTTGCCGGGAGCATACTCAACGAATGCGCCGATCGGGATGATTCTCGTAACGGTTCCCTCGTAGGTCTCGCCTACAACAGGCTCGAATACGATGGCATCGATGATCGCCTTAGCCATATTCGCACTGTCACGGTTTACAGCTGCAATGAATACGGTTCCGTCGTCATTGATGTCGATCTTAGCACCGGTATCGGCAACGATCTTCTGGATCACCTTACCGCCCGAGCCGATAACCTCACGGATCTTATCGGGGTTGATATGCATGGTGATCATCTTGGGTGCATATGCGGAAACCTCAGCACGAGGCTCGGCAATGGCACGGAGAAGGATCTTATCAATGATCTCGTCTCTGCCCTGATGCGTGGTCTCAAGCGCACGCTTGATGATCTCGGGGGTCAGACCGTCGATCTTAAGGTCCATCTGGATGGAGGTGATACCCTTATGCGTACCTGCTACCTTGAAGTCCATGTCGCCGTAGAAGTCCTCAAGGCCCTGGATGTCGATCATCGTATCCCAAGAACCGTCCTCTGCGGTGATAAGGCCGCAAGAGATACCTGCTACGGGAGCCTTGATCGGCACGCCTGCATCCATAAGAGCCAGCGTGGAGCCGCAAACGGAGCCCTGAGAGGTGGAACCGTTCGAGCTTACGACCTCGGAAACAAGACGGATCGCATAGGGGAATTCCTCCTCGCTGGGAAGAACGGGCAGCAGAGAGCGCTCTGCCAATGCACCGTGGCCGATCTCGCGGCGGCCGGGGCTACGCAGAGCCTTTGCCTCACCGGTGGAGTAGCCGGGCATATTGTAGTGGTGCATATATCTCTTGGTGTCCTCTTCATCGAGGCCCTCGAGTCTCTGTGCATCGGAAAGAGTACCGAGCGTTGCAATGGTGAGCACCTGCGTCTGACCTCTGGTGAAGAGACCGGAGCCGTGCACTCTCGGGATCACGCCAACCTCGGCACCGAGGGGACGGATCTCGTCCATACGGCGGCCGTCTACACGCTTCTTGTCAACAAGAAGCCAACGACGAACGATTTTTTTCTGAATCTTATAGATAAGCTCGGGCAGAATTACCTTGATATCCTCGTACTTCTCCTCGAAGGTAGCAACGATATCGTCCATAATGGGTTGCATCTTTGCATCGCGAACGGTCTTATCATCCGTGTCAAGTGCTTCCATCACGCGGGTCTCGCAGTATGCAAAGATCTCGTCAAACATATCGTGATCCAGCTCGCCGGATGCATAAGCAAACTTAGGCTTGCCGATTTCTGCAACGATCTCGTTAATAAAAGCAACGAGCTTCTTGATCTCTTCGTGCGCGATCATGATCGCCTTGAACATATCGTCATCGGATACTTCCTTCGCGCCTGCCTCGATCATAACGACCTTCTCAGCGGAGCCTGCAACCGTAAGCTCAAGGATGCTCTTCTGTCTCTGCTCAAAGGTGGGGTTTACGATAAACTCGCCGTCTACCATACCCATGAAAACGCCGCCGATGGGGCCGTTCCACGGAATATCGGAAATAGAAAGTGCCACGGATGCACCGATCATAGCGGTGATCTCGGGAGAGCAATCGGGATCTACGGACATAACCGTCAGAAGAAGGGATACGTCGTTACGAAGATCCTTCGGGAAGAGGGGACGAACCGGACGGTCGATCACGCGGCTGGTAAGCACAGCCTTCTCGGAGGGCTTGCCCTCACGCTTCAGGAAGCCGCCGGGGATCTTACCTACAGCATAAAGCTTCTCATCGTAATCTACCGAGAGAGGAAGGAAATCGATGCCCTCACGGGGAGCGGCAGATGCGGTGGCACAGGCCAGGATCGTGGTCTCGCCATAGCGGATCAGAGCAGAGCCGTTTGCAAGGCCGGCGATCTTGCCGGTCTCGATCACGAGCGGACGGCCTGCGAGGGTGTAGTTATACACCTTGTGGTTTTCGAAGGTTTTAAAATTCTCTACCATTTTCATTCTCCTTTTTTTGTGGGAGATATGCGAACATAGCACTTAACTATCCCTTCCCTTCTCGGAAAACATAGTTAACTGCTACTTTCGCTCTCGCCCAATAAATTTGATTTTTTGTTTTTTGGTGTTCGCAACAAGCGGGAACGGTTTTGCCGTTCCCGCGTGCGCTCCTTGCCCGAAAATTACTTTCTCAGGCCCAGTCTCTTAATTACGGCTCTGTATCTTTCGATATCCTTCTTAGCCAGGTAATTCAGAAGCTGCTTTCTGTGACCAACCATCTTGGAGAGGCCCCTCTGAGAATGGAAGTCCTTGGGGTTCTTCTTCATGTGCTCGGTAAGCGAATTGATTCTATCGGTCAGAATCGCTACCTGCACCTCGGGCGAACCGGTGTCCTTCTCGTTGATCTTGTACTCAGCGATGATGGCGGTTTTGGTCTCCTTGGAAATCATTTTTCTTCACCTTTCTTATATTTTTCCTATATCTGCGTGAGGTGCGGGTGAAGCACACAAACTACGCAAGCCCTTAAAAGATGCCGCGGAGCAAGGTCAAACACAACACATAGACATAGGTTGCTTAACTATTATAACACAAAGATACACAAAAGTAAATAGTTTTCAAAAAAATATTTTTTCACTTTTTTGCCGTTTCTTTTTCCGAATAGTAATCTCGCTCCCTGTGAGCAAACGGCAATCTTCTTCCGGGCTTATCGAGCTCTGAAAAACGAATGGCGATCGGCATATCCCAATGGAGGAAGGTTGCGCACATGCGAAGCGCAAAAACTACGGCGCAGCCGATCAGAATCGAGATCGCAGGGGCAGCGCCAAGCGATGAAAGCAGAACAAATACACCGCTTCCCGCCAAAGCAGCAAGAGCGTAAATGCGTTTTTTAAGCACCCACGGAAGCTTTCCGAGGATCACGTCTCGCACAAGACCTCCGCCTATACAGGTGATCATTCCCATTGCAACAGCAACCACGGGCATCTCTTCATTTCCGTTTGCACGCATGATCTCAAGCGAAAACTGCGTTCCCGTTACGGCAAAGGCACTGATACCGATAGAATCCAAAATATTATTGATGTTTTCGACAACGTGCTCTCTTCTCAGATACGCATCACGAAAGAAGGCGGCTAAAAAGAAAACAAGCAATGACGTAGCAATACAGCAAATAAATTCATACCGCATTTCCAGCATTGCGGGATACGGGTGGCGATTGAGTATCAGATCTCGCATAAGACCGCCTCCGAATGAGGTAATCACAGAAAGAAATACAACGCCGAAAAGATCGACCTCACTACGAATAGCAAGCATAGCGCCCGAAACAGCAAAGGCGATCACTCCGATATAAGAAAGAACGGAAAGAAAAATATCCATGGGTCGCTCCTAATTATAATTCTTTCATTATTGTATTCACAGCTTCTTTAAAAGAGCACGTAACGCCTCACCGCGATGGCTGATGGCGTTTTTTTCCTCATCCGTATACTCTGCAACGGTACGGAGACTTCCCTTCGGTACAAAAAGCGGATCATAGCCAAAGCCGCCCTCCCCTCTCGGGTTCGCAGTTATTTCTCCGTAAAGATACCCTTCGGCCTCTACCTCTTTTCCATCCGGATATGCAAGCACCATCGCGCAGGTATAATGCGCACCGCGATCCGAGGCACCGGAAAGCTTTTCAAGAAGAAGGCGATTGTTCGCCTCATCGTTTCCATGCTCTCCCGCGAAGCGCGCGCTAAAGATGCCGGGTGCACCGCCCAAGGCATCCACGCAGATACCGCTGTCATCCGCAAGAGCGGCACATCCGGAAATCGCAGCGATCTCCGTTGCTTTTTTTCTTGCGTTCTCGAGGAAGGTATTTCCGTCCTCCACCGTTTCATGGTCGATAGCTGCCTCTCGCAAAGACAAAATCTGCTCGAATTTTTCTCCCAATATTTCTTTTATCTCGCGAATTTTATGTTGATTGTTAGAAGCAATAATAAGTTTCATTTGCTTTATCCTCGCTTTTTCTTTTTTGTCTTCTTTTACCATTTTAACACAAGGAACGCTTTCTGTCAATCTCTTATTTTCCTTCATATCATATAAAAGGAAACTTTCTGAAACCGGAGGGCTTATGAAACCATTATATTTTTATGACGGAAAATTTTATGATGCGGGTGAGGCCGCGATTCCTTTCACCGATCGATCGGTATTTTTTGCGGATGCGGTGTATGATGCATGTCTTGTCAAAAACGGACGGCCGTATCTCCTCGATGCACACCTTGACCGTTTTTATCGCAGTATGGGGGCTTTGCGGATCAAGCCGAAAATGGAAAAAAATGAGCTCAAAACACTTCTTTGTAAGCTTTGTGAGAAAGCGGATTGCGAGATCGCCTTTCTCTATTTTCAGACAGCGCGTAGCGCTCCCCTGCGCCGTCATTTCTCAACTGAGGCGGATACAAGCCATTTGCTTGTGTACGTGAGTGAAATGTCGCTGCCCGATAGAGACCGTCCACTTCGTCTCATTCTTGCAAACGATCATCGTTACGGCTTCTGCCATATTAAAACAACGAATCTCCTCCCTGCTGTTCTGGCTTCAACAAAAGCGGTTGCCATGGGAGCCGATGAGGCAGTTTTTGTACGTGAGGGAATGGTGACTGAATGTGCACATTCTAACATTTCGATTTTAAAGAACGGTGTATTGCTTACACATCCTAAGGGGCGCCGCATTCTGCCGGGCATTGGAAGAGAGCAATTGATTACTGCTTGCAAAAAGCTCTCGATCCCTGTTATGGAGCGTCCTTTTTCCGTCCGTGAGCTCTATGATGCAGATGAAATTTTCATTACAAGCTCGTCAAAGCTTTGCCTGCGCGCCAACACCGTTATGAATCACGATGCAGGCATGAAGGATGAAGAAAATGCATTTCGCGTGTTAGGTTCTATTTTTGAAGAGTTTGATACATGGTAAAATCAAATAAAATTACCTTGTTTTTTTGTGCAACATGACTGAATTGTGAAAAAATTCACGGTTTTTGTAAAATTACCATTGCAATCTTAGATTAATCATGTTATAATATGTATGTTTGTAATGAAATAAAAGGCGTGCGCGTTCTCTTTGTATGCGCATGCGAACAAGCATTCAAAAAAACAGGAGGATAAGCTGATGCTTAAAAAAATGTCCAATCTCCCCTTCAACGGCACGAAGGAGCAGGAAGAGAAGCTGCTCGCCGTGATCGCTGAAAACAAGCACGACAAGAGCCGTCTGATGGCCGTTATGCAGGAGGCGCAAGGCATTTATGGTTACTTGCCTCTCGAAGTGCAGAAGATCATTGCCGATGGAATGGAGGTTTCGCTTGAAAAGGTTTACGGCGTTGCCACATTCTACGCACAGTTCTCTCTCGCTCCTCAGGGTCAGTATCACATTTCCGTTTGCCTTGGAACGGCTTGCTACGTTAAGGGCGCAGGTCTTCTTTACGACAAGCTCCAGGAGCTGCTCGGAATCGGCTCTGACGAATGTACCCCTGACCGCAAGTTTTCTCTTACCGCCTGCCGTTGTATCGGCGCGTGCGGTCTCGCTCCCGTTCTTACCGTAAACGAAGAGGTTTACGGCCGTTTGACCGAGAACGACGTTGAAGGCATTCTTGCCAAGTGTGTATAAGGAGGTTACAGAAATGAAATCTGTTAAGGAATTGCAGAGTGCCAAGGCGGCTGCTCTGAAAAAGGTAGTTCTCCGCAAGGGCCAGGCGGTTCTTGACAAGAACGTTACAAGTGATTATAAATATACCGTCCTTATTTGCGGCGGTACGGGCTGCACCTCCTCGCACTCCCCCGAGATCGTTGCAAAGCTGAACAGCGAGATTGCTAAAGCAGGCATTGAGAAGGACGTGCAAGTTATCATGACCGGTTGCTTCGGTCTTTGCGCGCTCGGCCCGATCATGATCGTTTATCCCGAGGGTTGCTTCTACTCCATGGTGAATATTGATGAAATTCCCCAGATCGTTACCGAGCATCTTGTTGGCGGTAAGCCCGTCACCTCCCTGCTCTACAACGAGACGGTTTGTGATGACGGTACGATCAAGCCCCTGAACGACACCGACTTCTACAAGAAGCAGATCCGTGTTGCACTCAGAAACTGCGGTGTGATCGATCCCGAGGATATTGACGAATACTATGCAGTAGACGGCTATGCCGCTCTTGCAAAATGCTTGACCGAATACAAGCCCGAGGATGTAATCAAGGTTATCACCGATTCCGGACTGCGCGGCAGAGGCGGCGGCGGATTCCCCACCGGCCGTAAATGGGCGCTTACCGCTCCCAACAAGGCAGACCAGAAGTACGTTGTTTGTAATGCGGACGAGGGCGACCCCGGCGCATTCATGGATCGTTCCGTGCTTGAGGGTGACCCTCACTGCGTGATCGAGGCTATGGCTATTGCCGGCTATGCGATCGGCGCAACCAAGGGTTATGTTTACGTAAGAGCCGAGTATCCCATTGCCGTTAACCGTCTGCAGAAGGCTATTGACGATGCAAGAAAAGCGGGCATTCTCGGTAAGAATATTTTTGGCACCGGTTTTGAATTTGACGTTGAGATCCGTCTTGGCGCAGGCGCATTTGTTTGCGGCGAGGAGACTGCTCTCATGACCTCTATCGAGGGTAACCGCGGCGAGCCCCGTCCGAGACCTCCGTATCCCGCAGTCAAGGGTCTTTACAACCGTCCCACCGTTGAAAACAACGTTGAGACCTTTGCAAACATTCCCCAGATCATTCTGAACGGCGCTGATTGGTTTGCCGGCATGGGTACCGAGAAGTCCAAGGGCACGAAGGTATTTGCACTCGGCGGTAAGATCAAGCACACCGGACTTGTTGAGATTCCCATGGGTACTACCCTGCGTGAGATCATCGACGAGATCGGCGGCGGTATTCCGAACGGAAAGAAGTTCAAGGCAGCGCAGACCGGCGGTCCCTCCGGCGGTTGTATCCCCGCAAGCCTCATCGACACGGCCGTTGATTACGACAACCTTATTTCTCTCGGATGCATGATGGGCTCCGGCGGACTTATCGTTATGGATGAGGATACCTGTATGGTTGACATGGCGAAGTTCTTCCTTGAGTTCACCGTGGACGAGTCCTGCGGTAAGTGCACGCCCTGCCGTGTTGGTACGCGCCGTCTGCTTGAGATCCTGGAAAAGATCACGTCCGGAAAGGGCACGCTTGCTGATATTGACAAGCTTGAGGCTCTTTGCATTTACATCAAAGAAAACTCTCTTTGCGGCCTTGGTCAGACCGCTCCCAACCCCGTGCTTTCTACGCTGAAATTCTTCCGCGACGAGTATATCGCTCACGTTGTGGACAAGGTTTGCCCCGCAGGTGTATGCAAGGGCTTGACCAATTTCGTTATCGATAAGGATAAGTGCATCGGCTGCGGCAAGTGTGCAAAGAACTGCCCCGTTGATGCTATCTCTAAGACCGACTATGTTGCTGAGGGTCATAAGCTTCCCTCCTACAGCATTGACAAGAATAAGTGCATCAAGTGCGGTGCTTGCCTTTCCGGCTGTAAGTTCGGCGCAATTTCCAAGAAGTAAGGGAGGAAAGAAAAATGGAAATGTTGAATGTAAAAGTTAACGGCATTGCCGTCAGCGTTCCTAAGGGCGCAACCATTCTGGAGGCTGCAAGAGCCGCCGGCGTGGAGATCCCCACCCTTTGCTATATGAAGGAAAAGAACGAGATCGGCGCTTGCCGTATCTGCGTTGTTGAGGCAACCGGCGCAAGAGGTCTTGTGACCGCCTGCGTTTACCCTGTAACCGAGGGCATGGAAATTAAGACCAACACTCCCAAGGTACGCGCTGCAAGAAAGACGACTCTTGAGTTGATTCTTTCTACGCATAACAAGAACTGCCTCTCCTGCGTTCGCTCTACCAACTGCGAGCTGCAGAAGCTGTGCTACGAATACGGTGTTGACTCTACCGCTTTTGGCGGCTTCAAGCCCGTATATCAGCTTGACACTACCACGCCTCACCTTGTAAGAGACAACAATAAGTGTATTCTCTGCCGTCGCTGCGTTGCTGCATGCCAGGAGCAGTTTGTTTCCGTTATCGGTGCAAACAACCGCGGTATCGACACGTGCATCGGCCAGGCATACAATCTTTCTCTTGCCGAGACCCCCTGCATCAGCTGCGGTCAGTGTACTGCCGTTTGCCCCACGGGCGCTCTCGTTGAGAAGGATGACACCGATAAGGTTTGGGAGGCTCTTGCAGATACGAGCAAGCACGTGATCGTGCAGACCGCTCCTTCTATTCGTGCAACCCTGGGTGAGTGCTTTGATATGCCGATCGGAACGAACGTTGAGGGCAAGATGGTTGCTGCTCTTCGCCGTCTCGGCTTCGAGAAGGTATTTGATACCAACACGGCTGCAGACTTCACGATCGTTGAGGAGGCTACCGAGCTTCTTGACAGAGTTAAGAACGGCGGCGCACTTCCCCTTATCACCTCCTGCTCTCCCGGATGGGTCAAGTTCTGCGAATACTATTATCCCGAAATGCTTCCCCACCTCTCCTCCTGCAAATCTCCCCAACAGATGGGCGGTGCTCTGATCAAGACCTACTATGCAGATAAGATGGGCTGGGATCCTAAGGACGTATTCGTTGTTTCGATCATGCCCTGTACCGCAAAGAAGTTCGAGGTTGGCCGTGACGATATGTCCGCTGCAGGCGAAGGCATTGCAGACGTTGACGTTGCGCTGACGACCAGAGAGCTCTCCAGAATGATCCAGAGAGCCGGCATCAAGTTTACCGCTCTTCCCGACGAGGACTTCGATCCCGCATTCGGTGTTGACACCGGCGCGGCTGTGATCTTCGGTGCCACCGGCGGCGTTATGGAGGCGGCTCTTCGTACCGCAAACGACGTTCTTACCGGCAAGGATAACAAGGAGATCGACTTCAAGGAGGTTCGCGGAACCGCAGGAATCAAGGAAGCCGAGTACAACATTGCGGGTATTCCCGTTCGCGTTGCGGTTGCTTCCGGTACTGCAAATGCCAAGATCATCATGGACAAGATCAAGTCCGGCGAAGCAAACTACACCTTCGTTGAGATCATGGGATGCCCCGGCGGTTGTGTAAACGGCGGCGGACAGCCCATTCAGCCTCAGTACGTAAGAGACACCGTTGACCTCAAGGCAGAGCGTGCAAAGGCACTCTATGCACAGGATGAGGCAATGGCAGTTCGTAAGTCTCACCAGAACCCCATCGTTAAAGAGGTTTATGACAACTACTATAAGGGTGGCTACGGTTGCCATGCGGCACACCATGCACTTCACACCTCTTACGTAGCTCGTGAGAAGTACGGCAAATAATTTTCAGTATAGAGAAAACCGCTTGCGAGATTCGCAAGCGGTTTTCTTTGCTTTAAAAAGAAAATTCAAAGCAGATCTATTCAAGGATAGGAGAAAGAATCTTTGCAACGGCCTTTGCCATCAGATAAAAGCCAAGATCCGAGGGATGAACACCGTCAACAAAATACTCCGGGCCGATTTCGCGAAGAGGCGCGGCTCCGTCAAGGAAATAAACGTTTTTATCGCCTACGGCGATGGCGTTTTCGTAGGTACGCTTAATAATCTCATAGCGTCTCTGCCAAGAGTCGTCACGGTTCACCTTTGGCGCGGTGATCATCAAAATCGGAAGTGTGGGATTCATTTCACGAACGGTCTTGAAAAACGGCTCGTGCGTTCCAAGAAGATGATCGGGATCATAAGCGTTATGATCGTAGTCCAAAACGAAGGCAGACATCGGCATAGAGGCTATATATTCCGCCATTGCTTTTTCACCGCGCGCCGAGCCGCCAAAACCAAGATTATGATGATTGGCATTCAGCATTCTTCCCACCTGTGCGGGATATGCCATACCGGGACGAGCGGCACACGCGCCATTTGTAATAGATGATCCGTAAAAGACGATCGGCTTCTCTACCTTATAATCCTCGGCGCGTGCGAGTGTTGCATCATCAGCAAGGCCGATCTCCAAGGAATCAAGATTCGAATACAGAGGAAAATGGATCATAAAGCTTCTGCTCTTACGATCGGGGAGGCGAACGATGGCCTCGTAGGCATTCTCCGTTACGGATGGAACGAATGAGCCAACGTATGCGCCGTCCGCATAGAGATCGAAGCCGTACGTTCCGATAAAGGTCATATTGGGAATGCGCTCCACACGAGAAAGCACGGCGCGGATCGCAACGTACGGACTGTCGCTGACAAAACGAAGTCTTGCCCCTGTGCAAGTCTTATACATATCGTATACGTTGTCGCTTGTCGCACGCGCAACGGCTTCGGGAAGGCGGAAATATTCTCCGTTTTCATAAAACAAGCCGTAGAGGCGGAAGGGCTCTTCCTTGATGTCGCGGTAAACGAGTCCTTCCACGTTCAGACTGTTTGCAAAGATCATATTGGTATCAACGCTTTTATGTGACATCGTTTTTTCCTCACTTTTCCGTTACTTCCAAGCGAAGCACGTCCGGCCGTGCATAATGCCCGACGCAGTCCATTTCCATCTTAGCGGCGTAAGTCTTATCCATATCCAGCGTTGCATACAGAACGCCTTCCGTGTCCCAAAGCGTTTCGGTGACGGGATGACCGAAGGGATCGATGATATTCGAGCCGCCGCGGCAGGCGATCTCGGGAAGCGCCGCGATCTCCTTTTCAGCACTTGCGGTCGTCGGATAATCACTGCGCTTAAAGTACATATCGCAGTTGACGAAGAACACGTGTCCCTCGATCGCGATGTGACGAACGGTGTCCTGCCATTCGGGATTGTCGTTCGTATTGGGAGAAATGTAGATCGTGATTCCCTTTTGATAAAGGGCTACACGCGCAAGTGGCATATAGCTTTCCCAGCAGATCAGATTTCCCATCGGGCCCCAAGGCGTTTGCATCACGGGAAAATAATCCTGCTGCCCGTCTCCCCAAACCACACGCTCAGCGCCCGTTGGCTTGAGCTTTCTGTGGTTAAGACATTCGCCTTCGGGTGAGATCATCATATTGGAATTATAGAGCGTGCTCGTTACACCGTCGCGCTCGGAATAACCGATGCTGACGTAGACGCCATATTCCTTTGCCGCTGCCGCGATGGCCTGCATTTCCGCGCCATCGGACAGAATGGAATTGTCATAATACACCTTCCAGTCCTTGCGGCCATCTGCCTTTCGGCTGCCAACGGTGAAGCCGTAGGTCATCCCGAGAGGGTAGCCCGGAATGAAGAGCTCCGGAAAAACGATCAGCTCTGCCCCGTTTATTGAGCATTTTTTTATGTATTTCAGCACCTTTTCAAGGCATTTATCTTTATTGAACATCACGGGCGTTGCCTGAACAACGGCGATGTGGCATTCATTTTTCAGATCCTTCATAGATTTATCACTTTCATTTGCACAAAACGGTTGATCCTGCCTTCTGACAACATCAACCGTTTTTATATTTTACAGAGTTACGCCGGTTTTGTAGAACGCGATCTCACGAAGATCCTCGCTCTTGCAAACATATTCACCGTTTGCCACCTTCAAAACAAGATCGTAAAGTCCTTCGGCATCCATACCAAAAGCATTGAAATCGATCCAATTGTCCTTAAAAGCAGCGAGACGGTCGTTGGTTGCGATCTTCATCGTGGGAACGAAGGTGGAAAAGGGAGTTCCTCGTCCGGTGGTGAAAAGCACCATCTGGCATCCAGCGGCGGCCAAAGCGGTGGCTGCGATCAGGTCATTTCCGGGGGCGTTCAGCACGCTGACACCAACCTCCTTTTGCAGATCGCCATACATCAGCACGTCCACGATTGGAGTATGTCCTGCTTTTTCGATACAACCGAGCGACTTCTCCTCCAGGGTGGTGATACCGCCCTTCTTATTTCCGGGGCTGGGATTCTCATATACCGGGAAGCCGAGATCCGTATAAGACTTTTTAAAGCTTTCGATCATATCCTTGTAGCGGCAGAATAGATCCTCGGAGCGGCACTTATTCATAAGGATCTGCTCCGCACCGAACATTTCGGGAACCTCCGTAAGCACGGCACTTCCACCAAGGGCCACCAGCTTATCGGTTACGCGGCCGACCAACGGGTTTGCAGTAATACCCGAAAATCCGTCCGAGCCGCCGCATTTCAGACCGATCGTCAGCTCCGAGAGTGGAACGCTTTCGCGCTTCATCTGCTTCGCTTTTTCTGCCATTTTTTCAAGAATAGAGAGGCCGTATGCCAGCTCATCCTCTACGTCCTGACAGTTAAAGAACTCAATATTCTCTCTGCCGTAGGGAGCGAGTTCCTTCTTCATTCCGTCCAGCATATTGTTCTCACATCCAAGGCCAACGATCAGAACGTAGGCTGCATTGGGATGGAGCGCAATGGCCGCAAGGAGCTTACGAATATTATCGTTATCATCTCCAAGCTGGCTGCATCCGAATTGATGCGTCAAGGCATAAATGCCGTCCAAAGAGCCGCCGATGAATTTTTGCGCAAGCTTCTCCATACGCATACAAACGTTGTTCACGCATCCAACCGTGGGAATGATATAGATCTCGTTGCGAATACCCGCGCGACCGTGGGGACGAGGGAAGCCCATAAAGGTACCGCTTCCCTGCTTTTCCTCAAGCGCGGCATATTTGTATTCGTACGAAAAATCCTCATCGAGGTGAGAGCGGAGATTGTGCGTATGCACCCACTCGCCCTTTTTGATCGCCTGCTTTGCGCGGCCGATCACGCAGCCGTACTTAATGACAAACGCGCCCTCTGCAATATCGCAAAGCGCATACTTATGGCCTGCGGGGATCCCGTCCGCCTCCGTGAGGCGCACGGCCACATTGTCCTTTTCATTGATAATCAAAGTTTCCTTCATTACAGCAGGCTCTTTCCCTCTTCAAGAAGAGTGAGATTTTCGGTAACTGCGGCAAGGAAGCCGGGGATCGCGGTCAGATCACGGCCGAAGATCTCAGCGTTTGCCATAAAGTCCTTCACGGAGCCGCCATTTGCGAAGAAAGTAAGATAAGGAAGATCGTCCTTGACCTCAACGGCACCCGATTTCAGATTGGCAATGAACCTTTCGCCCTCGGCACGCACGCTCTTGTATAAATACATAAGGTAGGAAAAGCCCTTCGTCATATTCGGAGCGATCACACCGTGCTTTGCAAAATAGTCCTCAAACGAAGGAAGGCAACGCGCTCTCCACTTTGAGATGCTATTGAGCGAGATGGAAACGAGAAGATGATTGAGATAGGGGTTTTCAAAGCGGGAAAGCACGCTATCGGCAAAGGCGCGCACGCCTGCGGTATCATCCGAAACGAATGGGATGATCTCGCTATCCAGCGTTCCCTCCACAAAGGCGCGGAGCTTCTCGCTCTTCATGCAATCATAAACGGTGACCGCTCCCTCCACGATGCCTGCGGCAACGAGGTTGGTGTGGCTTCCGTTCAGCACGCGAACCTTCTGTTTTTTATAGTGGGTGATATTCTTGGTGAGCACCACGTCGATACCGTGGAAGCCCTCCTTGATATAGTCGCGGATGTTGCCCTTATCCTCGATTGCCCAAAGGCCAAAGGGCTCACCAACCGAAACGAGCAGATCCTCGTCGCCGGTCAAGGCATTGAGATGGGCTCTGTCCTCGGGGGTTTTCGGATGACCGGAAACGATACGGTCAACGAGGGTATTGCAGTAGATATTTTCCTTTTCATTGAAGGCCTTGAAGGCTGCGGGCAGTTTCCAAAGGTCGATATAGCGGTTCACGCAATCGCAAAGCGCATCGGCATTGTTATCGATCAGCTCCACGGGAAGGAGGTACAGGCCACCAAGGCCCGCCTCAAATCTCTTATAAAGAAGCTTTGTCAGCTTTGCGGGATAGGTGATCTCGGCAAAGCCATCCATTTTATCCTCTGCATGGAAGCAAATGCCTGCCTCGGTGGTATTGGAAACGATGATCTTCAATTCGGGATCCACGGCGAGCTTTTCATACGCCGCCATATCCGCGAAGGGATCGATCGCCTCAGCAACGACCTTGATCTCTCTTACCTTCTCTACAGCCTCTGCGCCGTCCATACCGCGAAGAACGATATGATAACGGTTGTTCTGCTTTCTGAAGTTTTCAAGAGATCCGAAGGAAATGGGCTTCACGATATGAACAGAGAATTCTCCGCCCTCCTCGTTCAGCGTATCAAAATAATGGTCAACAAAGGTACGAAGGAAATTTCCCTCGCCAAACTGCAATACTTTCGTCACTTTCAGAGTCCTCCAAAAAACGGGTCAATCCACAATGTACTTCTTGATTTTTGCAAAAAATGCATCCGCGTTATCAGCGTGCACCTGAACAGCAATGGGAGAAAGAAGATCCAGAGAGAAAATACCCATCACGGACTTCGCATCCACAACGTATCTTCCCTGCACGAGATCCACCTCGTGGTCCATCAGGATCACTTCCTTTACAAAGCTTCTGACATCCTCGATGCCCTTCAAAACGATATGTACTTCACACATGGCAAAGACCTCCTGAGTAAAAATTTTTCCATTATTATTCTATCACAAGCGAGGCGGGATTGTCAAGCATTGAGAAAAATATAACGAGGGAGATTTTAGAAAAGGAATTTTTTCAAGAAATCTTGACTTTCTTTTTCTTTTGTGCTATACTTTCATGTAGCGGATCATGTTCATAGGATGTGAGTCATGCAGAGAGCCGTTGGGTGGTGAAAAACGGTTGGCTTCGCTTATGGGTACCGGCCGCGGTGCGTTTTTTCGGCACAAAGGTAAATATTTCAATGAGTGAAACGCTCGGGTGGAACCGTGCGGACGCGTTCAGTTTTCGTCCACACCCCGATTGCAGAAATGCAATCGGGGTGTGGTTTTTTATGTACCTTTGCAAAGGAAAAAACTCCTTCCGTCACGCGACGATATGCCGTCGCGTGCCACCTCCCTCAACGAGGGAGGCTTAAATCCAATTATAATTTTCAATAGGAGATAAATACTATGTTCCAGATCAAATTTTCTACCGGTGAGGTATATTCCTCCGAGGCTGCCGTATCCGTTTTCGATGCGGCGAATGCGCTTGGCATCATGTCCCGTGCGGTGCTGACCTGCAAGATCGACGGCGAAATGAAGGAGCTTTCCACGGTTGTGGACAAGGACTGCACCGTTTCGCTTTTCACCTTCGAGAGCGAGGAGGGCAAGCACGTTTTCCGTCACACGGCGGCGCACGTGATGGCGCAGGCCGTTAAGCGCTTGTTCCCTAACACGAAGCAGACCATCGGTCCTGCTACCGAGACGGGATTCTTCCAGGATTTTGACAGTGACGTTCCCTTCACTCCCGAGATCCTCAAGCAGATCGAGGCCGAGATGAAGAAGATCGTGAAGGAGAACCTTCTCATTGAGAGATCGGTTCTTTCCAAAGCCGAGGCGATCGAGCTGATGAAGAAGCTTGACGAGCCTTACAAGGTTGAAAGAATTGAGGAGCTTGGCGACGATGCGGAGCTTTCCTTCTACAAGCAGGGCGAATACATCGACCTTTGCGCAGGCCCGCACCTTCACACCACGGGCGCGATCAAGGCGTTTAAGCTCACGCAGTGCACGGGCGCTTACTACAAGGGCGACCAGAACAACAAGATGCTCCAGAGAGTTTACGGCATTGCATTCCCCTCCAAGGACGAGCTGAATGCATACGTGACCGCGCAGGAGGAGGCTCTCAAGCGCGACCACAACAAGATCGGCCGCGAGCTTGAATATTTCACGACCGTGGATTCCATCGGCCAGGGCTTGCCGATCCTTCTGCCGAAGGGCGCAAGAACGGTTCAGCTGCTCCAGCGCTGGATCGAGGATGAGGAGCAGAAGAGAGGATACCTGCTTACCAAGACACCTTTGATGGCGAAGAGAGACCTTTACAAGATCTCCGGCCACTGGGATCACTATCTTGACGGTATGTTCATTCTCGGCGATCCTTATGATGAGACGAAGGAATGCTTTGCGCTCCGTCCGATGACCTGTCCCTTCCAGTATCAGGTATATCTCAATAAAAAGCGCTCCTACAGAGAGCTTCCCATGCGTCTTGGCGAGACCTCTACCCTTTTCCGTAATGAGGAGAGCGGCGAGATGCACGGTCTGATCCGTGTGCGCCAGTTCACGATCTCCGAGGGACACCTTGTGCTTCGCCCCGATCAGCTTTCCGAGGAATTCAAGGGCTGTCTTGACCTTGCGAAGTATTGCCTTGAAACGCTCGGACTTTGGGAGGATTGCTCCTTCCGTTTCTCGCAGTGGGATCCTAAGAGAACCGACAAATATGAGGGTACGCCCGAGCAGTGGGAAGAGGCGCAGGCCATCATGGGCGAGCTTCTTGACACCTACCTCGGCCGCGAAAACTACGTGATTGGTATTGACGAGGCTGCCTTCTACGGCCCGAAGCTTGACATTCAGTGCAAGAACGTATTCGGCAAGGAGGACACGATCGTTACCATCCAGGTGGATATGCTGCTTGCAAAGAAGTTTGGCATGGAATACACCGACCGCGACAACACCCAGAAGACACCCTATATCATCCACAGAACCTCTATGGGCTGCTACGAGAGAACGCTTGCACTTCTGCTTGAGAAGTACGCCGGCGCGCTTCCCGTTTGGCTCTCTCCCACGCAGGTAACGGTGATCCCCGTTGTCGGTGATTTTGCAGACTATGCCGCAGAGGTCGTTAACAAGATGAAGGCGGCAGGCATCCGCGCAGAGCTTGACGACAGAAACGAGAAGCTTGGCTACCGCATCCGCGAGGCACAGATGTCCAAGGTGCCCTACATGGTAGTTGTTGGTGACGAGGAGATGCAGAGCGGCTCCGTTACCGTTCGTGCCCGCATCGAGGGCGAGGGCGGCAAGTTCTCGGTTGAGGACTTTATTGCAAAGGTAAAGAGCGAGATCGAAACGAAGAAACACTGAGGTTTCTGCCATGAATTATATTTTGAAAAATGAATTTATAAGTGCAACCATCTCGGACATCGGCGGCGAAACGCTTTCCATTTGCGACAAAGACGGAAAGGAATATATGTGGCGTGCCGATCCCGAGATCTGGGAGGATAAGGCACCCTTGCTGTTTCCGATCTGCGGACAAATTAAGGACGAAAGCTACACTTACGGCGGCAAGAGCTACACCCTTCAGGGACACGGATTCTTGCCGAAGCTCCCTCTGACTGCCACCGAGGTCAGCGACACGCGCCTTGTACTGCATGCGAAGGATAGCGCGTTTACGCTTGAAAAATACCCCTTTGCATTTGATATTACCATTGTCTATTCCCTGATCGGCAAAAAGCTTCTGATGGAGGCGACCGTGAAGAACACGGACGAAAAGGTGCTGCCTTTTATGTTCGGCGGACATCCCGGAATTTCTCTCGCTGTTTCCCCCGAAGAAACCCTGGAGGGGCATTATATTGAATTCAAGGGACTTTCGGACTGCGATATTCACTATCTGCAGAACGTTTCCTTCGCCAACCCGAAGGCCGAAAAATTCCCGCTTCCCGACGGAAAGCTGAAGCTTTCGGATGCGTTGTTTGCCACGCCTGAAACGGACACCTTGATTTTCGAGGGTGCACCGATGGCGGTATCGCTCGTTTGCGAGGCGAGCGGCAAGCGTGTGATCGTCAGCCGCAGTGAAAGCCTTCCCTATCTTTGCGTTTGGCGCATGATGGGCAAAGGAGCGGACTTCGTTTGCATTGAGCCCTGGTCCGGCATTCCTGCCGACGGCGTTACGCCCGAATGCTTTGAAACACGCGGACATATGTGCCGCCTTGCCCCCGGGGAGTCCGAGAGCTTCTCATACGGAATTGAAATTGCATCTATCTAAAAAAACGCGCCGAAGCCTGCTCTTTCAGTCACTTCGGCGCGTACGCATAAATATAATTAAGGAGATCTTCTTTGAAAAAGCTACTAAGATATATGCGCGGCTACGAGAAGGAATGCGTTCTCGGCCCACTTTTTAAGCTTTTGGAGGCAACGCTCGAGCTTCTTGTTCCGCTTGTTGTTGCCGCGCTGATCGACCGCGGTATTGCGGGTTCGGATCGCCCGTTCGTCCTTCGAATGGCGCTGATCCTCGTGCTCTTTAGTGCCTTCGGCCTATTCTTCTCCGTGATCGCGCAGTTTTTTGCCGCTAAGGCGGCGGTTGGATTTGTGACAAAGATTCGCTCAGCGCTTTTTTCTCACATTCAAACGCTTTCTTACGAGCAAACCGATACACTCGGCACCTCTACGCTGATCACACGCCTCACGGGCGATACGGCGCAGGTACAAGCCGGCGTGAACCTTTTTCTCAGACTTTTGCTCCGATCCCCCTTCGTGGTTTTTGGAGCAATGATAATGGCCTTCTTCGTGGACATGCGCTCAGCGCTTCTCTTTGTTGCTACGATCCCCGTTCTATCAATCGTTGTTTTCGGCGTTATGCTGATCAGCATGCCGCTTTACAAAAAGGTGCAGGCACGGCTTGACCGTTTGCTTCGCTCCGCGAGAGAAAATCTCAGCGGAACGCGCGTTTTGCGTGCGTTTACTGAGGAAAAAGCACAGATCAAGCGCTTCGGCAAACAAAACGAAGAGCTGACCGAGGAGCAGGTACGCGTTGGAAAAATATCCGCGCTTCTCAATCCCGTTACCTACGTGATCGTCAACCTTGCGATCATTCTTCTGATCTATACGGGTGCGATCCGCGTTGAAGCGGGGCTCTTGACACAGGGTGCAGTGATCGCACTCTACAACTATATGTCGCAGATCCTCATTGAGCTTATCAAGCTTGCCAATATGATCATCAACATTACGAAGGCTCTTGCCTGTGCTAAGCGCATTGAAGCCGTTTTGGAAACCGAAAATTCGCAAATAAAAGGATCGGAGACCATGAAGGGTGCGGGTGAGGATGCAATTGTTTTCAAGAACGTTTCCTTCATCTATCCCGGCGCAAAGGAGCCCTCACTTTCAGGTATTTCCTTTACGATCAAGCGCGGACAAACGCTAGGCATTATCGGCGGAACGGGGTCAGGTAAGAGCACGCTCGTGCAGTTGATCGGCGGTTTTTACGACGCAAGCGAGGGTGAGATCTCTGTTTTTGGACGTGACGTTCGTACTTACGGAGCGTCAACGCTTTGCAAGATCATCGGCATGGTTCCTCAAAAATCGGTTTTATTTCACGGCAGTATTAGAGATAATATGCGCCTTGGCAATCCGGATGCTGACGATGCGCAGATCATGGAGGCCATTGAAACAGCGCAAGCGAGCGAGATCGTTGCCGATAAGGGCGGTCTTTCCTATGAGATCGCGCAGGGTGCAAAAAACCTTTCCGGCGGTCAACGGCAACGCCTTTGCATTGCACGTGCACTCGTTACAAAGCCCGATATCCTTGTACTCGACGACTCCTCCTCTGCTCTCGACTTTGCGACCGAGGCGGCGCTACGCCGCGATCTCAAAAAGCTTCCCGAGCAGACGCGTGTCATCATTTCGCAGCGTGCAGGCACGCTGATGGATGCAGATAAGATCCTTGTTTTGGATGACGGTCACGCCGTTGGTCTCGGCACAGCCGAGGAGCTGATGCATTCCTGCGATGTTTTCCGCGAGATATACGAATCTCAGTTTGGCGCAAAGGAGGCAAAGGCATGAAGACGAAAAAGAAAAATGCCGCACAGGGCGGCACCGTTCGCATGATCCTTAAATACCTTAAGCGCTACCATCTTCTGATACTCTTTTCTGCATTGCTTGCCCTTGCTTCGGTTGCGATCTCTGTTTACGTTCCGATCCGCATCGGCAATGCGATCGATCTCATTATCGGCAAAAACAACGTCGATTTGCAAAAGATCCTTTACATTCTGATCGAAATTTCTCTCTTTATCTTAGCAGGCGGCTTGATCACCTTCACAATGACAAAGATCAACAACCGCATTACCTTCAGCGTTACGCGTGATATGAGAAACGAGACCTTCACAAAGCTTCAATCTCTCCCCGTTTCTTATATTGATAAGAATCCGCACGGCGATCTCGTCAGCCGCATGATCTCGGACGTGGATCAGTTTGCAGACGGACTTTTGCTTGGTTTTACGCAGCTGTTTACGGGTCTTCTTACCATCGTTGGCACGCTCTGCTTTATGATCGTTCTTAACTACAAGATCGCGCTTGTCGTATTTCTTCTTACGCCGCTCTCGCTTTTCATAGCACGCTTTATTGCAACACGCACGCACGCTATGTTTACCGCCCAGGCAGTTGCTAAGGGTGAACAGACTTCGCTGATCGACGAGATGGTTGGAAATAAAAAGCTTGTGCACGCCTTTGGATATGAGGAAAGAGCCATCGCACGCTTTGAGCAGATCAATCAAAAGCTCTACGGGGCTTCCCTCAAAGCTATCTTCTTCTCTTCTCTGACGAATCCGACCACGCGCTTTATCAACAACGTGATCTATGCGGCGGTTGCACTCGTTGGCGGTTATACCTGCATTGCAACGGTCGGTACCGCTTCCCCATTCACGATCGGTATGCTCTCTGCCATGCTCGTATACGTAAACCAATACACTAAGCCCTTCAACGAAATTTCTGGCGTTATCACAGAGTTTCAGAACGCACTCGCTTGTGCAGAAAGGATCTTTTCACTTCGAGATGCAGAGGCTGAAGAGCCGGATCTCAAGGATGCCACTGTGCTTACGGATGCAAAAGGAGAGGTTACCTTCCGTGACGTTTCCTTCTCGTATACCGAGGATAAGCCCCTGATCCGCGATATTTCGCTGGATCTGCACGCAGGTCAGCATATCGCCATCGTCGGCCCGACGGGTTGCGGCAAAACCACGCTGATCAATCTGCTCATGCGCTTCTACGACGTAAAAGCCGGTGCAATTCTTATTGATGGCAAGGATATCCGTACTTATACCAAAAACAGCCTGCGCGACAGCTTCGGTATGGTGCTGCAGGATAGCTGGATCCAAAGTGCCACGGTGGCCGAAAACATTGCACTTGGCTGTCCCGATGCATCCCGCGAGAGGATCATTGAAGCGGCCAAGAAAACGCACGCGCACGGCTTCATCAAGCGTTTGCCAAACGGCTACGACACCCTTGTGGGTGAAGGCGGTATCGAGCTCTCTGCGGGACAAAAGCAGCTGATTTCCATTGCACGCGTGATGCTTCTCTCCCCTCCCATGCTGATTCTTGACGAGGCGACCTCTTCCATCGACACACGCACGGAAATATTGATCCAGAAGGCCTTTGATCTCTTGATGGAGGGGCGAACCTCCTTCATCGTTGCACACCGTCTTTCCACGATCCGCGATGCGGATGTGATCCTCGTGATGAAGGATGGCAATATTATCGAAAGCGGCAGTCACGAGGCGCTTCTGTCACAAGGCGGCTTCTACAAAAAGCTATACTATAGCCAATTTGTAGGAGCTACAGAAGATGCATAATTCTCATATTTTGCCCCCCTTCATCTCTCATGTTTAAAAGGACAGTCGGGGATGCCTGTCCCTACTCCCCTTCAATCGGGGATTTGACGATCCACAGCATATACAAAAACCGACCGCGCTTCCTTTCGGAGGCGCGGTCGGCACTTTTCTTATTGCTTTTTAATCAAACTTAAATGTCAATTGCGAAATGGAGACACCCGTGGTGGGAACAACGAGCTTGCGGCATTTTTGCGCATCCTCGCCAAGGCAATCCATATAGTCGGTTGCAAAATCGACCTTGGCCTTCTTGGGCAGCTGAAGAAGCTGAACGCCTGCGGCCGTTCTGGTTGCTTTATCGGGGATCAGAGAGCTCTTTATCAGCGCGCCCTTGCCGTGATCGCTACGGATGAAGATCTGCACGGAAGTCTTGGCTTTTTCGTAAAATGCGCCGATCGGCTTCGAGGCGGTGGAGAATGCACCCGTGATCTTCTTTCTGCGGCTCTTTGCAACGTAGCAGGACATGGGAATACGAACGCCCTTTCCGTTTTCAAAGATATAGATCATATGATCCTCGGGGACGATCTCTGTAATATGCTTGCAGCCGATAACGTGCTCGTCATCCTCCATGCCAAGCTTTGCGGGAATATAATCACCCATCTGGGCGGCCTTCATCAGATCGAAGTCTGCCACATAGGCACGGTAGATCTGGCCCTTATCCGTGAAGAAGAGCACCTCGTCCTTGTTTTCGGCATCCTCCTGATAAACGATGAAGTCACCCTCCTTGACGCGGTATTCCTCTGTGGAGCGCGTGGTTTGCATGGACATTTTTTTGAAATATCCACTCTGCGTATACACGAGACGGCAGGTATAGTTTTCGAAGAAGATGTCCTCCTTGGCGGGCTTCTCTACCGCCGATTTCTCCACGATGGTGGTATTTCTCGGCTTGCCGTACTTCTTCTTGATCGCCTGCAGCTGGGCGATGATCTCGCCCTTGAGCTTGATCTCGTCACGGATGATCTCCTTGAGACGCTCGATATCCTTCTGCAAGGACTCGATCTCCGCAATGCGATTGAGAATGTACTGTCGGTTGAGGTTACGAAGCTTGATATCCGCGATGTATTCCGCCTGCACGGTCGTCAGATGGAAGCCCTCGGCGAGGTTGGGAACAACGTCCTCCTCCTTCTCCGTGCCGCGGATGATCTTGATCGCCTTATCAATATCCAGAAGAATGGCGGCAAGACCAAGCAGAAGATGCAGCTTATCCTCCTTCTTTTTCAGATCAAAGCTCATTTCACGCTTAAGACACTCCGCGCGGAAGCGAATCCATTCCAGAAGGATCTCCTTCACACCCATTTGACGCGGTGTGCCCTCTACGAGGATATTGAAGTTACAATCGAAATTGTTTTCAAGCTCGGTTGCGGCAAAAAGCTTTTGCAGCACGAGATCGTGGTTGGCATCTCGTTTCAGATCAAAGGTAAGCTTAAAGCCGTTGAGGTCAATGGCATCGCGCACGTCCACAACCTCGCGAAGCTTACCGGATTTGATCATATCCGTTGCCTTCTTCATGATGGACTCAATGCTGGAGCTATATGGGATCTCAAGGAAATCGATCGAATGCTCCTTGGCATTGAACTCATATTTTGCGCGCATACGGAAGCTTCCTATACCCGTTTCATAAATGCGGCGCATCTGATCACGGTCGTATAGGATCTCCGCGCCGCCGGGAAAATCGGGCGCCTTGATGATGTCAAGAAGCCGCTCCGTTCCCGTATTGGGATTTTTCAGAAGCGCGATCGTTCCGTCACAGATCTCCGAAAGGTTAAAGGAGCAGATCGAGCAGGCCATACCAACCGCGATACCGAGGTTTGGCGAAACCAAAATATTCGGGAAGGTGGTCGGCAAAAGGACGGGCTCCTTCATCGTATTGTCATAGTTCGGAACAAAATCCACCGCATCCTTATCAATGCCCGAGAAAAGCTCATTGCAGAAGGGATCAAGCTTTGCCTCCGTATAACGCGCGGCGGCGTAAGCCATATCTCTCGAATACTGCTTACCGAACGAGCCCTTTGAATCGATAAAGGGATGCAAAAGTGCTTCATTTCCGCGTGTGAGGCGCACCATCGTTTCATAGATCGCGGCATCACCGTGCGGATTCAGACGCATGGTTTGTCCAACGATGTTGGCGCTTTTTGTTTTCTGCCCCGTCATAAGTCCCATTTTATACATTGTGTATAAGAGCTTACGGTGCGAGGGCTTAAAGCCGTCTATTTCGGGGAGAGCACGGGAGATGATGACACTCATCGCGTACGGCATGTAATTCTTCTCCAGCGTTTCTGTGATCGGCTGAAGAGTTGCCGGTGCTTCGTTCTCCATTAAATTTTCTTCTTGCTTTTTCTTTTTAGCCATAGCGACTCCTCTTCAAAAGGATTATTTCAAAGATGCAAAATATGATGCGAGGCCGCGCGGATCATACGGTTATACAATGCGAGGCCGATGCCGCTCTTTCGCGGCAATGGTGCGTATATATGGACGAGCGCGTCCTTATCGGCACGGCGCAAAAGCGCAAACAAAAGATGTGCTTGCGAAAGCTCGTCCTCTTTTTTTCCGAAGGCATAAATCTTTGCATTTGGGAAAGCGCTTTGATAAAGCGCAACGTCATCGTCATAGGCGATGATGCCGATTTTCTCTTCCCCGATGCTCCCGATATACGCAATACACTGCTCGACCGTGCCATCCAGAAGCGTGACAGGTGCGGCGGGCGCATAATGACGATATTTCATACCGGGAGACGGAGCGGCCTCTCCCTCCTTCAGCCGATCGGTTACCGCATCGGAGATAGCAAGCGGCACATGTGCGGCCGCCTCGAGCTCCTCGGGTGTGATCCTTCCGGGGCGAAGAAGCGTGAGGCTTCCCTCATTCTCGATCTTCACGATCGTGGATTCCAAGCCAAAGTCCGCACTTCCGTCATCCAGAATGATGTCCACTCGCCCTGTCATATCCTCTGCGACCTGCATAGCATCCGTTGGTGACGGCTTGCCCGAAAGATTGGCAGAAGGGGCGGCAATGCAAACCCCTGCCTTGCGGATCAGAAGATTTGCCACGGGGTGTGCGGGACAACGCACAGCCACGGTGGAGAGGCCTCCGCGCGTAGTCATGGGAACGCTATCCTTTGCTTGCATAACGACCGTTAAAGGCCCCGGCATAAAGGCCTCGGCAAGACGGTCATATAACGCGTTTGTTTCTGCATAAAGTGCCGCATCCTGCGGATCGGCAATATGTATGATCAAGGGATTGTCCGAGGGTCTTCCCTTGGCTTTGTATATTTTCTCGGCGGTCTCGGCTCTTGTTCCGTCCGCGCCAAGGCCGTAGACCGTTTCCGTCGGAAAAACAACGAGACCGCCCGCGCGAATGCACGCGGCGGCACGTTCAATATTTGCGAGGCCTGCCGCCGTATCGGTGCGCGCCTCTAAAATCTCAGTCTTCATCACTGCTGTCCCTTTAGCCTTTCTGCCATATCAAAGGCCACAAGCTCCGCGATCAGCCCGCCGATATTGCCGTTTAAAAACGCATCAAGGGTATAGAGCGTTTTCCCTATACGGTGATCGGTGACACGGGATTGCGGAAAATTATAGGTGCGGATCTTCTCGCTGCGGTCTCCGCTCCCCACCTGACTTTTGCGTTCGGAGGCAATACGGTCGCTTTGCTCCTTTTCCTTCATATCGTAGAGCTTTGTGCGAAGCACGCGAAGCGCCTGCTCCTTATTCTGAAGCTGGCTTCGCTCACTATCGCATTCGATCACAAGCCCTGTTGGCTTATGCGTGAGCCTTACGGCAGACTCGGTTTTATTGATATGCTGGCCGCCCGAGCCGCTGGATTTGCAGGACTCAAACTTAATATCCGAGGCAAGGATCTCTACCTCGACCTCCTCCGCCTCGGGGAGCACGGCCACCGTGACCGCCGAGGTCTGTATCTTTCCGTTCGACTCGGTGACGGGGATACGCTGCACCCGATGCGTTCCGCTCTCAAATTTGAATTTAGAATACACGTCCTTGCCCGAAACAGAGAAAACGATCTCCTTGAGGCCGCCAAGCTCGGTTTCGTTTGCGCTCATCACCTGTAGCTTAAAGCCGGCAGAGGCGCAGTACATGGAATACATACGGTAAAGATCCGCGGCAAAGAGTGCCGCCTCCTCGCCGCCCGTTCCCTGCCGTATCTCAACTAAGACGTTCTTTCCATCGTTTTCATCCTTGGGAATCAGAAGCAGCTGCAGCTGCTCGCGCAAGGCCTTTCCCTCCTCGCGCAGAGCGTAATATTCTTCCTCTGCAAGTGAGCGAAGCTCCGCATCAATTGCAGGATCCTGTGAAAGAAGGCGCGCATCCTCAGTCTCCTTCTCGTTTCGCTTATAAAGCATAAACGCCTCTGCGATCGGAGAAAGCGAGGTATACTCCTTCATGATTTTTGCGTATTTCTGACCGTCGCTCGCAATGTCCGGAAGCTGCATCATCTGCTCCAGCTCCTTGAATCGGTCATATATTTTTGCTACCTTATTAAGCATCTTTTCCTCCCTGAAATTCCACTGCTTTAGAAAAGGGGTGCAGTGCTATTTCAGGAATGCAACGAATGCCTCGTGGGTAGAATACACGTCCGCCTTCGAAACCACCTCGTAGGGTGCGTGCATCGAGATCACAGGAACACCGATATCCACAGTGTCGATATTATGATTTGCAATATACTGTGCAACCGTTCCGCCGCCGCCTGCATCCACACGGCCAAGCTCTGCCGTTTGCCAGATCACACCGTGGTCTGCAAAGATCGATCTCACGAAGCCAACGAGCTCTGCCGTTGCATCGCTCGTGCCGGATTTTCCGCGTGCGCCCGTATATTTACTCATGCAGGTGCCACAGGAGATCATTGCGCTGTTGCGCTTCTCATATACATCGGAAAAATTCGGATCAAAGGCGGCCGTAACGTCCGCGCTCAGACAAACGGAGCGACTGCGCACGACAGAAGGCTTCGCACACTTAGCGGCACAGATCTCATCGATCAAGTCCATCAAAAGATCCGAGCGCATACCGCTCACGCCAACGGAGCCGATCTCCTCCTTATCCGCAAGCACAACGATAGCGGTGTGCTTCGTATCCTTTGCGGCAAACAAAGCCGTGAGCGCGGGATAGGAGCAAACGCGGTCATCATGTCCGTATGCACCGATCAAAGCGCGATCGAAGCCGATATCCCGCGCCTTGAAGGCGGGAACGAGCGTAAGCTCCGCGCTGAGAAAATCCTCCTCGGTGACACCGTATTTCTCGTTCAGGAGCGAGAGGACCGAAAGCTTGATCTTATCGGAAACCTCCTTATCAGCATAAGGCAGACCGCCGACGAGAATGTTGAGGGTTTCGCCGGGAATGGCACTCGAAAGCGGCTCTGCGCCCTGCTTTGCGCCAAGGTGCGGCAAAAGATCGTTAATATAAAAGATGGGATCGGATGCATCCTCGCCGATCGAAACCTTAACACTTTCACCATTCGCTTTAACCATAACGCCGTGAAGCGCAAGCGGAATAGCTGTCCACTGATATTTTTTTACGCCACCGTAGTAGTGCGTTTTGAAGAATGCCATGCCTGCCTCTTCATACAAAGGGATCTGCTTGAGATCCAGACGAGGCGAATCGATATGAGAGGCGAGGATGCGGATACCGTTCTCCGCAAGCGGCTCCTCTCCGATAGAAAAGAGGATCAGACTGCGGTCGCGGTTGTTAAGATAACGCTTATCGCCAACCTGCAAGGATTCCCCGAGGCGGTAGCTTTTGTACCCTGCGCGCTCTGCCATGGCAATGGCAGCCTCGGTTGCCTCTCTTTCAGTCTTTGCCTCGTCAAGAAACGCCTTGTAACCTTCGGCGTATTCATAAATCTCCTGAATGCGAGAGGCGTCGGCCTCCTCGTATACATTTTTCTTTTTATAGGAAAGCTGATCAAAGATCTTCTGTCCCTCGGTCTTTTCCTTCATGCTGATAACCTCACTTATCTAAGATTTCTTTCGCGATCTCGCGAACGCGCATACGCAAGGAATCAATATCCCCTGCATTGATGATATGATACCCACATCGCTCGATCAGATATGCATCCGATTGCTGTGCGGCGATCCGCCGCTCGGCGTCCTCTGCCGAGATTTTATCTCTTTGCATGATCCTAAGGATGCGCAGATCCTTCGGCGCAGTGACACCGATGATCACGTCACATTCACGATCAAAGCCGGATTCGAACAAAAGAGGCGCATCCACAAGCGCGGCAGGCAACCCTTTTTCTTTACACTCTGCAAGCCAAACGCGAACGCCTGCAAGGATATGAAAATGCGCAATACGATTAAGATCTGCAAGCTCTGCGCTTGCATCGGGCGCAAACACCTTGGCCGCAAGACGTGAGCGGCACAATGCCCCATTTTCATCCAGGATGTCCTCGCCAAAACGAGCAGCCAGAGCCTCGGTGAGCGAATTTCTCCCCGCCGTCATATCATGATAAAGCGCATCGGTATCGATCGAAGGAATGCCGATCTCGGCAAAAAGGCGGCAAAGCTCCCCTTTTCCGCTTCCCGATCCGCCGCAAACACCTATGACCTGCAAGGTATACACCCCCTATTTTAAACATATAATATATTATATATTAAAAAACTAAAAATGTCAAGCGAAGAAATCAGAAAACGATCGACACCGAAAACCGACACAAAAAGGAGATACCTTATGCAACCGCAATCTAACGGGACACCGATGGAATTTTTTGCTGCAGCCAATGGGGCTGACGGCTTTCGCAGCTACTTTGACGAAATATTCCCATCCGACACATTGGATGGCGTCTTTATCCTGAAGGGCGGCCCGGGAACCGGAAAAAGCACGCTTCTCAAGGAATTGGCCAAAGCCTTTTCACGTCCCGAAATTGAAGCTGAGATTTTTTACTGCTCCTCCGATCCCGCCTCGCTGGATGGGCTTCTTCTCACACACAAGGATCGAAGGGTCGCCGTGCTTGACGGAACAGCGCCGCACGAAAGAGATGCACGGTTACCCGGAGCGGCAGACATGCTGATCAACCTCGGTGATGGCTTCGACTGCTCGGCGCTGAGAAATAGAAAAAGCGAGATCCTCTCTTTGCAAAAAAGGAAGAGCCTCGCATACAAGGATGCTTATTTTTATCTTAAGTTATTTGGAATATTCCTGTCTAAAATTGAGGCAGAAACAGAATCAAGACTAAAAAAAGATGCCGTTCTTGCATGGACCAAGGAGCATGTTTTTCCACATATACAACCAAAGGAACCACGTTCTTTTTCACCCCGCTTGATCCGCGCTTTTTCACGCGACGGTATAGTGCGCCTTTGCTCCTACGAGAACAATTGTGAGAAGCATTTTGGTTTTTTCGGTGATATGACGACGTGCGGCATTCTTATTAGAGAAATACTTTCCATCCTTAAGGATGCGGGCTGCGGAGGTTTATTTGCGCCATCTCCTTTTACGCACGCCTTGATCGACGGCCTGTTTTTAAAGGATGAAAAAATTGCGATCTGCGCATCCGGTGAAGAAAGCAACGGGTATCTTCCCTGCACGGATTTCTTCTCTGCCGCCACAGAAGAAAACGAAATGCGTTTGAGGGAGTATCGTGCAGAAGGCGAGCGGTTTCTTGCGCTTGCAAAAAAAGCGCTTCTGCAGGCCTCCGAGCATCATTTTGCTTTAGAGCATATCTATACGCCTGCCATGCATTTTGACCGACTTTCTCCCATTAAGGCCGCGCTTAAAACACAAATCTCTACCCTGCTTTCCGTGCGAGAATTTTCTTGACTTTTCTCTATGAATGTGTTATAATCATAAAAAGAACTCACCATCCCTTGATGTTGGGAACGGTGAGTTCTTTTTATGCAGTTGATTTAAAGGATCAAGCCTTGGTAGCGAGAGCCTCGGTATCCTTCGCGATCACAAGCTCCTCGTTGGTGGGGATCATGTATACGCTGACCTTGGAGGAATCCTTGGAGATCTTCACGGGAACGTCGCTGTGCACAAAGGAGTTTCTCTCCTCGTCAAGCTCTACGCCAAGGAATTCAAGACCCGAAAGCGCACCCTCGCGAATGTACGGCGTGTGCTCTCCGATGCCTGCGGTAAATACGATCGCATCCAAACCGCCCATAGCGGCTGCATACGAGCCGATAAACTTTTTGATCTGATAGCAAAGCATATCGAAAGCAAGCTTTGCCCTCTCGTCTCCTGCCTTCATCGCAGCCTCAATATCTCTTGCATCCGAGCTGATGCCGCTGATGCCGAGGAAGCCGCACTTCTTATTCATGTACGCATCCATCTCTGCAGGCGTGTATCCCTTCTTTTCCATGATAAAGGGAACGATCGCAGGATCGATCGCGCCGCAGCGCGTACCCATCATAATACCGTCCAACGGAGTGAAGCCCATGGAGGTATCCATGCACTTTCCGTCCTTAACTGCGCTGATGGACGAGCCGTTTCCGATGTGGCAGGTAACGATTTTTGCATCTTTCTTGCCAAGAAGCTTTGCGGCCTCGGCGCTGACGTATCTGTGCGACGTTCCGTGTGCGCCGTAGCGACGGATCTTGTATTCATCGTACATATCGTAGGAGATACCGTACATATAGGCCTCCTTTTCCATCGTCTGATGGAAGGCCGTATCAAATACGAGGACCTGCGGAACGCCGGGCATTACCTTAAGGCATCCGCGGATGCCCATGATATGTGCACCTGTGTGCAACGGAGCGAATGCACGGCAGTTCTCAAGAACCTCCATAACCTCTTCGTTTACGAGAACGGACTGTGCATAATAAGGTCCGCCGTGCACCACGCGGTGTCCGATGGCCTCGATCTCACCTGCCGATGCAATGCAACCAACCTCCTTATCCAGAAGCATCTCAACCACGAGGCTGATCGCATCTGCGTGCGTGGGAAGGGGCATTTCCTTTACGCGGCTCTTCCCTTCCTTTGTTTTGTGCGTGATCTTCGAGCCCTCAATTCCGATGCGCTCGCAATTTCCTTTTGCCAGCACGATTCCCTCTGCCGTATCAAAAAGCTGATACTTCAGAGAGCTGGAGCCGGCATTGACAACCAATACTTTCATATGCATTCCTCTCTGTTTGTTTTTTATTTCACATTGTATTATACACCACTTTACACCGTTTGGCAATAGTTTTTTGAAAAAATGGAGGAAAAGAATGAAAACCGTGGCGATCATTTCGGAATACAACCCGTTTCATTCCGGCCATTTGTATCAAATACAACGCATACGCGAAGAATTTGGTGAGGATACGCGCATCGTTGCCATTATGAGCGGTAACTATACGCAGCGCGGGCATATCGCCTTTATGGATAAAAGCGCACGCGCTAAAATGGCGGTGCTTGAAGGCGTTAATCTCGTTTTAGAGCTCCCCTTTCCTTATTCCTGCGCAAGCGCTGAGCTTTTTGCCAAGGCGGGTGTTTCCATCGCCGATCGTCTCGGATGCGTGGATATTCTTTCCTTCGGAAGCGAATGCGGAAATCTTGATCTTCTTAAGGATACTGCCCACAAAATGTTGAACGAGGATTTTCTGTCCCGTATGCAGAGCTGCGAGGATAAAAATCCGACACTCGGATATGCTAAGCTGGCATATGAGGTGCTTTCCGACACGCTCACAGATCGTGCGGCCGAGCTTCTCACGCCCAATAATATATTAGCACTTGAATATCTCAAAGCGCTGAAACAAATCAACAGCGACATAGAGCCTCACACCGTTTTGCGCGAGGGGACGGATTATCGCTCCCATGAAATAGACGAAAAAGTTACGCACCAAAGCGCATCCGCGATCCGCGAGGCACTTTTTAGCGGAGATCTTTCTTCCGCAGAATATATCCCCCAGGCGGCGAGAGCCGTTCTTCTCGAAGAAATGCGTAAAAAGGGCGCACCCTGCTCCGAGGAGAAGCTTTCCTCCGCCATTCTCTCTTATTTTCGTTTAAGCAGCTCCAAGGCACCCTGCGCTATTCAGGATGCTAAGGGCGGTTTATATAATCGCTTGATAACGAAAAGTTATGAAGCACACGACATATCAAGCTTGGCGGCCTTGACCGAAACCAAGAAATTCACAAATGCCAGGATCCGCCGTGCGATCTGGTACTCTTTCTTCGGCGTTACCTCCTCCGACGTAAAGAGTGCACCGGCATTCACGCGCGTTCTGGCCTTGGATAAGAAAGGTCAGTCCATTCTCCGCACCGCAAAGACCACCGCGCGCATTCCCGTTTTGACGAAGTCATCCGAGCCGCTTTTCTCTCCTGAGGAAATGCGCGCAAAGACGCTCTCCGACGGCGCAGATGCAGTTTTTCAGCTGACGAAGCCCGCCCACGCAAACGGAAATTACGCGCTATGCACCTCGCCATTTTTTAAGGCGTAGCGAATTTTGCGGTTTCTTCATGGCGTCTACTTTTGTCGAAGGTATTTACCGAGACGGGAAGCTATGCTATGATATTGGTGGGTATGGACCACGCGCCGTCATATTCCAAATCACGGAAAGGAGTTTTTTATATGTTAAAGGCAGAAGGCATTCAGGGCGGCTACCTTGAATACAAGGGCAGACCTCTCGTTCGCCAGGACAATGATATTTACTACGGCGATCTGTCAGATAAATATCACGTTTACATGATGATCATGACCGAGGTTGCCTCGGGCACAGGGAGTGAAACCATTCCCGAAAAAATTATGGTGCAGCTTTTGCCTCAAGGCAAAAAGATGCCCGAAAAGCAGACCGTTGCCAACGGCATCTCCGATGCACTGGAAACGGCCGATGCTTGGCTGGAGCGTTACAACAAGTAACCCTCCACTTTGAAAGCGTGCGTATCTCGTGATACGCAAGGAGGTAAAAATGAAATCGCTTAAAACAAGCAGTCTATTTCGATTGGCTGCTCTGCTTCTTATTGCCGTCATCGTAATTTGCATGGTCGGATTTGTAGCAGAAGGATGGCAGAGCGGACCCCAAAATCAGCCGGAAAGCGGTGAAACCGATAACAATAATAACGGTGATACCGATGAAAATACAGACGGCGGTGGCGAAGTGATAACTCCCGAGCCCCCCTCGCCACCCGAATATACCCATTATCTGACCGGGCTCGAGGTCACCGCAGATGAATACCGTCAAAGGCCGTTGTGCTTTGTGATGGACTCTGCTTCTCCCTTATACGGCATTTCCGATGCGCCGCTGATGGTGGAGATCCCCATCGAAGCGGGGCAAACCCGTTTGCTCGTATATCGTGATCACTCTCAAAATCTCGGAAAGGTTGGTTCTATCACCAAGGCACGCGAATGCATCAGTAGGCTGCAAGATTTCTTCGGCGGCATTGCCATATGTAGCGGTACGGACAGCTCCCACCTATCAAGCGGTACGCTCCCTGCCCGTCTCACCTTTGATCTTTCAGCCAATTCCGGATACGCCTATACGGAAAACACAAATTATCTTTATTCCAATAAAGACCTGCTGCTTGCCGGTCTGCAAAATGCAGGTATCAGTACAAGCGCAACCGAAGCGCTCACACTTCCCTTTGCCTTTACGCCTTATTTTTCCGATCCAATTCGCTTCACGAAATCGGCGCAGGCGGTGACCCTGCCATATAGCGAAACGAACGGAACCGATCTTTATTATGACAGCAACACCGCTCAGTATCTGCTTGGAAAGGGCGGACAGGTTAAAAATGATCTGCTGAACGGAAAGAACGTATCCTTCAAAAACGCATTCGTGCTTTTTGCGGATGCAACGACCTATGAGAGCGCAGATCAGACAGAAATGACAATAGATACTGCAGGCGGAGGCAGCGGATATTACTTTACCGAGGGGACGGCCAGCACCATAAATTGGAAGCTGGATGCCACGGGAAACCTTGTCTTCTCTGATGAAAGAGGCGCGCGGCTAACCGTTAACCGTGGGACAAGCTATATTGCCTTTTACAAAGCATCCTGCGCATCGAACGTTGTATTCAATTAAATATGCGCGGTATTAAGATTCACAATACCTAAAAAACGAGAGAGAGCAAAAATGCTCTCTCTCGTTTTTCATTTTCAGCTTTCCATTTGCTTTCCAAGGAATATCCCCGCAGTCTGCAAAAGCTTTGCTTCCACGTTCTCGGAGATCTTATCCGAAGCATCCGTCTCATACGGCCACCCGGAAAGCACGCATCCGATGATATCTCCCTCTGCAATGATCGGCATAGCACAACTGATATAATGCGCGCCGCCTTCGTCCGTGATCGGCATCGGCGTTTTATCCGGTGTTTTGGAAAAAATGGTGCGAGACTCCATAATAGACTCAAGATAAGAGGATACCTTTCGATCAAGGTACTCTCGTTTAGATGCTCCGCTGACCGCAATAATTGCATCCCTATCGCAAACAAATATTGGCATAAGTGCCGTTTTTGCAAGTGTATCCGCATACTCTGCGGCAAAGGTTTGCAATTCTCCGATGGGAGAATATTTTTTAAATATTACTTCCCCTTCACGATCCGTATAGATTTCAAGAGGGTCCCCCTCGCGGATGCGCATGGTGCGTCTTATTTCTTTAGGAATGACGACACGTCCGAGATCGTCGATCCTTCTTACAATTCCTGTGGCTTTCATATATATACTAAAATCTCCTTGATTTACAGATTTGTACTGTTATTATCTGCAATTGAGGGAGAATTATACTTAATATATAAGACGGTTTCGATATAATAGAAATAGTGGTGATCTTATTGAGTAAAGAGCTTAAAATACATATTTAATAAAAAAGAGCAATTAAATTCATTGATCAAGTTTTGTTTTTTAAAAAAAGCCGACTCCACACATAACGAGTGAAGTCGGCTTTTTTGATATTTATTGGTTATCTGCGGCGGAAAATAAATCTTCTCTTTTTTTGGCGCTTGATCTGGGCACCGGTAAGGACCATGCCAAAAATAGGTGCATTCAAAACACGCAGAGAGTCAACAGTCTTTCCGAGAGAATCCACGTCCGAGTTTTTGGATTTTGCAACGAGAACGTATCCGTTTATGTGGTTTTTGAGCAGAAGCGCTTCAGAGCCGATCTCAAACGCCGGCGTATCCAATATGATATAATCAAAACGCTCCTCACAGTAACGGAAGAGCTCGGCCATGCGTTCAGAACTGATCAGGCGCGTGGGTGTCTCGGAAAAAGCGCCTGCATAAAGCACCGAAAGGCCCGCTACAGAGGATGTAACAATATTCGGCTCCTCGTCTTCGCCGGAAAGAAATTCGGCGAGACCATGAGGCTGAAAATCTTTCGAAAGCATAAGCTCAACACCCGGCTTTCTCAGATCGGTATCGATCAGGAGCACCTTCGCGGCATTTAGGTTCTGCGCGAGCGTAATAGCAAGATTGACGGAGACCGTGGTTTTCCCTTCTCCGGAAAGTGCGCTGGAGATCGCGATCTTGCGGCATTTGCTTTCAATGGGAAGATAAGTGATATTGGCATACAGTCTACGGTAAGACTCAGCTACGTTATAGGGAGAGTGCGGACTGAGAACATTATAAAACTCATAGCTCTCAGGCGAGTTCTTCGCAGCGGCATTGGCGCTCTTTCTGCGGCCAAGCATAGCCTTGAGCTTATCAAAAACAGCGATCTTACTCATCGTCTCCCCTCCTTGCATTTTCAAGATAGGCCGCATTTGAGATCGAATCCACACTGACCTTGGGAATTACACCCAACACGGGAGTATCAAAATTCAACTCCAGATCCCTCTGGTTATGGATACGGTTATCAAGCGCGGAATACAGCCAAAGTGCAAAGATTGCAAGCAAGGCACCTGCCAAAGCACCTACCACAAGGCTTACCTTAGGATTTTGAGAAGCAGATGCTCCGTTGGTACGCGGGCTATCGACACAGCTGATCGTGGAGGGAGCGCCGATATTCTTATAAACCGCATTCTGCTTTGGATCCTCCTCCAGCGCAAGATCACGAATGATCTTGGATATACGAAGCGCGCACTCCTCCGTGGGAGCAGTTACGTGAACGTAGAACATTTCAAGATCACCGGATTGCTCCGTGCGGATCATAGAGGACATTTTGGATAAGGAAGCAGAAAGCCTGTCCTCCGAGATTGAAAAGCCGTACTTCTGGCGTTCCTCCTCGTCCAGACAATTTAAAATCTCAAGATGAAAATCACGGTTGCTGTGAATGATTTCCATATAAAGCGGCACACGTTGCTTCGAGACACTCACGTTAGAGGTCTTAACACCGTCCGTCTCCGAAAGAGACTCCACAAAAAGGCTTGTGGTCACCGAATAGGTGATCGAATTATGCGATTTTGCATAGGTATACACCGAAAAACCACCGACAATTGCGAAAATCACAATCACCCAGATCTTGGATATCATAAAATCCCATAGATCTTTTAATGTAAATTCACCGTTGTTTTGTTTCATTTCAAACTCCAAATCTATAGCGTTTTAAAGGCATCTCAGATAAGAAAGAAGCATATCGGCTACGCGCTTTGCACCTGCATCCGAGGGGTGCAGACCATCCGGCATATAGATCTGCTGCATGATCGGAACGGCAGGCTGAATGCCGGAAACAGAAAACAGATCCAGCACCGGAACGGAATAGAAGGTACATACCTCACGAATTGCATGAACGTAATCCTTCAAGGGACGGCATGGGAGACCGATCGCATTGACGGTCTTTTGCTCGCTGAGGCGATGCATGGGCGTCATATACACAATGTGTGCATACGGATATTTTTCAATCACCGCCTGAAGAAGTGCGTGAAGCGCTCCGTAAAAGCTATACTCGTCCCGATCCTCAAAGCAACCGAAGCGAGCATCTCCGTGACCGAAATCATTCGTGCCACCGAAGATGACCACTACATCCATATCAGCAGGCATTTTTTCGGCACGATCCTTAAAGCACTCGTCAAATTCGGGGCAATCCGAAGGCTTTTTCTGCCTCGCAATGCGAGTTCCGCTCACACCAAAATTAAAAATCTCTGCGCCGCTTTCTCTTTTAACAACACCAACATAAGAATTTTCCGGTGATGAGGCGCCGACTCCAAACGTTATACTATCGCCAAGAAAGGCGATTCTCTTTCCTTTTAATTCCATATTACCTCAAAAAGAGGCTTTGCCAAACAAACATCTAACAAAACCTCTTTCGATTTGCTTTTATAATTTCGATAGTGTCAAAGGCTTTTTGAGCTTAGCTCACTCCGCAGAATCGGCAGCCTTCAGATTTTCAAGCACCTCAGTTGCGATAGCAAGCTTAAGCTTAGCAGCCACGAATACATTTTTTGCAGCCGTAGCCGCAGCGATCGCATCCTCGGTTGCCAGCTCGGTGGCAATTGCCGCCTTTTGTGCGGCGATACGCTCAAGCGTTGCCACCTCAATCTGCAAAGAAAGAACCTCAAATTCCATTGCGGGAAGCTCAGCCTCTTTTCTTGCTTCCACGGCAGCAACCTTAGCCTCGTCTGCCGCTTTTCTTGCAAGCTTTGCCGAAGAGTCTGCCAGCAGGTATGCATCTCTCAAAACCTTGATGCCCGTAGCCTCATACGCTGCAAGCTTTGCAAGTGCTGCTTTTTCTTTTTTCTGCGCATCCAGCTCCTTAAGCTCGGCATCCGCTTCCAATAAAACAGCCACGGATACGGGTTTTTCCGCCTTTGCCTCAGCCTTCAAGAACTCGAGACTTGCCGCTACCGCTTCATCGTACGAAAGATCGGCTACCTTATTCTGCGACTCCGCAAATTTTGCAATTTCGGGTGTCCAATTCTCTTCCTCGCAATAATGCGCGCTGAACGCGTTACCGGTGTAGAGAATATTCATCTTATATTTCTTGTTTTCAAGATCGAATCTGGTTACGTTGCCATTCTCGTCAAGCTGATAGTTGGTATCCTTGATTCCGTACTGCAGAAGGTTGTGAAGATCGGCATCCATATTGATCGCATAGATGATACGCATTGCACGGTCCACGTCCGTACCCTTGAGAACCGCAAATGCACCCGAGAATGCATCCTCTGCCGTTGCCTCGGGAGCGGCAATCACATTCATAATATACTTTTCGTCGGCCTCTACTGCAGCCTTGGTTGCATAACTGCCACGAACGAGCTTTACGTATTCATCTGCATCCGCAGGGTCCTGACCGCATGCTGCGAGCATCTCGCGAAGCTCTGCCTTCAGGGCATCAATTCCTGCAAAATCAACGATCTTTCTGAGATAATCCGCATCGTGGTTCAGCCAGATCTCGCACGCCTGACGGTTGATCTGCAGATAAGTATAGGCAAGATCGGTATCAATCAAATGGTTGTTGGGAATGGTAAAGAGACCGGTCTGCGACTCGGGGATCAGAACGGGATCGCCGTTTGCATCGGTAACAGCACTGCCGTCATGGGCATAGGTCTTTTCAACAAGGACAGGCTTACCTTCCTCATCGAGAACGTAATAAGAAAGCTTGGATGCATCTATAAGAGAGGTTGCGATCTTTGCATTCAAAAGACCGTACTTTGCATCACCCGATGCGCTCGGAAGGATGTATCCGGAAAGCTCCTCAAGGCAGCCAACGCTTACCTGACGGTTCGTCGGGATCTTATCCGCATCCTTATCGGTGCCGGTAATGATCTCACCCTTTGCATTATATTTTGTTACACGGGAGCCGCCTGCAGTGTGCTCGGTTACAACCTTAGCGACCGGAGCCTCTGCCGTTGCCTCGTAATATTCGGTGATAACAACATTCGATCCATCACCGTAAAGATCCATCACAAGATCCTCGCTATTGATAAGAACGATCGCCTGCTCCTGCCTTTCGGCAGCCGACATTACCGCATCATTATATTTATCTGCCGTCAGATAGACGATATCCAGCTGCGTATTATAATCCGCCTCGGTCAAAGCGTTGATACGACGCTCAACCTCCTTGAGTGCACCCTCGTCCGCCTCGTCATAGACGATATAAAGCTTCAACAAGAGCTTTTTCTCAGGCTCTTCACGGAATTGCTCCAAAGACTCAAGATGCGATCCGATTTCCTCGTCACCGCAACCCACGAGCATACCGCAGGCCATAATGAGGCAAAGCAGCAAACTGATTATTCTTTTCATTGCGTTACTCCTTTAATTAAAAACAAAATACCTTTATAATTTTACAACATTTGCACATAAAAGTCAAGTTATTTTCCTTGAAAGAATTTAAAAACAAAAATTATGTCAGGTTGCACATTTTTTTGTCTTTTGTTTTGTTTGTTTTGAACAATCAATTTGCCAAATAATCCTTCAAAGTTTTCGAACGGGAGGGATGGCGAAGCTTGCGGAGTGCCTTTGCTTCGATCTGACGGATACGCTCACGCGTGATCTCGAACTGCTTTCCGACCTCCTCAAGGGTTCTCGGACGTCCGTCCTCCAGGCCGAAGCGAAGCTTGATGACCTGCTCTTCTCTCGGTGTCAACGTATGCAGAATATTGCACAGCTGCTCACGCAGAAGTGAGAACGATGCGCTCTCAGAGGGCGCGGGAGAATCATTATCCTCCACAAAATCGCCAAGGTGGCTATCCTCCTCCTCGCCGATGGGAGTCTCCAGAGAAACGGGGTCCTGCGCTATCTTAAGGATCTCGCGCACCTTATCAGGCGTGATTCCGAGGCGCTCTGCGATCTCGTCCGTTCCGGGCTCACGGCCAAGCTCCTGAAGGAGCTGACGCGCGGTTCGGGAAACCTTGTGAATGGTTTCCACCATATGTACGGGAATACGAATGGTTCGTGCCTGATCTGCAATGGCTCTCGTGATCGCCTGGCGAATCCACCACGTCGCATAAGTAGAAAACTTATATCCCTTGCTGTAGTCAAACTTCTCTACCGCCTTGATAAGGCCGAGATTTCCCTCCTGGATCAAATCAAGGAAATACATACCCTTACCGACGTGGCGCTTGGCGATGCTGACAACAAGACGAAGGTTCGCCTCGATCATTTCATCCTTAGCGGCCTTGTTTCCAATCGTGATCTGCTCGGCAAGATACATCTCTCTCTCCTGCGAAAGAAGCGGGATCTTACCGATCTCCTTCAAATACATACGAACGGGATCGTCGATCGTTAAGCCCTCCTGGCTGAGCAGCTTTTCCATCTTTTCGGGGGTATCCAGGATCTCAACGTCCTGCTCAATATCCTTGAAGCGATCGCTTTCCAGCTCGTCCGATGATGCGGCATCGATATCCATCTGAACGATGTCATAATCGATATCCTCCAAAGCCTTCATGAAATTGGAGTTGACGAGACTTCCGTCACCCTTGGATTCAAATAAATCGTTGATCTTGTCTCTTGCCATTTTATCTTCCTCTTTTCTTAATTATCGTTTGAATTTCTCATGCGGTTTATAAGAGAGCTCAGGGCATCTATCGTGCTTGCCCCTTCGGCACTCTTTCGTTGCATTGCACTTTTCAGAGATTCGATCGCCTCTGCGAGAACGCCGTCGCCGTTCTCCGTCAGCTGCATACGTGAAAGCTTCATGCGAGCGATGCGGCCAACCTCCTCCGGTGAAAAATTTTCATCGAAATTTGGGGCAACGCCCTCGTGATAGCACTGCTTGAGATATGAAAAAACGCGGCGCCCAAGCTCGGTATAAAAATCCGTTTCCGCAAGCAGTTCTCCCTCAAAAACCTTCTTTTGGTGGTTTTCAAAGAGGACGAGCAAACCGATCACGTTCTCCTCACTTTTTGCAACAGAGGGTGCTTTTGCAAAGTCCGGATTTACCTTATCCGAAAAGCCTGCGGCAGTCTGCCGCGCCTTCTGCGCCTCTTCCTTCATATATCGATTATTCTTCTGTTTTACTCTTCGGTTAACGTCCGCTTTAACGCTGGCAAACGGCACATCAAGCTGCTTGGAAACCGCTTGAATGTAAACATCTCTTTCCACTTCCGAGTAAAAACCGGAAATCAGCTCCACAATTTCAACAAGCGCATTGATCTTTTCCTGCGGGAACTCAACGTGGTATTTTGATAGGATCCGCTCCATATTATATTCAAATTTTGATCTTGAATTTTCGATCAGAGAGCGGAAACGATCCTTACCGAACTTTTTGATATACTCATCGGGATCCTTGGCATCGGGGATCTTCAGAACGCTGACCTCAAGGCCAACATCGCCAAGCATTCCCATCGCGCGAACAGCCGCCTTTTGCCCCGCCTCATCGGCATCATAGGTGATGATCACACGCTTCGTGTAACGGCTCATCAGCCTTGCCTGATCCGAGGTGATCGCCGTCCCAAGCGTAGCAACCGCATTGGTGAAGCCCGCCGCATGAAGCGCGATCACATCCATATATCCTTCACAAAGAATTAAGCTTTCCGCACAGGTGTGCCGTGCGTAATTCAAGGCAAAAAGATTACGTAACTTTTTAAATACGGGCGTATCCGACGAGTTTTTATACTTCGGCTTCGAATCGTCCATCACGCGGCCGCCAAAGGCAATTACGTTTCCCGACACATCAATAATAGGAAACATTACGCGGTTTCTGAAGGCATCATAATATGTACCTCGCTCACTCTTTCCGCATAAAAAGCCCGTAACAAGCTCATCGTAGGTATATCCGAGAGAGCGCATATGCTTTCCGAAGGCATCGAAGCTATCCGGTGCAAAGCCAAGGCCGAAATGACGGATGGTTGCGATCGAGAGTCCTCTTTGTTCCGTAAAATAACGAAGCGCATTCTGTGCTGCCGCATCCTTTCCAAACAAGCAAGAGTGGAAATATTTGGCGGCATCCACGTTCATTTTCAAAATTCGGGATTTATCGATCCTCTTCCCCTGATACGTATCCCTCGTATTATCCTGCACAACCGTGATGCCTGCGCGTTTGCCAAGGTACACAACAGCATCCGGATAATCCATGTGCTCGATCTGGCGAACGAAGGTGATCGCGTTTCCGCCAACACCGCAACCAAAGCAATAAAAGCTGTTGTCTGCCGGGAACACGGTAAAAGAAGGAGATTTTTCGCTATGAAACGGACAAAGCCCTTTTAGATTCGAGCCGGCGCGCTTCAAGGAAACGTAGCTGCTGATCAGACTCTCTATATCCGTTCTTTGCAAAATTTCATCTACCACTTCTCTTGCAATCATAAGATCCCTCCTTCGTTTTCTTTTTTCTACTCTTAATATAGAAAAAAAATCCGAAAAATACTTTTTTCTCGGATTTTTTTATTTTTTCTTAAAAATCGTATACTTCTTCTGTCGCAGAGCATACCGCTCTCCCACCCGTTTGCTCCAGGAGTGCCGAAAGCAACGCTTCGGCCTTCGGCTGCAGAACACGCCCGCGGATGGTGACGTTTTCTCTGAAATCCGTATCCTCCGTGCGAAATTGCATTTCGGAGAGGATACTTTGTATCTTCTGGTAATCCGAATAATTCACCTCGATATTACATTTCGTATATGTTGTAAAGGTGATAACACCCGCTGCGCCGATCGCACCTGCTGCCGCCTCCGTATATGCGCGAACAAGTCCACCCGTTCCGAGAAGCGTGCCACCGAAATAGCGAGTGACGACCGCAACGGCATCCACGCAACCGCGCTTGCGCATGGAGTCCAGCACCGGCATACCTGCCGTCCCTTGCGGCTCATGATCATCCGAATAGCGCATGATGGAATTTTCTCTCAAAATATAAGCATAGACGTGATGGCGCGCATCCGGATATTTCTTCTTTATATTATTAATGAAGGAAATTGCTTCATCTTCACTTTTCACAGGGGCACATTCACCGATGAATACAGACTTTTTTTCCTCATATTCATACGACCCGTAGCCGCCTAAGGTTGTATAATCCTCCATTGACTCACCTCTCACTCCAGAATGTATTTTGCAAACATTCCCTTTCCTTTTTCGTCAAGCCGCGCACGGACACGCGTGCCGTTATCTCCATATTCGGTGGAAAGAACTGTATAATCTCTGTACAGATCGTTAAGACGTGCCTGCGCATCATACGGGAACAAAAGATCGTAGTCTTTGCTTTGCTTATGCAAAACGTCCTCGATTTTAGAAAGAAGAAGCTCCAGCCCTTTTCCCTCTTTCGCGGAGATCGCAACCGCATCCTCGCGCACGTCCGCACACAGAAAGCCCTCAACCGTGTCGCATTTGTTATATACGTAAATGCGTGGCTTATCCTTGGCGTCCAGAGAGGTGATGATCTCCTCCGTGACAGCAAGCTCCTCGGAAAGCTCCGGATCGCTTACATCTGCCACGATCATAAGAATATCCGCGTAGCGCACCTCATCCAAGGTGGACCGAAAGGCCTCGACCAGATGGTGCGGCAGGCGGCGGATAAATCCGACCGTATCCGTCAGAAGCACGCTCTCGCCGCACGGAAGCTCCAATCGGCGCGTTGTTGGGTCAAGCGTTGCAAAGAGCTTATCCTCGGAGAGCACGCCAGCATCCGTCAGCGCATTCAAAAGCGTAGACTTCCCTGCATTCGTATATCCAACGATAGCAATTTTTTTGAGGCCGCTTTTATCCCTTTGGCGACGCATAACGCCACGCGTATGCTCCATTTCGGCAAGCTGAGCCTCCAAGGCATGGATCCGCTCCTTGAGATGACGGCGATCGCTCTCCAGCTTCGATTCTCCGGGTCCTCTGCTACCGATACCGCCCCCCTGACGCGAAAGCTCCTTTCCCTGTCCCATAAGACGAGGCGCTGTGTATTTCAGCTGTGCGAGCTCCACCTGCAGCTTGCCCTCGCCGCTGGTGGCGTGGAGAGCAAAAATATCTAAGATCAGCATGCTGCGGTCGATCACGCGGATATCTTCCATATCCTCCTCCAGATTGCGGATCTGCCCTGCGGTCAGTTCAAAATCAAAAATCACGAGAGAAATACCGTTTGCATGGCAAAGCTCTGCAATCTCACGAACCTTTCCGCTTCCAATACAGGTACGAGCATCGTAGCTGCTTTTGATCTGCAAAACCTTGGCAAAGGCTTCACCGCCTGCTGTTTCCAAAAGCCGCTCCAGCTCATCAAGACTGCTTTGCTGCATAGGTACTGCAGCGGCGTTTTCCGCCATACCGACAAGCACGGCGGTCGTAATTTTCTTTTCTTCCATTTTCTCCTCCGCGAAAATAAAAAGAGCATTGACGCCATATAGGCGAACAACGCTCTGTTTTAGCAATGATCACTTCATCATTGCGAGACGCTTCTTGAACTTATCTACGCGTCCACCGGCATCTACAAACTTTTGCTTACCTGTATAAAAGGGATGGCACTTGGAGCAGATTTCCACGTTCATATCACCCTTTACGGAGTGCGTCTGAACGGTTGCGCCGCAAGCACATCTAATGGTAGCCTCTTTGTACTCGGGATGTAATCCAGCCTTCATTTTAACACCTCTTGTCGTTTTATACTTTTCAATTACAATTGATTATATCATATTATTTTTCTTTTTGCAATACCTTTTTGAAAAAAATTATATTTTTTCTTCGATTTTCTTCCTGAGGCGGTGCATGATCTTTTTTTCAAGACGAGAAATATAGCTTTGCGAGATACCGAGTGCATCTGCAACCTCTTTTTGCGTCATAGCCGTCCTTCCCTCCAAGCCGAATCGCATCTCAACGATCACACGCTCTCTCGGATTCAGGTCTGCCACGGCATTGCGCAGCACCCGTCGCTCCTCGTCCTCCTCCATCTCCTTCGAAACCGCATCCAGCTCACTTCCGAGAACATCCGAAAGAAGCAGCTCATTTCCGTCCCAATCCACACTCAGAGGCTCATCGATCGATATTTCTTTTTTATAGCTCGCGCTCTTACGGATAAACATCAGAATCTCATTTTCAATGCAACGGGATGCGTAAGTAGCGATCTTGATATTTTTCGCGGCATCAAAGCTATACACCGCCTTGACCAACCCCACCGTTCCAATGGATATTAACTCCTCGAGAGTTGCCCCCGTATTTTCAAATCGCTTTGCAACGTAGACCACAAGACGGAGATTGTGCTCGATCATGAGGCGGCGCGATTCCTCTGTTTCAAGACATGAAAGCAGCCTTTCCTCTTCTTCGGCAGAAAGCGGCGGCGGTAATACGTCCGCACCGTTGATGTAATAAACCTCATCCGTACGAAATAACGAGGCACGTGTACGTCCGAAAAAACGAAGCACGCGCAAATATAACTTTTTAACACTAAACATTTTCCGCTAAAGCAGAGGGGATCAGAACCGAATACCCCTCGTAGTCGCCTTCCTCCTTATCATATGCTATAATCACGCGCAGATGCTCCCTTTTTTTTCCTTGCAGAACACAAAATTCATCCGGGCGGATCCCAAACAGTATTTTTTGCACCCCCATGACCCTCACGGGGATCAGGCGCAGCTTTTTCTGATATTCCTCCGAAAGCGCCTCCGTATTTTCAAGTAAAAACGCAGGAGGAAGCAAACGGCGCGCCACTGCAGATTTTATCAAAACCACCGCTGATCCATCCAGCGGATCGCAAAGAAAGCTTCCGCTATCCACCAATGCACTTCCGAAAAAGCGATTTCCCGCAATCACGATCTCCACCTCCGAGGATCGCACCCTTGCCGTATGCGAAAGAAGCGAGATCGAAAGACGCAAGATCCCGATGGCCAACAATATGAGCACCGAAAGATAAAGCAGCTTGCGATTTCCGGCATCTGTTTCCAGGCGAAGCGATCTGAGCCGCTTCTCCAAAATGCCATATCCCCAATGTACGATCCCTCCAATCAGCATCTGTAGCAAAAGGAAAACAAGCGAAAGACGGATCCTTCTGAAGCAGCCACCGTTCTTCCCGACCAAAAGGATCATACATATCAATGAAAGAACCGAGAGCGAAAGCAGAAGCAAGGTTTTACCGTAAAGCAAAACCGCCACCGAAGCAAAGCAAGCACCAATAATCGACGCAAGTGAAAGCCGCCATCGATAAATGGGAAAATGCAAAAGCAAGGCCGAAAAATACAATGCAAGAAGATCCACCGTGAAATTGATCAAAAAATAAACGTCAATGTATAAAACGCGCATCACGCCTCACCTCCTCTACGCTCTACGAAAAAATTATAACACGACTCGGGCGTATTTCTTGTCGTATGAAGAGATGAAAAAATAAAAAAATCGCCTCGGCATGAAAGGTACATGCACGAGGCAATTATGTTTTTTACAAAACGCGAGCAATGGCCGAAAATGTCGAAGGCTTGCGAAATAATTATGCCTCCTTGAGCGCACGAATAGCCGCCGCTCTATCCTCTGCGCGGAAAACGGCACTTCCGGCAACAAGAACGTTTGCACCTGCCGAAATCGCATCCTTTGCATTTCCGGCATGAATGCCGCCATCCACCTGGATATCCACGTTAAGACCGCGACGCGTGATTTCTTCACGCAAGGCCTTTACCTTATCCAAGGTTTCGGGGATCAGAGCCTGGCCGCCGTAACCCGGCTCAACCGTCATCACAAGAACCATATCACAAAGAGGCAGGAGCGGATAAAGCACCTCTGCGGGCGTTGCAGGCTTAATGGAAATGGATGCTTTTTTTCCGAGCTCACGAATCTTTGCAAGAAGTGCGGCGGGATCGCTTGCCGCCTCGTAATGGAAGGTAATAATATCTGCACCCGCATCTGCAAAGCGCGAGACATAGCGCTCAGGTGCTTCGATCATCAGATGCACGTCAAACACGATAGAGGAAGTCTTGCGCAACGACTCTATGATCGGAAAACCGAAGGAAATGTTGGTTACGAACATACCGTCCATAACGTCCAGATGCGCCATATCGGCACCGGCACGCTCAATGCCGGCAACCTCTTCACCAAGCTTCGAAAAATCACACGCAAGAACGGAAGGAGAAACGTAAATCATAAACACCTCATATTAATAAAAATTTTTATTATTCACAAGCCGCAGAGGACTTGCATACACTGAATAACGGAGAAAAATTCAAGCAAAAGCCGCGTGCCGACATTAAAGAGAAAGAAGTTTGAAGAAAAAACACGCGCGTTTTTTGCTTTTTTCGATTGGGGCTGCTTCCTATGCAAAGGCGCAAAGGGAGCGGCCTCTTATTTTTCAATTCGTAAAAGCGCGACAGCGTGCGCGGCAATGCCAAGCTCACTTCCCGTGAAGCCGAGATGCTCCTCCGTTGTCGCCTTGATATTAACGGAAGAGAGCTCCGTATGCAAAGCAAAGGCAACATTTTGAAGCATTGACGGAATATATGGCGAAAGCTTTGGTTTCTGCGCGATCACCGTAACGTCCAGATTTTCGATCGCTGCAGAGCGCTCCTGCATCATCGTATATACCTTTGCAAGAAGATTCATACTGCTGACACCACGAAGCTCCTCATTCGTATCCGGAAAATGACGGCCGATATCTCCGAGAGAAAGCGCACCGAGAATCGCATCCATAACCGCATGAAGCAAAGCATCTGCATCCGAATGGCCGAGAAGCCCCATCGTGTGCGGGATCTCAACCCCGCCAAGGATCAACGGTCTCCCCTTCACCAGGCGATGCACGTCATAGCCGTGTCCGATCCTGAATTTATTCATCCGAAATGCCTCTCTTTCTTAGCAAAAACTCTGCAAAAAGCAGATCCTCCCTCGTTGTTATCTTCAAATTTTCCGAGAGGTATACGGGCTCTATCGTAACCCCGATCCCTTCAAGAAGCATATTGTCATCCGTGACGGTCAAGCCTTTTATAGCGGCGTTCTGCCATGCTTTTTCATACAAAGGAACGGAAAACCCCTGCGGCGTAGCCGCAAAGCAAAGACGATCGCGATCGATCGTGGAAGTGATTTTTCCATCCGTGTCAAGAAGCTTCACCGTATCGTGCACAGCGCTGACTGCGCTGGCCGCGCCATGCGCGCGTACAGCACGTACGACGGCATCCACGCCCTCCGCCGTGACAAGGCAACGTGCGGCATCGTGGATCAGCACCTCCGAGGTATCCTTTGAAATATGGGAAAAGCCGATTGAAACAGATTCCTGCCGCGTTTTTCCTCCCAAAACCAGCGAGAAAGGGATAGAAATTGAAGAAAGCTCTCGCTCTGCAAATTGCATCTCATCCTCACGCACGACCACGACGAGGGCATCTACAAGCGATGCCGCCGCCAAGGTCTCGGCACTGCGGCGCAAAATGCTTTTTCCAAGGAGCGCAAAGGTCTGCTTCGTTTTTTGAGGATCAAATCTTGCGCCGCTTCCCGCGGCAAGAAGAATTGCCGTACAATATTGCATATCTCCTCCTGCTTATTTTCGGTAATAGACGAAATGCACCGTAATGGTGCGCATTTTACCGTTCTCCAGAAGATTGGGACCTGTGACGATCACTCCGTCCCCGCTCATAAGATAGGCAGCCTCCAGCTCATCCACCTTACAACGAAACAGCGTATCCCCCGAGGAATCCACGATAAATTCATCACCCGAAACGGCGAGCGAGCCACCACGCCCGATCACATCCTCGTTATCGTTTCTCTGCTCCGTGACGTACCGTATCACCTGACCGTGCAGCTCTGCCGCGCGTTTTCTGCGAAAAGCGGTACTTTGGGGATCCTTCCCCACTCCGAACAAACGAGAAAATAATCCCATGAAAGCCCTCCTGCATTTTATCTTATAATAGTGTATCACAAATCGAGAAAAAATGGAAGTGCTTTTTGACAGTTTTTTATTAACTTTTTCATTTGCATGGGGCATCTTGTAAGCATACTTTTACATCACGGGAATTTTTTTCAAAAAAATTTTTATTTTTTTCGAAAAAGGTATTGCATTTTTTATAAATGTGTATTATAATAATAGCAAGGTGGGTCGAAGTGGGTGCTTGTGAGGCACTTTCCCTTAATTTGACCGTTTTGGTGGGGGATTCCACTGATATTTTTCGATTTCAGAGATAAGGAGGTCATGCATATGTCGTTCGTTGGATCGTATACCCATGCAATGGATGCGAAAAAACGCGTTTTTATTCCATCCAAGTTCCGTGACGAGCTCGGCAAAGAATTTTACATTACCAGAAAATTCGATGCATACCTCTCCATTTATACCGCTGAGGATTGGGAAGCTTACGTTGAAAAGATCTGTAAGCTGCCCGAGGCCGATGCAGATGAATTTCAGGATTTCATTCTCGGCGCCGCACAGAAATGCATCCCCGATGCAAGCGGCAGAATCATTCTTGACGATCGCTTGATGGAGCACGCCAAGATCGGAAAGAACGAAAACATGGTTTTCGTCGGTGCGGGAAAGCAGATCCGCATTTGGTCTGAAAAGCTTTGGAACGAGCGCGAAACCTCCCGCAACTACGACAAGATGCGCGAGATCATGCGCCAATACGGTTTATAATCACAACGATCACGGAGATGCATCATGGCAGATACAGAGTTTTTACATACCTCCGTTCTTTTGCACGAATGCATTGAGGCACTGAACGTTCGCGACGGTTATACCTACGTGGATTGCACGACCGGTGCAGGCGGCCATTCCCTGGAAATTGCAAAGCGCCTTGGTCAAAACGGACGCTTGATCTGCTTTGATCAGGATGAAAACGCAATTGCGGCCGCTAAGCTTCGGCTGAAGAACTATCTTGACAAAATCACTTTTATCAACGAAAATTTTTCCGAGCTGGATGCCATTCTTTCCCGTCTTGATATTCAGAATCTTGGCGGCGTTCTGGCAGACCTCGGATGCAGCTCCCCGCAATTTGACGATGCATCGCGCGGCTTCAGCTACATGAACGATGCGAGACTGGATATGCGCATGTGCATAACAGCACCGTTGGATGCGCATACAGTTGTCAACACCTACAGCGAGGCAGAGCTGAAACGGATCATTTTCGACTACGGCGAGGAACGCTTCGCACCGCGCATTGCTGCCGCGATCTGCGCACGCCGTAAGGAAAAGCCCATTGATACCACCCTGGAGCTCTCGGATATTATCAAGAGCGCCATTCCCGCCGCCGCAAGAGCGGACGGGCCTCACCCCGCAAAGCGTACCTTTCAGGCCATTCGCATTGAGGTGAACGCCGAGCTGGACGTGATCCGCCCCGCAATTGATGCCGCGGCAAGACGGCTCGCCCCCGGAGGACGAATCGCCGTTATCTCCTTCCACTCTCTTGAGGATCGCATTGTGAAGCAAGCATTTCAATCGCTGGCAACCGGATGCACCTGCCCAAGAGACTTCCCTATTTGCGTATGCGGCAAAAAGCCGCTCATTCGCCACGTGAACAAAAAGCCCATTCTCCCCTCGGAGGACGAGCTTGCCAATAATCCGCGCGCAAGAAGCGCGAAGCTGCGTATAGCAGAAAAAGTTTAAAAATTAAAGGAGAAGCGCCAAACAATGGATACCAACAACGTATATGAAACCTTATATAATAATATGAAGCAACGCTTCACCGTTGTCAGCGGTGAGAATGAATACACGCTCGGTGGCTATATGGTTATGAAGGCAAAGGAAAAGCAAGCAAAAGCCGCCCTTCCTGCCACGATCACGACCCATCGCCCTATGGCACTGCAATCGGTATTTTCTTATATCAACCGCAAACTGACGGTGAAAGAAGCACCCGCGCCCGAAAAGACCATCAAGGCCTTCCCTCTTCGGACGGCGCTTTCTGCCGCTTGCTCGGCGCTTCTCGTCTGCACGCTGATGTTCTCCTTTGGCGCGCTGAACGGTTTGATGCCCTCCCTCGGAAACGAAAGCGGCTACATTGCTCTTGCGCAGGAGGAGTCTCCGGAGGAAACCGAAGAGCAGGTTGCAATGAACGAGAAAATTTAAATCATAAAAGCAGATTTCAGCTTGTATAATATAGCGATAACCGTTTTATGCGGGGATCGCTATATTTTTTTATTTTCGGCGGTAGCTGTATGAGAATCCAAGATCATGCCTGTGGTAAAAACACCCTGTACACAACGAAAAAGCGCACGCTTTCGATCTGCCTCGTCATGGCGATCTTTGCGCTATATCTCGCCATCAATCTGCTGCGATTGCAGCTTGGAAAATATGAATACTACAAGGAAAAGGTCTATGATCAGATCACAACGACCGCTCCCCTGCGAGCCAAGCGCGGAGTGATATACGACAGCGACATGAATGTTCTTGCTACGCACAAAACCACCTGGCGTGTTTTCCTTTCCACAAGACAGATCAAGGCGGCTATGAAAGCGGACGGACACCCCTACGACACAGAGATAGCCAATGAGCTTTCTTCCCTTCTTTCCACGGATCGCGATGCGTTGCTCGAAAAAATACGCAACACCTCCGTTCTGGACGTGACGGTGAAAAAATCAATTTCGGCGGAGGAATACCGCAGCGTGATCGCATGGATCGAGGAAAGGGATCTTTCGGATCTTGTATTTACCGAGGCGCAATATTCCCGCGCCTATCCCGAGGGAACCTTGGCGGCACATCTGCTTGGCTTTGTCGGCAGCGACAATCAAGGACTGTACGGACTTGAATATCAATACGACGATCTGCTGAGCGGCGAGGACGGATATTATCTGTACGCCAAGGATGCTGCCGGGAACGAGCTCCCCATTGAGTATGCGACTTACATACCGCCAAAAGATGGCTGCAGCCTCGTCACCACCATTGACAGTTATATTCAGGAAAGGCTTGAATATCAGATCGAAAGCATACGCATCAATCACGACGTGCAGAACCGCGTTTGCGGCATTGTGATGGACACGGGTACGGGTGCGATTCTGGCTATGGCTACCTCCTCCCCATTCGATCCATCCGATCCGTATACGCTTGACAGCGTTTCTGCCGCCAAGCTTCTCTCCAGCGGATATACGGAAGGAAGCGAGGAATACAAGGCGTACAAAAAAAATCTTCGTGAGGTCATGTGGTCGAACAAGGCCGTCAGCGAGCTTTACGAGCCCGGCTCCACCTTTAAGATCGTTACCGTTTCAGCGGCGCTTGACTCCGGCACGGCAACGATGAATGACCGCTTTTCCTGCAACGGCTATCATACGGTTGGCGGATGGAGGATCAAATGCCACAAGGTGCAAGGCCACGGAAGCAACTTCACGTTGGCCTATGGCCTGCAGATGTCCTGCAACCCAACAATGATGCGTTTGGCCGAGCGCATCGGTGCATCCACCTTTTACGATTATATGGAAAAATTCGGTTACTTTGAAAAAACAGGCATCGATCTTCCAAGTGAAGCACTCGGTATATTTCATAAGGAAGAAAACCTCGGCGCGACCGAGCTTGCGACCGCCTCCTTCGGACAGCGCTTTAAGGTTTCTCTGATCGGACAGCTGACGGCAGTTGCAGCCGTGGCAAACGGCGGCGTACGTGTAACTCCGTATGTAGTGGAAAGGGTTCTGGATGCCGAGGGGAATGTGATCTCCGTGCATGAGCAGAGTGAGGGTGAGCGCGTGATCAGCAAAGAGGTGGCTGCCGAGGTCTCCAAGGTTTTAGCCGAGGGCGTAAGCGGTGACGGCGGGGCAAAGAACGCCTACGTACCGGGGTATGAGATCGCGGCAAAAACGGGAACCTCGCAAAAATTCGATATTCTGGATGCAAACGGAAACTCTTATCTGCGTATCGGCTCGACTGTTGCCTATGCACCGATCAATGACAGCGGAATCGCCATGATCCTTATGGTGGATGAGCCCACGACATCTGTCAAATATGGGAGCGTGGTAGCGGCTCCTTATATCGGCAATCTGATGGGGGATATTCTTCCCTATCTCGGCTACAAAAGCTCGATCCCGGACGAGAAGGTCTCCGTTCCCGATCTCGTCGGAAAAAGCGTTAGCGATGCAAAGAGCATTTTGAAGGAAAGCAATATTTCCTATGAGATACTGGGAAGCGGAGCAACCGTTCTTGCACAAACACCAAGCACGGGAGAGATCTCACTCAGCAAAACGAAGATCCTTCTTTTCACCGAAGAGCAAAGCGATTACGTAACGGTGGAAAGCCTTTGTGGGCTTTCATTGGCGGAAGCAAACAAACGGCTCGCTAAGGAGGGCTTTAATATCACACTGTCCGGCATTGAAAATGCGGCCTTGGCGGAGGGGGCGACCGTGACAGAGCAATCCATTCCTCCCGGCACGGTGGTTCGGCGCGGAGAGAGGATCACGCTTAGGATCGTTTACTGCGATTTTGAGGATTAAGGAGGCGTTATGAAAATTTCAGAGCTATTGCCAAATGCAGTCATTCCCGATGAGGCGGCGATGATAGAGCCCTCGAAGCTTTCTTCCCGAACCGAGGACATCGCCCGGGGGACGCTCTTTTTTCTGACCGAGGGGATCGCTTATGACAAGCGGCGATTGCTTCCCTATATTCTTGCAAAGCGGCCGCTCGCGATCGTTGTACCGACAGACACAAAGGCTTTGGGATATAATATCCCGATCATATACGCAGAGAACGTGCGGCGCGCGTATGCGGAGGCATTGTTTCGCTTTTACGGCTTGGAAAAGACGAAAATGAAATTTATCGCCATCACCGGAACAAACGGAAAAACCACGACCGCAACCATGCTATGGGAAATCCTCAGAAGAAACGGTCTGCACGCAGGTCTCATCGGCACGGGCAAAATTCTTTTAGACGATAACACGCTTTCCGCGCCATACTATTCCATGACAACGCCTGATCCGGAAATTCTCTATCCCGCGCTCGCAGAAATGGACACAAGAGGGTGTCAGTTCGTTGTTATGGAGGCATCCAGCCACGCACTCGCATTGGAAAAGCTGACACCGCTTTTCTTCGATGCTGCAATTTTCACCAATCTCTCGGCAGAGCATTTGGACTTTCATAAAAGCATGGAGAATTATTATCGTTCCAAGGCACGGCTTTTTGAAAAGACAAGGCTTGCTATCCTGAATAACGATGATTCTTATGCGCGCCGACTTTCCGAGGAGTGCAACTGCGAAACACTACGGGTGGGGGCGCTTTATCCCGGCGAGGTAGCGGCAAAAAACATTGAGGGCAGTGGGCTCGGAGGATGCTCCTATATGTATACGAGCAATGGCCCGAAATTTTTCGTGCATCTTGCGATCCCCGGCATCTATCAGATCTATAACTCTATGCTCGCTCTGAGTGCGGCCATCTCACTCGGTATTGCGCCATGTAAGGCAAAAAAAGCATTAGAGAGTATTACGGAAATTCCCGGGCGCCTGCACCTCGTTTCACAAACTGACATATCCGTCTACGTGGATTATGCACATACCCCGGAAGCGCTTTTATCTTCGCTGAAAGAGGCCAACGCCTCGAAAGAAAGCGGACAGAGGATCTGGTTGATTTTTGGCTGCGGTGGTGAAAGAGATCGCGAAAAACGTCCGAAAATGGCTGAGATCGCAGAGAAAAATGCAGATAGCGTGATCCTTACGCTTGACAATTGCCGAGGAGAATCTCCAATGCAGATCTTAAAAGACACCGTGGCGGGATTCCGAAACAAAAAAAGCGTACGCGTGATCTCAGACAGAAAAAAAGCCATTCGCCACGCCATTCTTGCCATGCAGCGCGCGGATACGCTGATCATCGCAGGAAAGGGACACGAGGTCTACACCATTGACAAAACCGGTTATCATCCCTTTGATGAGAGAAAAATCATCCTGGATGCACTAAAAGAAAGAAAAGGCGGGCATACTGTACTATATGAAAATCAAGCTGACAACACCCATCTCCGCCAAGGAAATTGAACGGATCACAAAATGCATTGCCTGCACCGCGGAGAATGCAGAAATTCGCTATATTGCCACGCACTCGTCCGAGGCGGAAAAGGATACGCTTTTTTTGTCCATGACGGGAGAACATGCAAACGGAGAGGACTTTCGCGAAGAGGTGCTCTCCCGCGGCGGATATTTACTGACCGAAGCATACGGCGACAAAAGCTTTACCGTTGCATCAGTCAACGATGCTCTTTTTGCTTTAGCAAAGGCACATCTTGAAAAGCTGACAAAGCGAAAGCACACGGTTGCCATCACGGGCAGCGTTGGAAAAACCACAACGAAGGAGATGTTACGTCTTTTCCTTTCCGATCGTTTTCGCACACATGCGACCGAGGGAAATAAAAACAGCGAGATCGGTCTTCCGCTTACGATCCTCTCCGCCCCTACGGATACTGAAATTCTGATTTTGGAAATGGGAATGAACCATGCAGGAGAGATCGCAAAACTTTCTCTTCTCGCATCGCCCGATACCGTTATCATAACCAACATCGGCCACGCACACATCGGCAATCTCGGCAGCCGTGCGGCAATTGCAAAAGCAAAAAAAGAAATTCTGATCGGTGCGCGGAAGAACGCAGATGTTTTCATCCCCTCGGGAGAGCCCCTGCTCTCCGACATTTCCCGTGCACAGAAGATCGGACTTTTTAACAAAGAGGGTACGTATGCACTCGTACGCAACGATGCCTGCGGTGGCGGCCACTTGCTTTTGCACCAAGGAGAGAAAGCACTTTGCATCCCCGAAAAGCTTCAAGACAAAGGTATGCTTTCGGCCTTTGCATTCGCGGCAGTGACAGCCATGCATCTTGGCATCACCGTCCCCGAAATCAACGGCAAAATTATCGATTTTGAGTATAATATTTTTAGGCAGAAAATCCATTTCTGCCGTGGGATGAAAATTATATATGATGCATACAACGCCTCGTATGAGTCGGTTCTCTGTGCGATCGAATCCCTGAAGAGCACCCCTGCTCCGATGCACGCGCTTCTGCTCGGCGACATGAAGGAGCTGGGATCGCACGCAGAGTCGCTCCACCGCGCGCTCGGTAGCGCTTGTGCAAAAGCACGTGAAGTGATCGACATGCTCTTTCTTTTCGGAGAACACGCATCTCTCATCGCAGATCAAGCAGAAAAAGAAGGCTTTGATCGGCGGCGCATCCTCATAAACACAGATGAGATGCGTCCGCAGATCACAGCAAGGCAGATCCTTGACCGTGCATGTGCAGGGATGCTTCTTTGGATCAAGGGGGCGCGAGGGATGCGCATGGAGCGCATTTTACACATACTGAAAAGTGATGTAGGCGGTGATGACGATGCTGGATAATTATTTTCCTTTTTATGCTTTGGCCTTTCTGGCCACTCTGCTTCTGACCGTAATCCTTGAAAAGCGGCTCATTCCCGCACTTACAAGAAGTGCAAAGCAACCCATCTACGAGGAGGGGCCGTCCTGGCATATGAAAAAAAGCGGCACGCCCACAATGGGCGGTATTGCTTTTCTGATCGCCATTTTGACTGTTTCTGTGCCCGCACTCCTCGTTTTCTCCATCGCATCGCAAAAGGAAGAGGCCGTTTCCCTCTCCGTTCTTTTGATCTATGCGCTTGCCAATGCGGCCATCGGTATCCTCGACGATATAAAAAAGCTTCGTAAAAAACAAAACGAGGGCTTAAGCGCATCGCAGAAGCTTCTTTTACAGGCGCTGGCGGCTGTGCTGTTTCTTTTATTGCGGCGCGTGCTTTTATCCGACACGACGGCTATTCTTTTCTCCTTTGGTTGGCTTGAGCTCGGAATATTCTATTATCCGCTTGCCATGCTCGTTCTTCTCGGTTGCGTGAACTGCGCAAATCTTACGGACGGAATTGACGGACTTGCCGCCGCAGTTGCCTTCGGCGCGGGACTTTCTCTCTTCTATATTTCCTCAGCCTTTATTCCGCACGTGACATATCTTTCCGCATGCTTGATGGGAGCAACCGCAGGCTTTCTCTTTTTCAATCTGCATCCCGCAAAGATCTTTATGGGAGATACGGGATCTCTTTTTCTCGGCGCTTTGGTTGGAGGAGCAAGCTTTTCCTTTTCCAATCCGATCCTCGTTCTCTCCTTTGGAAGCGTATACGCAATTGAGGGAATTTCCGTGATTCTGCAGGTGCTTTTCTATAAATGCACGCGCAGACGGATCTTCAAAATGGCGCCCCTCCATCACCATCTTGAAAAAAGCGGATGGTCCGAAAACAAGATCTGTCTTTGCGCGATCTTTTTTACGCTGATCACGTCACTTGTGGCTTATATGCTCTATCTTCCCTAACGAAAGGAGCGTGCATTATGAAGAACTCTGATGAAAAAAAAGAGCGGCGCGCACTTCTCGGAAGGCTATGGAGCCCGAATTATCCGAGCGTGCCGCCGTTTCTTCAAAAAAACGCACCTCCGATCGATCTTTTTCTTTTGCTTTCGGTTCTTGCGCTCGCGCTGTTTGGCACGGCGATGGTTTTCAGTGCGGGATACGCCTATGCGGATTTCCGATACGACGACAGCGCCTATTTTATGAAGCGACAGACCGTATTCCTTGCAATCGGGATCGCGGGTATGCTGATCTTCTCAAGAGTCTCGGTTTCATTTATCGAGCGGATCACACCGATCCTCTACGCGATCACACTTGCTCTGCTCATTCTCGTGCTGATGATCGGACTCGTTGGAAACGGAGCAAAGCGTTGGATATCTCTCGGCCCGATCACCATTCAGCCCTCCGAGATAGCAAAGGTTACGATGGTGCTGATGATGGCGCGTTATTTCGTTGCCTATGAGCCGCTGGCGTTGGAGAAAAAGAACCGAAGGCATATCTTCCTTTACGGAACGCTCTTTCCCATGGTTATCATGCTTTCCGTTATCCTGCCCGTTATGCTTCAGAAGCATCTCTCCTGCATCATCATTCTCGGTCTGATCGGCGTGAGCCTGCTCGTTATGAGCGGGAGCGATACGCGCTATCTACGCTTTTTTGCGTTGCTCGGTGTGATCGGCGTTACCTCTCTTGCACTCTTCACCGATTATACAAAGGATCGCATTACCGTTTGGCTGGATCCGGAGGCTTACCAGCTGACCGGCGGATGGCAGACTCTGCAGGGGCTTATGGCCATTGGCTCGGGCGGCATTTTCGGACTTGGATACGGAAAGAGCCTTCTGAAATACTGCTACATATCCGAGCCTGCCAACGACATGATCTTTACCGTGCTTTGCGAGGAGCTCGGTTTTCTCGGTGCGATGCTTGCCATGCTTCTTTTCGCGCTTCTTATTTATCGGGGATACCACATCGCGCTAAGAACACGCGATACCTTTGCAAGGCTGACAGCGCTCGGCATTGTGACGAAAATCGCGATCCAGGTGCTTCTGAACATTGCCGTTGTAACCAACACTATACCGAACACGGGGATCTCACTTCCATTTTTCAGCTATGGAGGCTCCTCGCTCGTCATGCTGTTTTTGGAGATGGGAATACTTCTCTCCATTTCCCGTGATGCAACGATCTCAAAATAAGGAGGCGTAACCTTGAAAATACTTTTTTGCGGCGGCGGGACCTTCGGGCATGTTGCTCCTGCGCTGGCGGCTGCCGAGGCGCTGAAAAAGAAAACAAAAAATGCTGAAATCGTTTTTGCCGGTCGTGAGGGCGGCAAGGAAAACGATGCCGTGAAACGCGCGGGATATCCGGTATATGAAATACCAATGCAAAGCATCGAACGAAGACTCGGCTTGAAAAGCATCGAGTCGGTGTTTAAAATGCTACGCGCATTCGGCGAAGCAAGACATATGCTGCATGAGCTCCGTCCGCATATCGTTTTCGGCACAGGCGGTTACGTTTGCCTCCCTTTTGTGCGTGCGGCGCAGGTCATGGGGATCCCGACCGTTTTGCACGAATCCAACGCAACCCCCGGACGCGCCTGCCGTATGCTTGCGCCAAAATGCAGCAAGGTGCTTTTAGGTATACGCGACTGCGCAGGTGCTATGCCACGGGGCACACGCTGTGAATTTACCGGTAATCCCGTTCGGCAGGATTTTTTTCAATACACGAAAGAAAAGGCACGCAGGATCCTCGGCCTCCCGTCCGAAGCAAGACTGCTTCTCTCCTTCGGCGGAAGCGGCGGAGCACAGTGCCTGAACGAGGCCATGCTTGGTTTTATGACAAGCAAGGATGCGCGAAAGAAGGATCTCTATCACGTGCACGTGATGGGCAGAAGCTATTACGAGGATGCCGCAGGGCGCTATCCCACCCTCACCACGCGCCACAGTCGATCAAGGATCTATCCCTTCATCGAAAACATGCCACTTTATATGTGCGGCGCGGATCTGTGTGTTTGCCGTAGCGGAGCTATGACACTGGCAGAGCTTGCGGCCGCAGGGACACCCGCGATTCTCGTGCCGTCTCCCAATGTAACGGACGATCATCAATATAAAAATGCTCTCAGCCTTGCACAGAACGGAGGCGCACTGCTTCTTGAGGAAAAGAAGATCGATCAAATCGGGGAAACGATCCTCGATACACTTGAAAAAGAGGACCTTCTTTCTTCGATGCGACATGCACTTTTACGCCACGGAGAGAAGAATGCGGCAGATCGGATCGCCGATGCAATTCTTTCTGTTCTGCCGTGAAATAACGCGATATTTCGACAAATAATGTTAACATTGAAATATTTTTAAAAAATCTCTTGCAATTATATCTGTCTATATGTTAAGATGTATATATATAAATATATAAAAATTTCTATTTTACAGTATATAGATATCTTAACGGAGGACTTAACTATGGAATTCGATTTCGAAAAAGTATATGACAGTGGTGTAAATATTAAGGTTATCGGTGTCGGCGGCGGCGGAAACAACGCCGTGAACCGCATGATCTCTACCAATATCCGCGGTGTTGAATTTATCGCCGTTAATACGGACAATCAGGCGCTGAATACCTCTTGCGCAGCAAAGAAGCTCGTGATCGGTGAAAAGATCACGCGAGGCAAGGGCGCAGGCTCCAACCCCGACGTTGGTAAGCGCAGTGCAGAGGAGTCCATCGAGGCCGTGAAGGAGGTTCTCGCCGGCGCAGATATGGTATTCATCACCACCGGTATGGGCGGCGGCACCGGTACGGGCGCTGCACCCGTAATTGCAAAGGCGGCCAAAGAGCTCGACATTCTGACCGTTGGTATTGTTACCAAGCCCTTTTCATTTGAGGGTCAGAGAAGAATGAAGCAGGCAGAGCTCGGCATTGAAGAGCTCTCCAAATACGTTGACTCCCTGATCGTGATCCCCAACGAGAGACTCAAGCAGGTTGAGGATACGCACATTACCCTTGCAAACGCATTCGAGATCGCAGACGACGTGCTCCGCCGTGGCGTGCAGTCCGTTTCCGATCTTGTTAACTGCCCCGGCTTTGTTAACCTTGACTTTGCCGACGTTACCGCTATCATGAAGAATGCAGGCTATGCACACATGGGTGTCGGTACCGCCAAGGGCGCTGATAAGGCGCAGCTTGCCGCTATGGCCGCAATCAAGTCTCCCCTTCTCGAGACCTCGATCGCCGGCGCAAGAGGCGTTCTTGTAAACATCACCACCTCTCTGGATATTCAGCTTGAAGAGGTTGACATGGCATCCCAGATGATCCACGAGGAGGCACACCCCGACGCCAATATTATCTGGGGTACCACCTTCGATCCCGATATGCTTGACGAAATGCGCGTGACCATCATCGCCACCGGATTTGACAGCATGAAGGATCCCCAGCCCGCGGCTCCCGCAGCCGCCGTTGCCTCGGCAGCAAGCGAGGAGAGTGCTCCCGCGCAGTCCTATGCTCCCGCAACGCCTGTAGCCGCTGAGCCCGCATTTGCAGAGCCCGAGGTGAAGGTTGAAGCCGAAGTGCCCTACACGCCTGAGCAGCCCGTAGCGCCTGCCGCTACCATTCCGCAGCCTGCTCCCGCAAGAAATGCATACCAGGAATATGACAATCTCTTCACCTGCATCAAGAAGGCAAAGAGGAACGTCTAAAGAGATCGCAGACGAAGCTCTGCGCTTCAAATAACAAGCACAAAAAGCAACACCGTTTGCCTCTCGGGGAAAGGTGTTGCTTTTTTTATTATACAATTCCGTACTGCTCTATTTTGTGGAAAAATCCAAATCTACACAATTCCGTTGTGGCCAAAACAGGGTTGTTTTTACCTTTAAGTTTTAAAAAACGCGTGTTTTTAAATTAAAAGTACGGAATTATGTAGATTTCACAAAAAAGTTTTCCACAATTCGGAAAAAGAGATTTTTGTTTTCCACCGCTTTCCACAAGGTTTTTTACGGAGTTCGGAATTGTGTAAAAGTATAAAACAGATATTTCATAACAAAAATTTTCGCCGCGATGCTGAGCTGCTTCGCGGCGAAAATACTTTTATATTTGAACTTTATATTTCGATGCGCTTTTCATAAGGACGAGCCTTACGCCTTGCAGAGCTCGCGAAGCTTGTCCGCAATATCGCAGATCTCCCACTTCACGCCGAGCTCTTCCCTGCCCATATGACCGTAGGCAGAGAGCTGCTTATAGATCGGCTTTTTAAGATCAAACTTCTTGATGATCGCGGCGGGGCGCAGATCCACGAGAGAGAGCACCGCCTCCGAGATCTTCTCATCCGAAACGAGACCCGTGCCAAACGTATCCACCATCACAGATACGGGCTTGGCAACGCCGATGGCATAAGCGATCTGCACCTCGCACTTTTTTGCAAGACCCGACTTCACGATGTTCTTCGCAAGGTATCTTGCGGCGTAGGATGCGCTTCTATCCACCTTCGTGGGATCCTTACCTGAGAACGCTCCGCCACCGTGACGGGAATATCCGCCGTATGTATCCACGATGATCTTTCTACCCGTGAGGCCCGTATCACCCTGAGGACCGCCGATCACGAAGCGTCCCGTGGGATTGACGTAGATCTTCGTTTCCCCGTTCAGAAGATTCTTGGGGATAATGGGAAGGATCACTTGATCGATAATATCCTTGCGGATGGTATCCGCATCCACATCGGCACTGTGCTGAGAGGAAATGACAACGGTATCCACACGAGTGGGGACGTTGTTTTCATACTCAACGGTCACCTGCGTTTTTCCGTCGGGGCGCAGGTAGGAGAGCTTACCGGTCTTTCTGACCTCGGTAAGTCTCTTTGCGAGGCGGTGCGCAAGAGAGATCGGCAGGGGCATCAGCTCGGGCGTTTCATCGCAAGCGAAGCCGAACATAAGTCCCTGGTCACCCGCGCCGGTATCCAACGCATCCTGCATTTCCCCGCTCTTTGCCTCGGCGCATTTATCTACGCCCAGAGCGATATCGGGGCTCTGCGCGTGCAGGGAGCTCAGAACTGCGCAGGTATTGGCATCAAAGCCGTACTTTGCGCGATCGTATCCGATCTCCTCTACGGTCTTTCTCACGATGCTCTGCACGTCCACGTTTGCCTTGGTGGTCACCTCACCCATCACGGTAATGATGCCCGTAGTGGCAAAGGTCTCGCAGGCTACGCGGCTATCGGGGTCCTGGCGAATCATTTCATCCAGGATCGCATCAGAGATCTTATCACAAATTTTGTCGGGATGTCCTTCGGTTACGGACTCGGAAGTAAAAAGGTATTTGCTCATATTTTTCTCCTTCTTGCTTATCAAAAAGAAAAGCCTTGGCGGCAAAATCCCCCAAGGCTAAGAATAATCTCATCTGTCAGGATTTGGCACCTTACTTCTCGAAAGTAGGTTGTCGGGCTTCACAGGGCCAGTCCCTCCGCCGCTCTTGATAAGCATATTAAATTTTACATACAGTAGTATAACACAAAAAGGTGAGAAAATCAATAGCTTTACGATATTTATTTTCTACTTTCGATATTTTTCTTCCTGTCAAGATCCGCGTAAGGAAAAAGAGGAAGGGCGGGAAGCGCTTCCCTCTCCGCTGCAGGAGCTTCATAGACGTATTTCTGATCGCTGACGAAGATCGGCTTTGGAAAATCTCTTCCCCCGATACGGAGCATGGAAACGATCGTGAGACTCTCTATCCGGGTTTCACTCGTAGCAGGGCCTTCCCTCTCCATATCGTAGTAAACGGGTATATGCGTTGTGCAAACGCCGACGGGGAGACTTTTTTTCAGAAAGTAAAAGCGATCCTCTCTTTCACCGCGAAGATCCATGCCGCAAAAGTGACCGCACGCGCATCCCGAATCCTTGCAGTATGAGCACGTGACGAGGCCAACGGTGGAAAAGCCCTCCACACGATCCTCGGGCACAAGGGAGAGGCGCTTCTCATGAAGCGCACACATAACCGTATCCCAAAGCGCAAGATGCGTGGGAGAAACCGTTCCTATACTTCGATCGCTCCCCTCATATCCGATCCAGATGCCCGCGGTATAATACGGCGTATAGCCCACGAAGAGGCGGTCGCGGTCCTCTCCAGAGGTCCCTGTTTTTCCTGCCGTATCTACGATCCTTGAAAGCGAAACGCTTTTTGCCGTGCCGCTTTCCACGACCTCGGAGAGCAGCTGATTCATCAGTCTTGCCCCCTCGATGGAGAAAACACGTTTCGCTTTGTTCTCTTTTTGAAGAAAAATCTCTCCGTCTGCGTTATACACGGCGTGATAGCTCTTCGCACCGTGAACGAGGCCTTCACTCGGAAACGCCGTATAAGCCTCCGTAAGGCGGCGAAGAGAAACACCGTACGAAAGCTGACCGAGGGCAAGCGGCGCGGCGGCAAGATCGGTCAGGCGTCTTCCATTCTCTGCGTACGCGGTGCGAACGACCGTATCAAAGCCGAATTGGTTCGTGAGGCTATGGTAGATCTTCTCCGCGCCCAGCATTTCATAGAGTCTGACGGCCACGGTATTCTTGGAGAGGCGGAGCGCATCCTTTACGGTGATAAGCCCACTGTAAACACTCGGATAGTTCTTGGGGTATTCCCGAAAGGTGCTGCCGTTTTTTGAAAAAGAAAGGGGTACGTCATCCATCACCGTAGCGGCATTGATACGTCCTGCATCGATGAGCGGCGCATATAGAGCAAGCGGCTTAAGTGCCGAGCCGGGAATATGCGGGGTGAGTGCGTGATTCAAAAGATAGTTTCCGTTTTTCTTTCCCGCACGGCCAACGATCCCAAGAAGGCATCCGCTCTTCGAATCCACGATCACCATGGCGGTCTCCAATCCGTCCTCACAGGCCTTCGGCAATCGGCTCTTATCCGATAGCACTTGCTCCATTGTTTTTTGCACGCCGATATCCATCGTTGTATAAACCGAAAACCCGCCCTTGGCAAGCATGGCCTCTGCGGCCGTGCGGCTGATGCCCTTTTCACGGCAGAGATCCTCCCGAAGCTCCTCCATGACCGTTTCCGAAAACCAGGAATAGATCTCACTCTCCTCATGCACGGGAGTAAGCACGGAAAGAGGCCGTGCGCGGAGCAGCTCATATTCCGCATCATCGATCACGCCGTTATCCCGCATGGCATAGAGAACGTGATCGCGCTTTTCTCTGCAGGCTTCGGGCGCGGTATGAGGATTGTAACGTCCCGGGGCGTTTGCGATACCGACGAGAGTTGCGATCTCATCATAGGAAAGCTCCGAAAGCGTTTTTCCGAAATAGCGCTCGGCGGCAAGTCCGATTCCGACCGTATTTTCGCCCATAGGCAAAACGTTCAGATACACCTCCAGGATCTCCTCCTTTGAATGCATCTGCTCCATATGATAGGCGCGAAGGATCTCCGAAAGCTTACGGCGCACCGTGTATTCACTGTCTCCGCTGATGTTTTTAACGACCTGCTGGGTGATCGTTGATCCGCCGAACGAGCCGCCGCGCGATCCGAGAAGATAATTGACCGCAGCTTTGGCCGTGCGCGAAAGGCTTACGCCCTTATGCTTGAAAAAGGCGCGATCCTCCATAGCAAGAAAGGATTCGATCACGGAAGTGGGGATCTCGCGATAGCTGACCCATTCCTTCCGACTCTCGCCGGGATAGATCACCTCGATCTCGATCGGCGTATAAACACTGTCTGTAAGATCCTCGTCTGCATACAGGCGGATCACGCTTCCCTCCGCGACAGAGGCAAACAAAAGCTCATCGGTTTCATAGTTTACGTTCTTTCGCGCGTATACAAATGCAAGCAGGATCGAAAAAGTAAGCAACAGCGCGAGAGCAAAAACAGTGGCGGCGAAGATCAGAGCGCCTTTTTTTATAGATCGTTTTTTCATAAAAAAGCTCCGTGGCAAGATTTCATACTCATCTTGCCACGGAATAAAATTTTTATCGGATTCAGTTTATGGAAGGATCGGGATCTTTTTCATAATCCACACGGTTAAGATACAGACCGTCCGGCGGTGCGGTCATGCCCGCGAGGGAGCGACTTTTCGCTTCTAAGATATCGGGGATCTCATCGGCATCCATGCGCCCGAAGGCCACCTCGATCAGCGTGCCGACGATAATACGCACCATGTTATATAAGAAACCGTCTGCGCGGATACGCACGAGGATCTCACGACCGTTTCTCTCTACCGTCAGGCTCTGCACGGTACGCACGGTGGAGGTGACCTCCGAGCCCTGCGCCATGCAGGAGGCGAAATCCTTTTTTCCCACGAAATGGGGCGCGGCGGCCTGCATACGCGCGATCGCCTCGTCGCTGATCGTGGGATAAATGATCCACGCGCGGTGATACTCAAACGGAGCGATCACGGGTGCGTTCCAAATGCGGTAGACGTATTCCTTCGAAACCACGTCGTGCCTTGCGTGAAAATCCTCTCTGCACGCCGAAGCGTAGTACAGCGAAAGATCCGGCGGCAGATACCGTGCAACCGCCACGGGAAGCTTTTTTGGCGGGATAGATGCCCCGTCCGTATCGATCGTCAGACAGAACTCCTTGGCGTGCACGCCGCGATCCGTGCGGCTGCAGCCCATAATGCGGCAGGGAGCGCCGAAGGCCTGCTCCAGCGCAGAAAGCAATTCCCCCTGCACGGTGCGCCGATCCGGCTGGATCTGAAAGCCCGAAAACTCCGTTCCCACGTATTCGATTTTTGCAAAGTATTTCATTCGCCTATCTCCTTACCCTCAGATGCGATAGCAAAGCAGGCGCGCGATAAAGCCGCCGCCCAGCATCGATGCGGGCATACGGGAGATCAGAACGATCCCTGCAAGGAAAAGCGCGAAAACGAGGAAGGAAAGAAGATCCCGCGCATGGAAGGTGAGCTTCACAAGCTTGGTCCTCTTTTTGTCCACGCGATAGCAACGGCATTCCATTGCAACGGCAAGCTCCTCCGCACGCTTGAAGGCACTCACGAAAAGAGGCACGAGCAGAGGTATCAAGGCCTTTGCACGGCGCACGATGCTTCCAGAGGTGAAATCCGCGCCGCGCGATTTCTGCGCGTTCATGATCTTATCCGTCTCCTCCACGAGGGTGGGGATAAAGCGGAGCGCGATCGTCATCATCATGGAAAACACGTGCACGGGAATGCCGATCTTTGAAAGCGGCGAAAGAAGGCTCTCAAGACCGTCCGTCAAAGAGATGGGTGAGGTCGTATAGGTCAGAAGAAGGCTGGATCCAACGATCAGCAGGATCACGCGCATCGTCATAAACACGGCGCGAACGATACCCTCGCGATAGATCTCAATGATCCAGAAATCCACGAGCGGCACACTCGTTCCCTTCGTCATAAGAATGTTCAGGATCGAGGTGAAGATCAGAATGTATATCACGGGGCGGATGCCGCGCAAAATAACCGAGAAGGAAATACGGCTGACAAGGATCATAGCCACAGTGAAAAGGAAAAGAGCGAGAAACGCAAGCGGCGTTTTTGCCAAAAAGATAGCTACGATGAAGAGAATGCCCGTGATCAGCTTCGTACGCGGATCGAGCTTATGAAGAAGCGAAAAGCCCGGGAAAAACTGGCCGAGAGTGATATCCGAGATCATGCTCTGCCCTCCTTTCCGAGGCGAAGGATTGCATCCTTCACACCCTCAACGGTGTAGAGCGTTCCCTCCAAGGGGAAGCCTTTTTTGCGAAGGGCGGCGGCAATACGCGCAACCATCGGGACGTTCAGGCCGATCTCCATCAGCCCATCGGCATCCGAGAACACCTCATCCACCGTGCCCGATGCATATACGCGGCCACGATTCATCACAATGACGTTATCACAGTACAACGCCATATCCTCCATCGAATGGCTGACGAGAATAACGGTGAGGCCGTTTTTTCTTGCATAGGCACGCACGCCGTCCAGGATCTCACGGCGACCGCGCGGATCAAGGCCTGCGGCAGGCTCGTCAAGCACGAGGACGCCGGCACCCATTGCCATCACGCCCGCGATCGCAACGCGTCTCTTCTGTCCCCCCGAGAGCTCAAAAGGAGAGCGATCCAAAAGCGCATCGGGGATGCCTGTGAAGGCAACTGCCTCGGAAACGCGCCGCTCCACCTCCTCGGGAGAAAGGCCGAGATTGCGGGGTGCAAAGCCGATGTCCGCCCTGACCGTTTCATCAAAGAGCTGATACTCGGGATACTGCATCACAAGACCGACCTGCGTGCGGATCTTTGCGATCTGCTTGGGGTTTTCCCAAATATCCTTACCGTCAAGCAGCACCGTTCCCTCCGTGGGGCGGTACAGGCCGTTCAGCAGATTGACAAGGGTAGACTTACCTGATCCGGTATGGCCGATGAGTCCCGTGATCTTTCCCTCCTCAAAGCCGAGGTTGATCTCCGAGAGCGCAAGCTTCTCAAATGGAGTGTTTTTACTGTAGAGATAGGATATACCCTTTAGCTCGAGCTTATACACACACATCACCCCCCAGCATCTCGGCGAGTGCATCGATGCACTCCTGCTCCGTCAGAGGATCTCCTTTGTGCGGCATTCCCGCACGTGCAAGCTCGTAAAGAAGCTCGACGCCCTGAGGCGCTTCCAGCCCAAGGGCACGAAGCTGATCGACGTTTTTGAACACCTCTCTCGGCGTTCCGTCAAATGCAATGCGGCCGTCATTCATCACGATCACGCGGGAGGCTCTTGCCGCCTCATCCATATAATGCGTGATATGCACGACCGTGATCCCATCCTCGCGGTTGAGGCGCTCCATGATCGAAACGACCTCGGCACGGCCGAGAGGATCGAGCATCGAGGTGGATTCATCAAACAAGATCACCGAGGGCTTCATGGCAAGGATGCCCGCGATGGCAATTCTCTGCTTCTGACCGCCCGAGAGCTTATGCGGCGCGTGATGCGCGTATTCCTCCATACCAACGGCAGCCAAGGCGCCGTTCACACGGCGGCGGATCTCCTCGCGGGGCAGACCGAGATTTTCGGGGCCAAACGCAACGTCCTCCTCCACGACCGTGGCAACCAGCTGGTTATCGGGATTTTGGAATACCATGCCGATCTCGGCACGAAGGTCAAAGGTATCCTCCTCGGAAAAGCCCTCGGCCGTTACTTCTCTGCCGAGAATAAAGAGCCTGCCCTCCGTGGGGGTGAGGATCATATTGCAAAGCTTGGCAAGGGTGGATTTTCCCGATCCGTTGTGACCGAGGATGGCGATATATTCACCCTTCTCAACAGAGAAAGAAACATCGCTGACGGCGGGCGGTGCATCCTGTGCATCGGCCGCATCCTCGTATACGTATGTCAGATGCTCTGCAGAGATGACGAGATTTTTCTTTTCTTCCATAGTGTTTCCTTTATTCTGCGGACTTAAAAGCAAACGCGGACGCTCGAGCCGCAGGGGAGCGCGTATCCGCTGTTTTTCACCGGCAGACCAAGCTCGTCTGCCTCGATATTTCCTCCGAATTTATCACAAATACGCAAACCAACGATATATTTCATCGTGGATGCGGAGAGTCCTGTCGTATAAGAATTCAAGAGATAAAAAAGCGGTTTGTCGGAAAGGACGCGTGCAGTGAGGGCAACGAAATCGTCAATGCTCTCCTCGATCTTCCAGACCTCGCCCGTCGGGCCTCTGCCATAGGAGGGGGGATCGATGATGATGCCGTCATAGAAGCTTTCGCGGCGGATCTCACGCTCGATAAACTTTTTGCAATCGTCCACGATATAGCGGATGGGCGCATCGGCAAGATCCGAGAGCCGCGCGTTTTCCTTCGCGGCGGCAACCATTCCCTTCGATGCATCCACGTGGCAAACGGAGGCACCCGCCTTCGCGGCCGCAACGGTGGCACCGCCGGTGTAGGCGAAGAGATTGAGCACGCGGATCGGACGTCCTGCATTCTCGATCAGGGAGCGGAACCAATCCCAGTTTGCCGCCTGCTCGGGAAAGAGGCCCGTGTGCTTAAAGCCCATAGGCTTGATCTGAAAGGTGAGATCTCTGTATCCGATCGTCCACGCCTCGGGGAGGCGGTTTTCATTCCAGCTGCCGCCGCCCGAGCGACTGCGCGTATAGCGCGCATCCGCGCGTTTCCAAAGCGGATCCTTCTTCTCGCTCTTCCAGATCACTTGAGGATCGGGACGGACGAGGCTGTATTTTCCCCACAGCTCCAGCTTTTCACCGTCCGAGGTATCTATTATTTTATAATCCTTCCACTGATCACTGATCCACATACGCTACTCCGTTTTTTATCATTGATTGAAATATTTTCCCATCACCGAGCCACGGCACTGTGCGTGGCAAATGGCAATGGCGATGGCATCGGCCGTATCGTCCGGCTTCGGAGGCTTCGGCAGGCGAAGGAGCGAGGTTACCATGGCGATGACCTGATGCTTTTCTGCTTTTCCGTATCCAACCACGGCCTGCTTGACCTGCATCGGCGTATATTCCGAGATGGGAATGTCGCATTCATGCGCCGTGCAGAGGATCACGCCTCTCGCCTCAGCCACGGCAATACCCGTCGTGATATTATTTGTAAAGAAGAGCTCCTCCACAGCCATTTCATCCGGCTTGTATTTCTCGATGAGCTGAGAGAGATCCTGCCGAATGATCGAAAGGCGAGACTCGATCGGCGTGTGCGCCGGGGTTGTGATCGCGCCGTACGCCATAGGGCGCAGCTGCCCGCGATAGGATTCTATCAGTCCCCAGCCGACGATCGCAAGGCCGGGATCGATGCCTAAAATCACCATGGATGCTCTCCTTTCTATACTTATTCATCTTAGTATATCACATTTTTATGACTCCGTCAACCTTTTATTTATATTATTTTAGGCTTTAGACTTTACATTTGCGATCGTTTATGGTAAAATAGTAGAGATGATACAAAGGAGGCGATCGCGATGCAGATCCTGCGCTTTGCACAGGGGGATATTCTCCATATGAAAAAGAAGCATCCGTGCGGGGATGAGCGCTTTCGCGTTTTGCGCACAGGCAGTGACGTACGCGTGCGTTGCGAGGGGTGCGGAAGAGATATGACCTTCTCGCGCATTGCCCTTGAAAAAATGATACGAAAGGTGGAGGCGGATGATCCGAGCGAAGCGAATTGATCGTTTTCTCTTCCCCGCCAAATAATTATGTTTTACTATCTGAACGGGACGCTATCCGTGCTTGAATCTCCGATCGCGGTGATCGATTGCGGCGGCGTTGGCTATCAGCTGACCGTTTCTAACGTGACGGCGGCGTTGCTTGGCGAAAAGCTTGGCAAGGCTGTGAAGCTATTGACGCATCTTGCGGTGCGCGAGGACGGTGTGGAGCTTTTTGGCTTTATTTCGCGCGAGGAGCGCGAGGCCTTTATGAAGCTGACCTCCGTGAGCGGTATCGGCCCGAAGGCGGCTATGAGCATTCTCTCGACGATGACACCCGACGATCTTGCGCTTGCGATCGCAAGCGAGGACACGAAGGCCATTGCACGTGCACCCGGTATTGGTGCAAAGACGGCCGCACGCGTTGTACTTGAGCTCAAGGACAAGATCACAAAGGATATGATGAGCGTATCTCCCCAGAGCCTTGGCTCTGCGCCTGCGGCAATGCCGATGGGCGGTGCGCTCGCAGATGCAACCGAGGCTCTTATGGCACTCGGCTACGACAAAAACACCATTCTCACCGCGCTCAAGGGCGTGGATGCCAAGGGCGCGGATGCGGGCACACTGATCCGCTTGGCTCTTAAAAAGCTTGCAAGATAAGGAGGTTTCTCTGCCATGATGGAAGAGGTCAACGAATTTGACTTTGAAAATCGAATCGTTTCCAACGAATACGATGCCGGGCAGGATGCAGAGGTGGAAAACAATCTGCGCCCGAAAACGCTCGATCAATACATAGGCCAGGAAAAGGCAAAGAGCAATCTCTCGATCTATATTGAGAGTGCCAAGCGCCGCGGCGAGGCATTGGATCACGTTTTGCTTTACGGTCCTCCCGGTCTCGGTAAGACCACGCTTGCGGGCATCATTGCCAACGAGCTTTCGGTGAATATCCGTACGACCTCCGGCCCTGCAATCGAAAAGCCCGGCGATCTTGCGGCGATCCTCACGGGACTTTCGGACGGCGACGTTCTCTTTATTGACGAGATCCACCGTCTTTCCCGCGCTGTGGAGGAGATCCTCTACCCTGCGATGGAGGACTACGCTTTGGATATTATTCTCGGCAAGGGGCCGAGCGCACGCTCCATTCGTCTGACGATCCCGCGCTTTACGCTGATCGGTGCGACCACGCGTGCAGGACAATTGACAACGCCTCTGCGCGACCGCTTCGGCGTGCTTTTGAAGCTGGAGCTTTACACGCCCGAGGAGCTTGCGACCATCGTTAAGCGCTCGGCAAGCATTCTTGAAATTGACATTACGGAACAAGGCGCGCTTGCGATCGCCTCCCGTTCCCGCGGCACGCCGCGTATTGCCAACCGCCTTCTCAAGCGCGTGCGCGATTTTGCTTTGGTGAAGGGTGACGGTAACGTGACCTCCGAGATCGCAGACATGGCACTCGAGAGCCTTGAGATCGACGAGCTTGGGCTTGACAACATTGACCGAAGAATGCTGGAGGCGATCATCAAGTTTTACGGCGGCGGCCCCGTTGGCCTTGAAACGCTGGCGGCCACCATCGGCGAAGAAGCCATCACGATCGAGGACGTATACGAGCCGTATCTGATGCAGATCGGATTTCTTTCGAGAACGCCGCGCGGCAGACAGGCAACGCCGAGAGCCTACGAGCATCTTGGCATTCCCTACGGCGCCTTCTCCTCCCCCGGAGCCAAGGGCATTGCCGGACAAACGAAAATGGATCTTGACTGAATAGAAAAAACGACCTATCCTTTAGCGTGATACTCTTAACGGAGTATTCACGCTAAACTATGATTGCCCTTACGGGCAAGTTATGAGTTATGATATGCTTCGCATCGTTATGATTGGCTTCGCCAAGTTTTAGATTAGATGGGCAATCATATCATAACGTTTGCGTAGCAAATTCATAACGGCGAGCAAAGCGAGCCTCATAACTCTAAACTAAAACAAACAGAAAAGAGCAGACATACAAGATTTTATCGGTCTTGCGTGTTTGCTCTTTCTGCTTGTGTAGGGGTTCCCCGAAGCGAAGTATGAGCTTTGGGGGTTCACGTATATGGGTTTGGGCTTAGCCCATAAAGTATTTGTCTGGGCAAATGCGATGCTCGCACTTAGAGGTGTTTTTAAATTCTCCGCTAAGAACATCACACATTCCGATAGGTCGTTTTTTTATATTCTTCTGCCCTCCTTGCGTATTTCCGAGGGCGTTTTGTGAAATACGCTATGCATCACCTTACGAAAATAGGCCGAGGAGCTGAAGTTCAGGCGATCGCAGATCTCCTCCACGGTATAACTCGTGGCAACCAGAAGCTCTCTTGCTCTTTGGCAGAGCACCTCCTGCCGCAACCGATTCGGCGTTTTTCCCGATGCCTTCTTTACGTACTGATACAAAAGCGACTCGCTGATCTCCAATAGCCCTGCATATTCCGCTACTGTCAGGCTCGGATCCCTTTGCATCAGCTGAAGCATTTTTTCAAAAACGGTTACCTCTGCAGAGGATGAAGCAGGTATCATCCTATTACTTAAAAGTGCAAGCACGCGAAAAAGAGATGCGATGGAATGTACGTTTACCGTTTTATCCGTCGAAAGAGGCGAGAACGCCTCCCATAGCTCTGCATCAAGAGGGATCTTTTGCAGGCGATAGCCATTCGGCGTTTCGGATGGAAAATACAAGAAGCCGATCGAATCAAAGCGAACGTAGTCCTCTGCGATCCAATAGGAATGATAGCGGCAGCCCTTCGGAATATAGAACATCTCCCCTTCGGCGATTTCTATTTTCTCGCCTTCGCACACGATACGCCCGCGGCCGTGCTTCATAAAGCCGATAAAATGAGAATCAACGCCCATGCTGTTATCACGGTGCACGGTTTCCTTGTATCGGTACTCATTAAAGCCGAAATTATTATAGAATACTATATCATTCAAGTCAAGCTATCCGCCTTTTATTAAAGAATTTTACTCGATAGATACAGAATATCATATTTTATATTTTTTGTCAATATGATAAAATTTTTTAAAAAAGGAGGTATCTATATTGTATTCCAATAAAAGAGTTTTACTCATCGCGGGCGGCGGTACGCTCGGCACGTACGTTTCGGAGGAGCTTTTGCGGCTCGGCGCAATCGTTGAGGTGATCTGCCCCGAGGAAAAGACTTCTGCAAGCGAGAGGCTTGTTTTTCATCGGTCGCTTGCTACGGAGGCGCTTCTGAAGGATCTGTTTTCAAAGCGGCACTACGACGGCATCGTAAACTTTATCCACGCAAGCGAGGTAGAGGACTACAAAAAGATCCATCCGCTTCTGATCGAAAATACCGATCATCTTATATTTTTATCCTCTTACCGAGTGTATGCAGACGAGCAACACCCCATCACCGAGGATGCGCCGAGGCTTCTTGACGTAATAAAGGATGCGGATCTTCTTGAAAACGAAAAGTACGCGATTCCGAAGGCAAAATGCGAGGATTATCTGATGCGGGAGCGTGCAGGAGAGCTATGGACGATCGTGCGCCCCGTGATCTCGTTTTCAGAGAAACGGTTGGATCTGCTGATGTATTCGGGAGACAGTGTTGTTCGCGCCGGAAAAGAGGGCCGCGAGCTGCTTCTGCCGCGCTTGGTAAAGGACTATGCGGCAGGACTTGACTGGGCGAAAAACTCGGGCAAGCTGATTGCAAATCTACTGTTCAAGCCCGAGGCAATGGGAGAGACCTTTACGGTCTATTCGGGACACAATATGACTTGGGGCGAGATCGCTTCCCTCTATGAGAAGGTTACGGGGGTGAAGATCCGTTGGTGTGATGAGGATGAATACCTTTCTTCCGAGGACGGAAGACTTCCGAGCAAGGCACACGAGTGGCAATGGAAGCATGACAGACGCTACGATCGCGCGATCGATTGCTCCAAGGTTTTGAAAGCAACCGGGCTATCTAAAGACGATTTCGATTCCCTCGAAACGGGCTTAAGACAGGAAATCGCAAAGCTGAAATAAGCAAAAGGGCAGTCTCATTAAGAATCCAATAAAATCAAGGCAAAAAAGAGAAAAATGTAGTAAGATCTATAATTTTGGCGGATTCTTAATGAGAACACACCGGGGGCGAACGGATTTAGAGGAGAAATCGTCGGATGACGAGCAAGAGGTGTACAAGGGTACACCGAGCGAGGAAACGGCGATGCTCTTTGCACGCACAAGCGCGATTGCGCTTTGCACGATGTGCTTTGTTGCGACTTTGTCGCAACGCGTGCAGAGCAATCTTCGCATTTGCACTGATGAGCA